>NZ_JBHSMT010000024.1:0-56780 GCF_042654985.1 Paraherbaspirillum soli | reverse complement strand
TGCGCCTGCACGCCGATCACGAGGGGCCGACCCTCATCTTCAATAAAGCATCGCAGCGGCCGATACTTCGGCTTTTGCGTTCTTGACACACGGCGGCAGACGGCAGGGTTCACAGACCGGTACAAGAAGAAAAACCGGCAGCCCGAGGGCTCCCCACCATCACCGCCCATAGGGACGTGCGACGGTGTACGCACAAACCGCGTTGTGCGATTTGCGCGCTTCTTGTATTCCAGGCTGTGAAACCTCATCCCTTGATCTGTTTCTCAGGGACGGGGCCGACTATAAACGCTATTGGATGCCATGACAATCCGGACATTGGCGTGGTTGGGTTGACAAGCCTAACGATTGCGGCATCGGACAGAATAAATGCTGTTAAAACCAACTATCCCGGCAATCCTCGACAGCCGTCTCGCTGCCAAAAAAATCCAGCATGCTGGCGAAGACCGTCTTGCGGTCATTGTCGATGCAAATCAGGTGGTAACTGTTTTCCAATACGACCGCACGCGCGTCCGGTATCGCGCCGCACAGGAAAGCGGCCGACTTCAAGCTGGTCAGTTCGTCGTCCCGGGCATGGACGATCAAGGTCGGACAGCCGATTCGGCAAGCGCGCTCGCGCACCCAATCCCTCAACCGGTCGACTTGCTGCAGGCAGGTGAGCGGCACCCAGCGGTAATGGAAAGCGTCGCCGCGCTCGAATTTGGCCTTGACCAGCCCCCCGCACGAACGCATTCTTGACGCCGAACGGCTCGGATTCCTCGACTTTGACACGCGCCGCAAGCGCCGGTATGCGATACAGCAGGTGCCGCACATCCCGATACCAGGGGGTCGACCAGCCATCGAGGTAGACCGGCGCGGCCAGGATCACGAGCCGGCCCTTGTAGTGCTGCTCGCGTTCGCACAAAGCCAGCGCAAGCAGTCCGCCCATGCACATGCCGATCACATGAAACGTGTCGTAGCGATTGATCAGTTCCCGATATTTTTGCGTCAGCGCGTCAAGCCAATGCTCGGCTTGCACCTCGACCAGATCTGCGGGATGGCCGCCGTGGCCGGGCAAGGTCAAGGTGTGCGCGTCGATATCCGCGCGCCGCAACGCCCTATGCATTGCCCCAAGATCGAATTGGGTGCCGCCCAATCCGTGAATCAGCAAAGCACCGGTTCGCCTGCTCATGATGCCGCCTGGACCGGGTGCGGCGCGCCGTTAGCGTCGGCTTGCCAGGCGCCGGCAATCACCGCCACCTTGCCGTCCGCATCGACGATCGGGCGGCTGGTATCTATCAGGGTATGCGCTGCTGCGGCGTCTAACGGGACCCGGAATTGCCGTGTCGCATAGTCCCGTCCGTATCTTTCGATGGACCAATAGCGCCGCATGAACAAGCGCTCCGCGGGCCGGACCAGCGCCAACACTTTCTCGATGTGGTCGAGATCGCCGGGCGCGCAACCGAGCGTGCCCACCACGTCCCCGTCCCACGCCATGACACCCGTTTGCGGGTCCAGGCAATAGACGAGAGGACCGCGCGTCACAGACCAATTCGACGTGCGAGACGCAGTGCCGGCACCGGAATACGCGATGCCCCACGATAGTGCTGCCGCAATGCGATTTACCTGAAATTTCGTCAACCGCTCAATGTCAGTCTGGCGCATGTTCATAACCCGGCGCTCCTTGTCTTTTCAAAAGAATAATAAACACGAAATATGCAAATTCCTGCGAGAAACACGGACATTCTCGCGGGCAACATATGATTTGTATTTAGGAATATTCTTAAAAAAGAATGGCTGATTGAGCTATTTTTGAGGGTATATCCGAGAGTGCTGCAACGCTGCAAAACCTAACAATGTCGACGTGTGCGGCCGATGCTAGCGAGACGCCTCTGTAAGGTGTCTCGCGTATCGAGCGAGCGAACGGTTGTACCTTGGAAGATAACGGGAAAGCGCTTCAAGGCTTATCGCTACTGCTTCGCGTTCGCGCCCAAGATCGACCAGGGCCAGCGCCAGGAATGCACGTACCGCGCCATCCAGATCGTCGTTCGCAGTTTCAAGTTCGACCGTCAGTAGCTCCGCCGCACGCAGAGGGTTGCCTAAATTGCGCAGCGAACTCGCCATTTGAATGACCGCCCGGCGACGACGCAAACCGGTTAAGCCGATGTCGAGAGCGGCCTGATATAAAGGGACAGCAAGATCGGGATGACCTGTAGAGTCTTGCGCGGCGCCGCGTTCAAACAGTGCAATGGCGCTTCCTGGCGCCAGCTCGGACGCCAACAGGTCGAGTCGCGCGACAAATGCCTCAGGCGCGTAGTCGTCAAATGCGCTCCATAGTTCGGCAACCCGCGCTTCCCATAGTGCTTCAGTATTGCTCATCAAAATTTCCTCAGTAATATCGAATACGCGCCAGACCTGCGTGAGCGGGTTTGGCCGGTTTGCGCCACCCTAAAACGAACGTTCAACCAACAATGAAGCGAGCCATCCTTACCAGATCCCCGGAATCAATCTCGCCGATTGTTTCTTGTAGAGCGCATATTCACTCCCAAACAATTCGGCAAGCTTTTTGTCTTCAACCAAAATCATAGAATTCATCGCGGACGATGGAATGTTCGTTCTACTTAGTGACGCCGATGGCAAAGAATTTTCCAAGGGTTTTTCTAGGGCCTGTTGGCATAACGCCAGACCAATTGCATTGACCGCCCACCCCATGCGGATACCAGCGTACGCCCCCATGGTCATGTCGGCCAAGGTCATGCCGGACGATCGGGTTGGAAGGCCCAACGACTGTTGCAGCAATTAGCAAAAGGGCCAGGATTTATTCAGCGATAAATCCGCCGAACAAACCCTGACCCTTTTAATCTTGCGTAAAACAATATCGCTGGATATTGCTTACTCAATTGCGCCGGCCTGGTGATGACTAATCCATTCCCAGCCGCCGCACTTTTCGCAATTACGCCTTCTTGGCAGCCTTGTGATGGTGCTTCACTTGATGCTTCACTTTGGCCACGTGCTTCGCGCCTTTGTGCGCTTTGTGTGCAACAGGCGCATGCTCGTAGGACTCTGCAGCAGGACGGTCGTTACGGGCTTCTGGATGGCCGGCCAGAGCGTCGTTGCCTTGCGCTTGTGCCAGTGGCGAGAAAGCGAGGATGATTGCAGCAATGCCAAGTAATTTTTTCATGTTCGTTCCTTCGAGTGATCAGGTTTCAAAAGCCGCATTCGCTGCGGGATGAGATAAGAACGCTGCCGGAGATATTCGGTTGACAGGAAGGAAGATCTTCCATAACGAACTCTGACGCCGTTTAACTACAGAAGCCTGATCGCTTAAACAGCAACCGCCTGTCCCACTTCGTCGTCGTCCGCCTCTTCCCCCAGAAAGCCGCCACTCTGATGCGCCCACAGCCGCGCATACAAGCCGCCCCGTGCCAGCAGCGTATGGTGATCGCCCTCCTCCACGATGCGCCCTTTGTCGAGCACGATCAGGCGGTCCATCGCGGCGATGGTGGACAGGCGGTGGGCGATGGCGACCACGGTTTTGCCTTCCATCAGGCGGTACAGGCTGGCTTGGATCGCCGCTTCCACTTCGGAATCGAGCGCGCTGGTGGCTTCGTCTAGCAACAGGATAGGCGCGTCTTTCAGCATCACGCGCGCAATCGCGATCCGCTGCCGTTGTCCGCCCGACAATTTGACGCCGCGTTCGCCGACGTGGGCGTCGTAGCCGGTGCGGCCCTTGGGATCGGTCAGGGTCTGGATGAAGTCGTCCGCCTCGGCGCGCTTGGCGGCCGCCAGCATGTCGGCGTCGGTGGCGTCGGGCCGGCCGTACAGCAGGTTGTCGCGCACCGAGCGATGCAGCAACGAGGTGTCTTGCGTGACCATGCCGACTTGCGCCCGCAGCGTGTCTTGCGTGACTTCGGAGACGTCCTGGCCGTCGATCAGGATGCGGCCTTGCTCGACGTCGTAGAAGCGCAGCAGCAGGTTGACGATGGTCGATTTGCCGGCGCCGGAACGGCCGACCAGGCCGATCTTTTCGCCGGGACGGACGTGCAGCGACAGTTGTTCGATCACCGGGCGCATGCCGCCGTAAGCAAAACTGACTTGTTCGAAATGCAGTTCGCCGCGGGTGACCTTGAGCGGCTTGGCGTTGGGCTGGTCTTCCACCGCGTGCGGGCGCGATAGCGTGTTGATGCCATCCTGCACCGTGCCGACCTGCTCGAACAGCGATGCCATCTCCCACATGACCCAGTGCGAAATGCCGTTCAGGCGCAGCGCCATGGCGGTGGCGGCGGCGACTGCGCCGACTCCGACCTGGCCTTGGGTCCACAGCCACAGCGCGACGCCGGCGGTGCTCAGGATCAGCAGCATGCTGATGGCGTGGTTGGCGATTTCGAAACCGGTCACCAGACGCATCTGGCCGTGCACCGTCAGCAGGAATTCCTGCATCGCTGCACGCGCGTAACCGGCTTCACGCCCGGCGTGGGAAAACAGTTTGACGGTAGCGATGTTGGTGTAGGCATCGGTGATGCGGCCGGTCATCAGCGAGCGCGCATCGGCTTGCTTTTTGGCGACCCGGCTCAGGCGCGGCACAAAGTAGCGCAAGGCAAGCACGTACAGCGCGACCCAGCCCAAAAACGGCGCCAGCATCCAGCCGTTGAAGCTGCCCACCACAGCCACCATGGTGATGAAGTAAATCAGCACGAACACCAGGATGTCGCACAGGATCATGCAAACGTCGCGTACCGCCAGCGCGGTTTGCATGACTTTGGCGGCGACCCGGCCGGCGAACTCGTCCTGGTAAAAGTGCATGCTTTGACTGAGCATCAGGCGGTGGAATTGCCAACGCAGCAGCATCGGGAAATTGCCGGCCAGCGCCTGCTGCTTGAACATGCTTTGCAGGGCAATCAGCACCGGGCTGGCCACCAGCACGCCGGCCAGCGCCAGCAGATGGTTACGTTCCTGGCTCCACAGCATGGCCGGCTGCACATGGCTCAGCCAATCGACGATGCGGCCCATCATCGCGAACAGCAGCGCTTCGAACGCACCGCAGGCGGCGGTCAGCAGCGTCATCGCGGCGATATAGCGCCGCAAGCCTTTGGTGCAGGCCCAGATAAAAGGAAGGAAGCCGCGCGGCGGCGGAGTTACGACGGCGTCGGGGTACGGGTGCAGCAACTTTTCAAACCAGCCAAACATGCCAATGCTCCAGGAAGTATTTATCGCAAGGTCCAACTCAAGGCAGGCAGTATATTGCCATGCTTTAATGTTTTCTCGACGCTTCTTTTAGCGACACCTGTCAGCCCTTCTAAAAAACCCGCTGGCCCACTGCCGGCGGGGTCCATTGATACAGCCAAGTCTCGCTCAACGGTCGGCCGTCGGCCGACGATCATGTTGATTTTAGTCGTGCTGAGGCTCTTAAAACCTAATTACCGAGAGCGCAGTTTGTATGAGCTTATAAATTCAAATTAAGCATTGTCTTATACATTTACCAACTTAAGACTCTTACAATGCAAGCCCTCAACTTGTCTTGCAGGAGATCTTGATGCCTAGCGCCGGCCACGGTTTCTTTATTCACATTTACCAAGGAGACCAATCTTGCTGATCAGCCCGCCCTTCCTGCCGCAAGGCAGCTTCACCGAAGAAGGCTTTTTGAACGCCGCGATGCCGCCGCCGATCTCTGCCGTCAGCGGCACCGGCGGCGCGCCTGAAGGCAGCTTCCCGGTCAGTGGCGGCTTCGAATGGCATAACGGCCTGCACCTGGACTCACCGATCTTGCCGCATGGTTATGGCTGCTTGCCGGTCTGCGCGATTGCCGACGGCGTCGTCATCTACGCCAAACCGCCGCCGCAAGAATGCACGGACCTGAACCACGGCCAAACCTACGGCGCGTTCAGCAATGAGAAAGGCGCCGTCACCTGGACCGACATTGGCATGCTGGTGCTGGCCCACACCACCGAGATCGGCGCCAGCGGCCATGTTCCGACCACGGTCACCTTCTATTCGGCCTATATGCACCTGTCGCAACTGGCGCCCGGCATCGTGCCCGGCAAAAAAGTGGCGCGCAAGGAGGTCATCGGCCAAGGGGGGCAAATCTACGGCCATCGACGCCAGATCCATTTTGAAATCTGCTGCGACGACGCCAATCTGCAAAAACTGATAGGCCGCAAAATCGTCAACGACTACAGCACCCCGTGCTTTCCTGGTCCCTGGAGAGCGGTGGACCAGGTGCCGCCGGAGGATGGCCGCAGCGACAGCGTGTTCGGCCAGATCCATATCTATCTGCCGCCCGAAACCCCGGTCAGATCCAACCCGCCGAGCAGTCACCGGCGTAGCGGCGACGGCAAACGCCTGGAGCAAGAGTTGTGGCTCAGCATCGCCTACCAGCAAGGCCGCAGCATCCTGACCACCCGCGACAAATACGGTCAGGTGATCGCCAGCCGCGAAGAAAAAGAACCGGAGCAGTTCGAGTACAAGCTATATAAAACCGCCAGCGAGCGCCACGCCAGCTTAACGGACGCAAGCGATTCCAGTCCCAGCGGCTGGTACGAACTGCTGCGCTTCGGCCGCAATCTGGGCCGCGATCCGCTGCCGGCCGATGCCCCACACTGGCGCAAGATCGCAACTGCCGACGGCGAACTCTGGGCCGACCTGAATGGGCCCGGCACTCGCAAATTCAGCGACGCCGATTGTCTGCCGGTGATGGGCTGGAATTGCTACGACGACGATCCAAGCCCGGACGACCAGCGCTGCAATTCACTGAAAATGAAAGTGCTGGTGCGCGACCCGGCCGACCCGGAAAGCCTGCTCGACCGGGTCAAACTGGCGGCGCGGCTGGGCAAACCAGAAGTGCGAGCCAAACTGCGGCGCACGATTTGCAAAACGCCGTGCGAATGGGATCGGGCGACGATCGCGAAACGTTACGGCTGGGTGCGGGAACAGATGGATAAGCCGGAAGACTGGGGCCGTTTCGAGCGGCATTTGCTGGCGACGACATTTGACGATTTGCCGCAGGAATATCTGGATGCGCAATGGCATTTTCATCCGCATGAGTTCATTGCGCATTTCAGGCAGTGCGGGTGGTTGAGTCTTTCGGAAATGATTGGCTTGCTACCAGCCGGATTCAAGTCTTACAGGCATATGGCAGAAATTCTAGTATTGGGTCAACGCGCCAAGCTACAGATTTTGCCGTCGCATATAGGCGTTGGCCTCAACAATATGTTGCGTAAATATGGCTTGAACACGCCGCTCCGTACCGCGCACTTTTTTGGTCAAGCGGTGCTGGAGACCGATTATTTGCAGACGGTGGTGGAGTATGCGGATGGATGGGCGTATGACAAGAGGGATGATCCCGACAAAGCTGTGGAGTTAGGGAATGAAGATATTGGCGACGGACCCAAATATAAGGGCCGCGGCCTGATTCAGACGACGGGCAAAACCAACTATGCCAAATACGGAAAACATCGCGGCATTGACATGACCATCGGCGACAACAACCTACTGTTTGAGCATGACGCGTATACAGCCTGTGATTCGGCAGGCTTGTACTGGGTATCGTTACGTACCCGCGACAGAAATCCTGTGCCCAATGTCAAGCCAAAATGGATATTGGATGGCCGTCTCAATATCAGTCAGCGTGCCGATAAATCGCAATTTCAGGGACTGACGGATGCCGCCGGCATCAAGGCCAGCGTCAGCAGAGTGACACGGCAAATCAACAGCGCAGAGAAGCATTTGCCGGAGCGCTGCAAATTTTTTACTCATGCGTATAGCGCCTTGTCGGATTTGACCGAGGGCATGACCCGCAATATGAAAAAGGAAGAGAAATGATGTGTATCGAAACTACCTCGTTATTTTTCTTGCGCACCATACGGAACGCTTGTGCGCTGTTCTTCCTACTAACAACATTCGTCCATGCCGAAATCATAACGTTCACTTGCAAGGGCGCAGAAGTAAAAATTGATGTTCCAAAGTATTTTGAATTGGCGAGGGCAAGCGAAGATTCCTGCACATTCTGGCGGAACAGAGAAGAAAATCCTGATTATTCCGGGTATTACTTTGAGGGAATCGTATCTCTAAGTGCAGTCGGCGATAAAAAACCACGCCGATTTGTAAGTACCTCATATGAACGAGATGACACCTGGAATAAGCTGCTCAGTAAAAAAACCATCCTGGTTCAAGATGGCAAAGAAAAATTCTTGCGTATAGACCAGGGAAATTTCCGATCAAAATTCATCAGGATGATTTCCCCGATGGAGATGGAGGAAAACATAGAGCGCATCACAAGGATAGAGGGAAAAGTATTCAGCAAAGGCGTCTGGGTTGAGGTCGGCTTGGCGCTGCCCTATAAAACACTCACCAAGCAACAAGCGATCGACATGATCAAGTCAGTAGAGGTGGTACGTGGTTTTGATGCAGAGACCAAATAGCGTGTAGACGTCGCAATCAATTTGGCTGGCCACATTGGCAGCCAATCACCCTGGAGCAAGTGCAAGTGCTGATAGACGGGCAAAAACTGGGGATCGACAACCTGATCATGAATAATCCGCCGTATAGCCTGGAGCAACTGTTCCTGGATGAATGCGCACCATCAAATCAGAAAAAAAGAAAGTCCGATTTTCAATGTCAAACCTGCTGCAGATCAAAAAACCCGCTGAGCCGCTGCCGGCGGGGTCCATTGATACAGCCAGGTCTCGCTCAACGGTCTACCGTCGGCGGCGGCCAGGTAGAGCCGCAAGTCGATCGGCGCGACGCTGTCGTCGGTCGGCTTGATGTCGAACATTGCGCGGTAGCCGTGTATCGCATCGAGCGGACGGGCCGAGGTGATTTCGACCTTGCCGCGCGAGGCGCTGATGACGGCTTGCACCTTGGCCTCCTTGCCCAGCTGGGCTAGGTTGGCGCCGGCAAAATCGACCGCGAAACGCCACGAATAGTAGGTCCGGTTGTGGCCGACCACGCCGCCCAGGCCGGTACGGGTCGCCACCACTTGCGCCAGCGGCGGCGTGGATGGCATCTTGCTGCCCCAATGCAGGCGATAGCCGAACAGATATTCCTGCCCTGCTTGCGGCTTGTCGGCCGGGTTCCAGAAGGCGACGATATTGTCGAAGGTTTCGTCGACGGTCGGGATTTCGACCAGTTGCACCGAACCTTTGCCCCAGCCGGATTTCGGTTCCACCCACAGGCTGGGGCGGCGGTCGTAGAACACGCCGTCGTCCTGGTAATGGTCGAAGTTGCGGTCGCGTTGCAGCAGGCCGAAGCCGCGCGGGCTCTCATCCTGATAGGCGTTGAAACGCACTTGTTCGGGGTTGGTCAACGGCCGCCAGATCCACTCGCCGTTACCGCGCTGCATGGCTAAGCCGTCGGAGTCGTGGATCTCGGGCCGCCAGTCGTTGGACGCTTTCGGGCGGCGGTCGTTTTCCGCGTATTGGAACATGCTGGTCAGCGGCGCCACGCCCATCCGTTCGATGGTCTTGCGCGGATACAGCGCGACATCGACCTCCATCACCAGCGTCGCCGAGGGCTGGATTTCAAAGCGATAAGCCCCGGCCACGCTGGGCGAATCGAGCAAGGCGTACACCACCAGCTTGCCGGCATTTTTGGCCGGCCGTTCCAGCCAGAAGTCGGTGAACACCGGAAACTCTTCCGGCCGCTGCATGCCGCTGTCGATCGCCAGGCCACGTGCCGATAAACCGTATTGGCCCTCGACGCCGACGGCGCGGAAATAGCTGGCGCCCAGAAATGCAGTGATGTCGCGTTCCAGGTCGGTATGCGCATTGACCCGGAATCCGGCGAAGCCGAGGTCCTTAGGCATTTGTGCCGCATGCAAGCCGCTTTTGCCGTAGTTGAACATGGCCGGGTCGTAGGCCAGTTGCTGCGCCTGGCCGTTCTTCAGTTCATGAATCCGGACCGGGGTCTTGAAGTACAAGCCGAGGTGAAAGAATTTGACCTGGAATGGCAATTGATCGTTGGCCCACAGCGCATGATCGGCGCGGTAGCCGATCGCCTGATACTGCTCCCAATCGAGTGCCTTGACTTGCTCCGGAACATGGCTTTCCGGCGCTCGGTAAGGCTGGCCGGCCAGGTGTCTGGCGTGGCCTTTGAGCCAGGCGTAATCGAAGGCTTTCGGCTGGCCCAGGAAACTCAGTTTATCCGGGGCCGCCGCTGCCGCCAGCAGCGAACTTGCCGGGAAGCCAGCGGCTGCCAGGGCCGCCGACGCTTTCAAAAAATCGCGTCGTTGCATCGTACCTAATCCTTGTTTCTAAGAGACAGTCAAGCCATCAGCAATTCTTGCCAGCGCTGATGCGCCTGGTTCGAACTCCACACTTCGAAATGCAATTGCGACAGCATCAGCGGGTCGTCCAGCAAGGCGTTTTTTTGTTTCTGCGACAAGCTGTCCGGGCCGTCTTGCAATGCGCTCTGCACCAGCGTTGCGCGCGCCGCCCGGGTGTTGGCCGGCACGCCTGGGCGGGCGGTCAGCGCCGCGCACAGCAAGGCGTTGACGAGCGGGTCGAGCACCGCCTGGTTGAAGCCGGCCAGCGCTTTGCCGTTGTCGTTGTAGACGGTAGTGGCGGCCAGTTCCGACGGCAGGTCGACCTCCTCCGGGATCACGAACAACCGGGCGCGGCGGAAACCGCGGCCGAGCGACACCCGGCTGGAAAACACCGAGATCGGGATCGACAGCATCAGCGAGCCGACAATCGGCAGCAGCCACCACAGGAAACCCGGCTCCAGCCAATACACGCCGCTGCCCCAGACCAGACCCAGCACGGTATGCCAGCCATGTCGGCGGCAGGCTTCGCCCCAACTGGTTTCGGCGTCTTCGCGCGGCGGCGATTTCCAGCTGATGGCCCAGCCGAGAAATGCGGCGACCACGAAGCGGGTATGGAACAGCATGCGCACCGGCGCCAGCAGCATCGAGAACAGCAATTCGATCAGCATGCTGACAGTCAGCCGCAATCCGCCGCCGAACTCACGTGCGCCTTTGGCGCAGATCAACACCACGCTGAGGATCTTGGGCAGGAACAGCAAGGTCGCGGTGGCGGTGAACAAGGCCAGCGCCCGTTCCGGATGCCATTCCGGCCAGACCGGGAACAACTGCCCCGGGGTCACGAAGTATTCCGGTGCGATCAGCGTGTGCATCGCCAGCAGGATAGTGGACAGTACCAGCGACAGGAACCACAGCGGAGCCGACAAATAAGCCATCACGCCGGTCACGAACACCGCCCGATGGACGGTATGCATGCCGCTCGCCAGGAACAGCCGGAAGTTCATCAGGTTGCCTTGGCACCAGCGACGGTCACGCTTGAGCTCATCCAGCAAATTGGGAGGCATTTCTTCGTAACTGCCGGCCAGGTCATAGGCGATCCAGACGCCCCAGCCGGCGCGCCGCATCAGCGCCGCTTCGACAAAATCGTGCGACAAAATCTCGCCGGCCAGCGAGCCTTCGCCCGGCAGCGGCGCCAATGCGCAATGCTGCATGAACGGTTGCAGGCGGATGATGGCGTTATGTCCCCAATAGTGCGATTCGCCCAGTTGCCAGTAGTGCAAGCCAGCGGTGAACAAGGGGCCGTAGACGCGGGTCGAGAATTGCTGGATCCGGGCATACAGGGTGTCGCGGCCGGCGGCGCGCGGCGCGGTCTGGATGATGCCGGCGGTCGGATTGGATTCCATCAGCCGCACCAGCGTCGCCAGGCAGGTGCCGCTCATCACGCTGTCGGCATCCAGCACGATCATGTAGCGATAGTTGGCGCCCCAGCGCCGGCAAAAATCGTCGATGTTGCCGCTCTTGCGCTTGACCCGGCGCCGGCGGTGCCGATAGAAGATGCGGCCGAAGCCGCCGACCGTGCGGCACAGGCTGCTCCAGGCATCCAGTTCGGCGGTGCAGATATCGCTGTCGCCGCTGTCGCTGAGGACGAAGAAATCAAAGTGGTCGAGTTCGCCGCTGTTGGCCACCGACTCGTAGGTGGCGCGCAGTCCGGCGAAGACGCGGGTCACGTCCTCGTTACAGATCGGCATCACGATGGCGGTCCTGGCATCGGCAGCAATCGGGCCGGGGGCCGCGTCTTCGCGTGAAATCACATAGCGGTCGGTGCCCCGCATCAAGACCAGGAAGCCTGCCATCGCGGTCCAGAAGCCGGCCGAAACCCAGCAAAACAGCAGCGCAAACAGCCCCAGCGTGACCATTTCCAGCGGCTTGGCGCCGTGGTAAGGCAGCACCGCGCTCATGAAATAGCTTGCCAGCGCGGTCTGCGCCAGCATCAGGATCAGCAGCACGATGCGCCGCATATTGCCGCGCAGCGTGCTTTTATGGTGATCCTGGCTGTCGCTCGCGGCTGGCGTTTGCGGTTCCGGCAACGCTTGCGCGCCGGCGCTCGAACGCAGCTGTTTTTTATGGCGGCGCGGTGTGGTGAGCGGGCGCAGGTCGAATTTTTTATTCGCCCTGTCGACCCAGCGCACCAGCGGGTTCAGCGTACCCCACGGGTGGGCGACAATCGGGGTCCGCTTCAGCGGCGGCGCAATCTGGACCCGGGTCCGGCCGCAGGCGTCGGTGCTGATGGCCGGACCGGATTGGTCGGCCTCAGTGTTTGGCAAGCCGAACCCCAGTTGCAGTCGCGCCGCCACCGAGCCGTAGGCCGGGCTAACGTCGGGCAAGGCGGCGCCGGCCGCCGTTGCAGCGTTCTCGGCCAGCGCTTGATGCAGGGCGGCCAGTGGCGCATCGGCCGCCGCATCGCAACGCGCGGACAAGGCCGTGCGCTGCTCCGGCGTCAATGGCAGACGGTCGAGATAACGATTGCAATTGGTCGGCGTGGCCGACTCGTGCGCCTGGTCGCGCACTAGTTGGGCGGTAATATGTAACTCCACGTTTCAGATAAGGTTGTACTGCCGCCACGCAGGAAACCGCGTAATTCGACAGCTTTGTTGTCTTCATTGCGGCGCACCCGCAGCATCATGCGCCAGCCGCCGGTAGCTTCGTTCTTGACCACTTTGGTGTCCAGCAGTTTGCCGTTGTCGTCGACGCTAACCACCGCTTCCGGCGGGGTCTTGGCAGACAGTTTTTGAAATACCGGCCCTTCGAAATCGACCACTAGGCCGACGCTATTGTCATCGGTCTTCTTTTGATAGCCCTGGCCGCGCCGGGTTTGCGCCACCCATGACAGCGGCGGCCGCTTTTCGGCATTTTTTTGCCACAGCAAGCTGTATTCCAGATCGAAAGGCTGGCCGACCTTGGGCGGATTATCCGGCACCCAGAAGGCGGCGATATTGTCGTTGGTTTCGTCCGGCGTCGGCAGTTGCACCAGTTCGACCCGACCTGCGCCCCAGTTGCCTTTCGGCTGGACCCAGGCGCTCGGACGCTTTTCGTAATGGGAATCCAGATCCTGGTAATTGGCAAAATCGCGATCGCGCTGCATCAGGCCAAACCCGGCCGGATTGCTCAGCGCATACGACGTCACCAGCATGCGCTTCGGATTGACCAGCGGCCGCCAGATCCACTCGCCGGTGCCCGAGGCCACCGACAGGCCGTCGGAGTCATGCACCTCGGGCCGGTAGTCCTCGCCCTGGGTACGTTGGTTTTCGCCGTGCAGGTACATGCTGGTCAGCGGCGCCAGGCCCAGTTTGGTGACGTTTTCGCGCAGGTACAAGCGGGCTTTGACGTCGATCGCGGTATCCGCCCCGGGTTTCAGCACGAAGCGATAAGCGCCGGTCACGCGGCGCGAATTGAGCAGCGCGTAAATCGTCAACTCCTTGGCGTTCGCTTGCGGCCGTTCGACCCAGAATTCGACAAATTGCGGAAACTCCTCGCCGGAGCCCAGGGCCATATCAATCGCCAGTCCGCGTGCCGACAAGCCGTAGTTTTGGTCCTTGCCCAGTCCCCTAAAAAAACTGGCGCCGAGGAACGACAATACCTCGTCCTTATATTTGGCGGTATTGACCGGGTAATGCACGCGGAACCCGGCAAAGCCCAGGTTACGCAGCTTGCGCGAGTCGACCCGGTTCGCGCCGAAATCGAAATCGCGCGGATCGAAACGGATTTCACGCACGCTCTTGCCGTTGATTTCGTTGATCTTTACCGGCTGGTCGAACGCATATCCTTCATGGAAGTAGGCCAGTTCGAACGGCAACTTCTGGTCGCGCCAGGTCGATTTTTCCGGCCGGAAATGGATGTCCTTGTATTGCATGTAGTCGAGACTGGTGATCTCTTTCGGCAACTTGCTGACCGGCTTGCTGTACGAAGCCGCCGCCAGCTCCTTGGCGCGGCTGGCGACGTTGTTGAAATCGAACGCGGATGCGCTGTCGGCCACCCACGGCAATAGCAGGGCGAGCGCAAGCGGCACGACCGCCACCCGCGCACGCGCTGACGCGACAATGCGTGGCTGCGTCCGCTGAAACAAATTTAAATGCATTGGATTCCCATCTGACACTGCTTTGAATGAGCCGCTCGGCTATACCGCTCCGGCGGCATCGCGAGTAGGCGGTAGTTTACCAGTGTTCCATTGATATTTATGTCTAGTAAGCAACGATTCTGTAACAATTTACATCCATATTTGTGACGCTTGGCTAGCCCACGAGTTTTCCATAAAGCAAATCCAGCGTTAGCGCTTAAGAGCGCATGGAGGCGGACAAAGTTCCATCCGTTACTTATAGTAAGATCTGCCCTTTCCTTGACCTTTCCTATTTACGCTTGACTATTTCAGGCCAATCTACCACCGCCCATGAGTTCTAGCCTGACCATCATCGTCGCCATGGATGCCCACCGCGGCATTGGCATACGCAACACCCTGCCCTGGCATTTGCCGGAGGATCTGGCGCATTTCAAGCGCACCACGTCGGGCCATCCGATCATCATGGGCCGCAAGACTTTCGACTCCATCGGCCGAGCGCTCCCTAACCGGCGCAATATCGTCATCACCCGCAATCCGGACTGGCGTCACGACGGCGTCGAAAGCGCGCCATCGCTGGCGGCGGCAGCGGCCATGGTCGGCGCTGCCGAAGCGTTCATCATCGGCGGCGCTGAAATCTATGCTGCCGCGCAGGCCATGGCGGAGCGCATGATCGTCACCGAAATCGCGCAAAGTTTCGATTGCGACGCCTTCTTCCCGCCGTTCGACCGGCAGCAATGGCAGGAAGTCTCGCGCGAAAACCATCACTCCGCCGCCAACGGCCTGGACTACGCTTTTGTGGTGTATCAACGGCGCTGACCTGAGCTCCAAATTGATAGCTAAACAACATCTGTTATTCGCAACAGATTTTTAGCTATCTTTTCCCCAATTTCCCGCATATCTGCGAGAATTCGGCTTTCGTTTTTTTGGCATCGCCTGTCGCATGCGGCGATGAACCAAGCACTGGCCCGGCAATTTATTTTGTGCTGCAAGGCAACATCCAGATCCGATCGCCATTACTATTAGCGTTTTTGTTCGCCGCGATTATTCGTGGTTTGTTATCAACCACCGTCTCTTGGAGACCTTGATGAAATTCCGCTTCCCGATCGTCATCATTGACGAAGATTTCCGCTCCGAAAACACGTCCGGCCTCGGCATCCGCGCATTAGCCGATGCAATGGAACAAGAAGGCATGGAAGTGCTGGGCGTGACCAGCTACGGCGACCTGTCCCAGTTCGCCCAGCAGCAGTCGCGGGCATCGGCCTTTATCCTGTCGATCGACGACGAAGAATTCGGCACCGGGTCGTTCGAGGAAACCGACAACGCGCTCAAATCATTGCGCGCCTTTGTCGAAGAAATCCGCCACAAGAATGCCGACATCCCGATCTATCTGTATGGCGAGACCCGCACCTCGCGCCATATTCCCAACGACATCCTGCGCGAACTGCACGGCTTCATCCACATGTTTGAAGACACCCCGGAGTTCGTCGCCCGCCACATCATCCGCGAAGCGAAGTCGTATCTGGACGGCTTGTCGCCGCCGTTCTTCCGCGCTCTGGTGCATTACGCCCAGGACGGTTCCTACTCGTGGCACTGCCCCGGACACTCGGGCGGCGTGGCCTTCCTGAAATCGCCTATCGGCCAGATGTTCCACCAGTTCTTCGGCGAAAACATGCTGCGCGCCGACGTCTGCAACGCGGTCGAAGAACTCGGCCAGTTGCTCGACCACACCGGCCCGGTGGCCGACTCGGAACGCAATGCGGCGCGCATCTTCAATGCCGACCACTGCTATTTCGTCACCAACGGCACCAGCACCAGCAACAAGATGGTGTGGCACTCGACCGTGGCGCCGGGCGATATCGTGGTGGTCGACCGCAACTGCCACAAGTCGATCCTGCATTCGATCATCATGACCGGCGCGATCCCGGTGTTCCTGATGCCGACCCGCAATCACCTCGGCATCATCGGCCCGATTCCGCTGGAAGAGTTCACGCTCGAAAGCATCCGCAAAAAGATCGAAGCCAATCCTTTTGCACGCGAAGCCAAAAACAAAAAGCCGCGCATTTTGACCATCACCCAATCGACTTACGATGGCGTGATCTATAACGTCGAAACGCTGAAAGACATGCTGGACGGCGAAATCGAAACCCTGCATTTCGACGAAGCATGGCTGCCGCACGCCACCTTCCATGACTTCTACAAAGACATGCACGCGATCGGCAAGGACCGTCCGCGCGCCAAGAAGTCGATGATCTTCTCGACCCAGTCGACGCATAAATTGCTGGCCGGCCTGTCGCAGGCATCGCAAATCCTGGTGCGTGAATCGGAAACCGTGCAGCTCGACCAGGATGCTTTCAACGAGGCCTACCTGATGCATACCTCGACCTCGCCGCAGTACTCGATCATTGCCTCCTGCGACGTCGCGGCGGCCATGATGGAAGCGCCGGGCGGCACCGCACTGGTTGAAGAAAGCATCCTGGAAGCGCTGGATTTCCGTCGCGCGATGAAGAAGATCGACGAAGAATGGGGCAAGGACTGGTGGTTCCAGGTCTGGGGTCCGAACAGCTTCGCCGAAGACGGCATCGGCAGCCGCGAAGACTGGATCATCCGGGCCGAGGACGACTGGCACGGCTTCGGCAACCTGGCGCCCAATTTCAACATGCTGGACCCGATCAAGGCCACCATCGTCACCCCCGGCCTGTCGCTCGAAGGCAAGTTCGGCGAAAACGGCATCCCGGCCTCGATCGTCACCAAATACCTGGCCGAGCACGGCGTTATCGTCGAAAAGTGCGGCCTGTATTCGTTCTTCATCATGTTCACCATCGGCATCACCAAGGGCCGCTGGAACACGCTGCTGACCGCGCTGCAGCAGTTCAAGGACGACTACGACAAGAACCAGCCGATCTGGCGCATCCTGCCCGAGTTCGCGGCCGCCAACCAGGGCAAGAACGCGCGCTATGAGCGTCTCGGCCTGCGCGACCTGTGCCAGCAGATCCACGAAACCTATCGCGCACACGACGTGGCGCGCCTGACTACGGAGATGTATTTGTCCGACATGCAGCCGGCGATGAAACCATCGGATGCATTCGCCAAGATGGCGCATCGCGAAATCGAACGGGTGCCGCTCGACCAACTCGAAGGCCGCGTCACCTCTATCCTGCTGACGCCTTACCCTCCGGGCATCCCGCTGTTGATTCCAGGTGAGCGCTTCAACAAGACCATCGTCGACTACCTGAAATTCGCTCGCGATTTCAACGAGAAATTCCCAGGCTTCGAAACCGACGTGCATGGCTTGGTCAAACGGGAAGTGAACGGCAAGCGCGATTATTTCGTGGATTGCGTGAGACAGTAACGGGCACCTCTAAAAACCTACTGCGCGGCCCAATCTCGGGGCTGTGATGCTCGCCGTACAGGAGTACGGCTGCAGGTGTTGCAACATCGTCGCCCCGACCTTGAGCCGCTCGCGGTTTTTAGAGGCGCCCAGAAGTAATTTACAAGTACCAAAAAGCAAAAAGCCCTGTGCGACGTGTTGAGCGTCGCACAGGGCTTTTTTTAAAGAATCCAGTAATCAGGTCTTCGGCAAAGTCACGCCGTGCTGGCCCTGATACTTGCCGCCGCGATCCTTGTAGGAGGTCTCGCAAACCTCGTCGCTTTCAAAGAACAGCACTTGGGCGCAGCCCTCGCCGGCGTAAATCTTGGCCGGCAACGGCGTGGTGTTGGAAAACTCCAGCGTCACATAACCTTCCCATTCCGGCTCGAACGGCGTGACGTTGACGATGATGCCGCAACGGGCGTAAGTCGACTTGCCGAGGCAAATGGTCAGCACGCTGCGCGGGATGCGGAAATATTCCATCGTGCGCGCCAGCGCGAATGAATTGGGCGGGATGATGCAGACATCGCCTTTGAAATCGACAAACGATTTTTCGTCGAAGTTCTTGGGATCGACGATGGTCGAATTGATATTCGTGAAAATCTTGAATTCGTCGGCGCAGCGAATATCGTAGCCATACGACGAAGTTCCGTAGGAAACGATCTTGTGGCCGTTGGCCTCGCGCACCTGGCCCGGCTCGTACGGCTCGATCATGCCGGTTTCCTGCGCCATGCGGCGGATCCATTTGTCAGATTTGATTGCCATTGCTTTCTCTTTGCACTCTGTTCGTTTCACATAGCCAAATTAGCTAAATTTTGCGACATTTTACGCTAATCGATGCTCAATTCGGGCTTAAAACACCTATCGCCGTAGCGAACATCAACAATTAATTGCGCGCATCCTTGGGCCGGTCGCCGTTCGGCCAATCCCCGGCTTGCCCGGCATAGGCCGGCCGCGGCTGATGCGTAAAGAATTCGGCGATGTCCAGCGCCTGCTGGTCGCTCAGCGATCCGCCCTGCCCCAACGGCATATTGTGTTTGACGAATGCAGCCGCGGTATACGTGCGCGCCATGCCGGCCCCGACATTAAACGTGTCCGCGCCCCACAACGGTGGGAACACATAGCCGCCGGCCGGGTTCTTGAGGCCGCCGCCATCGGCCGCGTGGCAACTGGCGCATTTCTCCGCGTACACCTGAGCGCCGTGCTTGGCATCCGGCTTCAGCTTTTGATCGATGGCGCCGAAGCCGCGCCCCTTGACGCTGACATTGGTCGGCACCGTGCTCGACAACCACTGCATATACGACAGGATCGCGTTCATCTCCCTGGAATCGAAAGCCAGCGGCTTGCCGTTCATCGAACGCTGGAAACAGTCGTTGACGCGCTCTTGCAGGGTGATCACTTTGCCGCTGCGGGAGCGGTATTCCGGGAACACGCCCCAGATGCCGACCCACGGCGCGGCATTCTGCGTTTTGCCGCCGTTCAGATGACAGCTGGTGCAATTCAATCCATTGCCCACGTTTTGCGGCAACAGTTTATGGGTATCGGTCAGCAACCGCTGACCAGCCCTGATCGCTTCGCCCTTCGGCCCATTCGGCATGGCGGCATCCTCGGGCGGATTGAAATCGGCTGCGGCGATTTCGGCCTGCGCGACGACGGGCAATGCCAGCGCCGAGGCGACGACAATCGCGATTGCGAGGGAAATGGTAGTGCGCGGCTTGCCTGACATGTCTGTTCTCCTGATTGGTCGGGCTGAATTTTAGCAATCTTTGAGAAATGTTTCTCATTGTGCAAGCCGCATTCAGAATGAGCGCTCGATTGAAGGGCACCTCTAAACGCAATCGACATCATGCCCCGAGGAGGCGACACATGGGTTTGTCGTGTCCGCCTGCAACGGCCAACCATTTACTCACAAAAGGATGCACTTTCACATGCAAAAAAATAATTCGCGCAGCAAAACGCTTCTGCTGCTGTCCCCTCTGGTCGCCTGCTTATCGATGGCGTTCGCGCAGCAGGCCGCTGCCCATGGTTACTTACAAACCCCTCCCAGCCGGGTGTTGATGTGCAATAGCGGCGCCAACGACTGCGGCGGCGGCTGGGGCGCAATCAGGACCACCCCGCAAGGCGTCGAAGGCGAGGATGGCTTCTTCGAATCGGCACAATCCGCCGGCAAAGTGGCATCGGGCGGCGTTTACGCTTACGAGAACCTGGACGAGCAAACCGCCGACCGCTGGAAGAAAAACACGATCAAGACCGGTGCGAATAAATTTACCTGGCACCACACCGCGACCCACAAGACCAAGGACTATCGCTTCTTCCTGACCAAACAAGGCTGGAATCCCAACCTGCCGCTGACTCGCGACACCTTCGATTCAAAACCGTTCTGCGAAACCGACTACGGCCAGAAAATGCCGCCCTCGGATCTTTCTTTCAATTGCAACGTGCCGAATGACCGCAGCGGCTACCATGTCATGCTCGTGGCATGGGACGTAGGCGACACCAGCAAGACTTTCTACAATGTGGTCGACCTGAACATCGGCGCCGGCGATGGCGGCGGCGGCACAACCCCGCCGGCAGGCGTGCCGACCTGGAAAGACGTCGGCGATATCCATCCGGACGGCGACCTGAAGGCCGGCGACAAGGTCAAGACCCGCGTATTCAAGTCCAACGGCGAAGTAGCCAGCCTCAGCACATCAATTACGATCGCCTCCGATGCAAGCGGCGCACGCAACAGCTGGCCACTGCAGTTGGCGAAAGAAATCAACAAGCGCCAGACCACGATGATGGCCGGCGTGCTCGGCAGCAACGGCTCTATCGCACCGGTTGCGGGCAAGAACGATCTGTTTGCCAAGGACGGCAGCGGCATCACCAGCATCGAGATCCAGGTGGATGCCAAGCAGCCGCCAGTCGACAACAACGACTTCAGCGTCACGCCGAAGAACAATTATTCCATCGAAAACGGCAAGGCCAAGGTCGACTTCTTCGTCACCGTGGGCAAAAAATCGATGATCGACAGCAAGCTCTACAACAAGCAGAATGAAATGGTTGGTTTCTCTTCAGCCGTTATCGACCGCTCTGCCACGGTAAGCATTGACGCGTCGCCGGCAGTGGCGGGCGAGCATACCTTGGTTGTCACTTCAAGAGAAGAAGGCGGCAAGCTGGAGCAGAAGTCGTTTGAAGTCAAATTGAGCGGCGGTCAGAGCGGCGGCTCCGATAGTGCTCAGTGCCAGCCGGCGTACAACCCAAGTACGGCTTATAACGGCGGCGCCAAGGTCCAGCACAAGGGCAAGATCTACAGCGCCCGCTGGTGGACCCAGAACAGCGAACCGGGCAACGCTGCAAACACTGGCGCCGATGGTTCCGGCAAGGTGTGGAAGGACGAAGGTGCTGCCGCGTGTAAATAACGCAGTGCCAGCTTGAAAATCAAGGCCGCTTCTTCTGGCGAAGAAGCGGCCTTTTTTTATCATCGGAATTTACTGGATCCAGCCATATGGAATCGTAGGTCGGAAAAGCGTAGCGCCTTCCGACATCGCAGTGCGCCTTATCCGTTGGCAAGGCATGCGGCATTTCCTTGCTCTTCGTCAGCAGCGTCGGAAGGCGCTGCGCTTTTCCGACCTACGTCATTCACCTGGCATCAGCGCTGCATCGATTCCCACACTTTTTGCAGGCGCTTGACCGACACCGGCATCGGCGTCTTCAATTCCTGCGCGAACAGCGATACCCGCAACTCTTCCAGCAGCCAGCGAAATTCCTGCATTTTCGGATCGGCGCCGCGATTGCTTTGGCGGGGCGCCCGTTGCCACGATGTCGCCGCTTGCGCCCATTCACTCATCAGCCGTGCGTCGCGGACCGGGTCGGCGCGCAGCTTTTCCAGGCGGACGTTGACGGCTTTCAGGTAGCGCGGGAAATGCGTCAGGTTGGCGTAATCGTTATCGGCAATAAAGCGTTTGCCGACCAGATTTTGCAGCTGCGACTGCATATCGGCCACCGCCTGCGCATGACCCTTGGCCCCTTGCAGCTTCTTCGGCAAGCCATGATATTCGGTCAGGATCAGCGATGCCAAACGGGCGATTTCATTGCACAGCAAACCCAGGCGCGACTTGCCTTCATCCTTGCGCTGGTTGAATTCCGCCGCATTCTTTGGCAACGGCGCTTGCAGACAGGCGCGTTCCAGACCGGCGAAAATGATCTGGTCGCGCAACTCTTCCTGCGAGCCGAGCGCCATGAATTGCATCCCCATTTGCTGCAGCCCGGGGATATTCTTCTCCAAAAATTTCAACTGCTCTTTCAACTGCAACGCAAACAGGCGGCGCAATCCCAGCCGGTGTATCCGCGCCGCCTCATTCGGGTCGTCGAACACTTCGAGGTCGCAATGCGACTGCTTGTCGACCAGCGCCGGAAAGCCGATCAAGGTCTGCTTGCCCTGCTGGATTTCCAGCAGTTCCGGCAGCTCGCCAAAGGTCCAGCTGGTCAGGTTGCTGAATTGGGCTGGAGTACCGCTGCCGGCCTGCGCAGCCGGTTTGGTCGCACTTCCCTGCTTGGCCGGCGGCGCATTTTCGATAACAGCCTGCTCGCTGCCAGCCACTGCGGTCTTTTCCGCCAGCTTCTGGAAACTCTCGCGCGCCTGACCGCCAAGCTCGGCTTGCAGTGCCGCCAGATTGCGGCCCATGTCCAACTGCCTGCCATGTTCGTCGACCACCTTGAAATTCATCGAATGATGGGCCGGCAAGGTTTCCAGCTTGAAGTCGGTGCTGCGTACGGCGACCGTGGTTTCGCTGCGGATGTCGGCGATCAGCGCATCCAGCAGATTGCCGTGGCCGAAGGCATGCCGAGCCTGGATTCGCTCGCAAAAGCCGGCGGCGTAATCCGGCAGCGGCACGCAGTTGCGGCGCAGTTTCTGCGGCAATGACTTCAGCAGCAGATGCACTTTTTCCTTCAGCATGCCGGCCACCAGCCAGTCGCAACGATCCAGGTAGACCTGGTTCAGCGCATACAGCGGCACGGTCAAGGTCACGCCGTCGCGCGGCGTGCCGGGCTCGAAGTGGTAGGACAGCGCCATTTCGATGCCGGCCACCCGCATCACCTTGGGGAACAGCTCGGTGGTGACGCCGGCGGCCTCGTGCCGCATCAAGTCGTCGCGATTCAGGAACAGCAGTTTGGGACTGCTGGCGGTGGCCTCCTTGTGCCATTTTTCAAATGCGATGCCGTTGCAGATATCGGCCGGAATCAGCTGGTCGTAAAACGCCGCGATCAGCTCTTCATCCACCAGCACGTCGAGACGGCGCGACTTGTGCTCCAGGTTCTCGATTTCGCGTATCAGTTTCTGGTTATGCGCAAAGAACGGCGCACGGGTATCGAACTCGCCGCCGACCAGCGCATCGCGGATAAAAATCTCGCGCGCCTCCTGCGGATTGATCAAGCCGAAATTGATCCGGCGCTGGCTATACACCACCAGGCCGTACAGGGTGGCCCGCTCGGACGCCGAGACTTGCGCGGTGCGTTTTTCCCAGCGCGGTTCGCCATACGATTTTTTCAGCAAATGGGCGCCGACCCGCTCCAGCCATTCCGGCTGGATCTGTGCGATGCAGCGCGCATACAGGCGGCTGGTATCGACCAGCTCGGCCGCCATGGTCCATTTGCCGGCCTTCTTCAGCAGATGCGAGCCGGGCCAGATATGGAACTTGATGCCGCGCGCGCCCAGATAATGCGGCTCGTCCTCGGCCTTGAAACCGACGTTGCCGAGCAAGCCGGTCAGCAAGGCGCAATGCAATTGCTCGTAAGTCGCGGGAGCCTCGTTCAAACGCCAGCCCTGCTCGCGCACGATGGTCAGCAGCTGCGAGTGCACATCGCGCCATTCGCGCAGCCGCAATTGCGACAGGAAATTGGCGCGGCAGTTGTCCTGCAACTGACGATTGGTTTTCTTGTGTTCGATCGCTTCTTCAAACCATTTCCAGATTTTCAGATAGCTCTGGAATTCCGATTTTTCATCGGCAAATTTCTTGTGCGCCTGATCCGCCGCGCCCTGCGCTTCCAGCGGCCGGTCGCGCGGGTCCTGCACCGACAACGCGGCGGCGATGATCAGCACTTCGTTCAGGCAGACGTTTTCCAGCGCTGCCAGGATCATCCTGCCGACTCTCGGATCGAGCGGCAATTTGGCCAGTTGGCGGCCGGTCTTGGTCAGCTGATTGTTGTCGTCGACCGCGCCCAATTCCTGCAACAGCTGGTAGCCATCGGCGATGGCCCGGCCCGGCGGCGGCTCGATAAACGGGAAGGTTTCGACATCGGTCAGATGCAACGATTTCATCCGCAAAATGACCGAGGCCAGCGACGAGCGCAAAATTTCCGGCTCGGTAAATTTCGGCCGCTGCAGATAATCCTGTTCTTCATACAGCCGGATGCAAACGCCGGCGGCGACCCGGCCGCAACGGCCGGCGCGCTGGTTGGCGGCGGACTGCGCGATCGGCTCGATCTGCAGTTGTTCCACCTTGTTGCGATAGCTGTAGCGCTTGACCCGCGCCAGACCGGCATCCACCACGTAACGAATGCCGGGCACGGTCAGCGACGTCTCGGCGACGTTGGTCGCCAGTACGATGCGGCGCGCATTGGAAATCTTGAACACCCGCTCCTGCTCTTGCGCCGACAGGCGGGCGAACAACGGCAGGATCTCGACATGGGCCGGATGATGCTTGCGCAGCGCCTCGGCCGCATCGCGGATTTCGCGCTCGCCGGGCAGGAACACCAACACATCGCCGGAACCGATGCGCGCCAGTTCATCCACCGCATCGACCACCGCATCCATCAGGTCGCGTTGATCGCGGTCGCGCTGGGCTGCGCTGGGGGCCGCATTCGGCTTGGCCGCCGCAGCGGCCGGATTGATGCCGCTGCGATCGGCATTGTCGACCGGCCGATAGCGCACTTCGACCGGATACAGCCGCCCGGATACCTCGATCACCGGGGCCGGCCGCTCCGGCTGGCCGAAGTGACGGGCAAAGCGGTCGGCATCAATCGTCGCCGAAGTGATGATGACTTTCAGATCGGGGCGTTTGGGCAGCAACTGCTTCAGGTAGCCGAGCAAGAAGTCGATATTCAGGCTGCGCTCATGCGCCTCATCAATGATGATGGTGTCGTACTGGCGCAGCAAGGGATCGGTCTGGGTCTCGGCCAGCAAGATGCCGTCGGTCATCAATTTGACCCAGGCGCCTTTGCTCAGCGTGTCGTTGAAACGCACCTTGTAGCCGACCAGCTCACCCGGCGGCGAATTGAGTTCCTGCGCGATCCGCTTGGCGGTCGAGGACGCGGCAATCCGGCGCGGCTGGGTGTGACCGATCAGACCGGTTTGCCCGCGGCCCAGCTCAAGGCAGATTTTGGGCAACTGCGTGGTTTTGCCGGACCCGGTTTCACCGCACACGATGATGACCTGATGCGCACTGATGGCGGCAGAGATTTCATCGCGCTTGCCGGACACCGGCAATTCTTCGGGAAAGACGATAGGCGGCAAGGGATTGCGCTCAGGCGCCGGCCGCGGCGCATTGGAACGCGCGGATTCTGGACGAGGTGACCCGGAGCGCGGCTGCGACGAACGGGGGCCGCTGCGTTGGGGGCTTGGGCGATCGGATGACCGCGATGGTTTGGTGGATTCTGGTGCTGACATGAGGATGGGATTATACAGAGCGGCATCGCCACTCTGTATAGAGGCGATTCAAGAAAATTCTTGAATCTTTAATCGCTGGAGCCAGCCCGAGATACGTAGGTCGGAAAAGCGTAGCGCCTTCCGACGGCGTGAATCGCATCAGCCGGTCAAGCCCTTGGCCTTTTCGGCGATTCGCACAGAACGTCGGAAGACGCTGCGCTTTTCCGACCTACGGACTTATCGACGTTCTTTTACGTGCTTGGCATTGCGGCGCTCGATATCCGCAGCAGCCGTTTCCGCCAGATCGCCGCAAGCGTCGATCGCAAACAGCATCAACCGCTCGCGGGCGGTGACGCTCAGCAGCGGCGGGTGTGCCGGGTCGGCATAAATGCCGCTGGCCAGGTCAGTGGCGTGGATCAGCTCCAGACAGGTTTGGATGCCCAAGCAGTAGTTTTTGGTTTTGGATGAGCGTAGCGCGTCCGCATCGTGCCGTAGCGCCTCGACCAGCCAGGAGAACGGCTTGTGCAGGGCTTCGGGTTCAGGCGTGTCGCGTACAGGTGGGAAGATGAAAGTTTGATCCGGCTTTTTAGCGTAGGTCATACAAGCTCCTGGAGTTAAGCGTTTTCATAGTGGGTTGAAACGGTTTGCGACTCTTCTTTCATGCCAAGGGCGACTGCGACCTGATGCCCCTTGCCGAAATTTCCCTTCTGGACGCCGCGGATAATGCGCGACACCAGGGTGTAATTGAATCCATGCTCATGCGCCCATTGGCGCATCGTCGTTCCTTGCTGGCGCAACTTGCGCTTTACTTGCTCGCCTGTCATAGTTAGCCCCTCATTTGGACACCGAATGGTGCCTTATTGAAGTATTAATTATGTAACCATTTGGTTTACTTGTAAAGAGTTTTTTTGGAGACTTTTGGTGTCTATTGGGACGAGATTAAAAAGCGAACGTTCGCGCCTTGGAATGAACCAAACAGATTTCAGCGCGATCGGTGGCGTCACGAAAAAAACCCAGCTCCTCTATGAATCGGGTGAGCGTTTTCCCTCAGCGGACTATCTAGAAGCCCTGTTTAAATCTGGCGTTGATATTCAGTTCGTCATTACAGGTATACAGAGCGGGGGAAGTATCGTCGGCGCATCAACTGACGCGGTTCGCACGGCGGCACGTAGCGCATTTGAAATGGTGAATGCGAGCAAAATCAAAATCAATCCAGACCAATTTGCTCAGATGGTTATAACTCTTCTGCCTGAAATTTCAATGGCAGCAAGCGCTAGTGAAGACGAGCAATCTCCCCCCACAACGAGCCCTTCTCACGCCAAGAAATTGAAGTCCAATTGAAGTTGAATTGATGGCTATTCATCAAATTGCGTAGTTAATCGGGGACATAGTTTATGAGGCGCCGCGGCGTACCGAATTACTGTGTCCCCGATTAACTACAGAAGCTGTGGGGTTTGACGTTGCTGCTGCGGTTGCCGTTGATCCAATGAACAATTTATAAAAGAGCGTCGGTAGCTTGGATCGCAAAGCCCAATGTTTGCTGCGATGGCGGTGAAAATGTTGGGCTTTCCGGTTATGTAGGGAGGAAAAGCGCAGCGCCTTCCGCCGTTTTATATGCGTCAATCTCATGCGGTACATCGAGCGGCGGATAACGCTACGCTCATCCGCCCTACGCACGTAGTAGTTAATCGGGGGCATAGTTTAAAAGGCACCGTAGCGTGCCGAATTACTGTGTCCCCGATTGACGAACCACAGAGCGCCGAGGGGTTGTTGTTGACGTTGAATTCCGCATTGGGACGCTGCCAAATGTGGCGGCTGTCAGTCGGGAATTGTGGGAAGACATGTTTGAGCCGAAGGCGAGTTTGTCTTCACACCCGACTGATAGACGACACATTTGGGGACCTGACCGAAGGGAAGGCAGTGGCTTGCGGTCGCCTTTTCTTTGCTTCCTTTCTTTTGGCGAAGCAAAAGAAAGGGAGTCGCCGTCAGGGCGAAAAGGTGAGATCGTCAAGACCAAAGCACATAAAAACAACCCTCGGCGCCCCGCAGCCCATTCACGGCCGCTCAACCATCCGCACGTCAGTATCACCAATAACGCAACTGGAAGCCGCCACCCCAGCGCTCCCACGATTACGCAACAACACCAACTCCGCCAATATCGACACCGCAATCTCCGCCGGTGAACGGCTCAGGATAGACAAGCCTATCGGCGCGTGCAGGCGATCGACCTGCTCCGGACTGAGATCCAGCATCAGCAGCCGCTCCTTGCGCGCCACGGTACTCGCCATCGAGCCGATCGCGCCGACGTAGAACGCATCCGTCTTCAGCGCCTCCATCAGCGCCATGTCGTCAACCTTGGGGTCGTGACTGAGCGTCACGATCACGGTGCGCCGGTCCGGCGCGAAAGCCAGCACGGCATCGTCCGGCATGCCATCCAGCCAGGTCACCTGCCCGGCTTGCCAATTGCGCCGCTGCTCTTCGCGCGGGTCGTTCAGATACACCGAAAAATCCAGCGCCGGCGCCATTTGCGCCAGATATTCCGACACCTGGCCGGCGCCGATGATCAGCAAACGCCAGCGCGGGCCGAATACCTGCACCAATTCTTCGTCGTTGAAACGCAACGCAAAATCGGCCTCGGTCGGCTCGATCAGGGCAGCGCCGGTGCGCAGGTTCAGCCGCCGCTGCACCAGCCGGCGCTCGGCAACCGCTTCCAACAACGGCGTCAGCGCGGCGGCATCGGATAGCGGCTCGATCACCAGTTCCAGCGTGCCGCCGCAGGGCAAGCCGAAACGACGCATTTGCTCGGCGCTGATGCCGTAACGGACCAGTTCGATCTGCTGCGGAAACGCGGTCGCAAAACGCTGCATCAAATCGTCCTCGATACAGCCGCCCGAGACCGAACCGGTGAAGTCGCCGTCGGCTGTCAGCGCGAACAACGAGCCCAGCGGACGCGGCGCCGAACCCCAGTTGCGGACCACCGTTGCCAGCACCAGCCGCTTGCCTTGCCGCAGCCAGCCGACCGCGCTTTTCAGGACCTGATAGTCAACTGCGTTCATGGCTCCCCCTTTTTTAATGTCGCTCAGTTTAATGAAAAACAGGACCGGACGCCGACGCATCCGATCCTGTTTCAAGGCGTCGGAAAATCAGTGCGCAGTTGCAGCTTGCCGCAATGCCTTGACCTGCTCGGCGCTCACATTGGCAGGCTGACCGCCCCAACCGGCACGCAGAAAATTGCTCAACTGCGCCAACTCCTGGTCGTTCAGCTTGCCGGCAAAGCCAGGCATTTCCTGCAAGTTTTCCAGGCCCGGAAATTTCTGCGCCTCGATGCCGTCCAGCATCGCCACGATCAGATTGTGCGGATCGGCATTGCGCACCGTTGAGTTGCCCTTCATCGCAACCGCCACATGCGGCTTGCCTTCACCCTCGAAGCCGTGGCAACCGGCGCAGACCGCGGTGTAAAGACGTTTGCCGGCATCCAGTGCGGTCGCGTCGACGGCGATCGCCTTGATCGGCTTCGGCGTCGGCGGCTGGTCGCCCAGCAGATAGGTGGTGATCGCGCTCAGGTCGTCCTTGCTCAGATGCTGGGTGCTCAAATGCACCACCGGGAACATCTCGCCATAGGCCGAACCTTGCGGCGCGACGCCGGTCGCAAAGAAGGTCTGCAAATCGGCCGCGGTCCAGCCTACCGCCGCCAAGCCGGCCGGCGTGATGTCGGGCGCGGCCACCCGTCCCAGTGCAGCGCCGGTCAGCGGTTTGGACAAATCCAGCTGGCCGAACACGCCGCGCGGCGAATGGCATTCGGCGCAGTGGCCGAGCGCATTGCTGAGGTAACGGCCGCGCTGCCAGCTGGCCGATTTTCCGACCGAGGCATCGCTCAAGCCATCCTTGAGGAAGGGCACGTTCCAGAACATCATGCCGAAGCGCATGTTGTACGGGAATTTCAGGTCCGCTTGCTTGCTGACGACCTTGGCCGGCTTCACTTGCATCAGGAAGGCGTAAATGGCGTCGCTGTCGGCCCGCGTCATCGAGCGGTACGAGGTATACGGCATCGCCGGATACAGATGGCGATCCGGCGTCACGCCGTCATGCAGCGCTTTGTAGAACTGCTCGGCGCTCCATTTGCCGATGCCATGCTCTTTGTCCGGCGTGATATTGGAGCCGTAGAATTTACCGAACGGCGAAGCCAGCTCAACGCCGCCGGCGAACGGTGCACCGGTGGCGGTGGTATGGCAAGCGGCGCAGTCGGCTGCCTTGGCCAGATAGCGGCCGAGTGCGACCTGGTCGGCCGCAGCCGGCTTGGTCGCGCTGGCTGCATTGGCGGAACCTTTATCGCAAGCCGCCAACAGCGTTGCCGTCAGCACCGAACCGATCAAAGCGCGCAGCGCCGCGCGGTGATAATTAGCGGTGCTCATCACTTGCCGCCTTTCACCAGTCCAGGTGTCGCCAGCACCACTTCCTTGACCGCTTCGAAGTAGCGCACATAGCCGGTGCAGCGGCAGATATGTTCGTTCAAACCCTCGGTGATGGCTTGATCGAGCTGGTCCCGGGCGACCGGCTGGCGCTTCAATTTTTCCAGCAACACCGTCGCGGCATTGACGAAACCCGGGGTGCAGTAGCCGCACTGAAAGCTGTAATGCTCAAGGAATTTTTGCTGGATAGGCGACAGCGCCACCACTTCGCCCTGCTCGTTGCGTTGAGCGTGGCCTTCGACGGTGCGGACTTTTTTGCCTTCAAAAAAATGAGCGCCGGTGATGCAAGAGCGTACCTCTTCGCTGGTGCCGTCCGGCTTGTCGAGGATCACCACGCAGGCGTGGCAAATGCCTTGGCCGCAGCCCAGGCGAGAACCGGTCAGATCGAGGTATTCGTGCAGGAAATCGATCATCATGATGCCTTCCGGCACCGGCACCGGGCCGACCGGCTTGCCGTTGATGTGTAGCGTAATCGGATGAATGGTCATGCTCATGCCAGAGCCTCCTGGATATTTTGTGGGGTCACCGGCAAGTCGGTGAAACGATGGCCGATGGCGTGCGCGATGCCGTTGACGATGGCGCCGACCACCGGGATCATCACCACTTCGGCGATGCCCTTGGGCGGATCGGTTTCAGTCAGCGGCGGCAGCACTTCGCTGGTCTGCGACCACACGGCCACATCCTTGGCGCGCGGCAGTTGATAGCGGTTGAAATTCCAGCTGCCGTTACCGGGACCGTCTTCGTACAGCGGCAGGTATTCATGCAGCGCGTGGCCGATGCCCATCGCCAGACCGCCTTGCAATTGGCCCGACACCAGTTGCGGCGACAGCTGGTTGCCGCATTCCATGATCGAGTGGTGGGTCAGCAACTCAACCTTGCCGCTGGCTTCGTGCACCGACAATTCCACCAGCGTGCCGACCGCGCTGTAATAGGTCACGGCGGCGTTGTTGCGTTGCGTGGGCGGGATGAATACTTTCTTGCGATCGAGCACCTGGTAGCCGCCCGCGGTCGTCATTTTCAACTTCTGCGGAGCAGCGCCCTTGCCCTCCCCATACTGCAGCGACAAGCCGTCCAGCGGCAGCCGCACCAGCGCGCCGCGAATCTCGAACTCGGCTTCGCTCCACTGCCAACGATTGAACACGTGCACAGTGGCGCCGGTCACCAGCCCCAGTTCGTGCGCCTTTGTCACCAGTTGTTGATACGACAGCGGCTCCAGACCGTCGGCCGACAATTTGCCGTCGACCCAGCGCGCATCCTCGACTCGCACCACGACGGGCGCAGCCTGACCGCCACCTATGCCCTGGCTCCAGATCGCCATCGCTGCCGGCCACAGACCATGCATGAATACCACTCGCGCCGCTTCGCGCGTGCTGTGGGTGAAATAGAACGCCGAGTTGGTGGCGCTGGCCGGCGATGCATAGGTCGGCGACCAGCGCGGATTGGCTGACAGCTTGTCCTGCTCGGCCTGGCTCATGATGTACGGATCGCCGCTGGCGACCACCGGCAAGTCGCTCCAGTCGGTGACCGAGGTGCGCACTTCGTGGGCCGGCTTGCCTAGCCATTTGGCGCAGGCCAGCGCTTGCGAAGTGGACATGCCGGTGCCGATTTCGGCGCCGCTGTGATGCAGCAGAATCCGGCCGTCGGCCGCGATTTCCACCTTGGCGAACGAGGACTCGGCGCCGGTGCCGAAGTCCTTTTGCACGCAGGCGAAACCGACGCCGTAACGATAGCCGGGGTGGCTGGCTTCGAACTCGGCCTTCTTTTTGGCGCGGTTGAGCCAGAGCGGATGGATTTTGGCTTTTTGCAGCACTTCGTCGACCCGGATCGCACCGGCCGGGATCGCGCCCTGGGTGTTTTTCATGCCGGAGCGCAGTGCGTTCTTGAGACGGAAATCAATCGGATCAAGGCCCAGCTTGTCGGCGAATTCGTCGATCATCATCTCGGTCGCCGCCATGCTTTGCAAGGTGCCGTAACCGCGCGCCGAACCGGCGTCAATCGCGCGCGAGGCAATCGCGACGGCGGACAGATCGTTGTTCGGGAAGTAGTAGATCGACTGCGCGGCGGTGGCCGCCACCATCGCCACCGACGGCGAAAAATTGGCGCGGCCGCCGCCGTTGGCTTCAAGCTCGCCCTTGAACGTTTGCAGCAAACCGGTCTTGCGATCCACCGCGATCCGGTAGCGCATCTTGAACGCGTGGCGCTTGATCGAGGCCTGGAACTGCTCGTAACGGTCGTTCGCCAGCCGCACAGGCTTGCCGTCGGCATAGAGCGAGGTCAGCAGGCCGTAGAACGGGAAATTGTAGTGATCCTTGGAGCCATAGCCGACCGTGTAACACGGATGCAGGAACAGTTTTTTAAGCGGGAAACGCCCCTTCTGCAGCATCTCGACCGTGCTCGCCACCACTTCGGACGGCGACTGGGTCGGCACTACCATGTGCAGGGCCTGGCTGGCGCTGTCGTACCAGCAATTGGCGTTGTCCGGTTCCAGCGCGGCAGTGTCGACCGACTGCGTGTTGTACTCGCGCTCCAGCACTAGCCAGTCGGCGGCCGGCTTATCCAGTTGCTGCTGAATCTGGACCGCGTAAAACATGCCCTGCTCGCCCAGCTTGCCGTGCTCTTTGCCGTCCGGCCAGACCGGCTGATGCTTGCGCATCATGCTCGGGAACACCGGCGCATTTTTCAGACTGGAGTAAACGTCGTCGTCGAATGCGGTGGCGCCACCGACCCGAACGAAACGGAAAGTGCCCCAGGGATCGCGTTCCAGCGGCCCGGTCGGCGGACCGTAGCGGATCACTTCATCCTTGAACTGCAATTTGTCTTTGGCGAAACGGAATTTGGCGAAATCGTTATAGATCAGGATCGCCACCGCGTGGCCGAGATAGGCCGGCGTTTTGCCGGCCGGCAGCAGCATGTCCTCGCCGTAAAAGGCCGGGAACGCCAGGCCGTCGCGCAGTAGATCGTCGGCGGTGACGACCCGATCCGGCTTCAGCTCGTCGCCCAGCAGCGACAGATCGAAACCCTGGTAAGCGCGGTCGGCTTTTGTAGTGCGGAGGATAAATGCATGCGCCTGCTGCTGCGGCCAGTGCGGCATGTCGCGGGCGCGGATATCGCGGGCGAAGACTTTGGCGCCGGTGACTTTGGCGATGCCGTCGATACGGAATTTGACCTCGCCGTTCTTGCTATCCCACTGGATAGGACTCAGGATTTTTTCTTCGAACAAGGCGGCAAAGGCTTTGCCGCCTATCGGCGCCACATACACCGCCACCCCTGCCACTACGCTAGCCTTCAAAAAACCGCGACGCGAAAGGTCGAGTTTTGTCATTCTTTTCTCCTAAAAACCTAGGGACGCCCACGCTCGCCGGCGGAATAAATACATCCGAGTCCGAGCACGCGCTTCAGATCCCCCTGGCGAGGTTTGATCTGGGGCCGGCATTATAGTTTGTTACAAGACGAACAATATAATCAAAACAGCATGATTACTATAAGAAACCTGATGACATTAGCAGTTGTGTTTGTGGGAAATATGCATTCTTACTGGATCAAAAGCAACTATTTATCACAAGCAATATTAATGCGGCAATCTTTATTATCAAAACTGAGGGATGAAGCAGTGCACTGGGACGGATTGCCTCCGTCGCCAGCTGAGTGAGAAATCGGGGGGATGGGGAGGTATCAGGTCGAACGACGATCCAGCATTGCGCGCGCGATGGTGCCGGCGTCAACGTATTCGAGTTCGCCGCCGACCGGCACGCCGCGCGCCAGGCGACTGACTTGCAGGCCGCGGGCTTTCATGATTTCGCTGATGTAATGGGCGGTGGCCTCGCCCTCATTGGTGAAATTGGTGGCCAGTACGACTTCGGTCACCACGCCGTCGGTGGCGCGGCCGACCAGCTTTTCAAGTTGCAGGTCTTTCGGACCGATGCCGTCCAGCGGCGACAATCGACCCATCAACACGAAGTACAGGCCTTTGAAAGTCAGGGTCTGTTCGATCATCAATTGGTCGGTCGGCGTCTCGACCACGCACAACAGGGTCGGATCGCGTTCAGGATCGAGGCAGGTTTCGCAGATTTCGCTTTCGGTGAAGGTATTGCACTTGATGCAGTGATGGATTTGCTCCACGGCCTGCGTCAAAGCACGCCCAAGCAGCGCCGCGCCATCGCGATCGTGCTGCAGCAAATGGTAGGCCATGCGCTGCGCCGATTTCGGGCCAACACCGGGCAAATGGCGCAAAGCTTCAGTGAGTAAAGCGAGACTGGAAGGGGTTTTCACATCAGGCCTTGAGATGCTTGCTAGCGGGTTCGGACAACGGATTTTATGAGGTGCATGGCCTGCCACAGGCAGTGATGTTTAGTACATGTGACAAAAGGCCATGCAACGCTGAAGCGAAACGGGATTAAAACGGCAATTTGAAACCGGCTGGCATGCCGGCCGTCAAGCCGGACATTTTTTCCGCCGACGTTGCTTCCGCTTTACGCACCGCATCGTTAAAAGCGGCTGCGACCAGATCTTCCAGCATGTCCTTGTCGTCGGCCAGCAGCGAAGGGTCGATCGACACCCGTTTGACCGCGTTTTTGCAAGTCATCACGACTTTCACCAGGCCCGCGCCCGATTCGCCTTCGACTTCGATCAGGGCCAATTGGTCCTGCATCTTTTTCATGTTGTCCTGCATCGCCTGGGCTTGTTTCATCAGCCCTGCCAGTTGGCCTTTCATCATGGTGATTCTCCTAAAAAATTATTGCGAAATAAAAATAATTGCGGGACAGAGTTTAAGAGGCACCGCAGCGTGCCGAATTACTCTGTCCCCAACTGATTAAATAAAAACGCCCAAATTGCAAAGAACAGCAACAAGGCAGAGTTTAAAAGCCATCGCCACGCGACGCTTCACCCCACCCCAAAATAAAAACCAAATCACCCCAACGGCTTGATCGACCCCGGCACTATCGTAGCCCCAAATTCGCGCACCATGCTTTGTATAAACGGATCGCTTTGCGCCGCCTGTTCGGCCAGGCGCTGACGCTCTTGCCGCTCGGCCTCTTCCTTGGCGCTGGCGGTATGGCGGACACTGCCGATTTCGGTGTCGACCTTCACGGTACGGCCGAAATGCTCGGTCAACACGGCCGCCAGTTTGTCGACGCTGCCGGCCGAGCGCCAGGTATCCAAAGGAATCCTGATCAGGAACTGGACCGCGGCACCGCTGCTGTCGCATTTGACCAGTTCGCTGTGCTTGGCCAGTTGCTGCGCCACGCCACGCACCGCCAGCGAAGCCGCCAGCAGCGGCCAGTCGCCGTCCCAATTCAGATTGGGAACGGGTTGCGGGACGAATGGCTGCGCTGGCTCCTGCTCCGGCGCTTGGGCGTCCGGTTCCGGTGCGTATGCCGCCTGCGCTTGCTGGACGGCGCTCGGCGCGGTCTCGGCCTGACGCCGGGAAGGCGCGGGCATCCCTATAGATGAAAACGCTTCAGTTTTTTTTTCAGCCGCGAAACCGTAAGAGTCGCTATCCGGCAGATCCGTCGGCAGCGGTATCTCCTCTTCCCATGGCGGCATCGAAGAACTGGATGCTGCTGCCGGTGCGGCGGAGACGGGAGCCGGCCGGCTTGCAGCCGCTGGCGGTTGACGCTCTTGCTGCACCGGGGCCGGCGTCGGCGTTGGTGCAGCTGCCGGACGCGCTTCCGCGCCCTTGCGACCAGCGCCAGTGCCGGCACGAGCCGCGGCCAGCGCCGCCATGGCTGGACTGAGAGCGGCGCCGCCTGGGCGCGCTACCGGCGCACTGGCGCTGGCGGCTTGCGGGGCGCTACTCAAACGTGCTGCTGCGGGGGCGGTTGCCGGCGCCGCCTGCGGCTGAGGCCGCGCTGGCGCCGTCGCCTGCGGCGCGGCTGCGGGATTGGCCTGCGGCCGGATTGCCGGCACGGTTGCGACGGTAGCGCCGCCGGCTTGCGGCCGGAAGGCGAGCATGCGCAACAAGGTCATCGAGAACCCGGCGTACTCATCCGGCGCCAAGCCCAGTTCGTTGCGGCCATGCACGGCGATCTGATAAAACAATTGCACTTCTTCCGCATCGAACGCGGCGGCCAGGCGAATCACGTCGTCGCGCTCCGGCAAATCGTCGGGCACCGCCGCCGGCACACTTTGCGCCAAGGCGATCCGGTGCAGCAAAGTGCCAAGATCCTGCAAGGCCGAGCTATAGGACAGGCTGCGGGTCGCCATTTCATCGGCGACCGCCAGCAAGGCCGCGCCGTCTTGCAGCGCCAAGGCATCCAGCACGCGGATCAGGTAAGACTGATCGAGCGCGCCCAGCATGCCCTGCACCGCTTCCAGCGTGACCTTGCCGGCGGCGTAGGCAATCGCCTGATCGGTCAGCGACAGCGCATCGCGCATCGAGCCATGCGCGCCCTGTGCCAACAGGCGCAAGGCAGGCATTTCAAACGCGATTTGTTCTTGCCCGAGAATATTTTCCAGGTGGCCGATGATATGGCCGGGCGGCATTTGCTTCAGATTGAACTGCAGGCAGCGCGACAACACGGTGACCGGGATTTTTTGCGGATCGGTGGTCGCCAGGATGAACTTGACGTGCTCCGGCGGTTCTTCCAGCGTCTTCAGCATCGAGTTGAACGCATGGTTGGTCAGCATGTGCACTTCGTCGATCATGTAGACCTTGAAGCGGGCGTTCGATGGCGCGTACACAGCCTGTTCCAGCAATTGCGCCATTTCATCGACGCCGCGATTGGAGGCGGCATCCATTTCGATATAGTCGACAAAACGCCCGGCATCGATCGCCACGCAGGCCTCGCATACCCCGCACGGTTGGGCGGTAATGCCGCCGTTGCCGTCGGCGCCCAGGCAGTTCAGCGATTTCGCCAGAATCCGCGACAAGGTGGTCTTGCCAACCCCGCGGGTGCCGGTAAAAAGATAAGCGTGGTGCAGCCGTTGCTGCTCCAACGCATGCGTCAGCGCGCGCACGACGTGTTCCTGGCCGACCAGCGTATCGAAGCTTTTGGGGCGATATTTACGAGCAAGGACTTGGTAGGACATAGGGGGCAGGCACATGCTGCTGGTTGTTAAATACAGGCAGCATTTTACCTGACAGGCAGCGTCCGGATGGTTTTTAAAGTCTTGTCGCCCACGTCCACTGCCCTGCCGGCCGCTGCTGCTCGTGTTTCATGACGTTTTGCAAACAACCGCCTCCGCTCATGCCGCTCAAGGTCCGCACACTATCCAAGCACTGCAGCGCCAACAGGTGGAAAATGGCCAGATTAATTTGAGGCATCCCTAAAGCACGCCCCCTATCAGGAGATCCAATATGCAATGGCAAACCCATGAAGTCAGCAATCAGGTACCCGAGCTCTATGGCAACAACCTGTTCAGCAGCGATCCGGTATTGCGCGAAGGCGTGCAGCGCCTGCACGGGCAATGGCACATCGCGGCGCTGGAACGCTACGGCGCGGAGCTCGGCGGCAAGGACGCCTGGCAACTGGCGGAACTGGCCAACCGTCATCCGCCGGAACTGCTGACCCATGATCGCTACGGCAACCGGATCGATGTGGTCGAATTCCATCCGGCCTGGCATGCGCTGCTGGCCATGCTGCGGCGCGAAGGTCTGCATGCGCTGCCGTGGCTGAAGCCGCAGAGCGGGAGCCACGTGGCGCGCGCTGCCGGTTATTTTTTGCATGCCCAGGTCGAGGCCGGATCGCTATGCCCGACCACGATGACGTTTGCCTCGATACCGGTTTTGCAACAGGAATCGCTGCTGTTCGCGGCACTGCAAGCCAAGTTATTGTCATGCGAACACGATGCGCACGATGTGCCGCTGGAGCACAAGAAGTCGATGTTGATCGGCATGGGCATGACCGAAAAACAAGGCGGTTCCGATGTCCGCAGCAACACCACCCTGGCGCGGCCGCTGGCCGGCGGCTGCGGGCGCGGCGCCGGCTATCTGCTGACCGGCCACAAATGGTTTTTCTCGGCGCCGATGTGCGATGCGCATATGGTGCTGGCGCGGACCGAGATGGGTTTGAGTTGTTTTTTCGTGCCACGCTGGCGTCCCGACGGCAGCAAGAATGCGATCTTGATCCAGCGCCTGAAAGACAAACTCGGCAACCGCTCCAACTCCAGCAGCGAAGTCGAATTTGAAGATGCTTTCGGCATCATGGTCGGCGAAGAAGGCCGCGGCATCCCGACCATTATCGAGATGGCCAACCATACCCGGCTCGATTGCGTCATCGGCACCGCCGGCCTGATGCGTCAGGCGCTGGTGCAAGCGCTGCATCATGCGCGCCACCGCAGCGCTTTCGGCCGCCATCTGGCGGAACAGCCGCTGATGCGAAACGTCTTGTCCGATCTGGCGCTGGAGAGCGAAGCGGCGACGCTGCTGATGTTGCAACTGGCCGGCGCGTTTGAAGCCCCCAACGATCCCTTGCAGCGCGCATGGCGCCGCATCGTCACGCCGGCGGCCAAGTTCTGGATTTGCAAACGGGCTCTCGAATTTACCGGCGAATGCATGGAAGTCTGGGGCGGCAACGGTTATGTCGAGACTTCGCCGATGGCGCGTTTTTATCGGGAGGCGCCGGTCAATTCGATTTGGGAAGGGTCCGGCAACGTGATGTGCCTGGACGTCATGCGCGCCATTGAACGCGAGCCTGAAGGCATGGCCTTGCTGGTGGCGCAGCTGCAGCAGGTCGCGGCCGACCACCCCGGCTTGCGCAGCATGCTGGAAGATGTATTGCACGATCTGGCGGCCCCGGCCGAGCAGCGCGAAGCGCTGGCCCGGCGCATCGTGCAGCGACTGGTGCTGGCGATCCAGGCGAGCTTGATGCTGCAACATGCGCCAACCGCAATCGCCGAGGCTTTCATCGCCAGCCGCAGCGAAGCCGCCGGCGGCCGCGTCTATGGCACCTTGGCGGCGGCGCATTTGCAACAGCAGATTTTGCAGCGTACGTGGCCGGGCTAGTGGACTGTAACAGTGGATTCGGAAGTGAAAGGCGCGCACCCGGCGTGCAGGGCAAGGCGCACAGCACAGCGATAGTGGGCTATCGCGAGCATTTGCAACGCCGCCATGCGCGTCGGGTGCGCGAAAGGCACTTTCGAATCTATTGTTACAGTCCACTTGAACAATGCGGAAAGCAATTCGGACAAAAGCGCCTGAACAATGCTTTTGAACGACACTTTCCCAGTAGAAAGTTTCGCTTACAATTCTTGCCTGGATTCACTTGAATCCACCGTACGCCGGGTACAGGCGCAGGAAGAACAAGATGCAAGGATTTATCAAGCGAGCGGTGCTCCCCGTAGGGGTTTTGATTCTGCTGTGGGTGTTGTCCCACACGTTTATCGCATCGGTTCCAGCCAACCACGTCGGCGTCGAATTCAACCGGGTCGACGGCCGTGTGGAGCCGACGCCGCTGACCAGCGGCTGGCACCTGATCGGACTCGGCACCACGGTAGTGGATTTCCCAACTTTCACGCAGACCTATGCATGGACCAAGTCGCTGACAGAAGGCCGAAACGAAAACGAATCGATGAATTTTCAAGTGGCTTCCGGCGTCGTAATCAACGCCGACGTCAGCATCTCGTACGGCATCGACCCCAGCAAAGCGCCAGCGTTATATCAAAAATACAAACGCGGCTTCGAGGAAATCACTTCGCAGATCATCCGCAACGCCATTCGCAACTCCTTGAACGCCTACGGCACGGCATATGACGCCGAGGGCCTGCTATCCGGAGGCAAGATCAAGCTGGCCGAGCAGGTCCGCACTGAGATCAACCGCGAGCTTGCCTCTTACGGGGTGCTGGTTGAACAGTTCGGCTTCATCAATGAACTGAGGTTGCCGGCCAACATCCAGAACTCGATCAACGCCAAGATCCAGGCGACGCAAGAGGCATTGCAGTCCGAGGCCTTGCTGCGCAAGAATCAGGCGGATGCGGCCAACGCCGTCGCCATTGCCAAAGGCAAATCGGACGCAAAAATTGCCGAAGCCGAGGGCGATGCGCGCGCACTGGCGGTGGTTGGCGAAGCCATTAAACGCTATGGTTCCGAAGCCGCTCAGGTCAAGAACCAAACCCGCTGGATCGAGAAGTGGGATGGCAAGCTGCCGGTCACAGCTACCGGCGCCAATACAGCAATGATGATCGGACTCGGGAAGCAATAGTATTACCGGACACGATGTGCAGACCGGCATCCGGCGATTTCATACCGGCTGCCGGTCTGGCAGTGCATCGTTTATTGTTTTAAGACGAATTGCGCCAGCAATCTGATTTCATCCTGACTCAAGGTAGTAAATGGCGGCATCTGCGCCGCTCCCCATTTGCCGGTGCCGCCATTGCGTATGCTGACCTCCAGCTTGCTCAGCGCCTGGGCGTCGTGTTGATAACGCGCAGCCACATCTTTATAGGCCGGTCCCACCTCGGTCTTGTCGATCGCATGGCAAGCGAGGCAGGCGTTAGCGTTGAGCAAGGCCATCACATCGACGGCCTTGGCCGGTGCTGACACCGTCGCCGCTGCCGGCTCAGCTGGAGGAGCCGCTGTGGTTGTCGCCAGCTTGGCGTCGCCGTAGGTGGTCGCCAGATATTCGCCGATTTGTTTCACATCATCGTCGCTCAGCGGCGCACCGTACGCGGTCTTCATTTTCGCTACTTCAGCCGTCCATTGCGTCAGGGTCATTTTGCTGGGCTGCTGATTGACGTAATCGGCAGAATGGCAAATCGCGCACTTCTGCATCGCGATCAGATAACCCGGATGGGTGGACGGTTTAAGTTTGGCGGTCTCCGGCGGCAAGCTGATGCTCAGGGACGCAGCAAGGGTATTCGCGGCCAGCCAGGCGGCGCCGACCAGAACGCCGGCAAGCAGCGTTTTTACCGTTTTTTGAACTCTCATTGCAAACTCCTAAGCGACGGTTATTTTGGTGGTTTCGATCACGTTGCGCGCGTAGCCCGCCGGATTCCAGCTGGCTTCGAGCGGCTGTATTTCGCCGCTTTGCGCGGTCGCCCGCACCATCAATTTCAGCTCGCCCTTGCGCGCCGGCGTCATGCCGATGCGCCATTCGCGGAAAGAATATTTTCCGAGATCCTGGCCCAGCACCGCGCTCTTCCATGTCTGACCGCCATCGTCCGAAATATCGACGGCCTTGATGCCGCTGCCGCCATCGAACGCGATCCCCTTCAACTCCAGACGGCGGCCGGCACGCACCACGGAACCATCTTCCAGGCTGGTGATAAAGGAACGCACTTTCAGGCGTGCGATCGGGCGTGTTTTGGCGGGCGTGGTGCCGGCTGGCACGCAAGCGCAGTCGTTGTCCGGCACGCGATACGCCTTGGCCATGAAAAAGCCGTCATAGACGTGATCCAGCACCTCGATTTGATTCAGGTGCTTGATCCAATAAGTACCGAAATAGCCGGGCACGATCAGTTTGATCGGATAGCCGTTCAGGAACGGGATGTCGGTGCCGTTCATGGCCCAGGCGATGATGGGCTCGCCGCTGAGCGCGTGATCGATATCGAGCGCCTTGACGAAAGCCGGCGTGGTCGGCAATACCGGTTCGTCCAATCCTTTGAAACTCACCTGTTTGGCGTCGGCCAGCACGCCGGCATGGTCCAGCACCGCCCTCAGCGGCACTCCGACCCAGCGCGCATTTCCCATCGAGCCATTGCCGAGCTGCGCGCCAAACACCCGCGGCGTCGAAAAGGCGCGACTGTTGCCGGAGCATTGATTGACCGCGATCACTTCGACCGCCGGCGCCAGGGCTTTGAGTTCCGCCAGCGACAGCGATAGTTCGCGCGTCACCCGGCCGCTAATCTTCAAGCGATAGGTATCGGCATCAATCGCGGTCGGGATATTGGCCAGGTGGTAGCGGACAAAGAAGGCGTCGTTCGCTGTAAACGGTCCTTCGTTAAACACGCTAAAAGGCGTTTCGAGATGCGGCGGGCGGGTCGTGATGCGCATCAGCGGACGCTTTTGCGGATACGCGATCAGCTCGCGTTCACCGTTATCGACCGGTATGTTGGCGCTGGCTGCCGCCATGCTGCGCAACGGCGCAACGGCCAGTGCGGTTGCCGCCAGCCCCGCCTGTTGCAGGAATTTGCGACGGCGAAATGCGGCGTGGCCTTCATCGAATTTCATGGTTGTCTCCTGATACCAATGTTGTTGTCATCATCCGAACTGAGTTTGCTTTCCGGGCACCTCGAAAAACCTACTGCAGGGTTTGGCAAGCCCGCCAATCTCGGGCCTGTGATGCTCGCCCGCTCCGTACGGCTGCAGGTGTTGCAACTTCGTCGACCCGACCTTGGGCCGCTCGCTACGGTTTTTAGAGGTGCCTTTCCGTCGAGAAATGCGACGTGAACTTTATTCTGATAATGCCAACTCGTAAAGCAAATTGCAAAGCTAATACCTACCTGTCAAATAGCTAGAAGCCTGGCGCCAAACCCGTTTGTCGGATTTTTCCAGTAGGTAACAAATTCGTAATAATTCCATGCGATAATTGAAAGTTGCCTTATTGAAATTACGTACAGATTTTCCAACCGGTATCGATACCTCAGGAGTTTTTTTGATGAAATTTGCAAGAGCTGCAGGATTTTGTTGTGCGTTGTTGTTGCCGTTGACCGCTGCGGCTGAATTCAAAATACTGCTGGGTTTCGATCCGGCCGACGACTCAGGCAAACAGGATATGGCTTTCGGCGTGGCTGCCGCACCTTCCTTGTCGGCGGCGCTTGGCACCAAGGTTTCCCTCAATCAGACCACCAACCTGACCGATGCGATGCGCGCTTCGCGGACCCAGGAAAACGATGCGATCATCGCCCCTCCCCATGTGACCGCTTCCGCTGTCAGCCACAACTATCAACTCATTGCGCGCGACCCCAAGAACGCTAGCTACGTGCTGGTAGCGCGCAAGGAAATTGCCCGCATCGAAGACATCGCCGGCAAGCGTTTGTACCTGACGCAGCAGGATTCGGTACGCGCCTACCTGGCCAAGGGGTTGCTGACCGAAGCCGGCTTCAGTAGCAAGTCGTTCAAGCAGACGGTGTATGGCAAGACCAGCGGCGCCGGCTTGTTTGCGCTGGCCTCCAACCTGGCCGACGTTACCGTCGCCGAACAGGCAGAGGCGCAGACCTGGATCAGTTCCCATCCCGGCGTCGCAGCCATCCTGAAAACCAGCCGCCCGGTGCCGGAAGGCATGGCGCTGATGGTGCGCAAGAACCTGGCGGAAGGCGATCGCAAGAAGTTATTGAAATGGATCACCTCGTTCGACACCAACAGCAGCGGCATCGGCAAGCTCCAACTCACCACCGCCGCCGATGAAGAACAGTATCGATATATCGCTTCGCTCGGCATTTTGACGCCGGCCAGCCTCAGCGGTGTGCAGCGGGTAACGGCGAGCGAAGTAGTCAAGCTGATGGCGAACGGCGCAGTGGCGGTCGATACCCGCACGCCGAAGGAATATCAGCTGGCGCATATAACGGGCTCCATCAACGCTCCCTATGTCGAACGGAGCCTGAAGGACCGCGATTTCGATTCCGCCCTGGATGATTTCAGCGCAATTACAGCGCTGCCCAAAGACAAGCCGACCATCTTTTTCTGCAACGGTCCGGAATGCTGGAAATCCTACAAGGCGTCGAAAATTGCGCTGGCAAACGGCATGAAACAGGTCTACTGGTTCCGCGGCGGCGAACCGGAATGGCAGGAACAATCGCGGCCAGTTGCAGGCACAGGCAGCAGCAAGTGAAGTGAAATTACGCTAGAGCCTGTTGAGGCGGCACTCTGTGGTCAGGGGCGCCGCCTGAACCATCCTGCCAGCGACAGCCGATCGCGGGTCGCCGGCAATACTTCGTGCAGCATCTCGGCCGACAGAAACAGCACCATCCGGCTGCCTATCGGCGAAATATCCTGCGCGCACTCGCCATCCGGATGCAGGCGCAACGCCCCACCCTGCTCCGGCAACCAATCTTGATTGAGATAAATCACGACCGACACCGTGCGGCAGCCGTCGTCGCGAAAACGATCCAGATGTTTGAGGTAAGAAGCACCCGGCGCGTAAAACGCAAAGTGGCTTTCATACTCGTCCAGCCCGAGATAGAGCCGTCGGTTCAGCGTCACCCGCAAGCTCTCCATGAGTTGCAGATAATCGTCGCAGGCCGCGGACTGTCCGGCTTGCAGCCATAGAATCCGGTCGCTGCGGATATCCGGCTGCAGCGCTCGCTGCGCGCCACGACCTACGGCGGCCAATTTCAACGCGCCGTTCCCGCTCAACAGACGGCATTCCGCCGCCAGCGCGAGCCTCAGCTGTTCCGGCAGGAAAATGTTTTGCTGCGACCAGCCGTGCTCGACCAAGCCATCGACCATATCGACTTGTAGCGCATCGCTGCAATACTCGGGACAGACTGGGGGATCTACAAGCATCGCTACGGTTCTTTCGCGGTAAATCGCATAGCCATGCTAGCAATGAGACCCGGTCCGCCAGCGTTGATGCCGGCGGACCCTGGATTGGACTTACTGGGCTTTCTTCATGCGCGTGATCGATCCGCTGCTGGCGTCTTCCTTGTAGGCATAAGCCACTTTGCCGTTGCGGATCTCACCCATGACGACCATGTTCAGGTCGATCGCTTCATGGTCGGTCGGCGAGAACGGTTTGTAGTAACGCGAAACGATGGTGGATGTTGTGTGCTGGGTCAAGTTTTCCAGCGCATCCTTGATCTTCGCTCCGTCCTCCGAGTTCGCCTGGAACATCGCCAGCGTAATCAAACGCAGTGCGTCATAGGTTTGAGCAGCGGCCACCGCGGACGGAATGTGGTTGGTCCGGTTGACCTTTCGGTAGGTCAGCGAGAACTGGTTGCTGACCGAACTCAATTCGTTTTCGATGAACGTCACCGAGCTGCGCACGCCTTCCGCTCCTTGGCCGGCCTTGTCGATGAATGTCTGCTGCGACAAGCCCCAAGGCCCGACCATCGGCAGTTTCATCTTCAGTTTTTCCGCGCTCTTCACGACCATCGCGCCCTCGGGGGCGAGGCAGTACATCACGATCGCCTGCGCGCCGCTCTCTTTGGCATGTTGCAGCTGTGTCGTCATGTCTTGATCGCCGACCTTGAAACTCTCCACCACGACCGGCTTGATCCGGCGCCGTGCGAGTTCCGCCAGCATGCTTTGCTTGCCGAACTGGCCATACGGGCTGTCATCATGCAGCAGCGCGATCTTGTCGATCTTGCGGCGGTCGATCACATCGTTGAGGATCACGATCGGCTGTAGGGCGTCGCTGGCGGAAGTGCGGAACACATAGCTGACCGGATAAGCCGGCGGCATGAAGGACTTGGTAATCGTGGCGCCGGTGGCGCCGGTCACGATCAACGGGATCTTGGCTTCCTGGAAAACTTTTGCCGTAGGCAGCGCGACGCCGGTATTGGCCAAACCGACCACCGCGACCACTTTTTCCTTTTCGATCATTTCCTTGGCCATGGCAACCCCGACTTCCGGTTTTGCATGGTCGTCACGCTCGACCAGTTCGATCCGTCGGCCCAGGACCCCGCCCACCTGATTGATGTCGGCAAGAAATACCCGGGCACCGCCTATCATGCTCTGCCCCATGTCGGACGACGGTCCGGTGATAGGACCGATGACGCCGATCTTGATGGGCGGCAGTTCGGCCGATGCGATTCCGCTAAACCCTAATGCTGCCAGACAAACAGTGAAGCCCAACATACTGCGTTTTTGCATTTCATCTCCATGGTAAGTAATAGTTTTTCTGTTTCCACAAGGAAATATACTTGAATGTGATGAAAAAATGCGGAATTTTGATATGCCGAAACAAAAAATTATCGCGTTTGTTGCAAATAGGAAGAATGTCGCCGGCCATCAAGGCGGCTGGATTGGGCCGAAGCGTTAAGCCAAGCGGTTGACGCCGACTCAGTGCGGCTAGTGCGCTGCCGATCCGCGTGCACAGGCTTGCGCGCGCGCCAGCAGCAACTCGCGCTCGCGGACGTTGCGCGTGAGCGCTGCCGCGTGCTCGAACTCCGCCGCTGCCTGGTCGAAGCGGCCGAGCTTTGCCAGCAAGTCGCCGCGCACGCTCGGCAACAAGTGGTAGCCCTTGAGCGACGGCTCCGAGCGCAGCGCATCGACCAGTTCCAGGCCGGCGGCCGGACCGAACGCCATCGCGAGCGCGACTGCCCGATTCAACTCGACGACCGGTGACGGCGCCAACTGGGCCAGCGCATCGTAGAGGGCTGCGATGCGCACCCAGTCGGTCTGTTCCGGGGTAAGCGCACGCGCGTGACAGGCTGCGATCGCGGCCTGCAATGCATACGGGCCGAACGCGCCGCCGAGTTGCTCGGCCCGGGCCAGCGCCGCCAGACCGCGCCGGATCAGCAATTGATCCCAGCGCCCGCGGTCCTGGTCCAGCAACAGTACCGGCACACCAGTCGGGCCGATCCGGGCACGCGTGCGCGAGGCCTGGATTTCCATCAGCGCGACCAGACCATGCACCTCCGGCTCCTGCGACATCAGCTCGGCCAGGATACGCCCTAGCCGCAAGGCCTCTTCGCACAAGGTTGGCCGCATCCAATCGTCGCCGGCAGTGGCCGAATAACCTTCGTTGAAAATCAGGTAGAGCACCTGGAGCACCGAGGACAAGCGATCGGCCAGCTGGTCTGCGCGCGGGACTTCGAACGGGACTTTTGCCTCGCTCAGGGTGCGTTTGGCGCGGACGATGCGCTGGGCGACAGTCGGCTCCGGGATCAGGAAAGCGCGCGCAATCTCGTCGGTCGTCAAGCCGCCCAGCAAGCGCAGCGTGAGCGCCACCCGCGCCTCGGACGGCAGCACCGGATGACAAGCCGTGAATACCAGCCGCAGCAAATCGTCGCCGATGTCATCGTCGATCGCATTGTCGATTGCAGCCTCAAAATCGGCCGCCGCCAACTCTTGCTGGACTTCCAGCTCGCGCCCGAGCTCCTGGTGCTTGCTCTCAAGCAGCTTGCTGTGACGCAGCCGGTCGATCGCGCGATGCTTGGCGGCGGCCATGAGCCAGGCACCCGGGTTGTCCGGAATGCCCGACTCCGGCCAGCGCTCGAGCGCGGTGACCAAAGCGTCCTGCGCCAACTCCTCGGCCAGACCGACATCTCGCAACATCCGCGCCAGAGCGGCAATGATCCTGGCGGACTCGATCCGCCAGACGGCGTCGATCGCACGATGGGTAGCGGAAACCATCACCGCCAGGCAAAGCCCTGCATCAGGCAGCGCTCGATGCAGGTTTTTCGCAGTTAATCATCCACGGTATGCCGAAGCGATCGACCAGCATGCCGAAACGGAGGGCCCAGAAGGTTTCCGTAAGCGGCATTTGCACCGTGCCGTTTTCGGCCAAGGCGTTAAAGATGCGCTCAGCTTCTGCCGGAGTTTCGATACCCAGCGTTACCGAGAAGCCTTTCGGTGCTTCGTACTGATCGGGCGGACAGTCGGAACCCATCAATAGCTTGTCGCCCACAGACATACGCGCATGCATGATCTTGTCCAGCCATTCAGGCGGCGTTTGTGCCTCCATCGATGATCCGCGATGGGGCAGCATGCCAGTGATTTTGCCGCCAAAACATTGCTCGTAGAACTTGAACGCTGCTTCGCATTGGCCGTTGAAAAGAAGATAGGGATTCAATTCCATGGTGGGTCTCCTCTGGTGGGTGATGAACGATTGAACAATCGTTCATTAAAGTTAACGGTGACGCAACGACGAACGCCGCTTATTTACTTTTCGATTACTTCTCAGCGGCGACCTTCAGGTTGGCAAGTCCGGCTTCGAAGTCCTTGCCGATCATGCTGTCCATACTGAAAAATAGACCCATAAGCTTCGCAATGAAAGGCGTGGGGCCGTACATGGCCCAGGTGACGTTGCTCGAGTCGCCTTGGGCATCCAGCGTGAATTCGGCGGTGTTGTGGCCTTCAAACGGCTTGATGAAATCCAGTTTGATCGTGAGCTTGGAGGATGGCGATGACTCCGTGATCTCCATCCGTCCGGCACCGACTTTATTGTCGCCTTGCCACTCATAGACCGCGCCCTTGCCGTTTGCTGCACCGCTGAACGTTCGCTTCATCGCCGGGTCCAGCTTGTCATACGGCGACCACGAACCCCACTGATGGAAGTCGTTGATCAGTGCGAACACCTTCTCTGGCGGCGCCTTGATGCTGGTCGTGCGCTGGACGCGGAAAGTATCCGGCCTGGTCGCAGCAAAGCCGAGCAGTATCGCGAGCAGGACGGCGACGATGAGAGCGATAGTCTTGAGCATTATTTTCTTTCGGTTCGGAATTGAGGTAACTGAGTATTCATTAGCGAGGCGCGATTACGGCTTCGCGCCCAATTGCTTGCCCGATTGCAGAAGGTGCTCGCGCATGCGCTCTTCCTCCTCCCTCAGTTCCGGCGTGAACGCGTCACCGAAGTCCGACGCCTCGTACACCCTGCGCAGTTCCAGCTCGACCTCGCCGCCGCCGTCGAGCGCCGGCCAGCGTTTGACCCATTCGATCGCCTCTTCCTTCGACTTCACTTCTATCATCGTGAAACCGGCGATCAGCTCCTTGGCCTCGGCGAAAGGGCCGTCGATCACGTTCGGCTTGCCTCCCGAAAACTTGATGCGCGCGCCCTTCGCGCTCGGTTGCAGGCCCTCGCCCGCCAGCATGACGCCGGCCTTCACCAGCTCCTCGTTGTATTTCATCATTGCGGCAAGCAACTTCTCGTCCGGGAGAACGCCGGCTTCAGTGTTGTTGTCAGCTTTGCGTATGATCATGAATCGCATCGTAATATCTCCGTTTGGTTACTAGTTAAGAGCCGGGCCTCCGGCCAGTTCTGGCTGGATTCAAACCCTCGCTCTACTGTACGACGAACGAGGAATGCCTAAATCGACAGCCGCAGTATATTTTTTTGGGAAGAATTTGTTAAGCGTCGGCAATATTTATATTGGCGCCGCCTGCTGGCCGGGGTGGTTCCCGACCAGCGCTAATTTTTCGCTTTAATGAGAAAGCTGACCAGCCGAAGCTTTAGCGCTCAACCGCGCGAAAATGCGACACATCGGTTCCATTAACAAAAAACTTACCCTTTTTGATTTCAAAAGTTGACCGGATCGTATCGGCATCGATGCGGATCAGTTGCTTTTGCCTCAAGTCGTCGATGGCTTTAGCGACCATTGAGTCCGACTTCTTATTGACCTCTTCATCGCTGACCGGCTCTTTACCCTGGTGCTCCGACGTCTTGCGCCCCCAAACTCGGGAAATCTCGGTCACCAGCGCCATAGGCACATGTGCTTCGAAACTGCCGGACAGCCTCTTCATGAAATCTTGCTTTTGACTGCCGCGGCCCTGTTTCTCAGCCTTTAACTCGAGATGGCCGCTAAGTCCCGCCCGGAATCCATGGTAAGTAGCGGAAATGTCTTGTATCAGCACGGAGATATCGTGTTTCAACAGTGATTCCATAAATCTCGCGCCTGCCTTTAGCGAGGCCGCGCTACGTTCAGCCATCGTCAAATTGCGCTGCCCCAGTTTCTGTTGATCGGAAACCAATGCAGCAAAGGTCTTGGCGTCCAAATTCGGAAGGCGAAAAGCCACATGTACGGCCTCAACGCTGTCATCGCCCCAACTCACGGACTTGAGCGAAGTATCGACAGTCATATCGAGTAAATTAGCGCGTTGCTGGAGTTCGGACTTGTTGACGATATCTTCGAATTTCAAAGGCAATAGCGCCTCGTCGCCGTCGATTGTCATGCGGGCCAAGCTGATGCTGCCGCTGCCTAACCACACACCAAGCGGACTGCGCCGCTGCTCGGTCTGGTAGCGTAAATCGCTACCGACGATTTGCAAGCGGCTGCCATCGCTGTAATTGAAAGACGGCATTGCGGCAGTCGACTTGGCCTTGGTGAAAGTTTTGTCGAAAGTGACGGTGCCTTTCAGGCTAGCCGAATCGCCTTTAGCCTGGCCGGACTTGTCTTGGTAATGCAGGGCATCGACGCTGAAGTCGACCGCAGTTTCGCCGCTGGCGAGCAATCTGCGTTCAACATGCAAGGGCTTGTCGTTATTGAATAAATTGATGAGCTTTTTCTTGGTAGGCGCGGAGAATTCAAAACGAACCAATTTATCAATATTCCGGCTTATGCCCTTGCCTGATTGGATGACGGTCAACTCAGTGGCGACCGCGGAGTAGGCTTGCCATCCTTCGGAGTCCTGCATCCAGCTCATTTGGTTGGCGCCGGGTGAGGCCGAAAGCGCCTCTGTTTTCGTGCATTCTTCAGAAGTCGCGGCAGACGCGCGCAGAAAAATCGTCGACAGTGCTAAAACTACTATAATTTTCTTCAAAAATAAGTCTCACGGGAAAGTTGTTAGTGCGTTCAAATGTTTTCGCGCGGCAATTATCACTGTAAATACTTACAGGTGCAATGAATACATCTTGCCCAAAATCCACTAAACTCACGCCGTTCAGATATTCCAACCCTCCGGCTCCGCATGCACACCTCCCCCGCAAAACTGCAGCACGCCATTCCGACGGCGACTCATCCTCCTGTAACGACCGTCCCGGCGCTGGAATGTCGCGCCCTGCGCAAGTCCTACGGCCACGGCCGGGTGGTGCTGGCGCATCTCGATTTCGCGTTGGCGGCGGGTGAATACGTGGCGGTGATGGGCGACTCGGGGGTCGGCAAGTCGACTTTGCTGAACCTGATCGCCGGCCTCGACGCTGCCGACGGCGGCGACATATTGATCGACGGCGTGACCATGTCCAGCCTGGACGACGATGCCGCCACGCTGCTGCGGCGGCAAAAACTCGGCTTCATTTTCCAGGCCTTCCATGTGCTGCCGCACCTGACCTTGCAACAGAACGTGGCCTTGCCGCTGTTGCTGAACGACGCCGCGCCGGAGCGCGCGCTGGAACTGTTGGCGGCGGTCGGACTGGGCGGCCGCGGCGGCGACTTTCCGCGCCAGCTGTCGGGCGGCGAAATGCAGCGGGTAGCCATCGCCCGGGCGCTGGTGCATCGCCCCAAATTGATCCTGGCCGACGAACCGACCGGCAACCTCGACCCCGATACCGCGCATGAAGTGCTGACCCTGCTACGCAAGGAAATCAAGGCCAACGGCGCTTCCGCCATCATGGTCACGCACTCGCTGGCCGCCGCCGCCAGCGCCGACCGTATCCTGGTCATGACGAGCGACGGCTTGCACCCGCTGCAAGTCGGCGCGTGAGCATCCGATGATGCAGACTGTCACGCCAGCCCCCTCGGTCAAACCAAGTTCCAGCCCGACCCGGCTGCTGTCGCGCTGGTTGCTGTTCGGCGAGTGGCGCGCTCATCCTGTGCGGGCCTTGGTGGCGATTGCCGCCATCGCGCTCGGGGTCGCCCTCGGCTATGCGGTCGACCTGATCAACGGCGCCGCCTTCAATGAATTCTCCGCCGCCGCCAAGAGCCTGTCCGGACTATCCGACCTGCAAGTGCGCGGCGTCCAGCCGCTGTTCGACGACACCCTGTATCCGCAACTGGCACGCCGCGACGGTGTGGCGCTGGCGAGTCCGGTACTGGAACTGGACGTCACCGTGCCGGGTCAGCGCAGCGCTTTGAAATTGCTCGGCGTCGATGTCTTCAACGCCGCCCGCATCGCCCCCGACCTGATCGGCGTGCCGCAGGCGGACCGTCCGTTCGACACGATGGCCGACGACGCGATCTTCCTGTCGCCGGCGGCGCAAGAATGGCTCAAGGTGCGTCCCGGCCAGCAGTTGGCCTTGCGCAGCGGCACCGGCCTCGTCAACTTGCGGGTCGCCGGCGGACTGGTGCGCGCCCGCGCCGGGCAGCGGATCGCAGTGATGGACATCGGCAGTGCGCAATGGCGCTTTGACCGTATCGGCAAACTGTCGCGGGTCGACCTGAAGCTGGAACGAGGCGTCGATCGCGCCAGCTTCCGGCGCACGCTGCAAGCGCAGATGCGCGGCCGGCTGCTGGTGGAGGAAAGCCAGGACCAGGAGCAGCGCACCGACAATATGTCACGCGCCTACCGCATCAACCTGAATGTGCTGGCGCTGGTGGCGTTGTTCACCGGCGCTTTCCTGGTGTTCTCGACCCAGGCGCTGTCGGTGATCCGGCGCCGTTCGCAGCTGGCGCTGCTGCGCGTGTTGGGGCTGAAGCGCGGCCAGTTGTTGCGCCAGATTCTGCTGGAAGGCGGCCTGCTTGGCGCGCTCGGATCGTTGCTGGGGCTGGCGCTAGGCTACGCGATGGCGGCCGCGGCGCTGCATTTTTTCGGCGGCGACCTGGGCGGCGGTTATTTCCGCGGCGTGCAACCGCAGGTGCAGTTCGACGCCCCGGCAGCGCTAGTCTTTTTTGTGCTCGGCAGCGGCATCGCCCTGCTCGGCAGTTTGGCGCCGGCGCTCGAAGCTGCTAGGGCACGACCGGCCGCGGCACTCAAATCCGGCAGCGAAGAAGGCGCACTGGCGCACCTGGCGACGCCGTGGCCGGCGCTGGCCTGCCTGCTGGTCGGCTTGTTGCTGACGCAATTGCCGCCATTATTCGAGTTGCCGATCTTCGGTTATCTGGCGGTGGCCTTGCTGCTGATCGGCGGCATAGCGCTGATGCCGCGCGTCTCGGCCATGGTGTTTGCGGCGGCGCAAAGACTGATCGCACGCCGCCGCAGCGGCCTCATCACGACGCTGGCGCTGGCGCGGCTGGCCAACGTGCCGGGCCATGCTTCGATCGCCTTGGGCGGCGTGCTGTCGAGCTTCAGCCTGATCGTGGCGATGGCGATCATGGTGTCGAGTTTCCGGATCTCGGTCGACGACTGGCTGACGCACCTGCTGTCGGCCGACCTGTACGTGCGCTCGGCCACCAGCGGCGAGACCGGAGCCATGCGGCGGGCCGAGCAAGCCATGCTGGCGGCGGTGCCGGGTGTGGCGCACGCCGATTTCCTGCATACCTCCAGCTTGACGCTCGATCCCGCGCGCCCGGCGGTGACACTGATTGCACGCGAGATCGATGCTGTCGATCCGGCGCGCACGCTGCCGCTGACGGGCAAACAGCTTGAGCCTGCTGCACTCCCCCCGGACGCGCTGCCGGTCTGGGTCTCGGAAGCGATGGTCGATCTATACGGCTATCGGCTCGCACAACGGGTTCAACTACCTATCGGCGCACAGAACCAGTCGTTCGTCGTGGCCGGTATCTGGCGCGATTATGCGCGGCAAACCGGGACCATTCAGTTGCGCCTGGCCGACTATCGCCGTCTGACCGGCGATGCCGAAGCTACCGATGCCGCGCTGACCTTGCAGCCGGACGCCAGGCCGAGCGCGGTGATTGCCGCCATGCGGGCCCTGCCCTTCGGCGACGCACTGGAGTTTGCCCAGGTGGGCGACATCCGCGCACGTACCTTGACCATTTTCGATCGCAGCTTTGCCGTCACCTATTTGCTGGAATTGGTTGCGATCGTGATCGGGCTGTTCGGCGTCGCGGCCACCTTCTCGGCGCAAACGCTGGCACGCACTCGCGAGTTCGGCATGCTGCGCCATGTCGGCGTCAGCCGCCGCCAGATCCTGGCGATGCTGGCGCTCGAGGGCGGCTTGTTGACCGCGGCCGGGATGGTGGTCGGATTCGTTCTGGGCTGGGCCATCAGCCTAATCCTGGTATTCATCGTCAATCCGCAGTCGTTCCACTGGACCATGCAGCTGCACATGCCGTGGCGCGGGCTGGGCCTGGTCGCGCTGCTGTTGCTGCTGTCCGCCGGCGCCACCGCCGTGCTGTCGGGGCTGAGGGCGGTGTCGATTGATGCGGTGCGCGCGGTGCGGGAGGATTGGTGATGCTGAAGATATTTCGATGCTGGCTGCTGGCCTGCTTGGCTGTGCCGTTATTGACGTTGGCGGCCGCGCCCCAATTCGCGCAAGTGACGCCGGATCGGGCGGTGACGCTGCCGCAAGACAGCGGCGCGCATCCCGATTTTCGCACCGAATGGTGGTATGCCACCGGCTGGCTCAACACTCCGGACGGCAAGCCGCTCGGCTTCCAGATCACCTTCTTCCGCTCGGCCACCGAACATGATCGGGCCAATCCGAGCGCCTTCGCGCCTACCCAGTTGATCATCGCCCACGCGGCGCTGTCCGATCCCGGCCTGGGCAAACTCTTGCACGATCAAAAAAGCGCCCGCGCCGGATTCGGCCTGGCCTACGCCAAGCAAGGCAACACCGATGTCGCGCTGGAAAATTGGCGGCTGGTGCGCGATCCGGACGGCAGTTACCAGGCCAGCATCGCCGCCGCCGATTTCACGCTCAGGCTGACGTTGACACCAACCCAGCAGCCGCTGCTGCAAGGCCGGGACGGCTACTCGCGCAAGGGTCCGCAGCCGGCGCAAGCCAGCTACTACTACAGCGAACCGCAATTGCAGGTCAGCGGCAAGGTCACGCGCAGCGGCCGTCAGGACGCCCAGAGTGTCAGCGGCAGCGCCTGGCTAGATCACGAATGGTCGACCAGCGTACTGGATGCCGATGCCGCCGGCTGGGACTGGCTAGGCGCCAACCTGGACGACGGCTCGGCCTTGATGGCATTCCAGATTCGCAAGCGCAGCGGCGCCAAGCTATGGGCCCACGCCGCGCTGCGCGACGCCAAAGGCAACATCACGCAGTTCGCGCCCGATCAGGTCACTTTCACCCCGCAGCGCAGCTGGCGCTCGCCGCGCACCGATGCCACCTATCCGGTGCAATCGGCGCTGCGCACCGGCGCTGTCGAATGGCTGCTAACCCCATTGCAGGACGACCAGGAACTCGACTCGCGGCAATCGACCGGCTCGGTATATTGGGAAGGTGCGGTGACGGTCAGCCGCGACGGCAAGCGTGCTGGACGCGGTTATTTTGAATTGACCGGTTATGTGAAACCATTGAAATTCTGACTTTCAACAAAACACTAGTCGCCCTCTATGCCATCTCCTCAACTGTATCGCGCGGAATATTCACGACGCATAAACCGCGTCCTCGATTACATCGACCGGCATCTGGACACGCCGCTCGATCTGGATGAGTTGGCCGTCGTCGCCAATTTTTCGCGCTACCATTTTCATCGGGTGTTTGCGGCGTGGATGGGTGAAACGCTGGGCGACTACGCGCGCCGCCGCAGACTCGAATGCGGAGCCATCAAACTGGCCCAGCGTCCCGACATCCCGATACTGGAGATTGCGCTGGCGACCGGTTTCGGTTCCGGCGAAGCGTTTTCCCGTGCGTTCAAGCTCAAGTTCGGTTGCACTCCTAGCGCCTGGCGCGCCGATACAGAACAGCGCCGGGCAACGCAGTTGGCGGCAATGCGCGCCAGAAGCGCAGAACGGCAGAGCAATCCGGATCAGGCCGATAGCAATTCCGATCAGGCGCTGGGCACAGCTTTCGACAATCATGAAGTCTCGCAACAACCTAACGGAGAGATCAACATGAACGTACGGATTATCGATTTACCAGAGGTGAAGGTGGCTTACCAAAGACATATCGGTCCCTATGGCGCACCGGTCAGCGCATTCTGGGCCGAGACCTTCAAGCCCTGGCTGCAGGCCAATGCATTGGACGACCAGACCTGCTACGGCATCGGTCACGACGACCCCAGTCTGACGCCGCCGGAAAAGTGCCGGTATGACGCCTGCGTCGAAGTGCCGGACAGCTTTCAAGCCACCGGCAAAGCCAACCTGACCACCTTGCCCGGCGGCCGCTACGCAGTAGCGCAATTCAAGGGCACAGTGCCCGCCATCGGCGACGCCTGGACCGAGATGCTGCGTGAATGGCTGCCTTCCAGTGGCATGCAGTTCGATGCCCGGCCCTGCTTTGAACGCTACTCGAAAGACGCCAGTTTTGACCCGAAGACCGGCGAATTCGAATGCGAGCTATGCATCCCGGTCAGGCCGCTTTAAGCTGCCGGTCTTTTCGGGTTCATGTGACGCTTAAGCGTTAATCTCGGCGGACGCCTCCGGCGTCCGCCGCTTCATCCTTGTGGTGGAGCGAAGGAGGATCGAACTCCCGACCTCTGCGTTGCGAACGCAGCGCTCTCCCAAACTGAGCTATCGCCCCACTGATTTTTCATTCTAGTAACAATCAGCTCGCACCGCCAGCGCTCAAGCTGGAGACGAATTACCGCCTGCCTCGACACACGGGACCATCTGTGCAGCACGATCGCTGATGCTATGCGCGAATTCAATGGCAAGAACCGAAGTGTCCCGCGCTCGCACGAGAACTATCATCCGGTTCTTTGAGGAGAACTAGCATGTCATTTCGTATTCTTGGGCTAACGCCCGAACAATTCCGTCCGTTGTTTGCCATGACCGACCTTGCGCTTAAGCAGTTGGGTGCTGTGCGCCTCATCGCTGATGGCCAGCGCATTCCATGCCGCGTGAGCATGGAGCACGCCATTCCCGGCGAAGAGATCCTTCTTCTCAACTTCGAACACCAGCCAGCCAACACGCCGTACCGTGCCGCCCATGCCATTTACGTCCGCAAAGGAGCGGATAAAACCTTCAAGGTTGTCGATACGGTTCCAGAATTGCTGGCCTCGCGGCTCCTGTCGGTCCGCGCGTTCGATGGCGGGCACATGATGATAGAAGCTGAAGTCTGTGAAGGCATTGACGCCGCGAAAATGTTCGAGCAGTTGCTCGCGAACCCTCAAACCAGCTACCTGCATGTGCACATCGCAAGGCGTGGTTGCTATCTGGCACGGGTTGAGCGTGGTTGAGCAAGAGGCAGGCAACAAGCCAGTCCTTGTTGACTGGCTTTTTTGTTTTGGATGTATTGATGGTTGCTCACTTGGTCGATGTATTAGAGCGGGGTCGTCGTCGCCTCCCGGTCCATGTATCGACACGGACGGGCCGGTTTGCGGTATTGGATGGGAGTGTTGCAAGGTAAAGGCTACTGGGCAGGAAGGCTGGGTAGCGGTGGTGTCCGGCATCAGAGGCCAGTATCGATGGCGGGGTGTAAAGTTGCAACGCAAAGTCGAAGCCCCAAAGCAAAAACCCTCCCCGAATGCTCGGGGAGGGTTTTCTAATAAAAGCC
>NZ_JBHSMT010000023.1:0-201632 GCF_042654985.1 Paraherbaspirillum soli | reverse complement strand
TTGGGGCTGAACGACAAGAGCCGGATGAATCGAGAGGTTCACGTCCGGTTCTGTGAGAGCCTGAAGGGGAGGTTCCTTTGGGCGACTCGATCACCCGTTTCACAGCGGGGAGCCGGTCCACTTTTACAAGTTGAGGATCGCTATGACTAAAGCCGCACCGCCTGGACCATCAGGCAAATCCGCTTCACCCACGCAAGACAATTCCACGCCCATCACCACATCCACCAGCAACAACTTGCCAGACCGGCATTTAACCGTCGGCGTCTGCCCGGAGGGTAAGCTCAGAACCCCTTGGATCCGGCTGCGTGGCAAGTGGTTATTGGCAGCAGGCTTCACGCCCCAAACCCGGATCCGGGTGCAGGTGAGAAGAGGCTGTTTGTTCATCACCAGAGAGTAAAAAGTAGGGCGGATGAGCGTAGCGTTATCCGCCGTTGGATGTCCCACAGGCGTGTGATGCATCCAGAACGGCGGAAGGGTGTAGCAGGGGTTTCGGATGGCATGCCATCCGCCTGCGTAACGGTATCCGCTTGCAAGCGGATACGCGCCCTGCAAGGGCTGCGCTTTTCCGCCCTACGATTTCTGGGAAATGAAAACGCAAGAGAACATCACCATCACCATCGGCACCGGGACCAGTTACGGCGAGTATGACGAGCAAGGCAAGCTGGTCAGTATGAATGGTTTTTTTGAGAGATGGATTTCCCATCTGCCGAGGTGTCTGGTAATTTTGACCGCTGCACACGTGAACAGCAGTGGCAACGAGGCAACGTCTACAGCAATTTCAAAGTTCAGCTTATGTAGTTAATCGGGGACATAGTTTAAGAGGCACCGCAGCGTGCTGAATTACTGTGTCCCCGATTAACGGCCCACGGAGCGCCGACGTATTTTCCTGTCCTTACGGTCCTGGACACGAAGTAGGGCGATGGCCCAGAAAGTGAGAGAAGGGAACGCCGCCACAGTCCACCAGCAAACTCTTGTGAAAATTCCTGGTGGAAATCCTGAAATGCTCTACCCTGCAATTAATAGCGGTATGGAAGAGAGTTCATCATGAAAACGATGAGCATGGCTCTGGTCCTGACTGGCCTGATGGCCGTGCAAGAACCCAACGACGAGCAAGATCAGGACTACGAGAGGAAACGAAATGACGAACTTCGTCTGCTCTATACGTCTTGTGTGTCGGAGATAGCGAGCTTTAAGCAGCAGCAATGGCACGTAGCGAACTATGGATTGCTCTTGTATGCAGCGATTGCGTCAATGCCAAAATTTGTCGCTGCAAAGATGACGGAGTTGGAGCTGTTTTTGTCGTACGTCGGAACCTTCGCCGTCCTAGCAGCCGGTTGGTATCTCGTCGGATTGCTGGCTTCGTCAATCCAAGAACGACGTCGCAGGCTAACTAAGGTGCGAACACATTTCACGAGCGAATTCATGAATGCATGGAGAGCTGGACGGCTGGAAAGTGAAGTGCCCGATTTGCCGCAAGAAAAGCCAGATCTCCTATGGTTTTTTCGTACAGTATTTGTTGTCGGGTTTGGGGTCACATTATTCTTGCTGACTAAGTTCTCCTGCGCCGCATAACTAGTCAGCCAACATCGCCCTGGATTATGTCTTGCACAACAGGCAACCGGGCGCACCTAATACGGATTTCCTCTCATGAAGTATCAGTGCGGGCGCGTCGGTTACTTTTGCATTATGGAGCTCAATCATGGCAGCTCTCGCAGAGTCGCTCGTCGATGAGTGGCTAAACCGGCAGGGCTTTTTCACAGTCCGTGGCCTAAAGCGAGGGGTAGATGAAATCGATCTACTTGCCGTTCGACCGTCTGGAACGTCGTTCGAGGCTTGGCATGTCGAGGTTCAAGCGAGCTTTCGCCCGATCAGCTACATCAGCAAGATTCCAAAAGAGCTAGTGGCAACGTTTGGTGCATCGGGAACGAGTGCCAAGCACCGTCCACCCGAAGTCCTGCGTTCGTGCGTGAAAGCTTGGGTTCAAGGGAAATACCTGTCCTCCAAAAAGTGCAAGATGCGAGAGGAAGCGTGGCAGAGCCTGGCATGGAAATTCTTCCTCGTTCACGCGGAAATGCGGTGGCAGGAAGAATTGGATTGCATCGCCGAAGCTGGCATTACGCTCCTGCCGCTGCTCCAGGTTCTGGAGGAACTGCGCAACCAAAAGCAGGGCCTGCTTCGGGGAGGTGCTGGAACCGACATTGCTGAGCTCATCGAGTACTTCACCAAATAAGCGGTTGCGCTGTAAGCCCAACATTTTCCCCGTCCTGTGCAGCATTCGTTAGGCTTTGAGGCTCAATCTGCGAGTCCGCATGGAAAGCCCAACATCGCCAATGCCCGGATTGTCACGGCATCCAATTACGTTTATAGTCGGCCCCGTCCCTGAGAAACAGATCATGGGATGAGGATTGAAAGCCTGACTTACAAGAAGCGCACGGATCGCAACATGCGATCCGTGCGTGCACCGTTGCGCGTCATCTATGGCGGCGATGGTGGGGAGCCCTCGGGCTGCCGGTTTTTCTTCTTGTACCGGTCTTTCAATCCTGCCGTCTGCCGCCTACCCGATTGAAAGCGGGGAGCCGGTCCACCTTTACAAGTTGAGGATCGCTATGACTAAAGCCGCACCGCCTAAACCATCAGGCAAATCTCCACCCGCACCAGACCGTCCCACCGCCATTTCCATATCCAACAGCTATCCAGACCGGCATTTAACCGTCGGCGTCTGCCCGGAGGGTAAGCTCAGAACCCCCTGGATTCGGCTGCGCGGCAAGTGGCTATTGGCAGCCGGCTTCACACCCCAAACCCGGATCCGGGTGCAGGTGAGAAGAGGCTGTTTGTTCATCACCAGAGAGTAAAAAGTAGGGCGGATGAGCGCAGCGTTATCCGCCGTTGGATGTCCCACAGGCGTGTGATGCATCCAGAACGGCGGAAGGGTGTAGCAGGGGTTTCGGATGGCATGCCATCCGCCTGCGTAACCGTATCCGCTTGCAAGCGGATACGCGCCCTGCAAGGGCTGCGCTTTTCCGCCCTACGATTTCGGGATGAACGAACCTGCTACTGCGTTGATTTTTGCTCAACCGGCCCGACTGGCAAGGTCTGCTTGACATCGACAGCCTGCGGTGCCGCTTTTAATTGCGCTCGCCATTTTTTCAGGTATTTGTCGATCGCCGCCGCATGATGCATTTGCGGTTCTGAATGGACAATCTCGGAGGTTTCGCCGTCGGCCTTGGCGTCGTCTTTTTCCCAGGTCGCCACCAGCGTCTTGGTCTTGTTGAAAGCGTCGCCAAAGGATGTACTGTGCGGCAAAGACTCCTTGAAGAACGCTTTGCCGAAGTAAGTGAAGTCGTTTTCGTCGGCGCATCCGAACGAGGTCCGGTCGTGGCGCGCGGCGGTAATCACCATCGTGTGCTCATCCTTGAGAGGGTCGATGAAGCCGCCGGAATAACAGGCCGAGACCACCACGACCTTCCAGCGGATGCCAGACTCCTTCAGCATTTTCCCCAATTCCTTGGCCTCCAGGTTGCGCAGGTCCATGCCGTTCTGATCCAGCTGGAATTCATGATCCTTCGATCCGTGGCTGGTCAAATACAGAAACAGGATGTCGTTTTCCTTGTCCATCCGGTTGGCGATGGCGGTCAGGCTTTCGCGAATGCTGGTCAAGGTCGCCATCGGCGCTTCGCTGACCGTGTTGCGGCTGTTGACCAATACCATGGACCGTCCCTGGGTCCCGAAATCGCTATCGAACTGCTTGCGGACGAAATCCGTTTCGCGGTGAAACACCTCCTGTGCGCCATTGCCCCCGACCGCCAACAAATACAGATTGATCTTGCCCGCTTCATGCGGCAACAACGCAGACAAAGTCTTGTCTAGCAAGGCGCGCTGGTTGTACAAGGCTGTTTCGACATTGAGTTTGGTTTGCTTCTCAGCTTCTTTGTTTTCCAGCTGCCCGTAATGCCAGGTGCCGCTGTCTTTGGTGCGGCCATCCGTTTGCGGCACGGCGTAGGTCAGGACGCCTTCGCCTTCATACAGGCCATACTCAAAACCGCCTTTGTATTCGTTGCCTTTGGCGTCGCGGAACACTCCCTGGCCGTTGAACTTGGAGTTCTTGAACTCGCCCTCGTAGCGGCTGCCATTCTTGCCGATGAAACGTCCCTTTCCGACCAGTTCGTTATCGACAAAAGAGCCTTCAAGGATATCCCCCTTTGTGCCGGTAAACGTGGCGACGCCTTGGACATGCCATTTGACGAAGGCGCCAGCAAGGCGGGAGCCGTCTTTGTCCTGATAGACGCCGTTGCCCGTGAAATCTCCTTTGACAAAGTCGCCTTCGTAGGATTGCTTGTCCGGCAATTCGTATCGCCCTTTTCCGTCGAATTCGTTATTGGCGAAATGACCGACATAAACCGCGCCGTGTTGATCGACCGTGCGTCCTTGTCCGGTCATCACGCCATCCTTGAAGTCTCCCTCGTAGGTGGCGCCGGTACTCGCTTGGTATTTCCCTTTGCCGGAAAATAATCCTTTGTCAAAGCCGCCCTCATACCAGGCGCCATTCGGCCATACTATTTTTCCTTGCCCATGCAATTTGCCGTCCAGCAGCTGGCCATAATATTGACCGCCATCGACTGTCGTCGCAGCCGGGGTCGTTGGCGCGGCGGCTTGAGTGGCGAGCGGCGATCCCGAAGCAGATGTAAATACGGCCGCAATGGCCGCGGCGACGAGCGCCCGGCGGCAGCGGCCTGCGATGGCTTTGTTGTTGGTCATTGGTAGGTCATTTCCCGAAAATTTCTTTGTCATTGAAGCAGGCGTGTGTCGCTTGGAGGCCGAGACCCGCTTTGTAATAAATTGCAAGGCGGAAATTTAGCATGAGGCCTTGCAATTTGATATGGAAATCTCGATCAGCGGAAGCTGCGGGTGTGCAGCCCGCACATACTACGTTTGCGAAGTGAGGGGGGGCAGTGACGGATCGGGGGTGCTTATATTATGTTTCGAGTCGGGGTATCATCACGCTACAAATGTAGCAAGGAGCAAAAAATGACCTCAACCACATCCATCCGTATTGACAAGGCGCTTTACGATCTTGCCAAGGCCGACGCAGCCACCGAGCATCGAACTATTTCAGGCCAAATTGAATTCTGGGCTGCTGTTGGTCGCGCTGCTTTGGATAATCCTGATTTGCCAGTGAGTTTTATTGCTGAGAGTTTGGCTGCAATGGCTGAGCCGCGTGAGCAAACGACGGCATTTGTCCCGCGCAGCCGCAGCGCCACATGACTTACGAAGCGCGTCAAACGCGCAGGTTTGGTCGACAGTACAAAAAACTTCAAGCTAACGTCGTTGCTGATGTGGACGAAGCCGTTGATGTCGTCGTAGCTAATCCAGAGATGGGGGAGCGCAAGAAAGGCGACCTTTCATCACTACATGTCTATAAATTTCGCAGCCAAGGTCAGCTATATCTATTGGGCTATACCGTCGATGGTGCGGTGCGCTTGGTCTATTTGGAAGCGATTGGCCCGCATGAAAATTTCTATAGAGATTTGAAGCGTTAGAGATTGCATGCGTGCAGCACGTAACTTGGGCTACCGCGCTTGACCAAATCCAGGCGAAGCCATAGGATCTAGGGCCTGTTGGCATATAAATTGGGAGTGCGAATGGGTCTAAAACGCTGCAGGGCTAGGCGCAGGTTGCGCGGTTTGGCGAGCCAAACAAGCAGCCTGCAACAACGCCATGTAGTGTTTTAGACCCATTCCCTCCGGGTTCAAACCAAAACGCGCGCCGGACTGCGTTGTGCGTCTTGCAAGGGGGACCACCCCTTGCTGCGCCGCACGCCTTGCCGGCACACGTTTTGGTTTGAACGCATCTCCCAATTTATATGCCAACAGACCCTAACCTTCTTAGACATTTCTTAAACGGGAACACACTCCATGTCGCATTCTTGCTGTCACCGCTGGTCATCGGGAACTGCTGACTAAAACCTTGTCTTCGTCTGAACCCTGATGGCTGCCAGTTGTACAAACTGGCAGCCATTTCCTTTTTTGGGGCCGCTATGCATCTTTATCTGTACGACACCTATCAACGCGCACTGCGTCTGTTCGAACCGATTCACACGGATCATGTCGGGCTCTATTGCTGCGGTCCGACGGTGTACGACTATGCCCATATCGGCAATCTGCGCACTTATATCTTTGAAGATTTGCTGCGCCGGGTGCTGACGTTCAACGGTTATGCGGTGCGCCATGTGGTCAACATTACCGATGTCGGCCACCTGGTGTCCGATGCCGACGAGGGCGAAGACAAGATGGAGAAGGGCAGTCATCGCACCGGCGAATCGGCCTGGGCCATTGCCGAGCGCTATACCGCCGCTTTCCAGGACGATATGCGGGCCTTGAACCTGTTGCCGCCGACTACCTGGTGCCGCGCCACGGATCATATTGCGGAGCAGATCGACTTCATCTCGACGCTGGAGGAGAAGGGGTTTACCTACTGCACTTCGGATGGCGTGTATTTCGATACCAGCCGGCAGGATAGCTACGGCTACCTGGCCCGTCTCGACCGGGAGGGTTTGCAGGCCGGGATTCGGGTCGACAGCGGCGAAAAACGCGGGCCTACCGACTTTGCTTTGTGGAAGTTCAGCCCTGCGGACGCGCAACGGCAAATGGAATGGGATAGTCCGTGGGGCCGCGGCTTCCCCGGTTGGCACATCGAATGTTCGGCGATGTCGGCCAAATTCCTGAGCCCCTGGTTCGACATCCATTGCGGCGGCGAGGATCACATCGCGGTGCATCACAACAACGAGATTGCGCAAACCGAAGCCTGCTACGGCACCCGGCTGGCCAACTTCTGGATGCACGGTTATTTCTTGCGTTTGAATGCGGAAAAGATGTCAAAATCCAGCGGCGAATTTTTGCGGCTCCAGACTTTGATCGATAAGGGTTTTGAGCCTTTGTCGTACCGCTATTTATGCCTTAGCGCGCACTACCGCGGGCAAATGAGTTTTACGCTGGAAGCGCTCGGCTCGGCGCAGGTGGCGTTGAACCGCTTGCGGGAAGCATACTTTAGCTGGCCGACGGGCGGCATTGCCGATGCAAAGTTTGTGGAACGCTTTACCGCGGAGATTAACCAAGACCTGAACCTGCCGCGCGCCATGGCTATCGTGTGGGAGGTAGTCAAGAGCGCAGTGCCGGCCGCCGTCAAACGAGCGACGCTGGATGCGTTCGAGCCGGTATTGGGGCTGCAGCTGGCTGAGTGGCGCGATCGGGAAGACAGCTTGCCGGCGGAAGTGTTGGCGCTGGTGGAAAAACGCCAGCAGGCGCGGCAGCAAAAGCTTTGGGCCGAGGCGGATGCGCTTCGAGACCAGATTGCCAGTCTGGGATTCGATCTTGAAGATACCGCTAGCGGCCCAAGAATATCCAAGCATTAATTAAGATGTCGGGATCCAGGCAATGTCGAGGAGAGCGGTAGATCATGCCCTTACATATGTTGAGACGGCTCAAGAAGTTCACCACAGCCGAAGACAAAGTACGGCCGTTGACGGCGGGCGAAATCGCCATGGCCCAAAAGGTCTTTAAGCACGCCATCGACTATGCGCAGGTCAAGGTGCATAAGCGGCCATACATAGTCGGCGCCGGCAGCAATGCGATGACGCCGAATGGCCAAATGTATTTTCCGGCGGCTTATTGCAAGCCTGATTTTTCGATGGAAAGGGACAGATATAAAGTCTGGTTCATTCACGAAATGACACACGTCTGGCAGTATCAATTGGGCTACGGCGTTCTGCGCTGCGGCGTGCTGATCGCGATCAAGGGCGGATATTGGGCAGGCTCGGGGCAGCGGCTCGGACGCGCCTATCGCTACGATGCGGTTGCGGACGCAGGCAAGCCGATGGCGGCGTTCAATATGGAGCAGCAAGGCGAATTGATTTCACACTACTTTGATGCCAGATATCTGCACGGGGATGGAACAGCTGCCAGGGCCACGCATATTAAACACATGGATTTCTATATGTCGGCGCTGGCCAACTTTCTGGATGACCCTGCGGATGCATCGTTGCTGCCGAATACGACGCGTATTAAGAGTGGCGCGCGGATCCTATGAAGGAGTCAAGCATGCCGGTTAGCGCAAGGTCAGGAGGAGTGGTGGTTTTTCTTGCTCTTAGCCGTGCAGGGCTAGAAAGCTTTAAGTTCCTGAGGCGAGAGCCTGGATTTGCTCTTTGGGTTGGCGCCGGCGTATTAGAGGAATCTGAAATTGAAGAACTATGGGCAGAGGGGGCGAACGTCAGCATTTTCGCTTATGAAATATCTGCGAATGATGCCGAGGCAGTTGCGGGCGCAATCGACACTATAAAAGAACACCATCCTCACGCTGTCGTTTGGATAGAGTATGTAGCTCCTGACATTGCGTTCGCCCCCGACTCCAAAACGCTCCGGCCAACTTAAACAATAAACAGCATGCCCTTATTTGAATTCGATCTCACCAAGCTTGAGGAAGTAGCTCCTTGGGGAACGCCTCCAAACCAGACATTGCACTGGTTCGGATTGACCGATGGTGTTTACCATCTCGATGTAAAAGGAAAGCAATTATTTCGCTATTCGGCGGAAATCATCGCGCATTGGCAGAAGCAGGACCCGCAAGCCGCAAATACGCCATTCGTGAATTACCAGGTGGTCAGGCTGTGGGAGGACTTGTTTGATCTGCTGGCGGATGTTTTGGAGCCAATACCTGATGCGCTTTTTCAATTCATTGAGACGCCTGATTCGCAGAAAAGCTTTGAAAATAAAATTCAAACACTCATCGGCGATGACGAGTCGGACGAAAGAATTGAACTGTATTTTGAGGCGTGCGAATGGATTCGGTTGAGGCAGTTGGACTCGATGCATTTGGTTGAAGGTCCTAGAATCTGGATGTTCCGCCATAAGGATGAAATTATTATTCGATGGGACCATCAAGAAAGGCGCATCGACGGCATCCAGCCCTGGGCTGAAATTAAAGGGGAGGAGAAATACTCGGTCGCTGTTTTCATTGCCGAAGTGATTTCATTTCATGAACGCTTAATGAATGCGATGGAAGCAAGGGTGGATTGTGTCGTTCGGGGAAATTCTATTCCAGATGTGAGCATCGACTTGGTAGCTCTGGCGAATGAGCATCGTGAAAGAAAAGGCTGGCTGGTGCGGGCCTTAAATCGTCCGCCCAAAAAGCTCGACCCAGATAGAGTTTTGTCCGCGATTGCGGAGCTGGAGCGCAGCCGGCACACCAATTAGCCGGGAATGGTCATGCTTTGCAATACGATCAAACTAGAACTCAGGTCGGTTGCGTGCGACAACCGTCCGTTGCCAATGTCCGAATGGCAGGAGCGGAGGCAATCCATTCAAGAATTTTTTTGTTGGATTACTTCCGCTGCCGTTTATTCCTCCATGCCGGCAAGCCTCTCAATATCCGCTATCGCCGTGCGCAGCATCAGTTCTGCCGTCGCCTCGTGCGGCGCGACGCCGGCCACAATGGCATCGGGAACAGCTTTTTTCATGTCGCCGTCGCGCTGGATGTAATATTGCCCCTGGTCATATTCGATCGTGTAAAGCAGGCATTGTCCTTTGCTTCGTCTGTATTTTTGCAGCAGCATTTTCATCCTCCATGCAGGTGATGTCGAACGGACTTATTCTACTGCGTGCGTTGCGTCGATGTATTGCCAGCCGTCGCATGCAGTCCAGTCCTTCAAGCGCGTACCACTGACCGTATCGCTCACGGTTTCTCGTGAGTTTTTTTTGCGCAATCTTCCATATCGTTTTGCGCCAGATGGCGGTCCTGCTTGTCGGGCTGCCGGAGGCAATGATGCGGATCCCTTTATAACGATAAGAGCAACATCAAAGGAGATACATATGAATCGACGCATCACACCGGTCGTCACGGCAACTCTGATGACGGCGTTCCTGAGCATGCCGTTGGCATTTGCAGGAGGCGCCGCACCGGGCGGTCCTGGCGCCGGCTCAACATGGGCACCGGCACAGAAGTCGTTTCTCGGCACCTCGGCCAGTAATACTTCGCGCGTCTACTTTACCGGCTACCGCAGCATAGTCACGGAAATCTTCTACCCGACTCTCGATAATCCGAACACCGTCGATCTGCAGTTTTTGGTCGGCGATGCAGCAAAAACTTTTGTCGATGAAGAAAAAGTGCAAGCCAGCTATACGGCGACGCAGCCGGACAAGCGAGCTATGGCCTGGACCGCAAGTACCGCCAATAACGGCCACAACTGGCAAATCAGCAAGACGATTTTTGTCGATCCAACGCGTCATGCGCTGATCCAGCGCACGACATTCAGTGCGCTGAACGGCAAGAACGTCGGCAATTTCAACCTCTACCTGTTGCACAATCCTTCGATGAACGATGCCGGCGCGGGCGATACGGCAAAAACGCTGGCATCAGGCGGGCGCACACTGCTTGTTGCTTCAAAATCGAATCGGGCTTCTGCGATTGGCGTATCGCTTCCATGGAAGAATGTCGGCGGCGCCAGCATGGCCTCGGTCGGCTTTGTCGGAGTCAATGACGGCTGGACCGACCTGCTTGGCGGAGCGGCCGACAAGAGCATGGACTACACCTATGCCACTGCTGCGAACGGCAATGTGGCGCAGATGGGGTGGATCGACTTTGGCGGCAGCACTGCCAGCAGCATCTCGTTCGACGTTGCCGTCGGTTTCGGCGCGACTGAAACGGAGGCCATGAACACCGCCAACGCGACGCTGGCGGACAACATCTCCACCTTGCGAACGACCTACGATAACGAATGGCACGCATACAACAACGCCCTCAGCACGCAAGGCGGCACTGCGGACGATCAGTACTATCTGGCTGCGATGTCGCTCAAGTCGATACAGGACAAATCGAATGGCGCGATGATTGCCGGCATGGGCACGCCGTGGGGAGAAACCGCGGACGACACCAAGAATACGGGTGGCTATCATCTGGTCTGGGCGCGCGATCTGTTCAAGTTCGCGAACGCGTTGATCACGGCGGGCGACACGGCGTCGGCAGCCTCCGCCGTCGGCTTCCTGTTCAAGGTGCAGCAGCAGGCGAATGGGCGTTTTCCGCAGAATTCGCAAGTCAATGGCACGCCATACTGGAACGGCACGCAAATGGATCAGCAGGCAATGCCTATCCTGCTTGCCTATCGTCTTGGCCCGACTATCTATAATCCGATCTGGCCGAAAATCAAGCTGGCAGCCGATTTCATCGTCGCCAACGGACCTTGGACGCAACAGGAGCGATGGGAAGAAACCTCAGGCTATTCGCCGTCGACGATCGCCGCAGAAATCGCCGGCCTGGTGGCCGCCGCCAAAATAGCGATCGTCAATCGCGACCTCGGCAGCGCCGCGACCTACATGCGCACCGCCGATTATTGGCAGCAGAACGTCGCCGGATGGACTTACACCAATACCGGCCCGCTCGGCAGCGGCAAGTACTACATCAGAATTAATCCGGCCGCCAAGAGCGGTACCGGCGCCGGCCCTCAGGTCTACAATCCGGCCAGCGGCCCGGACAGCGCGTCCAGCTATACGATAGGAAACGGCGGCGGTTCGCACGATCAACGCAAAATCATTGACGGCGGTTTTCTGGAACTGGTTCGGATGGGGATCAAGAGCCCGCGCGACAGCACCGTCGTCACCACCATCCCGGTCTACGACGGTGCCATCAAGCAGACCATCAGCGGCAAAGGCGACGCCTGGTTCCGCTATAACTTCGACGGTTATGGCGAACAGAACGACGGCTCAAATTACAACGGCGCCGGAAGAGGGCGGCTGTGGCCGATCTTTAGCGCCGAACGCGGGATGTACGAAATTGCAAAGAGCGGTCTCGGCAGCAGCGGCAATGCCTATCTGAACGCTGTGAAGGCATTTTCCACGCCTGAAGGATTTGTCCCGGAACAGGTCTGGGGTAACACCACGGCGATCACTCCCGGCATTGATGGCGGCTGGCAGACGACGACCCCTGCGCCTTATGTGGCGGGAAATCCAAGCAAGTCGATTGCACCGCTGAGCTGGGCGATGGGCGAGTACATCAACTTGCTGGCGTCGATCAATGCAGCGAAGGTCATTGATATTCCGCAATCCGTCTGCTCGCGCTACAACAACTGCACCATCGCGCCGTCGGCCGGGCAGGTACAGGCGGCCGTGAATGTAACGGCCAATACCTCGTTTGGGCAATGGATGTATGTGACCGGCAGCGTGCCCGAACTAGGATCGTGGAACACCGATCTGGGTACGCCGGTCGATCCGGCCGGCTACCCGGTCTGGGCCAACAAGATTAATTTGCCGGCAAATTCTGCGATTTTTTACAAGTACTACCGTAAGAACAGCGACGGTTCGGTCACGTGGGAAAGTCTGCCGAATTCCGGAAATCGTACGCTGAATACGCCGGGCTCGGGAACCGTCACGTTGTCCGATACGGTGAGTTGGTAATGCTGTGCGCGACTTGCTGTGCAAGTCGCGCCACTGTGGCACATCGGAGCGATTGAATGCCGTGACGAAACGATTTCCAGATAGAATTCGCACTCCCGACCGTGGCCGGTTTTGCCGGTTCCGATTTCAACAGTATGCACGGCAATTCGAACGCCGAACATTACCCCCTATATCGATAAGAACATGAGATTAGTTGCAACCGTGATCGTTGCCGCATTAATAGTTTGCGGCTGTGCTAAAAAAGAAGATGCTGGTGCTTTTGCTTATTCAGAAAATGCAGAAAAGGCTGCCAATCAGTTCATGGCGTATGAGCATTCCCTGTCTTTGGATACGGAAGAAGGAAACGTAAAAACGGTGTTGGCCAAGGCAGAGGCACTATGTCGAAACGATCAGGTTAACAGCTGTACCGTATTGGATTCAAATCTGTCCTCAGGCCCCCAGGTCGCTGCCAAAATTAGTCTTAGGGCCAAGCCCGACGGCGTGCGCGCGATCATGAAGGCAATTTCCGCCAATGGCGAAGTGATAAGCCAATCAACGCATGCGGAGGATTTGGCAAAGCCGATCGCAGACTCCGCCAAACAATTGGAAATGCTCAAGGACTATCAGAGAAAACTGCTCGATCTCAATGCCAAGGCTCGCACCGACATCGATTCGCTGATCAAGATCAGCAAAGAGCTGGCGTCAGTGCAGAGTGAAATTGAAAGCGCTGCCGGAGAGAATGCGCATTTGATGCAGCGTGTGAATACGGAAATATTGAACATCAATATCGATTCGAGAAGAAAGGGCTCATTCTGGAAACCTATCGTCTCCGCGGCGTCGGAATTCTCGGCAAGTCTTGCGAGTGGAATATCAAGCGCCATCACCGGCGTTGCTTATTTGCTTCCCTGGCTGTTGGTGATTCTTGGTGTTGGATGGGTGGGGCGCTGGATTTGGAGGCGGTTCAAAAAGCCGTCTAGATCCAAGGAGTAACTCCCCGATTTATTTGGGCGACCAATTAGCTATATGGAACACGAACGCCGTCATCCCGAAACCAGCTTCAGGATGACGGCGTTTTTTTACGTGCTCATGCAAGCGAAACAACCACCTTGCCGAGCGCTCCCCGCGCCAGATGCTCGAATGCTGCAATCGCGTCCTGGAACGGATACACCGTATCGATCACCGGGTGAATTTGGTGCTGTTCAAAGAACCGGTTCATCGCTTCGAACGCGTTGCGGTGGCCGACCGATTGGCCGTGGATACGGACCTGTTTTATCAGCATCGGAATAATCGGGATGCTGGCTTCCAGGTCGTCCAGCATGCCTACCAGCGCGATGTGGCCGGCCGGGGCGACGGCGGCGATCGAGCGGCGCAGGCTTGGGCCGCCGACCACTTCGATCACATGGTCGACGCCGCGGCCCTTGGTCAGCTCCAGCGCGCGCTGTTCCCAATCCGGCGTTTCAGAGTAGTTGATGCCGTCGCGGGCGCCGAGCGCTTTGGCTCGGGCCAGTTTGCTGTCGCTGCTGGAGGTGGCGATGACTCTTGCTCCCAGCGCGCTGGCAATCTGGATGGCGAAGATAGCCACGCCGCCGGTACCTTGCACCAGTACCGTCTGGTCGGGTTTGAGTTGACCGTCTTCGACCAAGGCGCTCCATGCGGTCAGTGCGGCAATCGGCAGCGTCGATGCTTCGGCGTCGCTCAGGTAGGCCGGTACCGCGACGGCCGCTTGCTGGTCCAGCACCACATACTCGGCCAGCGCGCCGGGCAGCGGTGTGCCGAGAGTCGGGCCGCGTTCGTCATGTGATTTGGGAGTTGTTTCGTCGCCGATCCAGCGCGTGTAAAACTGACCCATCACTCTTGCGCCGATGGTGAAGCGGGTCACGCCGGCACCTGTCGCCACCACTTCGCCGACAAAGTCCGACACCGGGACCGCGGGGAGCGGCAGATCCGGTTGATAGACACCGTCGACCACCAGTTTGTCGCGGTAGTTCAGCGACACCGCTTTGACGCGTATCAGTAGTTGCTGCGCAGACGGCGCCGGCACCGGTTTTTCAGCCAGGCGCAAATTCTTGAGGCCGAATTCCGCCAGTTCCCACACCTTCATTGTCTTGTTGATGGTCATTGCGTTTCCTTAAAAATGAATAAGAGGGCACCTCTCAAAACCTACTGCAGGGTTTGGTAAGCCCGCCAATCTCAGGGCTGCGATGCTCACCGTACCTCCGTACGGCTGCGCTTCTCGCCCAGACCTTGGGTCGCTCGCTACGGTTTTTAGAGGTGCCCAAGAGTTGCCACGATATAACAATGATCGTGAATCATAAATATGCTATGATTCATAGAACTTGTGACTATTGATCATTAATAGTAAAACCATGGAATTCACTGAAATCACTGCCTTTGTCCAGGCCGCCGAATTGCAAAGCTTTACCGCCGCCGCGCATCGTCTGGGCTTGACGCCGTCGGGCATCAGCAAGTCGATTGCGCGTCTGGAGCAGGAGCTGGGGGTGCGTCTGCTCAATCGCACTACCCGCCAGCTCAGCCTGACTGCCGACGGCAGCCTGTTCCTGGGACGTTGCACGCAATTGCTGGCCGATTTCGAGGAAATGCGCTCGCTGTTGCAGCCATCCAAGGCAGAACCGGCCGGTACTTTGCGCGTATCGCTGCCGGTCAGCTTCGGCCGCATGGTGGTGATGCCGGTGCTGACCCGCCTGTGTCAGCAACATCCGAAGTTGCACATCGAGGTCAGTTTTACCGATCGCAAGATCGATCTGGTCGAGGAGGGGATAGACGCCACGGTGCGGATCGGCGTGCTGCCGGATACGCAACTGATCGCGCGGCGTATTTCGACCGCCCGCATGCTGGTTTGCGCGTCGCCGGAATATTTACAGCGCGCAGGCCGCCCGACCCATTCGGCCGAGCTGGTTCGGCATCAGTGCGTCGGCTATCGGTCAAGCAACAGCAGCCGCGTGAGGAACTGGGAGATCCTGGAGCCTGACGGCAGCAAGGCGTCGGTCCTGCCCCCCGTGCGGCTTACCGTGGACAACGGCGAGGCGCTGGTGCAGGCGGCGCTGGATGGCGTCGGGCTGGTCAGCCTGCACAGTTATATGGCGGCGGATCTGGTGCGCGGCGGCCGCTTGCAGGTCTTGTTTGCGCCGGACCCGGACGAGGACGAGCCGATCCATGTGTTGTACCCGAGCTCGCGCCACTTGTCGCCTAAAGTCCGGGCTTTGGTCGATTTGCTGGCGGAGGCGGTGCCTAAGAGTTTTTGATGTCACCTCTGAAAACCTACTGCGCGACCCAATCTCTGGGCTGCGATGCTCGCCGTACCTCAGTACGGCTGTGCTTCTCGCCCAGACCTTGGGCCGCTCGCTACGGTTTTTAGAGGCGACATTGATGTTTCTGCACTGTTATTTAGAGAAACAAGTTCGCTACTGACCGCCACCAAGTTCTACGCTAGACTGCTGATTTTTGCTTTTTCCCAACTGCGTAAGCATTGTTTTCCAATGACTGTTGACTCAACTGCAAGTCCCATTCCATCCCCCCGTTCCGGCAGCACCAGTCGCAATTTTCTCGTCGCCGCACTGGTGTTGCTGATCGCGTTGGGAGCTGGTTTTTTGCTGTGGAAGGCGCTCTGGCGTCGGTCGCCGCCGGCACCGGCGCCGCAACCGGTACGACTGGAGACGGTTCAGGTGCAGCGCGGCGATGTCGAGCAATCGGTGGCGGCGACCGGAAAATTGCAATTACACAAATACAGCGACGTGCTGGCGCAGGTGTCGGGCCAGGTCAAAGAGGTATTTGTGATGGTGGGGGACGAGGTCAAGACCGGCAAGCGCGTGCTGGAAATCACGCCGACGCTGGCGCCGGCACGGCTGGAGAGTAATCGGGCGCAGCTGGCGCGCTTGCAGGCGGAGTTGTCGGATCAACAGGCGCAGCTGGATTTTGCGGAGCTGCAATTCAAGCGGCAGAGCCAGCTGAAAGCAGAAAACGCGACCCGCGAGGAATCCTTTGAATCCAGCCGCATGAGCATGTATTCCGCTTCTGCCCGGGTGGGGGCGATCAACGCCCAGATCCGCCAGATCGAGTCGACCTTGAAAGATGACGAAGAGACCCGCAAACACACCGAAGTGCTGGCGCCGATCAGCGGCACGGTGGTGTCGCTGTCGGCTCGCGCCGGTCAAATGGTGACGGCCAACGCGCCGACGGCGGCGCTGATGCGGATTGCGGATTTGTCGAGATTGACGGTGCAGGCGCGGGTCGCCGAAATCGACGTGCCGCTTTTGCGCAAGGGCATGACGGCATACTTTACGACCCCGGGTTATCCCGGCAAGCGCTGGTCGGGCAAGTTGCGCCAGGTGATTCCGGTGCCGGCCGACGGTTCGGGCGAACAGGGCAAGCAGACCTTCTACAACGTGCTGTTTGAAGTCGATAACCCGCAACAACAACTGATGAGCGGCATGAGCGCACAGGTTAATTTTGTGCTGGCGCAGGTGCACGATGCGGTGACTTTGCCGGTGGCTGTGCTGGGCCAGGCGGATGTCGACGGCGGCTACACGGTCGCTGTGCTTGACGCCAAGCGGCAAGCACAGCCGCGCAAGATTCGTGTCGGCATCCGCGGCGCGCAGCTGGCGCAAGTGTTGTCGGGACTGGCGCCCGGCGAACAAGTGGTGGTAACGACAGCGCTGGCAGAGGCAAGCGAGAAGCGGCCGTTGACGCCGCCGCCAGCCGGTGCGCCGGCGGCGCTGCATCCATCCCAGAATCCAGCCTCGGCCCATTGATGGCAGTGAACATGAGCATCAACTATTTTCCTATCTTCCGTCGCGCCCCCGCCGCATGTTCGGCATTGATGTTGGCGTTGTTGCTGTCGGGCTGCGCGCATCGGATGGAGTTGCGGGAGCCGGCCCCCGGCGTCGAACTGCCTTCCGGCTGGAGTCTTTCCGCCAGCAACGGCGAGCAGGAATGGCCCGATAACGCCTGGTGGGAGCGTTTCGGCAGCGCCGAATTGACGCAATTGGTGGCGCAAGGGCAATCCAGCAATCTGGAAATCGCCGCGGCGGTATCGCGCGTGCGGCAAGCCGAAGCACAGGCGCGCATCGCCGGCGCGCCGCTGTTGCCGAACGCGGATTTTTCCACCAGCGTCAATCGGGCTGTGCCGCTGGCGTCCAGCGGCAGCGCCAGCACCTCGGCCAGCGGCCTGCTGGAGATCGGCTATGAAGTCGATTTCTGGGGCAAGAACAAGGCCGGTCTGGCGGCCGCGGAAGCCTCGTTGCAAGCCAATCGCTACGACCGCGAGACGGTGGCGCTGACCGTGACCAGCGGCATCGTCTCAACCTATCTGCAAGTGCTGTCCTTACGCGACCGGCTCAACATCGCCCAGCAAAACGTCGCCAATGCGGAACGGGTGCTGAAGCTGGTGGCGGCGCAAAGCCGCGCCGGCGCTGCGTCGCCGCTGGACCTGGCGCGGCAGCGCTCGGCGCTGGCAGGGCAGAAGGCGGTGATTCCCGACCTGATGCAACAGGAGCGCGAAGCGCAAACGGCGCTGGCGATCCTGCTGGGCCGGCCGGCGCAAACCTTTACCGTCAATGCGCAAGGCCTGGACAACATCCTGTTGCCGGAAGTGACTCCCGGCCTGCCTTCCGAATTACTGTCGCGCCGTCCCGATATCCGCCGCGCCGAAGCGCAACTGGCGGCGGCCAACGCCAATCTCGCGGTAGCCCGTGCCGCATTGTTTCCGAGCATCCGCCTGACCGGTTCGGCCGGTGCCCAAAGCAACGCCTTGCTGTCGCTGTTTAACGGCCCCAACTTGCTGGCCAATCTGGGAGCCGGGTTGGTGGCGCCGATCTTCGACGCCGGCCGCCTAAACAATCAGCGCGACCTGGCCATCGCCCAGAAGCAGGAACTGGTGCAGCTGTACCGCTCGACAGTGATTACGGCGCTGTCGGAAGTCGATACCGCGCTGGGCCAGATCCGCAGCCTGGACGAACAGAAAAAATTGAAAAAAACGGAAATGGAGCAAGCCCGTTTTGCGTTTGAATTATCCGAAATCCGCTACCGGGTCGGCGCCGAAGATTTGATGACGGTGCTCGATACCCAGCGCTCGTTGTCGGAAGTGCAGAACGAGTTGGGTCAGATCAAACTGAAGCGCCTGAAGGCCACCGTGTCGCTATACAAGGCGCTTGGCGGCGGCTGGCAGGATGTGCCTAGTGCAGCAGCGGATACAAGGCCAGACCAGCCAGCGCAGCCATGACAACCAGCAGCGGCTCCGGCAGTTTCTTGAATTTCCGCAGCAGCAGGATGCTCAGCAGGGCAATCATGGCGGTCGGCAGGTCGCTGATGGAACGCTTGGCAATCACGATGACGGAACCAGAAATGGCGCCGATCGCCGCCGCCGTGATGCCGTTGACGAAAGCGGTCACGCCCGGCAGCTTGCCGTATTTCTTGAAGTAGGGCGCGGGAATCACGGTAAATAAGTAGCAGGGAATAAAGGTCCCCAACGCCGCGATCGTGGCGCCGGGCAGGCCGGCAATCAGGTAGCCGATGAAGCCGACCGTGATGACCACCGGACCGGGGGTGATCATGGCCACCGCCACCGCATCGATGAACTGTTTGTCGCTCAGCCAGTGGTGCTCGGTGACCACTCCGCCATACAGGAAGGGCACGATGGCCAGGCCGGAGCCAAACACGAAGGCGCCGGCCTTAATGAAAAATATGCCGATCTGCGCCAGCAGCGACACATCCAGCGCGCCGAACCAGCCGCTGGCCAGCGGCAACTGCGCCAGCGCGGCCGCAGGCAAGTTGCCTAGCCACTTTGGCGGCGCGCGCAGCAGCCAGACGGCGACGCCGGCGCCGATAAACAGCCAGGCAACTTCGGATTCAGTCGCCACCGTCACCAGCGCCAGCAGTAAATAAATGGCCCATAACAGCTTGTCTTTGCCTACGCTTTTGAGCGTCAGTTTTTGCGCGCTGATGACGATGATGCCGATCACTGCCGCCCCGACTCCGTAGAACACCGCCTGCATCCAGGGCAGGCCGCCGAAACGCACGTAAGCCCACCCGAGCGCCGCCACCATTAAGAACGATGGAATGACGAAAGCCACGCCGGCTAGCGTCGCACCGAGAATGCGGTAGTGCACATAGCCCATGTAGATGGCGAGTTGGGCCGCGAGCGGGCCTGGCGCCAACTGTGCCAGCGCCAAGCCTTCCTTATAGTCCGCCGGCAAAATCCAATTGCGCTGTTCGACCAGATCGCGCCGCATGTAACCGACCAGCGCGACCGGCCCGCCGAAACCAAACGTGCCCAGGCGCAGCATGTAGCAAATCATTTGCCAGAGAGTGTACGGCGGCGCGCTCAAGGTTTCGCTCACGGTGCGTTCCTTTGCTTAACTGGCTTGGCAAGAATGGGTTTCGCTTCGATGTTAATTATTGTCAAAGTTGCACAAAAAATATTGGCATTTGTATAAAATAATCGCCGTGCCAACTCTGGAGTGAAGACCATGAACCAAAAAATCAGCATCAGCCGCTTGGCCATTATGACCCAGGTCAACCTGGAGACCTTGCGCTCCCTTAAGCGGCGCGGGCTGATCGATGCGCCTGTGCGCCTCAGCAGCGGCCTGCGCAGTTATGGGCCGGCGGATGTGCGACGCATCCTGTTTATCAAGCGTGCGCAGCTGCTGGGATTCTCGCTGGACCAAATCGGCCGCTTGCTGACGCTGGAAGATGCGCGCCCGGATGCTGAAACGCGGGAATTGGCCGCTCGCAAGCTGGGCATGGTGGAATCCAAACTGGACGATTTGATCGCAATGCAACAGGCGCTGACGGCGATCGTCGGCCGCTGCGATGTCGGCAACGGGGAGCGAGGGGGAGCGATTATTCAGGCCTTGGTTGAGGATTAGGCGACCTCTAAAAACCGTAGCGAGCGGGCCAAGGTCGGGGCGAGAAGCGGAGCCGTACGGTTGTACGGCGACGATTTTGTCACCCCTGCAGCCCCGAGATTGGCGAGCTTGCCAAACCCTGCAGTAGGTTTTTAGAGGTCGCCGAGATCAAGCACCCAGCGTCGCAGTGCCTGCGTGTCATCAATATTCCCCTGGAAGCGATAGTTCGGAATCAAAGGTTGATTGTTGCGGCGCGCTCGGTCCCGCCAGACTTTCAACGGCAACATCATCTTCAGGCCGCTAGGGAGATCGACCAGCGCCACGTCGAGGTAGACCGAGTCGGCACTGGTCGGCAAGCCCACGTGCAATGCGCCGGGCACCGACAACACGCAGTCGGCGAAATCAAGGCAGGCGCTGGCGCATCGGGAGTCGGTCAGCAGCACCAGTTTGCCGGCAAACGGCTGCACCGGCTGCGGTGGCGGAGAGGTTTCGGGGACATCGGATTGCTCGACCCATGGTTGTTGATTGGCGAGCGCTTGTTGCAAGTCGTCATGCAGTCTTGCCGCGCTTTTGAATGTTGCGCTGTGTTCGCCATAAGCATGTTCGACATCGCGCATCCGTTCGCCGGTCGCAGCAACGGCAATCGGCGACACCCGCCATAGCGCGATGGCCTGTTGCTGAGGGCCGTCGGGGCGGCGGCCATGGCCTAGCAGCGCGCCTAATAATTCCTGGCCGAGCGCACTGTTGCCGCCCTTATTGCCACGGGTGTCGAATACCACCAGCTTGGCATCTCTAAGCATCCGCACCTGCTCCAGCATCTGCCGCCAGGCTTGGTATTGAGCCTGGTCCGGTCGGAACTGGGTGACATGAATCCAGTAACGCCCTTCGCCCAAGCCGATGATTTGCGGCGACGGCGCCTGCGCGGCGTAGACATCCGGACAGAGCGCCGGCCCGTCCTGCCACAGCATCGAATAAATATGCCGTGCGCCGTCCGCGGACTCGGCAACGCACGAGCGGTAAAGTTTGCGGCCGGCGATCGGGATCGAACTCAAATCCAGGGTAAGAAAGCGCGCCAGATCGCTCCAGGTCGCTTCCAGATTGACCCTGCGGTCAATATAGGGCGCCATATCGCGCAGCAATATCTTGCGCACCGATTGCTGATCGCAAGACAGTAGCCTGGCCCCAAGCGGCGGAGTGGCGACCGGCCAGTCTTGCGCCGCATGCACCACCACCACGTCACCGCCGCGCATATCGACCAGCCAGCCGGCCCATCGTCTCAGTTCCGATGGCTGTGGGTCATAGACCAGCAGATGGCCGTCCTTGAAGCCGACCGAGTAATACCTGAGCGCCGCCAATGCTTGTTCCCGCGACTTGGCCCGGGCTGCTAGCGTGCTTGCATGTCGATAGCCGAACCACAGCCACTGCTTGAAGTTGGGATTTTCATGGTCGATCGCGCCCGGATGGGCGTCGATAATCGTTTGATGTGCGAAATCCAGGTCTTGTCGTGCGACCGCACTCCAGTCGATATTCGCATTGTTTTGCAATTGCATCTCCCCCTGGCTCGACTACCGGCGACGACAGGCATCCGGAAATCATAGCTATTGCAGCCATATTTGACACGGATAATTTACGCTGGTCGTTGTTCGAGGCGGGAGGGGCTTCTACAGGAGGGCTTGGAAGATACCTGTAACGAGCGGCGCGACGATGCGCTCGTTACAGATAGCGAACCGGTTTTTTAATAGCGATACGCTTGATCGCCTTCGATCCGGACGCGGTTGCCGATCCGCATGTCGTTCACGTTTTCCTGCGTGACGGTTTGGTAGCCGCCGTTGTCCAGGCGTATTCCTACCTGATACATATTGCGCACCTGGACATTGTTACGCTGCTCCACCTGGTTGCCGAGCATGGCGCCGCCTATTGCGCCGGCGACGGTAGCAACGGTTCTGCCGCGGCCGCCGCCGATTTGGGTCCCGACCAATCCGCCGACCACGCCGCCCAGCACCGTACCCACCATGCCGTTGCTATTGCCGCCGGTTTGTTGCTGCACCACCTGGATCGAGTCGATCACGCCGGATAGCTGGTTATGCGATTGCGCAGGCGCGGGATAGGTTTGCGCAGGGGGATATTGCTGTGAACTGACCGGGTAAGGCTGAGGATTCGGTTGCGAATACTGCTGTGAGTACGGTTGCGAATATGGCTGTGAATACGGTTGTGCCGCCGGCTGTGGAGACAATTGCGACAGGAGTTGCGAATACGGCTCAGACGGCATGCCGTAGGGGCTGGCACAGCCGCTCAGGATGGCGCTGGCGACGAGCAGTGTGGCGGGTATGGCAAAGTATTTCTTCATGTTGGTTCTCTGGTGAAATGATGTCCGTATTTAACGTCCGGCGCGAAACTCCCGGCATTAACAAGAAGTAAGGATTGCAACAATCTGTATCAATCCACTTGAATCAGGCAATCGTTACCGGACCAGCAGCACGCCGGTGTCGTGCCGTTGCCGACGTTGCACCGACAAACGCTGGCTTTGCAGGTCCTGCTCCAGTAGCGGCAGCGGCGCGTTGAAATCGCTCGCGGTCCTGGCGAGTGTGATCATGCCGATCGGATGTTGCAGACGCTCAAGCGTCACCATGCCGCTCCATAGCCGGCTTGGCGGCTCGCCGCTAACGGTCTCGACCTTGTAGCGCATCGGCCAGAGGCGAATCACCAGGCGCTGGCGCGGATTGAGGACTTTGACATAGGTGATTTTCTGGACCCGGCCGCGGTCGTATTTCGGCAGCACCGGCAGTTGCTGGATCGGCGTATCGGCCAGCAGCCATAGCAACATGGTTTTTGAGCTCCACGATTCGGCGTGCTGCCAACCGGCGGCGCTCAGCGTTGCGCCAATCTGCGCGGCGCTGCCGACCCACTGCAGCGAAAAAGGCTCTTCCAGGTCGCCGTCAAGCTCGGAACGTGCGCGCGGCAGCAGGCGCCAGCCGCCGCCGCCCCAATCTGCCAGCGGCATGCTGGCCGCAACTGGATGATGCGCATAGCGTTCGCCATCGGCGCTGAGAAGATCTCCGACATACAAGCCGGCGACCAAGCCGAGCGTGATCACCAGCGCCAGCAAAGCGATGCGCAGCAAGAGCCCTGGCTTGCCGCGCAGGCGCCGGGCAGTGTGCTCGCGCAGCCATTTGATGTGCGGCCTGAGTTGCTGATACGCCCGATACGCGATGCGCACCAGCTTGCCGGCTCCCCATAACACCAGCGCGAGCACCAGCAGCACGACCACCAGACGCGAGCTGACGGCGCCGGCCAGCTGCAGCGAAGCGCCGAACAACGCGCCCGGAATAAGGTGGATGGCGGCCCAAGCCACGGCCGACAGACTGTTCATGACGTAAAACGGTAGCGCCGGCATGCCGCTCATGCCTGCGACCACCGGCACGATGGCCCGCACCGGCGCCAGGAAGCGGCCAAAAAACACGCTCTTGCCGCCGTGCTTGAAGAAATACGCCTGTCCACGATTTAATAAGCCGGGGTAATTCTTCATCGGCCAGATGGTGGGGATGTGTTCTCGATAATGATGGCCAAGCCAATAGCTGATACCGTCGCCCAGAATCGCGCCGCTGACGGCGGCGGCCACAGTCCACCACGGATTGAGCGCGTTGAGTCCGAGCAGCGCGCCGCCGATGAAGACGATCGAGCTGCCGGGCACGATGGTGCCGATGACGGCCAACGCCTCCAGCAGCGACGCCGCAAACACTGCGCCCAGCGCAATCATCGGGTGCGCCGCAAAATAGCCGATCAGCGTTTGCAAATGCGACCCCATATCTGCTTCTTTCTACCTACGTACCCAACCTTTGGCAATCGGTAGCGCGAAGACTGCCCGGTACGGAATTTCCAATACGGAGAGGGCGCGGTTGCCGAGCTGCCGGTTTGCCAGCAGACGGACTACCAGCCAGCCGCTGCCGACTGCGACACAGAGCGCGCCTATCATGTCAAACGGAAAATGAACGCCGAGATAAACCCGTGCCCAGCCGACCGGTATCCCCAGCAGCAGGACCGGGATGCCGAACCGGCGCAATGAAGAAAAGCACAAGGAGAAGCCTAGCGTGAAAATCACGGTGGCATGATCGCTGGGGAAGGACGAATCCGGTTGATGGTCCAGGAAGGTATTGCCCAGGCCGATCATGAACGGGCGCGGATGCGGCCAGACGGCACTGATCAATTGGCTGCAGGCCAACGCAAAACCGATGCTCATGGTGGCTGTCAATGCCGCGGCGCGCTGCTTGGGCGTTCCCCATAACCACATCGCCGTCAATAACAGCGGTACGCCGTAAATCAGTGTTTCAGCAAGAAAGTTTGCTACTGCCAATGCCTCGGGGGTGGGGTGGGCGCTGGCGTTGATCAGCAAGAATAGCGTGTGGTTCAGTTGTTCCAAAATAAGTCCTGGTTGGTTTAAACAGTCTCGGAGTGGACATATGATACTTAAGATCCCCAGGAGCAAAACAATGAAGCCATTGTCGCCAGGCGCTACGCCAACGCTTCCCATCCCACGCGTGATTTGGGCGCTGGGTTTGGTCAGCTTGTTCATGGATCTTTCTTCCGAGCTGGTGCACAGTTTGTTGCCGGTGTTCCTGGTCGGGACGTTGGGCGCCAGCGCCTTGACGGTCGGCCTGATCGAAGGCGTGGCCGAGGCTACCGCCCTGATCGTCAAAATCTTCTCCGGCGCCATCAGCGATTTCATCGGCAAGCGCAAAGGCCTGCTGCTGCTTGGTTATGGCTTGGCGGCATTGAGCAAACCGCTGTTCCCGCTGGCGACCTCGGCCGCCACGGTGTTTGTCGCGCGCTTCCTGGACCGGATCGGCAAAGGCATACGCGGTGCGCCACGCGATGCCCTGATCGCCGACGTCGCGCCGTTGGCGATCCGCGGCGCCTGTTTTGGCTTGCGGCAATCGATGGACACTGTCGGCGCGGTTCTCGGGCCGTTGCTGGCGATCGTGTTGATGCTGGTCTTGGGCGGCAACATTTCCCTGGTGCTGTGGTTTGCCGTGCTACCGGCGCTGGTTGCGGTGGGATTGATCGTGACCAGTGTGACCGAAGTCACGCAAGATCCTGTCGTCCATCGCTTCCGGTCGCCGATCCGCTGGCATGTGCTGCGGCGTTTTTCCAAGCGCTTCTGGTGGGTGGTCACGGTGGGGGCGGTATTTACGCTGGCCCGTTTTAGCGAAGCTTTCCTGATCCTGTGTGCGCAGCAGCTCGGGTTGTCGATGACGTGGGTACCGTCGGTGATGGTGGTGATGTCGCTGTTTTATGCGCTGTCGGCCTATCCGGTGGGAAAGTGGTCCGATCGCATCGAGCGCTCATGGCTGCTGGCGGCCGGGCTGGTGTTGCTGGTGGCCGCCGACCTGGTGCTGGCGCAGGCCGCCTCGATTGCCTGGGGCATGCTGGGAGTCGCGTTGTGGGGCTTGCACATGGGATTTAGCCAGGGAATCCTGGCGGCGCTGGTGGCGGACACCACGCCGGCCGAACTCAAGGGCACCGCGTTTGGCGTATTCAACCTGGTGAGCGGTCTGTGCATGCTGCTGGCCAGCGTCATCGCCGGCTGGTTGTGGCAATACCATGGCTCGGCGGTCACTTTCCATGCCGGCGCGGTATTTTCGGCGATGGCATTGTTGCTGATCAGGAAACTGTCTGCAAGCCGTGAGTAATATGGATTTCAAACAGTGAAAACTGACAATTTGCGAGCGCAATTTCATAGTGAACATACGATTTGCGCGCCCAATTTCATATTGGACATACGGCTGCGATCCTCCTATGCTACAGTTCTCGAAGGCAATAAGTTTCGATCTGAGGTCGCGCCTGCAAGCTAGCATGTCGAGCGGCCCAATCTTGCGTAGGGAGTACAAAATGCTACTCGACAGCACCCAGTATTTCGATCGCCCATCCGTAGTGCCGCCGCCGGACACGGGGCGCATCCAGCGCACTATCCGTGTTATCACCCAGGTTTATTCGACTTTCTTGTTGGTCCTGTTCGGGCTGCTGCCGCTGGCGGCAATCGCTTATTTGTCTGCGTTCCAGAGTCCGGCGTTGCTGTTCGAGGAGCACCCGTTTCACGAACTGGTGATTTGGGTGGCGACGCTGGAGGGGCTGTTTGTGTCGTATGTCACATGGCGCTGCTACAAGCATTCGGGCGAACCGTTTTTACGCTGGCTGACGCTCGGTTTTCTCGGCTTCACGCTGATCTATTTGCCGCATGGTTTGTTTACCGGCATGGCGCATGAACACATGTGGCTGTTCCTGTTGTACGGCCCGGCTTCGCGGCTCTTCATGGGAGTGTGCTTTTTTGTTGGCCTGCTCTCCTATGGCGCCGCGGTCGATCCCGCCGGGCAACGGGGGCGGGTCGCGTATTGGGGCGGATGGCTGGCTGTTGTCGGCTTGATCATTGTGGCTGTCGGCGTCATCGCCTTATCCCCGCTAGGGGCGCACCCGGCTGTGCGGTTGTCGATGGAAATCGCTTCTTTGGTGATTGCGCTGCTCGGCATCGTGGTGGTCTTTGCGCGCGGCATTCGCTCGCCGCTGATGACGACTTTTTTCACGCTGTCGCTGGCCTTTTTTGCACAGTCTTCGATTGCCTTTGTGTTGGGCAAGCCATGGAACCACATGTGGTGGCTGGCCCACGTGATTTTTGCCAGCGGATTCTTTTTATTGAGTTACGGGGTGGTCAGCGCCTATCTCACAACTCGCGCCTTTTCGACCGTATTGAGCCAGGAAGAGCTGATGGCGCAACTCAGGATGAGCAATGCCCGTACCGAGAGTGCGCTGGCCGAGTTGCGCGCTACCCATGAGCAACTTGAGCATCAGGCGGCGACCGACTGGCTCACCGGCGCTGCCAACCGCAGGGATTTTCTGGCCAGAACCGATGTGGAAATTTCCCGCGCCGCGCGCACCGGTGCGCCGTTATCGCTGCTGGCGCTGGATCTCGATCACTTCAAGCACATTAACGATCGTTACGGTCATCAGGCGGGGGACGACTTGCTGAAGAAATTCGTGTCGCAAATGACGACGATCCTGCGCCCGAGCGACATCATCGGCCGTTTCGGCGGCGACGAATTCGTGATTGCGCTGCCGGACACCACGCGCGAGGTGGCTGCCAACATCGGCGAGCGTTGCCGCATCCAGCTTGAAAACAACGTCAAGATCGTGCAGGACCCGCGGGTGAAATTCGGCATGTGCATCGGGGTCGCAGAATTCGGACTGGACGGCAATACGCTGGAGCAGTGTCTCAGCATCGCCGATGAGCGTCTGTACCGGGCCAAGGAAGCTGGCCGGAATCAGGTGGTGGCGATGTAAATATCAGGCCGGCGGCGCGGATTGCGCGTCGGCGTGTGAGCAAACGCGATTGCGGCCGCTGGATTTTGCCGCATAGAGCGCTTTGTCCGCCGCCTGAATCAGTTCCAGCGGCGTATTGCCGTCCCTGACCGGAACGAAGGCATCGACCCCGGCGCTGAGTGTGACGACGCCGGCCGGATTACGGGGATGCACTATCTTCAAGTCAATGATCCCGAGACGGATCTTTTCGGCCACGGCCATGGCGCCTGCCAGGCTGGTATTGGGCAGCAAAACCGCGAGCTCCTCACCGCCGTAACGGGTGGCCAGATCGCCCGGACGATTTTGTCCGGTTTTGACGACCTGGCTGATCCGTTGTAAGCATGCATCGCCCGCCAGATGACCGTAGGCGTCGTTGTATTGCTTGAAGTAATCCACGTCCATCATGATCAAGGCCAGCGAGCTGCCATTGCGCATGGCGCGGATGAATTCGTCCCGTAGCGCAGTGTCGAAATGGCGGCGATTGGCGAGTCCGGTCAAGGCGTCGTGCAGCGCCAGCTGTTCCAGGCTCTGGTTGATCGCTTTCAGGGAATCCTGGACCACCAGCAAGTCGGCCTCGACCAGCAGGCGCAGGTTGATCTGGTGAATCAAACGCCATCCCAGCAATCCCAATGCCAGCGCCAATATTGCGCTGCCGATCAAATGCAGATAGGTATTGGTGCGCCAGTCCGCGAACACGTCGTCTTTTGATCGCAATACGTTAAGGAACAAGGGGTAGCGGTCCAGATGGTGATAGGCGATCAGTCGTTCCACGCCGTCCTGGCCGGTGACCAAGGTGACGCTGGCGGCGGTATTTTTGGCGGTGGCGTCGCGAAAGATCGGGAAAACGGTCATGTTTTTTCCGATCGCATCTTCGAAGAAAGGACGCCGCACCAGTATGGTGCCATTGTCCAGGCTGAGGATGATCGCACCGCCGCGGCCGATGTCGAAACTGTCGTAATAGGCTTTGAAGTAGATGATGTCGACGCTCGCCAGAACCACGCCGGCGAAGCTGCCGTCAGCGTGATTGAAACGTCTCGATACGGTAACGACCCATGCGCCGTTGAATCGGCTGCGCGCAGGCGTGCCTATATGCGGTCCGCGAGCGGGATTGCTGCGATGAAAAACGAAATAATCCCGATCGGCATTGCTGATGCTCGGCAATTGCGTGTTGCGCGCATGGATCAGCGTTTGGCCGTTTTTATCGTCTATGGATAGATCATTGAGCTGAGGTAATTCAGCGACGTAGGTCGGCAATAGTTTGTGCAAGCGTTGTAGTGCGACGGGACTGCTTCCCTCCAGTTCCAGTTGCTCGCTCAAGCCTGCCAGCACGGCATCGACTTGCTTGAGCGTGCTGTCGGCGTGCTGTGACAGCGCGCGTACCAATTGCGAACTTTCCACTTCCGCCTGGTGCAGCTGGATGGCGCGCGCGCTCCAACTGCGCAAACCTTCAATCGCCAGCAAGGAGGCGCAAACCAGGACGACGAAGGCGGTCGCCAGGAAAGCGATCGGCACTGGTTGTATTTTCAGGCGCGCCTGGCGCGGCGGGATCACGGCGGTAGTGTTCATCGAAGTGCTTGCCGAGCCAGTCCTGGGAAAAATCACTCTGCTATTGCTGTTGTTCCTCCAGCGCGGCCTATCGAGAAAAAAGCCGTAGTGCGGTGCCGATTGCTTGCTTGGAAATGCAGTGAACTCACTGTCGCGGTGATCAAGCGAACTGGCTGATATTTTTCGATAGTCGGTTGCCCTTGCGATATTCGGTCGGAGAAGCGGACATATGTTTGCGGAACAGTTTGGCTACGTGCTCACCACTGAATAAGCCGCAACGCCGGGCTATTTTGTCGATCGGCAAATCGGTTTCGGTCAATTGCTGGCGTACCGCGTCCAGTCGTAGCTTGAGCAGGAAGTCGTGCGGGGTTTGCCCGGTCTCGCGCTTGAACTGACGCACGAAATTGCGCTCGCTCATGGAAACGAAATTTGCGGCATCGGCGGCGCTGATGGGTTCGGCCAGATGTTCGACGAACCATAAGGATGCCTTGTGGATTTTATTGGTTTTTGCCGGTTCGCTGGATGGCGCGGCGTGGGTCCTATGGGTGGTGTGGCTGGCGGGCGAGGTGTCCCGGCGGCGCTGACATACGACGATACTTTCGGCCACCCGACGCGCCACGGATGGGCCGAGATCGCTTTCCAGCAAACGTAGCGCCAGATCGGCTGCCATGCCGACATCGCATGACGTAAAAATGTCATCGTCTTCGGTGATCTGCGCTTCCCGATCAATCCTGATTTGCGGAAATTCACGCGCCAGCTTGTCCAGTAGCGCCCAGTGCGTGGTGGCACGGCGGTTGTTCAGGAATCCGGCAGCGCCGAGCACGAACACGCCGGTGCAGATGGCGGCGATGCGACGCACGTTACCGCGCATTTTCTGCAGCCATGCGAGCAGCTCGGGATCGTGGTAAGCGTCGAAACTGCCAGTGCCGCTGGCGATCAGGAGGGTATCGAATCGGCAGTCGTCGAACGATGCCAGCGCTGCCGTCATGATCTGCACTGAAGCGGATGACATGACCATGCCGCCGGCGATCGAGAGCACCGACACGGCGTAGCGCGTGGTGCCAGGGAATACGGTGGAAATAAGTTTGTCGCCAATGCCAAAAACGTCTGCTGCGCCAACGACGTCGGCTAATACGACGCCATCGAAAACGATGATGCCAATATGTCTGGTCGCGCTGCTGTCGTCTATCGCTTCAAGTGTCTTTAAGCACCCGATATCCATGAGACTCTCCCTACAGCATGTCTTACTTCTTATTGCTGGTTGGCAAATTTTCATTAATAAATTGCCTACACTTATTCTTATCTAAAACTAAGAATTGTCCAGTTTTTTATTGTTATATATCCGCGTACATGGGATTGGCGTGCGTTAGCTGGGGCAAACGCAGGAACATATTCTGATGGCAACGGCGTAGCCGGCCGAGATGAGTTTTCACCAGGTGCGGCGCTGGACGGTCGTGTTGTCGCCAGTCCGCCTGCACCATGGTTCGCTGAAAAAAATCAGTCGGGGAAATTATAGGATTCATTACTCCCTCGATGGTCGTTCAGCGCATCCTGCAGACGAGAATTTTCCAGTGTCAGCTCGGCCACGATTTGTTTCAGTTTGGCATTTTCTTCCAGCAGGTTTTTCAAGGCGTTCGGATAAGCGGGAAGGGCGCCGTACTGTTTCTTCCAATTGAGGAAGGTGCGTTCGCTAATCCCTGCCTGACGCAGTACATCGGCCAATGGCATGCCAAGCTCCTCCTGTTTGAGAGCGGCAGCAATCTGCTCGCTCAAGACTGGCTTTTGCTTCATGGCAGACCCTCGTGTTGTCTTTATTGTCTCTGCTGCTTCTGCTGTTCTTGCATTGGAATTTAATGATCTTTAGCCAAGGAAAGATCAGGCAAAGGATCCATGCCAAGCCGGGATCGGATAATTGGATCGTTGACCTGTGGTTGCACTACATTGCTTGTGCTGGTTGCTCCCACACTGCTTGCGCTGTTTTGTCCTATCACGCTGCCGGCGCCGCTATGGCCTATGTCGGTGGAAGGCGCAGTTGCCGCCGGTTTTTCCATGCCGGGGCAAGAACGGCCGGTGGACTCGACGGCCTTGCGATTTGCCTCGCCTTGGCACAGTAGCGCAAGCGCAACGTCATTCATGCCCATTGAGCGAAACTCCCGGGCATCGAGTCGACGCACGCAGGCCTGATCCACCATGGTGGAAGCGGCGGTCGCACCAAAACCGGTGACCGACACGCCAAACGATACCGAGCCCATGCAAGTGTCGGACAAGGTGGTGGTCAACGATGGCGCCACGACATTCGGGGTGGTCTTGATCGAATAACTGCCGGTGTAATCAACCGTCGCCTTGGTATTGTTCGGGCTGCTGCCGGGATCGCCCACGGCTGACGTGGTTGCGCCGGCTGCGGTGCCAGTGCCTGATGTGCCGGATGCGGTGCTAGGCAAGGTAACCGACAGGGTCACATTGGCGCTGCCGCCGGCTGCTCTTGAGGTGCCGCCGGTTGCATTCGCACCTGAGGTGCCTGCGACGGTGTTGGTCGCTGTGCCGCCGGTTGCCGAACCACCCGATGCGGCTCCGCCAGCACCGCCGGCACCACCAGATGAGGTCGAGGTGGAGTTGGATGACGAGGTTGGTGCTGGCGCCGGTGCGGATGATTCGTGGGCCACTGCTGGTACTGTGAATATTGAGGCTACCAGAATACCTATAAGGTGGCGTTTCATGGTTTCTCCTTCGTAATATTGGTATTGCAAACCAGAGGGAAAGTCGCCTTTCCCTCTCCCTCCGGCACTCTCTACTCATCAGTAGCCGAGGCGTAGCTAGTCGTAGCTCTTGGTGGCCTACTTCGCAATAGCTTTGGCCCATGCATCGCCGCCTGCACCACCGTCGCCGCCAATTGCTTTGCCGGTCCAGGTGTCGCCGCCGATGTTGACTGATTTAGCCCAGCCTGCGGTATTGCTGTTGTAGTCAGCCGAAGAATTGGCATTGCCGGTGCTGGACGATTGATAGCCACCGCTGGCGAGTGAATTGCCATTGTTGGACTGGACGCTGCCGTAGGTGCCTCCTACCTTGGTCGAGCCGGAAGCAGCAAGGCCGCCGCTGGCACTGGCGTCGCCGCCACTAACTCCCCCTGAGACTTTTGAATGATTTCCGACAGAGGCGCCGCCACCAGTAGCGGAGCCGCTGCTGACAGCAGGATTGCCGCCGCCAGTTGCGCTGCCGCCAGTCGTATTGCCGGCGCTGGTTGCGCCACCGCTGGACGTCACACCACCTTGCCCGGTCCAGTTGCCGCCAGTGTTAGCCACGCCGGCGGTGTTGGTTTGGGTTGCAGCGCCGCCGGTTGCAGTGCCGCCGGTCGATGCTCCACCAGTGGCAGCACCGGAACTTGCAGCCCCGCCGTTGCCGCCGAGCCCGCCAGTTGAATTGGCAGATGCGGCAGAAGTGATGGTGGGGGTAATGGTGGTGGTTGTGGTGGTAGTTGAGCCTGACCATGCGAATGCCGAGACTGCGAACAATGCAGTGATGGATGCGGCAAGAATTTGCTTTTTCATCTTTGTTTCTCCTGAGGTTTTGGGGCTTATTCACCTGTGTGTCTCGCCTATACGCCCCGATCTATAGACAAGAGTTGCCATAGGCAGCAGTCATGTTTGCAACGCACTGAGTCGCGCAAGTTCGTCTGATGAAAACGAGCTTCAAATGCGGCAACAGGAATTGCGAATGGCTAGCAGCCTCAAAACGAAAATGTCTTTTTTCGACAGCTGGCAGCGTGATCGGCGTGTGGGTCTTTGTGTTGATCAACACCGATGCTGTCGAAGAAGTGCGTTTGCGTTGATCTGATAATAGGAGTGCTGATCAAGGTGTTAATGACAAAACCCTGTCAGGTTCGGACAGCGGCGATGGCGGATTTGGCTAGTTTTCCAAAATCGGCAACGGCTGCGACAGAATGGTAAAAACCGCCAAGGAGGGGTGGGCGGTTATTGTATTTACGTCAAATTTGACAAGCTATTAATGATGGGAAATAAGGGGCGGAAATAAGGCCGGTAACTATCGGTCGATGACGAGGCAAGCTCAACCGTGCATAAGCTGAGATGGCGTCCCGTCGCGCCCGGCGTTCAGTTGGCGAAAGCCATCATCGAGCGGTAACCGGAATCGATGCGCTCGATCTCGCGTCATATATTTTTTGGCGGACATTTCTTCGCTGCTGTTTTTCTGGGATGATGCTCGATTGCAAAAATCTGCGGCATGTGCATCCATGTCCGAATTTGACCAGACCGTTTGTTTTAGTCCGCTTACAATCCGGGTGCGATGTGCGTTTTGCCAAATCCAGCAGTACCATCGCTGTCCACTTCAATCCGAACGCAAAGCCAACAATGAATATCGTCGAACTTTTGATTCTCGCCGCCATCTGGGGCGCATCCTTTCTTTTCATGCGCGTCGGCACGCCGGAGTTTGGCCCGGTGCCGCTGATCGCCTTGCGGGTAGGCATAGCAGCGGTGGTATTGCTGCCGGTGCTGCGCTCGGCCGCCTCCCGCGATCATCTGCGCAAGAATGCCGGGCCGCTGCTGTTGCTCGGGATTGTCAATTCGGCGCTGCCTTTTTGCCTGTTCGCGTACTCGACGCTCTACCTGAGCGCCGGCTTCGATGCGATCCTGAACGCGACCATGCCGCTGTGGACGGCGCTGATTGCCTTCTTGTGGTTGAGGACCCCAATGGCGCGCACCCAGGTGATCGGCTTGCTGGTCGGCATGGTGGGGGTGTTGACGCTGGTGTGGAACAAGATCGGCGAGGGCCTGCCCAGTGTCTGGCTGGCGATTGCTGCGGTGCTGCTGGCCACGCTGTTCTACGGCATCGCCATCAATTATTCGAAACAGCGGCTGGCCGGCGTGCCGCCGTTCGTGGTCGCCTTCGGCAGCCAGTTTTTTGCCACCGTGGTACTGCTGCCGCTGGCGCTGCTGTATTGGCCCGCGGTGCCGATTTCATCGACCGCCTGGTACGCGGTGCTCGGCTTGGGGGTGCTCTGCACCGGTATCGCCTACGCCATTTTCTACCGCTTGCTGGAAAGCGCCGGTTCCGCCTATACCGCTTCGGTGACGTTTCTGATTCCTATCTTCGGCATGATCTGGGGCGCGATTTTCCTGAAGGAGGAAGTGACGCCGACCATGCTGGCGGGTTGCCTGATCGTCCTGTTCGGGACCGCCCTGGCGACCGGGAAACTCACGGCTTTGCGCTTTGGGCGACCGTGACAATAGGGCACCTCTAAAAACCTACTGCAGGGTTTGGCAAACTCGCCAATCTCTGGGCTGCAGGGGTGACATATTCGTCGCCGTACCTCCGTACGGCTGCGCTTCTTCCCCAGACCTTGGGCCGCTCGCTACGGTTTTTAGGGAGGGGGCAATAGCTTGACTCGAGAGCAACAAAGCTGGTTGAAATGATGGTGGCACTTGCTGTTTTGCCATCGCATTCGCTGCAAGCAAAAGGGTTTGGCGTCCGCATCTATGGCATAATCAAGAGCTAAATTCACTGTTTTGCGCGGCCTCGAACGCGAATCGATCATGCTAAAAACGCTCTACGACAAACTCTGGGAATCTCACGTCGTCCATACCGAAGAGGATGGCACGGCGATTCTATATATCGATCGTCATCTGTTGCATGAAGTGACCAGCCCCCAGGCTTTCGAGGGGCTGCGCCTGGCAGGCCGCCAGCCGTGGCGGGTTCCGGCCAATCTGATGGTGGCCGACCACAACGTGCCGACCACCGATCGCGCCAACGGCATCGCCGACCAGACCTCGCGTCTGCAAGTCGAGACGCTGGACGCCAATGCCAAGGCTTATGGGCTGACCTATTTCAGCATGAGCGACCACCGTCAGGGCATCGTCCATGTGATCGGGCCGGAGCAGGGCGCTACCTTGCCCGGCATGACCGTGGTGTGCGGCGATTCGCACACCTCGACCCACGGCGCGTTCGGCTGTCTGGCGCACGGCATCGGCACTTCCGAAGTCGAGCACGTGCTGGCCACTCAGACCCTGCTGGCCAAAAAATCCAAATCCATGCTGGTGCAAGTCGACGGCGAGATTCCGAACGGCATCACGGCCAAAGACATCGTGCTGGCGATCATCGGCAAGATCGGCACCGCAGGCGGTACCGGCTACGCGATCGAATTCGCCGGTTCGACCATCCGCGCATTGTCGATGGAAGGCCGCATGACAGTCTGCAACATGGCGATTGAAGCCGGTGCGCGGGCCGGCATGATTGCGGTCGATGACACCACCATCGATTACGTCAAAGGCCGTCCGTTCTCTCCGTCAGGGCCACATTGGGACCTTGCAGTAGATTACTGGCGCACTTTGCATTCCGATCAGGGCGCCAAGTTCGACCTGGTGGTGACGCTGGATGCCACTGAAATCAAACCGCAAGTGACCTGGGGCACATCGCCTGAAATGGTGGTGGCGATCGACGGCCGAGTGCCGGATCCTGATCAGGAAAAAGACGCCACCAAGCGGGACGGCATGGAAAAGGCGCTGGCCTACATGGCGTTGAAGCCGAATACTGCGATGCAAGATATCCTGATCGATAAAGTGTTTATCGGCTCCTGCACCAATTCCCGGATCGAGGATTTGCGCGCGGCAGCAGCCGTGGTGCGCGGCAAATTCCGCGCGTCCAACGTCAAGCTGGCGATGGTGGTGCCGGGTTCCGGGCTGGTCAAGGAGCAGGCCGAAAGCGAAGGGCTGGACAAGATTTTCAAGGATGCCGGATTCGAATGGCGCGAGCCGGGCTGTTCCATGTGCCTGGCAATGAATGCCGATCGGCTGGAGCCGGGCGAACGTTGCGCCTCAACCTCCAACCGTAATTTCGAAGGCCGCCAGGGTGCCGGCGGCCGGACCCATCTGGTGAGTCCGGCAATGGCTGCGGCGGCCGGTATCGCAGGTCATTTCGTTGATGTCCGTTCCCTGTAAGAGAGCTCAAAATGATGAAAAAAATTGTCACACTCTTTCTGTTGATTGCCGTTGGATCCACGCTGGTGGCCTGCAATACCGTTCACGGTTTTGGCAAGGACATCGAGCACGTCGGCGAAAAAATGCAGGGCAAATGATAGAGCGCATGCACGCAATCCGATAATGGAATACAAAAGTCATGAATAAATTTACTGTTTTGGATGGTTTGGTGGCGCCGCTGGATCGCGCTAACGTCGATACCGATGCCATCATTCCGAAGCAATTCCTGAAGTCGATTCAGCGCACCGGTTTCGGTCCGAATTTGTTCGACGAGTGGCGTTATCTGGATCATGGCGAGCCAGGCATGGATAATTCCCGTCGTCCGCTGAACCCTGATTTCGTCTTGAATCAAGCGCGTTATCAAGGTGCTTCGATTCTGTTGACCCGCAAAAATTTCGGTTGCGGCTCGTCGCGCGAACACGCGCCGTGGGCGCTTGATCAATATGGTTTCCGCGCCGTGATCGCGCCGAGCTTTGCCGATATCTTTTTCAATAATTGCTTCAAGAACGGCTTGCTGCCCATCGTCCTGCCGGAAGCGCAGATCGATCGTCTATTCGACGAAGTCAAGGCTGTCCCGGGCTTCCGTCTGGTCATCGACCTTGAAAAACAGTTGGTCGCCGCCGCCAACGGCAGCCTCAGCTATCCATTCGAAGTCGGCGAATTCCGCAAATACTGCCTGCTGAACGGTCTTGACGATATCGGACTGACCCTGCGCCAGGCCGACAAGATTCGCGATTTTGAAGAGCGTCATTTGGCTGCGCAACCGTGGCTGGGCAATACGATTTGAATTGTATTGATTCTGCTCCCGAGCGCCGCCGTCAGCGTTTTTTTGAGCAACCGAATTCCCAAGAAAATTCCAGGAAAAAATGAAAATTGCAATCTTGCCAGGCGATGGCATTGGTCCCGAAATCGTTGAACAAGCGGTCAACGTCCTGAATGCGCTCGACGAGAAATTTGAGCTGGAAAGCGCGCCGGTGGGCGGCGCCGGTTACGTCGCCCACGGTCATCCGCTGCCGGATGGCACGCTAAAGCTGGCGCAGGAAGCCGATGCCATTTTGTTCGGCGCCGTCGGCGACTGGAAGTACGACACGCTGGAGCGAGCCTTGCGGCCGGAGCAGGCGATCCTGGGACTGCGCAAGAATCTCGGCCTGTTTGCCAATTTGCGGCCGGCAATCTTATATCCAGAACTGGCGGGCGCATCGACCCTGAAGCCGGAAGTGGTGTCCGGACTGGACATCCTGATCATCCGCGAATTGACCGGCGATATTTATTTTGGGCAGCCGCGCGGCGTGCGCATTGCGCCGGACGGCGCTTTCAAGGGCGAGCGCGAAGGCTTTGACACCATGCGCTACGCCGAGTCGGAAATCCGCCGTATCGCCCATGTGGCGTTTCAGGCCGCGCAAAAGCGCGACAAGCGCCTGACCAGCGTCGACAAGGCCAACGTGCTGGAAACTTTCCAATTTTGGAAAGATATCGTTACCGACGTCCACCGGGAATATCCGGATGTCGCACTCGATCACATGTATGTTGACAATGCGGCAATGCAGCTGGTGCGCGCACCGAAGAAATTCGACGTGATCGTGACCGGCAATATGTTCGGCGACATTTTGTCCGACGCTGCGGCGATGCTGACCGGTTCGATCGGCATGCTGCCTTCGGCTTCGCTGGATGCCAACAACAAGGGTTTGTACGAGCCGTCGCACGGTTCGGCGCCGGATATCGCGGGCAAGGGCATTGCCAATCCGCTGGCGACCATTTTGTCGGTTGCAATGATGCTGCGCTTCTCGCTGAACAAAGCGGAGCAGGCTGACCGGGTTGAGCGAGCTGTCAAAAAGGTGCTGGCACAAGGTTTGCGTACTGCTGATATCTATGAGGCAGGCACGACAAAAATTGGCACCAAAGAGATGGGCGATGCGGTAGTCAAGGCATTGGCTTAAAGCGATTTGGCGAGCGGTACTGCCGAGAGTATGAAGTTGCGGGGCTTTTCCCGTGTATGTTTGAGGGAACGATAATGAAACTGGTTGGTTTAGTCGGTTGGCGTGGCATGGTGGGTTCGGTCCTGATGCAGCGGATGCAGGAAGAGGGCGATTTTGCCCATATTGAACCGGTATTTTTTTCAACTTCAAATGCCGGCGGTAAAGCACCGGCATTGGCGAAAAATGAAACGACATTAAAAGACGCCAATGACATTGGGGCGTTGAAAAAATGCGACATCATTATTACCTGCCAGGGCGGCGACTACACCAGCGAGATCTTCCCGAAGCTGCGTGCCGAAGGCTGGAACGGTTATTGGATTGATGCCGCATCGACGTTGCGGATGAAAGATGATGCGATCATCGTCCTCGATCCGGTCAACCTCGATGTGATCAAGGACGGCTTGCAGCGCGGCGTCAAAAACTACATCGGCGGCAACTGCACCGTGTCCTGCATGATGATGGGCCTGGGCGGCCTGTTCCAGCAGGATCTGATCGAATGGATTACCTCGATGACCTATCAAGCGGCATCGGGCGGGGGTGCCCAGCACATGCGCGAATTGCTGACGCAATTCGGCTCGATCAATGCGGAAGTCAAGACACTGCTGGATGATCCGAAATCGGCAATTCTCGAAATCGATCGCAAGGTATTGGGCAAGCAGCTGGCGATGGCGCCTGATGAAGTCAAGCAGTTCGGCGTGCCGCTGGGCGGCAACCTGATCCCGTGGATCGACAAGGATCTGGGCGACGGCATGTCCAAGGAAGAATGGAAGGGCAGCGCAGAAACCAACAAGATTCTTGGTCGTGGCGCAGGCTTCAGCAGCGATCGCAAGGCCATTCCAGTGGATGGATTATGCATTCGGATCGGCGCCATGCGCTGCCATTCGCAGGCATTGACCATCAAGCTGAAAAAAGATGTGCCGCTGGATGAAATCAGCGACATCATCGCCAGTAATAATCAATGGGTGAAGGTGGTGCCGAACAATCGTGAAGCATCGATGCGCGACCTGACCCCGGCGGCAGTCACCGGCAGCCTGACAATTCCTGTCGGTCGCTTGCGAAAATTGCAAATGGGTGGCGATTATTTGTCGGCATTTACCGTCGGCGACCAACTTTTGTGGGGCGCCGCGGAACCACTGCGCAGAATGTTGCGTATTGTGCTAGATATCTGATTTACGCCAATAGTTGTGGTATCGTTTCTGGTTTGCAACGTTGCCCGCTAAGATTTTCGTCAATGAAAGTCTTAGCGGGTTTAACATATCCGTCAAACATTGTTACACCTGAGTATCAAAATTATTCTTGATTTTTAAAAAAACTGTATACAGTATTTGCTTCCAGCAAGATTCGTTTTTCAATATACGCCAACGGAATGTCTTTCATGCCACACAACATGCACCCGAATTCTTCGAATAAATTTATTTCCACCGGCCTAAAGACGCTGAATGTGGCTGTCATTTCCGCATTGATGCTGATTTCCAACGCGGATGCAGCCGGATTGGGTAAATTAACCGTGCTTTCTTCGCTGGGGCAACCGTTACGCGCGGAAATTGAGCTGACCTCAGTGACTCCAGATGAAGCAGGGGCACTGGTCGCCAAGCTGGCTAACCACGAAAGTTATCAGCGAGCCAATATAGAATTCAACCCGGTTTTGATGTCCTTGCAGTTTTCAATCGAGCAGCGTAATGGCCGTAGATTTGTTCGCGTGACATCGACGCAGCCGGTCAACGAACCGTTCGTCGACATGCTGATGGAACTCGGCGGAACCAGTTCGCAATTGTTGCGTGAATACACCGTGCTGCTCGATCCAGCTGGTCACCGCTCGGCTCAGCCAGCGCAAATTGCCGCACCTGCGCGCGCAGCCGCAGCGACAGCAGCGCCAAGTGTTGACCGTTCAGCTCCAGCTTCGACCGCGGAACGTTCGACAATGTCGGCCGCTACACGTGCAGCCGCTGCGAAAGCGGTAGCGAGCAATACTGCCGGTGCAACCAAGCCGATGAGCGACGAAGAGAAGATGGCGTTGAAGGCATCGCAGCAGGCAGACGCCGACTTTAAGGCGGCACAGGCACAAAAAACGTCGCAGCCAGCAGGCGCCGACTATCACGTCAAGAAGGGCGACACGCTGGAACGTATCGCCAGCGAAAACCTGCCAGCCGGCGTATCGCTGGATCAAATGCTGGTGGCCCTGTATCGGAACAATCAAAACGCGTTCGCCGGCAAGAATATGAATCGCTTGCGCAGCGGTCAGATTTTGTCGATTCCAGGCGCAGATGCGGTGCGCAATGTGACCCCGTCGGAAGCGAAAAAGGTCGTGTTGGCTCAGGCCCGGGATTTCAAGAGCTACCGCAATAACCTCGCGGGTCAAGTCGCGGCTGCGGAACCGAATCAGGCGAGCGAGTCCAAGCAAAGCGGCGGCGGCAAAATTACTGCCAAAGTGGAAGAGCAATCCACGCCGGCGAGCGAATCGAAGGATAAATTGAAGCTGTCCCGCGGCGCTGGCGCCGGAGCAGCTGGTGGCGCGGCTAATACCGCAGCGACCGAAGAAAAGATTGCGCGCGAAAAGGCAGCGGCCGAGGCTGCGGCGCGAGTCAAGGTGCTGGAGAAGAATGTCAGCGACCTGCAAAAAACTCTCGAAGTGAAAAATAAAAATCTGGCAGAGCTGCAGAATCAAGCCAGCAATGTGAAGCCTGCAACGCCTGATGCCGCAGCAAAAGCGCCTGCAGCGACTCCGGCGCCTTCAGCTCCAACCGCTCAAGCCGCTCCGGCTCCAGCTCCAGTTCCAGCGGCAACGCCAGTGGCAACTCCGGCTGCCGCTGCAGTAGCCGATGTCGCTGCCGCAGCTCCTGCTGTAGCCGCGGCGTCCACCCCGGACGCGAGCGCTGCGGCAGAGCCGGCACCGGCTCCAGCTCCAGCTCCAGCAGTTGCCGCCGCGCCGGCAGTGACTCCTGCTCCGGCTCCTGAGGCCAAGCCTGCGGTCGTTACGCCGCCAGCTGCTGAACCTGGCTTCCTGGCGAGTGTGACCGACAACCCATTCCTGCTGCCAATCGGCGGCGTGCTGGCGGCGATATTGGCCGGCCTTGGCATCTATCGCTATCGTCGCAATAAAAAGCTGCAACAGGCATTCATGGACAGTAGCGGCGTGCCGACCAGTACCGGGCTGAAAGGGAATTCGCTGTTTGGATCGACTGGCGGACAAAGCGTCGATACCAAAAACAGTATTTTCAATTCGAATTTCGTGCCGTCGGTCAGCCACCTCGACACCAACGTCGATCCGGTTGCCGAGGCCGATGTCTATATCGCTTATGGTCGCGATGCCCAGGCCGAAGAAATTTTGAAAGAGGCGCTGCGCAGCCAACCGCAACGCAATGCCATTCGCGTCAAGTTGCTGGAAATTTACGCCAATCGCAAAGATCCTCGTTCGTTTGAAATCCTGGCGAGCGAGCTGTATAGCTTGACGGGCGGCGAGGGCGACGACTGGCAGCAGGCTGCTGCACTCGGAGTCACTGTGGATCCAGCCAATCCTTTGTATGGCAGTGGCAAATTGCAGGACCAAGTGATCGCCAAAGCCAACGCGATTACAGCGCCGACCCAGACTATGGACGGCCTCGACTTCAATTCGCTGACCGCCCCGACTCAGCCGCAAGCAGCTCCAGTGGTGGTGGAAAAAGCGGCAGAGCCAGTGCAATTGCTGGCGCCTCTGACAGGTGGCGAGTTGGGACAGCAAGCCAAGGCTGCGGCTGACCAGGCGCATGCGAACGATATGGATTTCGATCTGGAAGTGCTAGGTAGCGAAGCTTCCGCCAATCAGGACACCGTATTGCTGTCGCCATCCCACGATGCCGCCAGATCCATGATGGATGCGCTCGATTTTGAGCTGGAGAAGAAAGCGCCTGCCGCTGCGGTAGCCGCTGCCAGCGCAGCGCCGGCAAAGGCTGTCGCGCAAAGTGCGCCGGCAATCGAACCGCTGGACCTGGGTGGTATCGAGTTCCCGCCTGCTGGCGGCCAGCCATCGAAATATGAGCCGTCGGTTGCGCATATTGATATTCCGGCCGATGTTAAACCGGTAGTCAACGCGCCTGCGCCGACATCACATGTCCAGGAAGCGGCAGTAACGGCAACGCCGCTCGAATTCAGCCTGCCAGACATGAGTCTGGATCTGGACAGTGCAGTTCCGGGGCACGCCGCAGCACCGGTGGCTGCTTCTGTCAGTCATGTTGCAGCGGAAGTAGCCACGCCTGCAGCGACCGGCAATCCAGAAATGGCGACCAAGCTTGACCTGGCCGTCGCTTACAAGGAAATTGGCGACAAAGAAGGCGCCCGTGAGTTGCTGGAAGAAGTGTTGAAGGGCGGTAGTGCCGAGCAGGTCGATGCTGCCAAGACATTGCTGGCTAAGCTGTAACAAGCAATATTAAATAGCTGGTGTTTGCTTTGAACGGGCGCGGCGAGATGCTGGCGCCCGTTTGCATTTCTTGACGAGTTTTTTTGCAGGTGCTATTACCGCCTGTCTTTTTGGCACTGGAGTTGTATTGAAGCGAATCGTTCTCGGGGTGCAGTATGACGGCGCCCCTTGGCAAGGATGGCAGACCCAGCCTAACGGTAAAACCGTGCAGGACCGGCTGGAGGCCGCGTTGCAAAAATTTACGCAAGCCATGATTGCGACCACCTGCGCCGGCCGCACGGATTCTGGCGTGCATGCACTGGAGCAGGTGGTGCATTTCGATACCGAGCTGGCGCGGGATACGTCTTCCTGGGTGCGCGGATTGAATGCATTCCTGCCGCCGTCGATCGCCGTGCGCTGGGCTTGCGAGACGCCGCAGGCGGATCAAGGGACCACTTCCGACGATCAATTCCACGCTCGGTTTAGCGCTACGACACGGACTTACCATTACCTGTTGTACAACCATCCGGTGCGTTCCCCGCTGTTGGAGGGGAAGGTCGGGTGGTGTTTCCGTCCGCTGGACGTGGAACTGATGCGCGAGGCCGCGGCGCATCTGATTGGTACCCATGACTTTTCCGCTTTCCGTGCTGTCGAGTGCCAGGCGCGATCGCCGGTACGGACCATGGACCAAATCCGCATCGAACAACGCGGCGATTTGATCGTGTTCAGCCTGCAGGCAAATGCTTTTTTGCACCACATGGTGCGCAACATCATGGGTTCGCTGATTTACGCCGGTATCGGCAAGAGGCCGCCTGAATGGATCGCTGAGTTGCTGCAGCAGCGCGACCGCAGCCTCTCCGCGCCGACCTTCATGCCTGACGGCTTATACCTGGCGCAAGTAGGCTACGATTCAAAGTGGAATTTGCCGCAGCAGCAGGTTGCGATATTGCCCTGGATATAGGCCCGTGTCGGATTTTGGTGCGATTTTGGAATGCCTAGCCAGTGGTATATTGCGAACATTCAGATCAGCTTAAATAGTCCAAATGACCCACCGTACCCGAATCAAGATTTGCGGTTTGACCCGCGAGCAGGATGTACAGGCCGCGGTTACGGCCGGCGCAGACGCGATTGGTTTTGTGTTTTATCCGAACAGCCCGCGCTACCTCGCCCCGCAGCAAGCCGCTCGCCTGATGGCCGCAGTGCCGCCTTTTGTCACCACCGTGGGCTTGTTTGTCAACGCCAGTCCGGAGCAGGTCAGTGAAGTCGTCGCACAGCTGCCGCTGTCCTTGTTGCAATTTCATGGCGATGAAAACGTAGAGCAGTGCGCCGCCATTGCCAACCAGGTAAATCGGCCGTTTATCCGTGCGATGCGAATTGGCGCTGCAACTGTTGCCGCTGATTTGCTAGAATGCGAGTTGGCATATCGCTCCGGCAGCCGGCTGTTTGCCGGTTTGTTGCTGGATACGCTGGTCGAAAATTATGGCGGTAGCGGAAAGGTATTTGATTGGTCTCTCATCCCAAAAGAACTCGCGCCTCAGGTCGTTTTAAGTGGTGGCTTGAGCACGCACAATGTGACTGACGCGGTACAGCGTGTACGTCCCTTCGCAGTCGATATCAGCAGCGGTGTCGAACAAGACAAGGGTATCAAGGACGCTGTCAAAATACGCGCCTTCATTGACGCAGTACGTCAGGCCGACGCTAGTTTCAGCTGACGTAAATTGGCAGTACACGGCATCGCGCCGTCAGCACACATTGCAGAGAAAAATTCCATGAAAACATTCAATCCGATCGAGCAGAATGCCGAGCACCAGCAGACTGCCAGCCCAATCATTCAACAAGCTCAAGCTGCGCATTACGATCTGCCGGACGCCACCGGGCATTTCGGCATCTACGGCGGCAGCTTCGTGTCAGAAACGCTGACGCTGGCATTGAGCGAACTGCAGCAAGCCTACGCCAAATATCAACACGAACCGCAATTCCTGGCTGAGTTCCATAGCGAACTGAAACACTATGTCGGTCGTCCCAGCCCGATTTATCATGCCAAACGCTGGTCCGAGCAGGTAGGCGGCGCCCAGATTTACTTCAAGCGCGAAGACCTGAACCACACCGGCGCGCACAAAATCAATAACGTCATCGGCCAGGCTTTATTGGCCAAGCGGATGGGCAAGCCGAGAGTCATCGCCGAAACCGGCGCCGGCATGCACGGTGTCGCCACCGCCACCATTTGCGCGCGCTTTGGTCTCGAATGCGTGGTCTACATGGGCAGCGAGGACGTCCAGCGGCAAAAGCAAAACGTCTATCGGATGAATCTGCTGGGCGCCAAGGTGGTGCCGGTCGAATCGGGCTCGAAGACGCTGAAAGATGCATTGAACGAAGCCATGCGCGACTGGGTGACCAATGTTGAAAACACTTTCTACATCATCGGTACCGTCGCCGGCCCGCATCCGTATCCGGTGATGGTGCGCGATTTCCAATCGGTGATCGGCAACGAATGTCTGACGCAGATGCCGGAGATGGCAGGCCGGCAGCCGGATCACGTGGTCGCCTGCGTTGGCGGCGGCTCCAATGCGATGGGTATTTTCTACCCGTATATCGATTACCAGGAGGTCAATCTGGTCGGTGTAGAAGCCGCAGGGGAGGGGCTCGCCAGCGGCAAGCATGCGGCATCGCTGACGCTCGGCTCGCCCGGCGTTTTGCATGGCAATCGGACTTATCTGCTGCAGGATGAAAACGGCCAGATCATCGAGACCCATTCGATCTCCGCCGGTCTTGACTATCCCGGCGTCGGCCCCGAGCATTCCTGGCTGAAAGATGCGGGGCGGGCGACTTACGAAACCATCACCGACGACGAGGCGCTGGCCGCGTTTCATACCTGTTGCCGGATTGAGGGGATCATCCCGGCGCTGGAATCGAGCCATGCATTGGCATACGCCGCCAAACTGGCAGCGACTTTACCCAAAGATAAAATCATTCTGGCCAATTTGTCCGGCCGCGGCGACAAGGACATGCATACGGTCGCCGAGCGGCTGAAGCTGGCTTGAGTTAAGCCGAATAGCCACTTAGAGCACCCTTTAGCCGCCGTCCCCGTAGTGCATGGTCCACATGCGCTACGGGCTGAAAAGAACAAATAATCCGAATACATCATGTCCAGAGTTCAAAAAACACTATCGGCACTAGCCGCAAACAACAAAAAAGGCTTGATCCCCTTCATCACGGCAGGCGATCCTGCACCGGAATTGACGGTACCGCTGATGCATGCGCTGGTGGCCGGCGGCGCCGACATCCTCGAGTTGGGGGTGCCGTTTTCCGATCCGATGGCCGAGGGACCGGTAATCCAGCGCGCCTGCGAGCGCGCGTTGAAGTTCGGCGTCAGCCTGCATGACGTGCTGGGTTATGTCCGCACGTTCCGTCAAACCAATGCAAACACGCCGGTGGTCCTGATGGGCTATGCCAATCCGCTGGAGCGGATGGGGGTGGATGCCTTCATTGCCGCCGCTAAAGAAGCCGGTGTTGATGGCGCCATCGTGGTCGATTACCCGCCGGAAGAGTGCGAAGAATTCGCGCAAAAAATGCAAGCCAACGGCATGGATCCGATCTTTTTGCTGGCGCCGACCTCGACCGACGAGCGGATTGCGCAGGTGGCGAAAGTCGGTAGCGGCTTCACTTACTACGTCTCGCTCAAGGGCGTGACCGGCGCTGCCAATATCGACACCGCCGAAGTGGCGGCGCGCATTGCGGCGATACGTCAGCATGTCAAATTGCCAATAGGGGTCGGTTTCGGCATCCGCGACGCCGCTACCGCCAAGGCCGTGGCCCAGGTGTCGGACGCGGTGGTGATCGGCAGCCGGATTATTCAGGAGCTGGAAAATACGCCGCGCGAGCAGGCGGTGGCTGCGGTGCAGGCTTTTGTCAGCGGGATTCGCAAGGCGCTGGATGAGTGAGTTTTCGCTGTAATTAGGTGACTGTTTGCCAACTACCGCCATTCCGGGGTTAAAGGTACAATTCGGCAGGAAAAAAATCTGAAGGAGGTCGCTCCATGAGCTGGCTAGAAAAGTTACTCCCCCCACGTATTCAGCGCAGTGACACGTCGACCCGCAAGTCAATCCCAGAAGGATTATGGGTCAAATGCCCATCTTGCGAAGCCGTGCTGTACCGCACCGATCTGGAATCAAACATTCATGTCTGCCCAAAATGCAGCCATCATCTGCGTATCCGCGCGCGCGAACGCCTCGACGCGTTGCTGGATACCGGCGGTCGTTTTGAAATCGGCCAGGAAGCATTGCCGATCGATACCCTCAAGTTCAAAGACAGCAAAAAATATCCTGACCGGCTGAAGGCTGCAATGGATGCAACCGGCGAAACCGACGCCCTGGTGGTACTGGGCGGTTCGATCATGAGCTTGCCGGTGGTGGTCGCCTGTTTCGAATTCGAATTCATGGGTGGCTCGATGGGTTCGGTCGTCGGCGAACGTTTCGTGCGCGGCGCGCAAGTCGCGCTGGAACAGAAAGTACCTTTCATTTGCATCACTGCCACCGGCGGTGCGCGGATGCAGGAAGGCTTGCTGTCCTTGATGCAAATGGCGAAAACGACTTCCATGCTGACCAAGTTGTCGGAGAAGAAATTGCCGTTTATCAGCGTTCTGACCGATCCCACCATGGGCGGCGTTTCGGCTTCTTTTGCGTTCATGGGTGACGTGGTGATCGCCGAGCCAAAAGCACTGATCGGTTTTGCCGGTCCGCGCGTGATCGAAAATACCGTGCGCGAAAAGCTGCCGGAAGGTTTCCAGCGCGCTGAATTCCTGGTCACCAAAGGCGCCGTCGACATGATCGTCGACCGTCGCAAGATGCGCGAAGAAATTGCGCGTTTGCTGGCGTTGCTGCAAAACCAGCCGGCCGAATCCATCGCTTGATGCTGATTGTCGTTTTTATGGCCCGAACTGTTGACGGTTCGGGCTTTTTCGTTGGGCTCTGAAATGTCAAATACGCCGACCGCTCCGGTAACTCTTGCCGACTGGCTTGCACTACTCGAATCACGCCATTTCAAAACCATCGACATGGGCCTGGACCGGGTGCGGCAAGTCAAGGACCGGCTCCAGCTGCAGTTTGCCTGTCCGGTCATCATGGTGGCCGGCACCAACGGCAAGGGCTCAACCTGCGCGATGCTGGAATCCATCCTGTTGCGGGCCGGCTATAAGGTCGGGTTGTACATCAAGCCGCATTTTCTCGACTTCAATGAGCGCGCCCGGATTGGCGGCACGTCCGCGTCGGATGCGGCGCTGATCGCCAGTTTTGAGGCGGTGGAAGCGCAGCGCGGCGATATTTCGCTGACCTATTTTGAATTTACAACGCTGGCCATCATGCATCTGCTGGCGGCAGCCCAGCTCGATGTGGTGATCCTGGAAGTCGGTCTGGGCGGGCGGCTGGATGCGGTCAATATCGTCGATGCCGATGTTTCCATCGTCACCAGCGTCGATATCGACCACACCGACTATTTGGGCGATACCCGCGAGAAGATCGGTTTCGAAAAGGCCGGGATTTTCCGGGCCGGGAAAACCGCCATTTGCAGCGATCCGGTGCCGCCGCAATCGTTGATCGAGCATGCCAACGCGATCGGCGCCGATCTGTGGCTGCTGGGTCGGGATTTCAACTACACCGGCGACAAGCAACAATGGAATTACGGCGGCCGCGGCCAACGCCGCAATGCCTTGGGCTACCCCAGCCTGCGCGGCGCCAACCAACTGCTGAATGCATCGGCGGCGCTGGCTGCGCTGGAATCGTTGCGCACCCAATTGCCGGTCAGCGCGCAGGAAGTGCGCAGCGGTTTCGTCATGATGGACTTGCCCGGGCGGTTCCAGGTATTGCCGGGACAACCGCTGGTGATCCTGGATGTCGCGCATAATCCGCACGCGGCAGCGACGCTGGCGCAAAATCTGGACAATATGGGTTTCCATCCATACACCTACGCCGTCTTCGGCGCCATGCTGGACAAGGATATCGAAGGCATCGTCAGTCAAATCAAGACCCGCGTCGATCACTGGTGCCTGACCGCGTTGCCGCTGCCGCGTGCCGCCAGCGGCGAGCAGCTGCAGGAGCGCTTATTGGCGGCCGGGGTCAAGGCGGAGGATGGGGCCGACGCCGAGGCCAGCATCCAGACTTTTGCTACTCCAGCGCAAGCATATGCAAATGCCTTAAGCCGGGCGGGTGAGAATGATAGAATTGTGGTTTTCGGATCGTTCCTGACGGTTGCTGGCGTGATGGAAGCCAGGAAGTCTGGATTTCACTGACGATTTTCGAGCGAATTTCACTGAAATCTCGTCAACCTTTCAAAATATATCGCATGGGTTTGTTCTCTTTTCTTCGTAAAAACAAGCAGCAAACCAGCTCCGAACAGGGGGCGTATCATTCCCGATCCGATTCCCGATCCGATGCGCGTTTCGATGAGGAAGCCCCGGTTGGCCGCAGCCGAGGCAAAGGCAAGGCGGGCAAGCATCCCAATGAAGCAGTAGATCCAGTGTTGCCGGAGAAGAAGCGCGCCCGGCGCCGCCTGGTCGGCGCGGTGGCCCTGGTGCTGGCGGTTGTCATCGTGCTGCCGATGATCCTGGACTCCGAACAGAAGCCGCTGGCCGACGATATCGCGATTCAAATCCCTTCCCGCGACAAACCGGCAGAAAGTGCAGCATCTGCCGTATCGAGCGCGCCTACGCCGGTCAGCAATGCCAACAGCCTCGATCAGCAAGAGGAAATCGTCGAGCCAGCCAGTACCGCAGTGGCGCCGATGATTCCGCAACCGCCGAAACCGGCGGCCGCAACCAGCACAGCAGTCGCTCCTTCAGCCCCAAAAGCAGTCGCACCGATTGATGGCATGCCCAAGGCGGAGGCCAAACCCAAGCCGGAACCAAAGCCAAAATCAGACCCGAAGCCAGAGTCCAGGCCGGAATCCAAACCAAACCCTAGTACCGCCGATAGGCATGAAGACGCGGCACGCGCATTGGCGATTCTGGACGGGCGCGCCGACGCTCCGGCCGCAAGCGACAAAAAGCCCGCCAAATTCGTGCTGCAGGTCGCCGCATTGGCATCGCAAGATAAAGTGAATGAATTGCAGGGCAAGCTGAAAGAAGCCGGGATTCACTCCTATACGCAAAAAATCCCGACCCAGTCCGGCGAGCGCATTCGTATCCGTGTCGGCCCGTTCAGCAATAAGGAAGAGGCAGAGAAAGTGCGTGTCAAACTCGCCAAGCTGGGCCTGAACGGCAGCTTGGTGCCGGGTTGATGCGGACCGTGTTCGGTGCAAGTAAAGACACTGCGATAGACCCAGAGGCACAGTGACAATTTTCGATTACCTGGTGTTGTTCGTGCTGCTCTGCTCGATCCTGATCGGCATTTTGCGCGGCTTGCTCAAGGAAATCCTGTCATTGGCGAGCTGGGTCGTTGCGCTGCTGGTGGCTAACGCCTATGGTGAAAGTCTGGCGAAGTTGCTGCCCGAGGTCATTCCGGGCAATGTGACGCGGCTGATCGTCGCCTGCCTGGCCCTATTTGTCGGCGTACGATTATTGATGATGTTGCTGAGCATGACAGTCGATGCCTTGGTCAAGGCGACCGGCCTTGGGCTTGCGGATCGCGGTCTCGGCGGCTTGTTCGGCCTGGCGCGTGGCGTGGTGATCGTGCTGGCGGTGGTATTGGTGTGCGGCACAACCGCCATCCCGCAGCAGCCTTTCTGGCGCGATGCCATGCTGAGCCCGCAGGCGGAAGCCGCGGCGCGCAGCGTCAAACCGTTTTTGCCCGGCGAATTTGCGCGCCGAGTGCAGTTTTGATTTGTTTGAATAGTAGGACGTCTTTAAATTGTTTTTTGTTTAGGAGTCCACCATGTGTGGCATAGTCGGCATCGCATCCCAAAACCCCGCCAATCAACTGATCTATGACGCCTTGTTGCTGTTGCAACATCGCGGCCAGGACGCAGCGGGCATCGCAACCAACCACGGCAACGGATTTTTCATGCACAAGGCCAACGGCTTGGTGCGCGACGTTTTCCGGACCCGCAACATGCGCTCGTTACCCGGCAATTACGGTATCGGCCAAGTGCGCTATCCAACCGCCGGCACCGCCAGCGCGGAAGAGGCGCAACCGTTTTACGTCAATGCCCCGTTCGGCATCATCCTGGCGCACAACGGCAACCTCACCAACGCCGAACAGCTCAAGATCGAGATGTTCAAGAACGATCGCCGGCACATCAACACCGACTCCGACACGGAAGTCCTGCTGAACGTGCTGGCGCATGAAGTTCAGCAAGCCACGATCGGCTATTCGCTCGATCCCGATGCCTTGTTCAAGGCGGTCGCCATGGTCCACAAGCGGGTACGCGGATCGTATGCGGTGGTGGCGCAGATTGCCGGCCATGGCCTACTGGCATTCCGCGACCCGTTCGGGATTCGGCCGCTGTGCATAGGCGCCAATGAAACCGACAAAGGCACCGAATACGTCATCGCTAGCGAATCGGTCGCGCTCGAAGGCCTGGGCTTCCGCTTCCTGCGCGATGTGATGCCGGGCGAAGCGATCTTCATCGACATTGACGGCAAGCTGTATAACCGCCAATGCGCCGAGAACCCGAGCCTGAATCCATGCGCGTTCGAGTTCGTGTATCTGGCCCGCCCGGATTCGATCATCGACGGCGCCTCGGTGTACGCGACGCGCCTGAAAATGGGCGAGTACCTGGCCGACAAGATCAAGCGCGAATTTTCCCACGGCGATATCGACGTCGTGATGCCGATCCCGGACTCCTCGCGTCCTGCCGCGATTCAACTGGCGCTTAAGCTGAATCTCGAATATCGCGAAGGCTTCATCAAGAACCGCTACATCGGCCGCACCTTCCTGATGCCCGGGCAAGCGATCCGCAAGAAATCGGTACGCCAGAAATTGAACGCGATCGGCTCCGAGTTCAAGGGCAAGACCGTGCTGCTGGTCGACGATTCGATCGTGCGCGGCACCACCAGCCGCGAGATCGTGCAGATGGCGCGCGACTCCGGCGCCAAGCGCGTGATCTTTGCATCGGCCGCGCCGCCGGTGAAATTCCCGAACGTCTACGGCATCGACATGCCGACCCGTGGCGAGCTGATCGCCTACGGCCGTACCGATGAAGAAGTGTGCCGTGAAATTACTGCCGACGCCTTGGTGTACCAGGACATCGACGCGCTGAAACGCTCGATTTCGGATGTCAATCCGATGCTGAAAAATTTCGAAGCATCCTGTTTCGACGGCAATTACATCACCGGCGACATTTCGCGCGACTACCTCGACCGCATCGAGTTCGCACGCAATAATCCGAAGCCTGAAAGCGACGATGCTGTGCGTTCGCAGTTGAATCTCAGTCTGACGCAAGTCGATTAAAACAATTGCGGGACAGAGTTTACGAGCCGCCTGGTCTGATCCTGCGGCGAATTACTCTGTCCCCAACTGATCAGATAAGACGGGTAAATTGCAACGAAAAATATTCGGGGAAGAATTTAAAGGTCACCGCAGCATGCCGAATTATTCGCCCTGCCAACCGATTAGGAAAAACTCCGAAGTAATCAAGAAAATGACCGACAAATACGGCTTCACCACCACCATCCTGCACAGTGACCGTCAAAAAACGATAGAGCACGGTTCGCTGCATAAACCGGTTCACACCTCGGTCACGTTTGCCTACAGCGATGCACGCCAGCTGGCGGAGGTATTCCAGGGCAAACAGCCTGGATACCGTTATGGCCGCCAGGGCAATCCGACGGTATCGGCGCTGGAAGATCAAATCACCAAGATGGAAGATGGTTACGCCACCATTTGCTTCGCCACCGGCATGGCCGCCATCGGTGCGCTGGTGCAGGGCTTGTTGCGCGAAGGCGATCACGTGGTGTCGTCGGCTTTTTTGTTCGGCAACACCAATAGCTTGTGGCAAACCGTCACCGCTCAAGGCACCCAGGTGGCTATGGTCGACGCCACCGATGTCGCCCAGGTGGAAGCGGCGCTGACACCCGCGACTCGTCTCGTGTTCGTCGAAACCATCGCCAATCCACGGACCCAGATCGCCGACCTGAAACGGATCGGAGAACTGTGCCGCGAGCGTGGCATTTTGTTCGTGGTCGATAACACGATGACGTCCCCTTACTTGTTCCGGCCGAAGTCGGTCGGCGCCGGTCTGGTGATCAATTCACTGACCAAGTCGATCGGCGGTCATGGCGATGCCTTGGGCGGCGCGCTGACCGATACCGGCTTGTACGACTGGAGCCGTTTTCCCAACATCATCGACACCTACAAGCGTTTTCCGCAGGTGCAATGGGGCATGGCGCAGGTGCGCGCCAAAAGTCTGCGCGATTTTGGCGCGGCGCTCGGGCCGGAAGCCGCGCATCATATCGCGATCGGCGCCGAGACCATGGCGCTGCGCATGGAGCGCAGCAGCAGCAACGCACTCGCGCTGGCGCAAATGCTGGAGGCCGATCCGCGGATTGCCGCCGTTTACTACCCTGGGTTGAAATCCCATCCGCAGCATGCGCTGGCGACGGAGTTGTTCCGCGCTTACAGCTACCTGTTCAGTTTTGAATTGAAACCGGGTACCGACTGTTTCGATTATCTGAACCGCTTGAAACTGGCGATTTCCACCAGCAATCTGGGCGATACCCGGACCTTGGTGATTCCGGTCGCGCATACCATTTTTTACGAAATGGGCGCCGAACGCCGCGCGGCGATGGGCATTGCGGATTCATTGATCCGGGTCTCGGTCGGGATCGAGGATACGGCGGATTTGCTGGCTGATTTCAAGCAGGCACTGGATGCTTGATCCGGCGTAGCCGGTCGCATAAATAAAAATAGGGAGCGATGCTCCCTTTGCCTGCTTCGGTGAGCTAAATCGTATCCCTATCCAGCCATTTCGGTACCTGACTCGGTACGAACGACCTGAACCTTTGCAGCAATTCCTCAGCCTGCGGTTCATGCATCAGCAAGCCGGCTTGCTCGTCTTTCAGGAAGCGCTGCGACACCATGTGCTGAATGAATTGAATCAAGCCGTCATAAAAGCCGTCGACATTGAGCAAGCCAATCGGCTTCTGGTGAAAGCCCAACTGAGCCCAGGTAAACACCTCAAACAATTCTTCCAGCGTTCCTATGCCGCCCGGCATCGCGATAAAGCCATCCGACAAGTCCGCCATCATCGCCTTGCGCTCGTGCATGTCCTTGACGATATGCAGGCGCGTCAGGCCGGCATGGCCGAGTTCTTTTTCCAGTAGCGCCTGGGGAATAACGCCGGTCACTTGACCGCCCAGCCGCAACACTTCATCGGCGATGATGCCCATCAGGCCGACGTTGCCGCCGCCATAGACCAGCGCGATATTGTCGTCGACCATCGCTTGCGCAAGTGCGCGCGCGGCTTGCGCGTACACCGGCGAAGCGCCCGGCGACGAACCGCAATAGATGCAAAGGGATTTCATTCGCTTTTCTGTAAATACTTTGCCGATAATTGCTCGAAATGCGACAAGGTCTCGCCGCGCAGATATGGGTGCATCAGCGACAACACCTGATAGCAGCCGCTTGCCAGCGCATGTTCGACCACTGCCTGTTCGGTGTATTGGCGCGGATTCAGCACGTATTGATACGACAGCCAATAGCTGGCGACCACCACCATATTGGTCGACAGCGCGTCGATTTCAGCCGGGCTGGCCTGCAAGGCCTTATCTTCGTGCAAGCCCTGACACAGTTCTTTGACGACCGTTATCTTGTGGCCGAAGATTTCCTTGAAGTGCAGTTCCAGCGTACGGTTGCGCGATAGCAGGTCGTTCAGGTCGCGGTAGAAAAAGCGATAACGCCAGATCAACTGGAACATCAGGTGCAGATAGTGCCAGACGTCCTGCATGGTCGGCCGCTGCCCCTGCGGCAAAGCCAGCATGCGGCTGATTTCTTCCTCGAACGTGACGAAAATCGAATTGACGATGTCGTCCTTGTTGCGGAAGTGGTAATACAGGTTGCCCGGCGAGATTTTCATCTCGTCGGCGATGATGGTGGTGGTGATATTGGGTTCGCCGAACTCATTGAAGAGCCGCAGCGACAAGGCCATGATTTTTTCGCGGGTACGACGTGGCGCCTTCTGCTCCATGACTTATTTTCTTTCTAAGATTCAGGCCATTTATTCAGACCATTTAGCGGTTTCTGCACAGCAGTCCGCAATGTCGAATTTCACAAAATGGCTAAATTTGTTAAGTCAGGATTGTATATTGCTTCGCAGCGCTTGATGTAACCGCAGCGCCGAAAACTGCGTCGCCGGCACCGGCGGTAATCGTCCCGTGCCGGCGGCTGTTATAGAATGGCAGACTTCACGGCAATGCTGCTCGCATTCGCCATCGCTATTCCCCCTTCAAAGGTAAGCATGTCAGAGTCGCCCCCGCCACGCCCGGACACCCCCTGTGTCGCAGTCTGTTCCACCACGTTCGACGATGTCTGCCGCGGCTGCGGCCGCACGGTCTACGAAGTCGCGCATTGGGTTTCCATGAGCGAAGAAGAAAGAAACGTGGTGTGGGTGCGCATCACCGCCGAGGGCTATCCGCGTCGGCAGGGGTGACAGGCCTCAAGCCTCACTCAGCGTAACCATCGGGATTTTGTGTATGCCAGCGCCAGTGATCGGCGCACATGTCGGCCAAGCCCTTGCGCGCTTGCCAACCCAGCAGTGCCAGCGCCTGCGCCGGATCCGCATAGCAGGCTGCGCTATCGCTGCTGCGGCGCGGCTCGATCCGGTAAGGGATAGTGCGGGCGCAGGCCAGCTCGAACGTTTTGATCATTTCAAGCACGCTATAGCCGCGGCCGGTGCCGAGATTGAGCGTGAAGCCGCTTCCGGCGCCAAACAAGTGATCCAGCGCGGCGACATGGGCGCTGGCGACATCCGCCACGTGAATGTAATCGCGCACGCCGGTGCCATCAATGGTCGGATAATCGTCGCCGAAGATCGACAGCATAGGCTGCTGCCCCAGCGCCACCCTTGCCATCGCGGGCATCAGATTGCTTGCCATGCCGCGCGGCGAGTCGCCAAGCAGTCCGCTTGGGTGCGCGCCGGCTGGGTTGAAGTAGCGCAACACCCCAATCGCCCAGCGCGGATCGGCATCGTGCAAGTCGGCCAATAACTGTTCCACCGTCAATTTGGAGCGGCTGTAGGGATTGTTTGCCGACACGGGCGCCGACTCGGGAATCGGCACGCTGGCTGGCGCGCCATAGACCGCGGCGGACGAGCTGAAAACGAAGTTCCTGACGCCGCTTCTTTCCAGGGCTTGCAGCAAGGTAGCGCTGCCGGAGACGTTGTTCTCGAAGTAGCGCAGCGGCTGCGTCACCGATTCGCTCATGATTTTGAGTCCGGCGCAATGAATCGCCGCATCAACCGGATGCGTTTGCAGCAGGCTATCCAATGCCGGGCGATCGCGTATGTCCATAGGGTAAAACCGGATTTCGCCCTGGCCGCACTGTTGCGCCCGCCTGATTGCTGCGCTGGAGCCATTGGCCAGGTTGTCGATGGCAATGACGCAATACTTTGCCGCCAGTAATTCAACGCAGATATGCGAGCCTATGTAACCGGCAGCGCCAGTCACCAGAATTGTTTTGTTTGCCAATGTGACTACTTTTTTGTTGAAATGGATAGGTTTTGCACTTTCCTTGTGGAATTGCAAGGCCGAATTCTACTGTAAGGTTCCGCCTGGAAACTAATTGGGCGTTAGGAGTTGTAAGGCAGCTTGGTAAATCGCCCGGCAAGGATTTAGTGTTCTATTTTAAATACGGGGCAGAGGCACTTATAGTCGCGCGAGGCGGTATTTTGCATGGTCATATAGCTTATAATGCCGCGCGAATGTTAAGAGAACAGTCGGCTCAACTCCCTGAATTGTTTGCTGATCGTCATGAAATCGATTCAAGGGATGTTGGAGAATGGTGAAATGAGTTTCAGAGGGGTAAGGTTTTCAATCGCATCGCATGCGGCATGGGCGCCGGGGCTGGAAACGGAGGCTGCCTGGCAGGCGTGGGCGCACAGTCCGTTCGCCATCGTCGGCAGCGCCGAGCCCAAGGTCGCCGCCATGCCGGCCATGTTGCGCCGTCGCGCCGGTTTCATAGGCAAGATGGCGCTGGAAGTCGCTTATCGTTGCCTGGATGGCCGCAGCGGTGTGCCGACCGTATTTTGTTCGCGCCACGGCGAGTGCGCGCGCTCGGTCGAGTTATTGTCGGATCTGGTCCAGGAATCGCCGTTATCCCCAACCTCCTTCAGCTTGTCGGTCCACAATGCGGCCGCCGGTTTGCTGTCGATTGCGCGCCGCGATCAGGTCAGCCATGCCGCTTTGTCGGCAAGTCATAGCGGTGTCGAGCATGCGGTGATTGAAGCCTGCGGCTTGCTGGCGGATGGCGCGCCGGAGGTCTTGCTGGTGGTCTACGACGGTCTTTTACCCGAGGTGTTCCAGGAGTACCAGGATTGCGACGATCAGCCTTTTGCCTGGGCCTGGCTAATGGTGCCGGCAGGGAATCCGCCGCAAGCGGGAGCGATCTCGCTGACATGGGAGCGCTGCGACGGCGATCCGGCTGCGGTGCCGCGGCAACCGGCGGGGCTGGAAGTATTGGCTTTTCAACTGAGGAACGATCCCGAATTGGTCCGGGTGGTCGAGCACCGCCGCTGGCATTGGCAGCACCATGCTTAAGCGCTTGGGCCGTTATTGGCGAATCCTGGCGACAGGCTTCAGTTTTTTTGTGTTTGGCGTTGGCGGTCTGCTATTGCGCATCTCGGTCTTTCCCTTGCTTAATCTGATGGTTTGGGAGCGTCGGCGGCGCGTGCTGATCGCGCGCCATGTGATCCGTCTGGCGTTTCGCGCTTTCGTTGGATTGATGCGCGGCCTCGGCGTGTTGCACTACGAAATCCGCGGGCTGGAGCGACTGGAGCGGCAGGGGCTGTTGATCCTGGCCAATCATCCGACCCTGATCGACACGGTGTTCCTGATGGCTTTCGTCAAACGCGCCGATTGCATCGTCAAGAGCCGGCTGTGGCAAAACCCGTTTACGGGCGGGCCGGTGCGCGCCGCCGGCTACATCAGCAACGACCATGGCACCGGGCTGGTCGAGGATTGCGTTGCTTCCTTGCAGCAGGGCGGCAATCTGATCGTGTTCCCGGAAGGCACGCGTACCCCGGCCGACGGCGTGGTCAGTCTCAAGCGCGGCGCCGCCAATATTGCGGTGCGCAGCCGGTCCAACGTGACGCCGGTGCTGATCCGCTGCTCGCCGCCGACCCTGGGCAAGGGCGGCAAATGGTGGCAGGTGCCGCCGGTCGCGGCGCGCTTCAGTATCGAAGTCAAAGAGGATATCGAAGTGCAGGCCTTCCTGGCGAGAGCCGATGGCGAGGCCTTGGCGGCAAGGCATTTAACCGCCCATTTACAAGATTATTTTAGGAAAGAAGGTCAACCCGATGCAGCAGCTTGAAGAAGAAGTGAAGCAGGTCATCATCGATGTCCTGCAATTGGAAGACATTACCCCCGCCGACATCGTCACCGATGCGCCATTGTTTGTCGAAGGCCTGGGGCTGGACTCGATCGATGCGCTGGAACTGGGCGTGGCGATCCAGAAGCGTTACGGCATCTCATTGTCCGCGGACTCGGCGGAGACGCGTCAACATTTTGCCTCGGTACGCGCGCTGGCCGCGATGATTGCCGCCAACAGAAAGAAGTGAGACTGAGATGACTTTGACGGCCTCAATGAGCAAGCAAGAAATTTATCTGTGGTTAGTGGATGTGTTGCATGAAATGTTCGAGATCGACCGCACCGACATCACGCCGCAAGCCAACCTGTATACCGATCTCGATATCGATAGCATCGATGCCGTCGATTTGGTGGTGAAGCTCAAGCAGCTGACCGGCAAGCGTTTGCAGCCCGATGTGTTCAAAGCGGTGCGCACGGTGCAGGACGTGGTCGATGCGCTGGTCGCATTGCTGGCGGAGGATGCAAAATAAAGCGTCTGCTACCTACTGTCCTGACGGTCCTGGTCACCTTGTTTTATCCGCTCGCGATCTGGCTGGGTCACGGGCGGGTCGAACCGCGTCTGCTGGCCTTGTTGCTGGTGCTAGCGGCGGCCACCCGTTTGCCGACCCTCAAACTGAATAAGACCAGCCGCTGGTGGCTGGCCGGCGCCTTGCTGCTGGCCGCCGTCGCGATCTGGAACAATGCCATGCTGCCGTTGAAGCTGTACCCGGTGCTGGTGAATGCCGGCATGCTGGCCGTGTTCGGCTATAGCCTGTATGCACCGCCATCGGCGATTGAACGGCTGGCGCGACTGACCGATCCATCCTTGCCGGACTACGCCATCGCCTATACCCGGCGCGTGACGCAAGTCTGGTGCGGCTTCTTTTTGATCAACGGCCTGCTGGCGCTGGCGACTGCTTGCTGGGCCTCGCCCGCAGTGTGGTCGTTGTACACCGGCGTGATCGCTTATGTCGCGATGGGGCTGCTGTTTGCCGGCGAATACGCGGTCAGAATCCTGGTCAAGCGGCGCCATCGTCAAGCAGCTGCGGAGCCGCAACATGGCTGATCCCCGCAATATGTTGACCTTGTTGAGTGCGGCATCGCATGCCGATCAGGCGCGGCCGTTTGCCTGGCGCGACGGCCGGGCGCTCGACTTCTCTTACTTTCTGGCTCAGGCCGATGCTTGGCGGCGCTTGTTGTCGCAGCAGCCGGGATCACGTTTTGCCTTGCACTTGAGCGATAGCGCGGATTTTGCGTGCGCCTTGTTCGGTGCCTGGCAAGCGGATAAAACAATCTATTTGCCTGGCGATGTGCTGCCTGCGACCTGCGCCAATTTGCGGGCCGAGGTGGACGGCTATCTGGGCGAATTTCCGGCAGAGTACGCGCCGCTGACGATGGCGGCCGCGGGCAGCGGCGCATACCCTGCAGTACATCAGTTCAAAACGCTGACGCCGGACTTTCCCGGTCTGGTGATTTATACCTCCGGCAGCACCGGCCAGCCGCAAGCGGTGCCCAAGCGCCTGTCGCAATTGGCGACCGAAGTCGCGACGCTGGAACAGCTGTTCGGCGAGCGGATCGGCGCGGCCAAGATCGTGGCCACCGTTTCGCACCAGCATATTTACGGCTTGCTGTTCAAGGTGTTGTGGCCGTTGACCGCAGGCCGCGCGATGCATGCGCGGCACCTGGCATTCATGGAGGAATTGCTGCCGCAACTGGATGCGCGTCCTGCCGTATTGATTTCCAGCCCGGCCCATCTGAAGCGGATTCCCGAGTCATTCCCGCCAGCTTTGCTGCGCGCCGTATTTTCATCCGGCGGCCCGCTGCCGACTGAGGTAGCGCAGCAAGCAGGGCGCTTGTTGGGGCAGGTGCCGATCGAAGTGTATGGCAGCTCCGAAACCGGCGGCGTCGCCTGGCGTCAGCGGCAGGCCGGGACCGATGAAAGCTGGCAAGCGATGCCGTCGATTGCGTGGCGGGTTGCGGCTGACGCCGGCGTGCTCGAAATCCGTTCGCCGCACCTGCCGGACGCCGACTGGTTCGCGCTGGCGGATCAGGCGCAGGCGGTCGATCAGCAGCGCTTCTTGTTAAAGGGGCGGGCCGATCGGATTGTCAAAGTCGAGGAAAAACGTATTTCGCTGGATGCGATCGAGCGCCAATTGAAAGCCGCTCCGCAGGTGGCGGAGGCGCGGGTGCTGATGCTGGATGGGCATCAAACGCAACGGCAGAGGATCGCCGCCTTCGTGGTGCCGTCCGCAGCCGGTCGCAAGATACTGGCGGAAGACGGCAAGCTGGCCCTGAACCGGCTGCTGCGCGAAAGCATGGCGCATGCGGTGGAGCGGATTGCGCTGCCGCGCAGCTGGCGTTACCTGGAAGCGCTGCCGCTGAATGCGCAAGGCAAGACCACGCACGCCGATTTGCTCGCCTTGCTGGACCCAAATCCGGTGCCGGCGGCGACGCCGATCACCAAGCCCAACACCCGCTTGCTGGAACAGGATCAAGCATGCGTTGTGCTGGAATTGAGCGTGCCGCCCGAGCTACTGTATTTCAACGGCCATTTTGACGGCGCGCCGATTTTGCCAGGCGTGGTGCAGACCGACTGGGCGATTGCTTATGGCCGCGCCTATTTTGCGTTGCCGCCGCGATTCCTGGGCATGCATGCGCTCAAATTCCAGCGCGTGATCCAGCCCGGCATGGTGGTGCAACTGGAATTGCAGCACGATGTAGCAAAATCCTGGCTGACATTCCGGCTCGCATCGGCTGCCGGTCAACACGCCAGCGGCCGCGTCATGTTTGGAGCTGCGGATGCTTAAGCCAGAATTCAAAGCGGCATTTAACCCCGCATTTACCCCTTGTGCGGTGATCCCGGTCTACAACCACGAACACGCAGTCGGCGCGGTGGTGGCGGCAGTGCTGGCTCACCAACTGCCCTGCGTGCTGGTCGACGACGCCAGTTCGGACGAATGCGCGGCGGTGCTGGATGCGCTAGCCGCAGCGATGCCGGCACAGGTCATCGTGCTGCGGCATGCCGTCAACCAGGGCAAGGGTGGGGCGGTGCTGACCGGCATGCGGCATGCCGCCGCAGCGGGTTATACGCATGCCTTGCAGATCGACGCCGACGGCCAGCATTGCACCGACGACATTCCCCGTTTCCTGCAACAGGCCGCCTCCCGGCCGCAGGCCTTGATTACCGGCTGTCCGCAGTATGACGAGAGCGTGCCGCCGCTGCGTTTCTATGCGCGCTACCTGACCCACGTCTGGGTCTGGATCAACACGCTGTCGCTGGATATCAAGGATTCGATGTGCGGTTTCCGGGTCTATCCGTTGCCGCCATTGATGGCGCTGATGCAGCGCAAGGAATTGGGGCGGCGCATGGATTTCGATACCGAAGTGCTGGTGCGCCTGCATTGGGACGGCATGCAGATCGTCAACCTGCCGACCCGGGTCGGCTATCCGAGCGACGGCGTTTCGCATTTCCGCGCGGTGCTCGACAACGTGCTGATTTCACGCATGCACACGGTCTTGTTCTTCGGCATGCTGTGGCGCGCGCCGAGCTTGTTGGCGCGCAAAATCTTCGGCCGCCGGAGTGTGCGATGAGTGCACCACATCGGCATTGGGCGCAGATCAACGAAGCCAGCTTCGTGGCCGGCATGCGGCTGTTGTTCTGGTTGTACCGGATCGCAGGACGCTGGCCGTTCCGGCTGGCCCTATACCCGGTGCTGGGCTGGTATCTGATCAGCCAGCCCAGCGCACGGCAGGCTTCGAGCGGCTATTTGCGCCGGCTGAGCGCCTTCATCCATGCCGATAACTCGCACCGGATTCGCTCCGGCCTGCTCGGCGTGTTCCAGCATTTCGCCTCCTTTGCCGAAAGCATCCTCGACAAAATGCTGTTGTGGGGCGGCTTGTTCAAGACCCAGGATGTGATCCATAGCGGTCAGGAACACATGCTGGAGAATATCCAGGCGCAACGCGGCGGGCTGCTGATCTGCGCCCACCTCGGCAATCTCGAATTGTGCCGGGTGCTGTCAAGGCAGTGCAGCGGCTTGCGCATCACGGTGCTGGTGCATACCAAACACGCCCAGGCGTTTAACCGGCTGCTGGCGCAACTCGATCCGCATAGCCAGCTGAACCTGATGCAAGTGACCGAGATGAACGCCGTCACGGCCATGCTGTTGGCGGAAAAAGTGGCGCGCGGCGAGTTCGTCGCCATCGCCGGCGACCGCATCCCGGTCTCGCCCAATCCACGGGTGGCACATGCCGACTTTTTAGGTGAGCGGGCACCGTTCCCGGTCGGTCCTTATGTGCTGGCGAGCGTGATGCAGTGTCCGGTTTACCTGATGTTCTCGCTGACTGTCGGTGCTCGTTCCGAATGCCATTTCGAGCTGTTTCAAGAATCCATTCGTTTGCCGCGCAAGAATCGCGATCAGGTATTGGATGAACTGGCCGCTGCTTACGCCGCGCGGCTGGAACATTTCTGCCTGCGGGCGCCGCTGCAATGGTTCAATTTTTATGATTTCTGGCGTTTATCTGGATATGACGATGCACCCCGCTGACCTGAAAAACCCTCTCCGTACCGTCACCTTCGACCAGGGCCGCTTGACGATTGAAGATGTCGTCGATATCGCCACCGCCTCGGCCCAGGTCGCGCTGTCGGACGCGCCCGCGTTCCGGGCCGCGATCACGCGCGGCGCCGATTTTCTGGGTCGCCTGCTGCGCGAGGACGGCACCATCTACGGCGTCACCACCGGTTACGGCGATTCCTGCACGGTCAATGTGCCGATGGAACTGGTGCCGGACTTGCCGCACCATCTGTACACCTATCACGGTTGCGGCCTGGGCGAATTGTTCAGTCCGGCGCAGACCCGCGCCATCATGGCGGTGCGTCTGGCGTCGCTGAGCAAGGGTTATTCCGGCGTCAGCGTCGGCTTGCTGGAGCAAATCGCACGATTGTTGCAAGCCGATTTGCTGCCCTTGATTCCATCGGAAGGATCGGTCGGCGCCAGCGGCGATTTGACACCGTTGTCTTATCTGGCCGCGGTGCTGTGCGGCGAGCGCGAAGTCTGGCGCGATGGCGTCAAAGTGCCGGCCGCGCAAGCGTTGGCAGACGCCGGCATCACGCCGTTGCGGCTGCGGCCGAAAGAAGGTTTGGCGATCATGAACGGCACCGCCGCGATGACTGCGCTGGCCTGTCTGGCCTATGACCGCGCTGAATACCTGATGCGGATCGCGACCAGGATCACGGCGCTGTCCAGCTTTGCGCTGGACGGCAATGCGCACCACTTCGACGCCACCTTGTTTTCCGTCAAACCGCACGCGGGCCAGCAGCAGGTGGCGGCCTGGTTGCGTACGGATTTGCCTGCGCACGATGCGCCGCGCAATGAGAAGCGCTTGCAGGACCGCTACTCGATCCGCTGCGCGCCGCATGTGATCGGGGTGCTGGCCGATGCCTTGCCGTGGATGCGGCAGTCGATCGAAAACGAATTGAACAGCGCCAACGACAACCCGATTATCGATGCCGAAAATGAGCGCGTGCTGCATGGCGGCCATTTCTACGGCGGCCATATCGCCTTCGCCATGGATAGCATGAAAAACGCGGTGGCCAATGTCGCCGACTTGCTGGACCGGCAGATGGCCTTGCTGGTCGACAGCCGTTACAACCACGGCTTGCCGGCCAATCTGTCGGGAGTCGAAGGGCCGCGCGCCAGCATCAACCACGGTCTGAAAGCCTTGCAAATCAGCGCCTCGGCCTGGACTGCCGAAGCGCTGAAATTGACCATGCCGGCATCGGTGTTTTCCCGTTCCACTGAATGCCACAACCAGGACAAGGTCAGCATGGGCACGATTGCCGCCCGCGATTGTCTGCGCGTGCTGCAACTGACCGAGCAAGTGGTGGCGGCGTTGTTGATCAGCGTGCGGCAGGGCGTCTGGCTGCGTTGCAAGGTGGACCCAGCGGCTCAGCCGCAGCAGCAGTTGCAAGCGATGATGGACGCGCTGGCTGCGGATATCGCGGTGGTCCAGGAAGACCGCATGCTGGAGCCTGATCTGCGTTTGCTGCTGGATCGGATTCGCGTCAAACATTGGCAACTGTATGAATAAAAAATCACCCAGCCGCTGGTCGGCGCAAGTCGAGCTGCAGGTGCAGTTTTACGATCTCGATCCGATGGAGATCGTCTGGCACGGCAATTACGTCAAATACCTGGAAGTGGCGCGTTGCGCGCTGTTCGATTCTATCGACTACAACTATGAGGAGATGCAGGCTTCCGGTTACGCCTGGCCGGTGATCGACCTGCACCTGCGCTACGCCCACCCGGCCAAATTCGGCCAACGCATCACCGTCAGCGCCAGCATCGTCGAATGGGAAAACCGGCTCAAGATCGACTACCTGGTAGTCGACAGCGCCAGCGGCCAGCGTTTGACCCGCGGCAGCACGACCCAAGTCGCGGTTCACATGGCGACGCGCGAAATGTGCTTCGCCTCGCCGCCCGTGTTATTTCAAAAATTAGGAATCGCCACAGAATGAAACGCTTATTTGCAGCCAGTCTTTTCGCCTTCTTCTCTCTGTCCTCGCAAGCCGCCGCCCCGGTCGAAAAAATCCAGGCGATGCTGGCCAAACCGCCGGTACTGTGCGGTCGCTTCGATCAAAGCAAGCAGCTGGTCGGGATCAAGAAACCGTTGCAATCCAACGGCCGTTTTTGTGTAGTGAAAGGCAAGGGCGTGCTGTGGAGCACCTTGCAGCCATTCCCCAATACCTTGCGCCTGAAGCGCGATGAAATCGTGCAAATGCAGGGCGACAAGGTGGCGATGCGGATGGATTCCAAGCAGGAACCGGTGGTGCGGATGATCAACAGCGTGTTGTTTTCATTGCTGGCCGGCGATCTGAGCCAATTGCAAACCTTGTTCGAACTGGATGGCAGCGTCCAGGGCAATAGCTGGAAAGTGGCGCTGACCGCGCGCGAGCCGGCGCTGGCCAAGGCGATCGGGACGCTGGCATTGACCGGCGGCGCTTACGTCAAAAGCGTGACCATCAGCGAGGCCAGCGGCGACAAGACCGAGATCAGCTTCTCCGCGTTGCAGAGCGGCGCCGGCGCGATGAGCGCCGAAGAAGGGGCCTTGCTTGAATAAGTGGTTCAACAATTGGCCCAAACGCCTGGCGCTGATCTGGGCGCTGGCGGTTGGCCTGCTGTTGGCGCACAACGCCTATCTGTGGCTGGGCAAGGGCGTGGTGCCGGATACCGACATCCTGGCCTTGCTGCCGGTCGAGCAGCGCGATCCGGTGTTGCAGCAGGCGTTCACGCACATGGTCGACTCCGCCCAGCAACGCTTGATCGTGCTGGTCGGCGCCGATGACTGGCAACATGCCCGGCAAGCCGCCGATGCGTACAGCGGGGTCATGGCGCAGCATTCCGACCTGCTGCAAATCGGTGCGCAAATGTCCGAGCAAAGCCAGCGCGACTGGCTGGCGCCATCGCAGCGCTTGAAATCAAATCTGTTGACCCCGGAGCAGCAAAAAGCCTTGCGCGAACAGCCGCCCAAGTATTGGGTCGACACCGCTTTGCAACAACTGTACAGCCCGTTTTCCGGGCCTAAATTGGGGGCATGGCAAGACGACCCGTTTGGCTTGTTCAGCGGTTGGGTCCAGGCCCGGGCGCGGGAAACCCCGGTGCGGCCGCGCGACGGTCATTTGTTCGTCGAGGCCAACGGTCGCTCGTATGCAATGCTGTTGATGACCTTGCGGCAGCCGGTGTTTTCGATGGCGACCCAGCAGGCGGTGCTGCCGCTGCTGACGCAAGCCGGGCAGGCTGCCAAGCAGGCCGTGCCCAGCGTCGAGCTGATCAGCGCCGGGGTGGTGTTGCATGCCGGCGCCGCCAGCGCCCAGGCCAGCCGTGAAATGTCGACCATCGGCGTCGGTTCGCTGCTCGGCATCGTGCTGCTGATGTGGTTGAGCTTCGGTTCATTGCGGCCGATCGCATTGATCATGTTGTCGATAGGGATCGGCTGTCTCGGCGCATTTTCAGTGTGCTGGCTGATCTTCGGCCGGGTGCATTTGCTGACCCTGGTGTTCGGCGCCAGCCTGATCGGCGTGGCGCAGGACTACGGCATTTATTTCTTGTGCAGCCGGCTGGGAGCAGACCCGTCGCTGACATCGCGGCAATTGCTGCGCCGTCTGCTGCCCGGTTTATTGCTGACCTTGACCGCCGCCGTGATCGGTTATATCGGCTTGGCGCTGACACCGTTTCCCGGCTTGCGGCAGATGGCGATATTTTCGGTGCTGGGTTTGCTGTTTGCGTGGCTGACCGTGATTTTCTGGTTTCCGGCGCTGCTGGGACCGGCGACCTTGAAGCACTCGCGGTTTGCCGATTGGTACGGCGCCAGCCGCCGTCACTGGCCCTTGCTGCGCATGAATCGCGCGACCTTGGGAGCGGCAATCCTGTTTGGCGCATTGGTGATCGCCGGCATGCTGCGGCTGCAGGTGAACGACGATATCCGCTCGCTGCAGACGCCGCCGAAGGCTTTGCTGGACGATCAGATCAAGCTCGGGAAATTGCTCGATGCGCCGACCCCGGTGCAGTTTTACCTGGTGCGCGGCGATACGGCGGAGCTGGTATTGCAGCGCGAAGAAGCGTTGCAGCAGCGGCTGGAACCGCTGGTCGCCAAACACGTCATCAGCGGCTATCAGGCGATGTCCAACTGGACACCGTCGGCGCGCAGTCAGGCCGCGAACCGTGCCCTGGTGACGCAGGCGCTGTTGGGCGCGGAAGGTCCGCTGAAAATGCTGGCGGCCCAGCTTGGCGAGGATGACAACTGGGTGCGGAAAATGCGCGAGCGTGCTTCCACCGTGGACGCGGCGCTGACCCCGGCCGATTTCCTGAAGACCGCGGCGAGCGAGCCGTCGCGCCATCTGTGGTTGGGCCAGGTGGCAGCTGCGCACGGCAGCACCTACGCCAGCATCGTGGCGCTGCGTGGCGTGAATAATTACGCCGACCTGCCGTTATTGAAGCAGGCCGCAGCCGGACTGGACGGCGTGCAGTGGGTCGACAAGGTTAGCGAGATATCGTCGGTGCTGGGTCACTATCGGCAATATATGGGCTGGGTCTTGCTGGGCGCGTATGCGGCGATCTACCTGTTGCTATGTGCCCGTTATCGCAGCGCCGCGTGGCGCGTGGTGGCGCCGCCCGCGTTGGCCAGCAGCGCCACCTTAGCGGTGCTCGGGCTGATCGGACAGCCGCTGCAATTGTTCCATGTGCTGGCCTTGATGCTGATTCTCGGGCTGGGTGTCGATTACGGTATTTTCTTGCAGGAGCAAAGCGACCGGCGCGATCGTTTCGCCTGGTTGACGGTAGGCTTGTCGGCGCTCAGCGCCTTGCTGTCGTTCGGGCTGCTGGCGCTGTCCGGTACGCCGCCGCTGCATGCGTTTGGATTGACGATGTTGATTGGGATAGCGATCGTTTGGTTGATCGCTCCTTGTTTTAGTCAGGATTTACAGGGAACGAAAAGATGAACGCAAGAGTTGAGCAGTGCGATGTATTGGTGATCGGCGCCGGTCCGGCTGGATCGGTGGCGGCGGCTTTGCTGCGGCAACAGGGGCGGCAGGTGCTGGTGCTGGAACGCGAGCTGTTCCCGCGCTTCAGCATAGGCGAAAGCCTGCTGCCGCAGAGCATGGAATATCTGCAACAGGCGGGCATGCTGCAGACCGTGGTGGAAGCTGGTTTCCAGTTCAAGAATGGCGCCGCGTTCGTGCGCGGCGAGCGCTATACCGACTTCGATTTTCGCGATAAGCATTCGGCCGGCTGGGGCACGACTTATCAAGTCCAGCGCGCGCGCTTCGATCAGCTATTGGCGACCGAGGCGGCGCGCCAGGGCGCCGAGGTGCGCTTTCAGCACAGCGTGAGCGCGGTCGATCTGGACGGCGTCAAGCCGCGAGCCACGGTGCGCCATGCGGATGGTTCGGACTATGTGGTGGAAGCGGGATTCATTCTGGACGCCAGCGGTTTTGGCCGGGTATTGCCGCGCCTGCTGCAGCTGGAAACGCCATCCAACTTCCCGGTGCGGGGCGCGATTTTCACCCACATCGAAGATGGGATCGCCGCCCCCGATTTCGACCGCAACAAGATTCGGGTCACGGTCCATCCTGAGCATTGCGATGTCTGGTACTGGCTGATTCCGTTTGCCGCCGGCCGTTGTTCGATCGGGGTGGTGGCGGAAACCTCTTTCCTGGAAAAATACCAAGGCAGCGAGAGCGAACGCCTGCAAGCCTTGGTGATGCAGGATCCTTCGCTGCGCCAGCTGCTGCAGCATGCGCGCTGGGATACGCCTGCACGGCAGATTGTCGGCTACTCGGCCAACGTCAAGTCCTTGTGGGGCAAAGGCTATGCCTTGCTCGGCAATGCCGGCGAATTCCTGGATCCGGTATTTTCGTCGGGGGTCACGATTGCGATGAAGTCCGCCAGCATGGCTGCCGCGGTCCTGCAACGGCATTTCGCCGGGATAGCCGTGGACTGGGAGCATGAGTACGCGGTGCCGTTGAAGAAAGGCGTCGATACTTTCCGCACCTTTGTCGAGTCGTGGTACGCCGGCGGCTTCCAGAAAGTCATCTTCCATGAACAGCAGCAGCCGGAAATCAAGCGCATGATTGCCGCGATCCTGGCCGGTTATGCATGGGATGAAAGCAATCCCTATGTGCGCGAAAGCAAGCGCCGCCTGAAGGCACTGGAGGAAGTATGCGCGTAACTGCAATCGTTCAACGCCGGCTGTTTGCCGCATTGTGCGCGATGCTGCTGGCAGCTTGCGCCGGCACACCGGCGGCGCCGCCGGCGGCCCGGCTGGGCTTGAAACTGGCGCCGGCCACCTTGGGCGCCAACATCAGCCTGCAACAGCATTTGACCGTGGAACGCAACGGCCGCACCGATCAGCTCGATGCCGCGCTGGAAATCGACGCCAAGCAATTCACCATGGTCGGGCTGGCTTTCGGCCAACGGGTGCTGACCTTGCAATTCGATGGCCAGACCTTGCAGTCCTGGCGCCATCCGATGTTGCCGTCCCAGGTACGGGCGGAGGATGTGCTGGAGGATACGCAACTGACACTGTGGCCGCTGGAAGCGATTCGGCAAGCCTTGCCGGCCGGCTGGAAAATCGAACAGCAAGGCTTGCGTCGCACCTTGCTGCTGGACGATGCGCCGGTAATGGTGATCAACTACAGCAGCGCCTCGCGCTGGGGCGGCAAGGTCGAGCTGGACAATCTGCGTTATCACTACCGCTTGACGATTGAATCGGTGAACGATGCCAGCGGCTCACCGACTTCTGCGACCACTTCCGCACCGTAAATATGCTTTATCTCAATCAACTCGGCATGATTTGCGCGCTCGGCGATAACCACGCCGAGATCGCCGGCCGTCTGTTCGACGGCCACAGCGGGGTCGCGCTGACGGAGCGTTATTCGAGCGGCCGGCAGTTGTCTTTGGGTTGCGTCGACACGGTCTTGCCGAGCGTCGAAGCGCTGCCGCTGATCCATCGCAGCCGCAATAATCAGCTGGCCTTGGCGGCGCTGGCAGCGATTCGGCCGGCGGTCGATGCCGCCATCGAGCGTTATGGCGCGGATCGGATTGCCATCGTGCTCGGCACCAGCACTTCCGGTATCGCCGAGACCGAAGCTGCGTGCAGGCAGCGCGCCGCCGACGGAAAATTTCCATCGCAGTTCACTTATGCGCAGCAGGAAATGGGTTCGCCGGCATCCATGCTGGCCAGCGTGCTGGGCATTACCGGGCCGGCCTATGTGCAATCCAGCGCTTGCGCCTCCAGCGCCAAGGCCATGGCGAGTGCCGCCAGGCTGATCCGGATGGGCGTGTGCGATGTCGTGCTGACCGGCGGCGTCGACTCTTTGTGCGCGTTTACCGTGGCCGGTTTCGGCGCGCTGGAGTCGGTCAGCGCTGCACGCTGCAATCCGTTCAGCGCCAATCGCAACGGCATCAATATCGGCGAGGGCGCGGCCCTGTTTTTGATGAGCGCCGAACCGGCCACGGTGGCCTTGCGCGGCTGGGGCGAATCCTGCGACGGCTATCACATCTCGGCCCCGGACCCGGCAGGCGGCGGCGCCCGGATCGCGATTGAGCAGGCTTTATCGCGCGCCGGTATCGCTGCGTCCCAAATCGACTATATCAATCTGCATGGCACCGCCACCGTGCAAAACGACGCGATGGAAAGCGCCGTCATTGCCAGCCAGTTCGGCAATCAGGTTGCGGTCAGTTCCACCAAGCCTTTCACCGGACACACTCTGGGTGCGGCGGGCGCGGTCGAGGCGGGGCTGTGCTGGCTGGCGATGCAGGACGACAATCGCGCCGGCTGCCTGCCGCCGCATCTATGGGATGGCGTGGTCGACTCCGCGCTGCCGGCGCTCAATCTGTTGCCGGCCGGCGCCCGGCTCGGCCATCCGGTGCGCTGGGCCTTGAGCAATTCATTTGCGTTTGGCGGCGCCAACGCGACCTTGATACTGGGGCGTGAATGATGGCCTTGCATTCCAATAAACGGATGGACGAGCGGCTGCCAGACGAATTGCCCGCAATTCGCGGCCTGCTGCCGCATTCCGGCGTCATGGTGTTGCTGGACCGCTTGCTCGCGGTGGGGCCGGAAAGCTTGTGTGCGGAGGTCACGATTCGACAGGATAGCCTGTTCTGCGGCGAGTTTGGGGTCGGCGCCTGGGTCGGTGTCGAGTACATGGCGCAGGCGATCGCGGCTTATGCTGGACATGCCGCGCAGCTGCGCGGCGACGCGGTAAAGGTGGGGTTCCTGCTGGGTACCCGACGCTACGATGCGCGCTGTTCTTATTTCGCGCCGGGGAGCGTGCTGCAAGTGCATGTGCAACGGGTACTGCAGGCCGACAACGGGATTGGATCGTTTGAGTGTCATATCGCCGACGGCCAGACGCAACTGGCGAGCGCCACCATTACCGTGTTTCAACCGGCCGATGTGACGGTTTTTCTTGAAGGAAGTGCTGAATGACGTTGGGACTGAATAACATTGAAAAGACGGTGCTGGTCACCGGCTCCAGCCGCGGGATCGGCAAGGCCATTGCGTTGCGGCTGGCGCGCGACGGTTACGACCTGGTCCTGCATTGCCATCGCCAGCGGGCGGCGGCTGACGAGGTGGCGCAGACCATCCGCGAGATGGGCCGGCAAGCACGGGTCTTGCAATTCGATATCGGCGAGCGCGAGGCCTGCGCAGAAATCCTGCTGGCGGATATCGCGCAGCACGGTTGCTATTACGGCGTGGTCTGCAATGCCGGCGTGGCGCGCGATAACGCGTTCCCGGCGATGTCGGGCGAGGATTGGGACCTGGTATTGAAGACCAACCTGGACGGTTTTTACAATGTGCTCAATCCCTTGATCATGCCGCTGGTGCAGCGCCGCGCGGCGGGGCGCATCGTGACCCTGGCCTCGGTCTCGGGCCTGATCGGCAATCGCGGCCAGGTCAATTACAGCGCCGCCAAGGCCGGCATCATCGGCGCCACCAAGGCGCTGGCGATCGAACTGGCCAAACGGAATATCACGGTTAACTGCGTGGCGCCCGGCTTGATCGAAACCGACATGATCGACGACGTGCCGCTGGAAGAAGCGCTCAAGCTGATTCCTGCGCGCCGGGTCGGCAAGCCGGAGGAGGTGGCGGCCACGGTGGCTTTCCTGATGGGCGCTGATGCGGCGTATATCACGCGCCAGGTGATTTCGGTCAATGGAGGCATGGCATGACGCGCAGAGTGGTCGTGACCGGCATGGCCGGCATCAGTCCGATCGGCAATGATTGGGACAGCATTCGCGCGCACCTCGGGAGCTATCGCAATGCGGTGGTGCGGATGCACGAGTGGGCCGATTACGAAGGCTTGAACACGCAACTGGGCGCGCCCGCGGCGGCGTTTACGTTGTCGGAGCGTTATAACCGCAAGACCACGCGCAGCATGGGGCGGGTGGCGTTGATGGCAACCCGTGCCAGCGAACTGGCCTTGATCGACGCCGGCCTGATCGACGATCCGGTGCTGAAAAGCGGCAATTGCGGCATCGCCTACGGCTCATCGGCCGGAACCCCGAAGGCGATCGGCGACTTCGGCAAAATGATGGAAGAACGCAGCACCCGAGGCATCAACGCCACCACGTATATCAAGATGATGGCGCACACTTCGCCGGTCAATATCGGCGTGTTTTTCGGCATCACCGGAAGGGTGATTACCACTTCCAGCGCCTGCACCTCCGGCAGCCAGGGCATCGGCTACGCTTACGAGGCGATTCGCAGCGGCCGTCAAACCGTGATGATCGCCGGCGGCGCCGAGGAATTGTGCGCGACCGAAGCGGCGGTATTCGACACGCTGTTCGCCACCAGCGTGCGTAATGATGCTCCGGCGTTGACGCCAAGTCCGTTCGATAGCGGCCGCGACGGTTTGGTGATCGGCGAAGGGGCCGGGACTTTGATCCTGGAAGATCTCGAACATGCACAGGCACGCGGCGCCAAAATGTATGCCGAGATCGTCGGTTTCGGCACCAATAGCGACGGTTGCCACGTCACGCATCCGAATGCGGACACGATGAAAATCGCGATGGATCTGGCCTTGGCCGATGCCGCCTTGCCGCCATCGGCAATCGGCTACATCAACGCCCACGGCACCGGCACCGAGCAGGGCGACATCGCCGAGTCGCATGCCACCGCCAGCGTGTTCGGCCGGCAGACGCCGATCAGCTCGCTCAAGAGTTATACCGGTCACACGCTAGGTGCTTGTGGTGCGCTGGAGGCATGGGTCGGGATCGAGATGATGCGTTCCGACTGGTTTGCGCCGACCATTAATCTGAGCCAGCCGGACCCGCGCTGCGCCGACCTCGATTACATCGTCGATCAAGGCAGGACCTTGCAATGCGAATATTTCATGTCGAATAATTTTGCGTTTGGCGGGATCAATACCTCGCTCATTTTCAAGCGGCTGTAAGTCTGCCTATGCGATCCGCCGTCATTTGGCTGGTCAACGGCAATGATCTGCCTGACCATTGCCTGCCGTCTTTTCTGGCTTATCTGAGCCAGGAAGAAGTGCGGCGTTACCAGCGCTTTGTGCGGCCGGTGCGGCAGCGCGAGTACCTGGTCGGCCGGGTTCTATTGCGGTTCGCGGTTGCCGGATTGACGGCGATTGCGCCGGATGAAGTGGGGGTGGTGGAGCGCAGCAATAATGCGCCGCTGCTGGTGCTGCCGGGGACAACTGCATGCCATCCGTGGTTCAGCTTGTCGCACAGCCGCGGCTGGGTGGCATGCGCGATCAGCGCCGATACGCCGCTGGGCCTGGATATCGAAGCGCTGGACGGTAGCCGGGATCTCGACGGCCTTGGTCTTGCCGCTTTTTCCGCTGCGGAAAACAGCTGGCTGTCCAGTCATGCCGGTGCTGCGCGGATTGCGGCATTTTATGATTTGTGGAGCGGCAAGGAAGCCTTGTACAAATTAATGTCGAATACCGATAACAGTTCTGCAATGCCCGAACTGGTCGCAGGAGGCGTCAAATTGGCGTCCGGCCCAGACTGGCATGTCAGAAAGTTGCCGCATCCGGAATTCGCCATCTCCTTGTGCAGTCTTGATCCGCTGGCTTCGATCGGCTTGACCAGCTTGGCTGGCGAAACGCCAGCGGCATGGTCGGCAGCCATGCGATCGTCTGCTTGACGTTACAGCTTGTTTAATCGCTCCGCATTCGCGGTTGCGCGCGCATGGATCGGTATGAGTCCGGTCTCGGCGATGTCGGCCAGGGAGGCGTTGAGTTGCGATACGGCTTGCGCGGAATTGGCGATGGTGTCGCGCGCCAGCTTGTTTTGCCGGCGCCCCGATTGGCGCAGGGTGCTGCTGCTGGCGACCGACAGCAGGCTGGCAGTGTTGCACAGCATTTGGCGGATGACCAGCGTGGCAAGTTCTTGCTGCAAAGCCATCATGCGAATCGCCACTGCGTGAGCGGACTCGGAGGCGGCTTCAATTTTTTCTTGCCCCATCAACGTGAATTCGAGCTGGTCGCGCTGGCTGGGAGCGAGGCCGGCCATGGCGATCAGGGCGGTGCGATGACCGATCACCTGAGCTGACGCGGTCATCATTTCTCCGGTTTTGAAGATCAGGTCGCTCCAGAGCGTCAACGGGTTTGCATGGCTATTGGCGACGGCTGTTCGGGCTTGGTAAGATTTCATGGTGCTCCTGATTGGTCTGGCGATAGGTGAGAAAATGAAGGCGCACCGTGGACAGGAAAGGCACAGCGGCGGTGGCGCATCCAGTTAATGCAGGCAGTGACATCAATCGAGCTAAGTTCATGAGGCGTTTGGCTCATCGCAAGAACCCCGCTAGCGCTAACAATACCTCTTTCTTCTTAATCATTGGAAATTTTTTGCGGCGTTGCAGCATAATGTTGCGTATCAGGCATTCTAATGGCGGTTGGCTACTAGCAACAAATCCAAAATCTTCACAAATCGGTAACATTGCATCGGGTAAAATTCGAATATGAAAATTCTGATCAGTAACGACGATGGATACCTGGCGCCGGGCATCATCGCGCTGGCAAATGCATTGATGCCAATTGCCGAAATCGTGGTGGTGGCGCCCGACAGCAATCGATCCGGTTCTTCCAATTCGCTGACATTGGATCGCCCGCTATCGGTTCAGCGTGCGGAGAACGGCTTTTATTTTATTAATGGCACGCCCACCGATTGCGTGCATGTGGCCTTGACCGGCTTGCTTGATTTTCGGCCGGATCTGATCGTGTCCGGGATTAACCAAGGCCAGAACATGGGCGACGACACCTTGTATTCCGGTACGGTGGCGGCGGCTACCGAAGGTTTTTTGTTCGGTATTCCTGCAATTGCATTTTCACAGTTGAATAAGGGTTGGGACGAACTGGACTCGGCGGCCAGGGTGGCGCGAGAAATTGTCGAGCGCCGTTTTGATCATTTGCCGCGGCCTTATTTACTGAACGTGAATATCCCCAATTTGCCGTACGCGCAGTTGAAGCCGACGCTGGCGACCCGCCTCGGCAAGCGGCATGTGTCGGAGTCGGTGATTAAAACCAAGGACCCGCATGGCCGCGATATCTACTGGGTCGGGCCGCCCGGCGCCGCGCGTGACGCCGGCGAGGGCACGGATTTTCATGCAACCGCAAATGGTCATGTGTCGATCACGCCGCTGCAGATCGACTTGACGCATGCCGTTCAACTATCCGGACTGAGGAAAGATTTATCATGACGGACAAGTCCAAGCGCTTCCCGTTGCCGTTGTCGTCGGTGGTCGATAAGAAATCAAGCAACGGTCGCGCGACGCGTAGTGTCGCGACGCCGCAAACAGCAACCCGCAACGCGGCATTGGAAAATTCCCGCCCCATCACTCCATCGAAAACGACTGCCGGAGCATCGGCATCATCGCATTTCGAGCCGGCAGCCAAGGCTGTCGAACGCTCATCCATGATTTCCGATGCGGTGCGCAAGGCAATGGTGGACCGGATTGCGATGCTGGGTGTGCGCGATGCCAAAGTGCTGGCGGCGATGGCGGCGGTTCCGCGTCATTTGTTCGTGGAGCCGGCGCTGGCGAGCCAGGCTTACATTGATGCGGCCTTGCCGATCGGTCATCATCAGACTATTTCACAGCCGTTTATCGTTGCGCACATGATCGCACTCCTGCGCGACAATCAACAGGGCGGCGTATTGAATCGCGTGCTGGAGATCGGCACCGGTTGCGGGTATCAGGCGGCGGTGCTGTCTTTGCTGGCAAAAGAGGTGTATTCGATAGAGCGCATCAAAGCATTGCATGAACTTGCAAAAAACAACTTGCGGCCGCTGCGTATCGCTAATATTCGCTTGCAGTACGGAGATGGTATGCTTGGACTCCCACAAGTTGCGCCTTTCGACGGTATCATTCTGGCTGCAGCCGGCCTTGAAGTGCCGCAGGCATTATTGGACCAAATGACGATTGGCGGTCGCTTGGTGGCACCAGTGGGTTCTCATCATCAAGTACTGCAACTCATTCAGCGGGTAGGTGAATTTGATTGGACCAGCACCACACTGGAGGATTGTCGTTTTGTGCCGTTGCGTGCAGGGACGGCCTAAATAGTGCTTAACGCTGAATTTGGCGAAACGAATTGACAAATAATCAGCGACAGCGTCGCACATACTAAATGTAATGAGAATGAAGAAAACTCGCTTTATAGTCTTGGGAATAATGGTCGGCACACTTGCCGCGTGTACCACTCCGCGTAGTCCTGCTCCAGTTGTCGAACGGCGACCAGGCGGCACCGGCACCGCAACAACCGGTGTCACGTCCGACGCGCCGCGGGCAGCGGAAGGGCGCGGTTATTACACCGTAAAAAAAGGCGATACCTTATACCGGATCGCACTGGAGTTTGGGCAAAGCTATCGCGACATCGTTGTTTGGAACAAGCTGGAGAATGCCAATGACATCAAGGTGGACCAGGTACTGCGGGTGCAGCCTCCTGATGGAAGTTCTGCGAACGGTGCGCAGGTCGGCAATATCGCGGTCAATTCCGGCGTCGAGGTAAGGCCGCTGACTTCTGCGCCGTCTTCCGGCAATGGCAGCAGTAGCAGCAACGGCGGCAATAAGGTCGCTCCGCGCGGCGACAAACGGCCTTATTCCGAGAGCGCTCTGGCGGAATTGCAAAAGCCGGATTCTGGGCCGACGGTAGAAACGCCGAAAGCCAATGACAAGGTGGTGACGCCGCTAGTTGCGCCGGCGACGACACCGGCAGCGGCAGCTGGCGACGAAGAACGTGTGGTCTGGATGTGGCCGGCTGAAGGCAAGCAAGTCGGCAGTTTCGACCAAGGCAAAAAGGGTATCGATATTTCCGGCAAGAGTGGGCAAACTGTAGTTGCTGCCGCCAGCGGCAAGGTGATGTATGCAGGCAGTGGCATTCGCGGCTATGGTAATTTAGTCATCGTCAAACATACTAGCAACCTGCTGTCTGCATACGCGCATAATAAGACCATCTTGGTGAAAGAAGGGCAGACGGTTAACAAGGGCCAGAAGATTGCCGAAATGGGGAATTCGGACAGTGATGCAGTCAAGCTGCACTTCGAAATCCGCCAACAAGGCAAACCTGTCGATCCATCCAAATTTTTACCCAATCGATAAATGACCAAACGGACGATAGATCATACAGATGATCAAAATGACACGGCATCGGAGAGGTTGTCTGATGATGTTCACGATGATGACGATGTAGATACCGTCGTCGCTGAGTCTGACGCTGATGCGGACGATGAGGTCATTGTTGATGGCGTGGTGGTGGTGATCGATGGCGTCGATGAGCTGAAAAAGGTATTGGCTGCCGAGCTTTCTACCGACACCACGCAGCACTATCTGAACCAGATCGGAACCCGGCCGCTATTGTCTGTAGCGGAAGAGGTCAATTTCGCGACTTTGGCAAAGCAAGGGAATTTCGAGGCTCGGCAGAAAATGATCGAGCACAATCTGCGCCTGGTCGTCTCCATTGCAAAACACTATATCAACCGCGGCGTGGCCTTGCTCGATCTGATCGAGGAGGGCAATCTCGGCCTGATGCGCGCGATTGATAAATTCGAGCCAGAGCGCGGTTTCCGTTTTTCTACTTACGCCACCTGGTGGATTCGTCAAAGCATCGAGCGCGCAATCATGAACCAGGCGCGTACCGTCAGGCTGCCGGTGCACATGGTGCGCGAACTGAACCAGATCCTGCGCGCCAAGTACCATCTGGAAGCGCAGCATCACGACGGAAAAGACGCGACCGCGGAAGACATCGCGCACTTGGTGGGCCGGCCGGTCGAAGATGTACAGGATGTGCTGGCGCTGTCAGAGCATGCGACATCGCTCGATGCGCCGTTGGACCAGGATCCGTTAGCCAGTCTGATGGACTTGTTGCCGAGCGCGTCGGAGGAAAATCCCGATTCCCGTGCCGAGCAACAGGAAATGTCGATCCTGGTGCGTGTCTGGCTGGAGAAACTGACTGATAAACAGCGGAACGTGATCATGCGCCGCTTCGGCCTGGACAACGACGATCCGTCCACGCTGGAAGAACTGGCTGCCGAAATAGGCGTTACTCGTGAGCGGGTACGCCAGATTCAGCAGGAAGCACTACTCAAGCTCAAGCGCCTGCTGGGTTCCAAGGGAGTTGGCAAGGATGCCTTCCTCTAGAGCTGTTATGCCGCATAACGGCTCTTGAGCGCCTCATGACGCTATAATCCTGCGCAGTTCATATTCTCAGTCATTCTTATTTTTCTTTGTCGCTCATCATCAGCGGCATATCACCGCATTTTCGTTCCTATGCAACAAGACACTATCGAAATTAAGTCGCTCGACATGGATGCGCGCGGCATCGGCCATTTGCAGAATGAAGACGGCAGCCAGGGTAAAGTCATCTTTGTCGAGGGCGCATTACCTGGCGAAAGAGTCAGCTTCCAATCCTTTCGCAAGAAGGCTAATTGGGAAGCCGCCACCATGACCGCCTTGCATCGCGAATCAGTAATGCGAGTCGAGCCACGCTGTGCGGTTTTTGGCATCTGCGGCGGCTGCGCCATGCAACATCTGGAACCAGCGGCGCAAGTGGCGATCAAGCAGCGCGTACTCGAAGATAACTTATGGCACATCGGCAAGGTCAAGGCCGAAACCATGTTGCGTCCGATTTATGGACCGACTTGGGGTTATCGTTATCGGGCGCGGATTTCAGTACGTAACGTGCCAAAAAAGGGCGGGGTGCTGGTCGGTTTTCATGAGCGTAAGTCGTCCTTCATCACCGACATGAAAACCTGCGACATATTGCCGCCCAATGTGTCGGCAATGCTGGTGCCCTTGCGCGCATTGATTGGATCTCTGACGATAATCGAGCACTTGCCCCAGATTGAGTTGGCAGTCGGTGAAGGCGAGCAGGGCAAGGTCACGGTGATGGTGTTGCGCATCATGGCGCCGTTAAGCGCTGACGATGAAGTCAAATTGAAGGCGTTCGCGGATCAGTATCAAGTCAATTGGTGGTTGCAGACGGGCGGCCCTGACACCGCTTATCCGTTTTATCCGGCCCAAGAAGAGCTGCATTACACGCTGCCGGAATTTAACGTGCGCATGCCTTTCAAGCCGACTGATTTCACCCAGGTGAATCATCAGATTAATCGCGTGCTGGTGGCGCGAGCATTGCGACTGCTGGATGCGCAGCCGGATGAGCGTGTGGCCGATTTGTTTTGCGGATTGGGAAATTTCACCCTGCCGATTGCGACCCAAGTACGGCAAGTGGTCGGCATCGAGGGTAGTCAGGCATTGATCGAGCGTGCCGGCGAGAATGCCAAAGTCAATCAACTGGCTGACAAAACCACTTTTTATTGCCGCAATTTATTCGATGCCACTTCTGAGGACTTGGTCGCGCTCGGCAAGTTTGATCGGATGCTGATCGATCCGCCACGCGAGGGAGCTGCGGCAGTATGTGAGGCAATTGTGGGGTTGGCTGCGATTGACCGCGCACTCATGCCAAAACGGATTGTCTATGTGTCATGTAATCCGTCAACGCTGGCGCGCGATGCCGGCATGCTGATTCCCGGCGGCTATCGCTTGAGCCAGGCTGGCGTGGTGAATATGTTCCCCCATACCGCGCATGTGGAATCGATTGCGGTGTTTGATCTGATCTGATGTTTGAGTTGGATGCAAAAAAGCCCCTGATTTCAGGGGCTTTTTTGTTGCGGTGCTTAGTTTCGATTGCCGCCAAAGATGCCTAGCAAGGACAGTAAGTTGACGAAGATGTTATAGACGTCGAGATACAGGCGCAGCGTCGCTGAGATGTAATTTGTTTCGCCGCCGTTGATAATCTGTTGCACGTCATACAGGATATAGGCAGAGAAAATCGCAATTGCAATGACCGAGACTGCCAGATACAGCGCCGGTATTTGTAAAAACACATTGGCCAGGGATGCGAGTAGTAGTACGACAACGCCAGCAAATAACCATTTGCCCATGTTGGAGAAATCGCGTTTGCTTACCGTTGCAATGCTCGCCATGACGGCAAAGACACTTGCAGTGCCGCCAAACGCCATCATGATCAGCGAGGCGCCATTGGTGTATCCGATCAAGGTATGACCAATCAGGCGTGACAGCATCAGGCCCATGAAGAAGGTGAAACCAAGCAGGATCAGGACTCCCCAGCCAGTGTTTTTGGTTTGTTCGATCGCGTAAAAGAATCCGAATGCGACTGCCATAAAGGCCATAAACCCAATCAGCGGACTGTTTCGGAAGAAGCTGAAGTCCATCTGCACGCCGAGCCATGCGCCGCCAATGGTGGGCAGCATAGATAATGCCAGCAGCCAGTAAGTGTTGCGCAACACGCGATTGCGGCTGCTTAGCGCGGAACTGGATGGCGCATAGGTTTGTTGCAGATTTTGGCTCATCGTGACCTCCTTGGATATGGCTCGGGTGTAAAACTGTTGCCAGCATAACATGCTGTGCTTGGAATGCTTTCTTCAGACCATGAAAAATCAAAGTGGTTCTAAAGTAGCTCTATTGAGCCTGCTGCATGGGTATGTGTCATTCTGTGCGGGCGTTTCGTGCTAAAATCAAAGGTTGATTGAATTATTAATTATCTTAACCCTTTCTTTTTATTGGAGTTTTTCAGATGGCAATTGAACGCACCCTGTCGATTATCAAACCGGACGCAGTCGCAAAAAACGTAATCGGTCAAATTTATACCCGCTTTGAAGGCGCTGGCCTGAAAATCATCGCTGCACAGATGATGCAACTGTCCCGTGAGCAGGCTGAAGGCTTTTACGCTGTGCACCGCGAGCGTCCTTTCTTCAAGGATCTGGTTGATTTCATGATCTCCGGTCCGGTCATCGTGCAAGCGCTGGAAGGCGAAAACGCAGTGTTGAAGCACCGCGACCTGATGGGCGCCACCGATCCGAAAAAGGCTGAAAAAGGCACTATTCGCGCTGACTTCGCCGATTCTATCGACGCTAACGCAGTTCATGGTTCCGATGCAGTGGAAGCAGCGAAAGTTGAAATCGCTTACTTCTTCCCTGCGTTGAAGGCTTAATTGCATAATTAAACTAGTTTGTCGCTTGGTAGCTCGTGAGCTCCAAGCGATAGGTGCATATAGGAATGTCGATGACTGCTCTCACCAATCTGCTGGACCTGGATCCCGCACAACTTGTCGCTTACTGCGGGGAGTTGGGTGAGAAGCCGTTTCGCGCGAAGCAATTGCTGCGCTGGATCCATCAATTCGGCGCACACGATTTTGATGCAATGACTGATTTAGCCAAGTCATTACGCGACAAGTTGGCGACCCGGGCCATGATCGCCGCTCCTGCCGTGATCAGCGATCACATCTCGACTGACGGCACCCGCAAGTGGTTGCTGGATGTCGGCCAGGGCAATGCGGTAGAAACGGTCTTTATTCCCGAGGAAAATCGGGGAACCTTGTGTATTTCAACGCAGGCCGGATGTGCGGTTAATTGCCGCTTTTGCTCAACCGGCAAGCAAGGTTTCAGCCGCAATTTGACGGTGGGTGAAATCATCGGTCAGCTGTGGATGGCTGAGTTCGAGTTGCGTAAATCAAAGGGTATTGAGCCCGGCCATAAAGGCGAACGTCAGATCACGAACGTGGTGATGATGGGGATGGGCGAGCCCTTATTGAATTACGAGCCGACCGTGACGGCTTTGAAGTTGATGCTGGACGATAATGCCTACGGTTTGTCGCGCCGGCGCGTTACCCTGTCTACCAGCGGCGTGGTGCCGATGATAGACAAATTGTCTCAAGACTGCGCAGTGGCGATGGCGGTCTCGCTGCATGCTTCGAATGATGCGTTGCGCGACAGCCTGGTGCCGTTGAATAAAAAATATCCGCTGCGAGAATTGATGGCTGCTTGCAAGCGCTATCTTGAATTTGCGCCGCGTGATTTCATTACGTTTGAGTATTGCATGCTGGATGACGTCAATGATACAGACGCCCATGCGCGCGAACTGATTGCTCTTGTGCAGGGGCATGGCGGCGGTACCGCAGTACCTTGTAAATTTAACTTGATTCCATTTAATCCATTCCCGGAATCAGGGTTGAAACGATCCAATAATCCGCGCATCAAGGCGTTTGCACAAATCTTGATGGACGCCGGTATTGTGACCACAATTCGCAAAACGCGAGGCGATGATATTGATGCCGCTTGCGGCCAACTGGCAGGTGAAGTACAAGATCGGACGCGAGTTCAGGAGCGTATGCAAAAAATGACTGAATATCAACAAAAGTTTGGAAAGAATTTCGGCCGCATTATTGAGGTGTCTCAATGATGACTCGAAGAGCTTGGACGCTGGGCCGATGGGACAGCGGAGTCATGATTACCGCAGCGGTGCTGTCACTTTTGACTGGCTGCGCAAATCTGCCAAATCAACCAATTGGTATCGATAATGACGTCGGTGCCCGGCGCGAGCTGCCTACCAGCTCAGACCAGACCGAGGCGCAACGTCGTGCTGCTATTCGTTTGCAGCTGGCGATTGGATATTACGAACAGCGACAGCTGGAAGTCGGACTCGACGAAATCAAGCAAGCTCTGATTGCGTATCCGGATTTTGCCGATGCCTATAGCGTCCGTGCATTGATCTATATGGACATGGGAGAAGTCCGGCTAGCTGAAGATAATTTTCAGCATGCACTTCGACTCTCCCCCAATAACCCGGATTTTTTGAACAACTACGGCTGGTTTCTATGCCAGAACAGCCGCGAAAAAGAGTCGCTCACCTATTTCGATACTGCGCTGAAAAGTCGTAGTTACCAGTCGCCTGCCAAAGCACTGGCGAATGCCGGTGTATGTAGTATGAAATTGAAAGATTCCACGGCGGCGGAACGATATTTTCTACAAGCGTTTCAATTTGATCCCAGCAATCCTTTGACCAACGCAAATTTGGCGAAACTGGCTTATGAGCGCAACGACTACGAGCGGGCGCGTTTCTATATCGGACTCGTGACCAAGAACGAAGTGCAAAGCGCAGAGGTGCTATGGATAGCAATCAAAGTGGAGCGAAAGTTGGGTGATAGTGCAGCAGAGGCAAGTTTGGTGACGCAGTTGCGCCGTCGCTTTGCCGGATCTACAGAGTACGCTTCCTATCAACGTGGAGCGTTTAATGACTGAGTCGGAACAGATACCTGCAGCGGCCACCGACCAGGTGGCAGTTGATCGTATCGGTAATGAGGGCAACGCCAATACATCCCCTGGCGCGCTATTGTCTGACAAGCGAAAGCAGCTCGGTTGGTCGATTACGGATGTTGCCAGCCATTTAAAGCTGGCTCCGCGCCAAATTGAGGCGATCGAAACAGATAATTATGCCGCGTTGCCAACCATGGTCATGACACGCGGTTTTATTCGTTCTTACGCCAAATTGCTGGGATTGGAATCCGCCTCCTTGCTGGCGATGATTTCGCCTCCGGCAGCTCCGCAAGCTGATACATTGGCGACGCAAAACAGATTGTCCACGCCTTTCCCCGAGTCTCGTTTTTCATTGGCGACGCGTAGCAAATTTGCTTATAAATGGCTTGTTGCCGGAGCTCTGCTGTTAGCGCTAATTGGGGTAGCGGTGAAGATGAACGTATTGCCCGCGCTGCAAAATGCATTCGCGCCATCGGCCGAAAAAGTCGTGGTGCAAGCCAGCGCAACTGCGGACAAGGTATCGCAGCTTGAATTGCCGTCCGCCTCGGCGACAGCGGAATCTTCGGCGGGCAATCCGGTTGACAGCTTGGAGCCCTCCACTGCGGCAAGTTCAATTGCGGCCCCGGAGCCGGTTGAAGCGAGTGCTATAGCACCGCCGCAACCAACTAGCCCTGCGCCTGCGGTTGACAACCAGCTCAGTTTGAAATTTAGGCAAGATTCATGGGTTGAAATCAAGCGTGCTGATAACAGCGTGCTGATTTCCCGTCTGGTGAAGGCTGGTAGTTCGGAATCGTTCGATATGACGCAGCCTGTAACGCTGACTATCGGTAATCTGGCCGGTGTCGATGTCAGCTTGCGCGGCGAACCAGTTGATTTGAAAGTCGGCTCCAAGACTAATGTGGCCAGACTAAATCTGAAATAAGCATGGAATCTTTTGAAAGGATGGCCGCATGCCGCCAATGAATCTTCCGATTGCCTCTGGCTCCAGCGTCCGGCACGCCAGTCGCGGCGCCGTTATCAGCTATGGTGAGCGCCGGATCATGATTGGCGGCGGTGCCCCTGTTGTAGTGCAGTCGATGACCAACACCGATACCGCTGACGCGATTGGTACGGCGATTCAAATCAAGGATCTGGCGCGCGCCGGTTCCGAGTTGGTGCGCATTACCGTGAATAATCCTGAGGCGGCTGCAGCCGTACCTGCGATTCGCGAGCAGCTCGATAAGATGGGAATCGACGTGCCGCTGGTTGGGGATTTCCATTACAACGGCCATACGTTGCTGAACGACTATCCCGATTGTGCTAAGGCATTGTCGAAATATCGTATCAATCCAGGCAATGTCGGCCAGGGTGCCAAGCGGGATACCCAGTTTGCGCAAATGATCGAAGTCGCCTGCAAGTACGACAAGCCGGTTCGGATCGGCGTCAATTGGGGCAGCCTGGATCAGGCATTGCTGGCGCGAATCATGGACGAAAACGCACAGCGCAGCCAGCCTTGGCCGGCGCAGGCGGTGATGTACGAGGCATTGGTTACCTCCGCTGTCGAGAATGCACGCAAAGCGGAGGAGTTAGGGCTGGCTGCTGACCGCATCATCCTGTCGTGCAAGGTTTCGGGCGTCCAGGATTTGATCGCCGTGTACCGTGAACTGGCTCGTCGCTGCGACTATCCGCTGCATCTGGGACTGACCGAAGCAGGCATGGGCAGCAAAGGGATTGTGGCGTCGACGGCGGCATTGTCAGTGCTGTTGCAAGAGGGGATTGGCGATACCATCCGTATTTCGCTGACGCCGGAGCCAGGCGGTGATCGCACCAAGGAAGTGGTAGTCGGGCAAGAAATTTTGCAAACCATGGGTTTGCGAAAATTTGCGCCAATGGTGATTGCCTGCCCTGGCTGCGGTCGTACCACTTCGACCGTGTTTCAGGATCTGGCCGATAAGATCCAAACTTATCTGCGCGACCAGATGCCGGTCTGGAAGAAGGAATATCCCGGTGTCGAAGGGATGAACGTGGCGGTGATGGGATGTATTGTGAATGGTCCCGGTGAGTCCAAACATGCCAACATCGGTATCAGTCTGCCCGGTACTGGCGAATCGCCCGCCGCACCAGTATTCATTGACGGTGAAAAGAAACTGACGCTGCGCGGCGAACGTATTGCAGAAGAATTTCAAGCCGTGGTGCTGGAATACGTGAAGAGCCATTACGGTCGACAGGCATTGTAACTTTGCGTTGAAACTGCGTCAGCTGGCCTTGGCATCACGCCAAATCCGTAAAGATTAATTATTACTCGAGCGAGCATCGAAGAAGAATGTCAGAAAACAAGAAAGCCGAAAAAATCGTTGGTGTCAAAGGCATGAACGATATCCTGCCTGCCGATGCGGCACTGTGGGAGTTGTTCGAAAATACGGTGGAATCGGTACTGAAGAGCTACGGTTTTCAGAAAATTCGTACGCCGATCGTCGAGCCTACCGCGTTGTTTGCACGCGGGCTGGGCGCGGTGACCGATATCGTTGAAAAGGAAATGTACTCGTTCATCGATTCGATGAATGGCGACAACCTGACGCTGCGGCCGGAAAGCACTGCCGGCGTGGTGCGTGCGGCGATCGAGCACAATTTGACTTACGACGGCCCCAAGCGACTCTGGTATAGCGGTCCAATGTTTCGGCATGAGCGGCCGCAGCGCGGACGTTATCGTCAATTTCACCAGGTTGGTGCGGAAGCCATCGGTTTTACCGGCCCGGACATCGATGCGGAATTAATCATGTTGTGCCAACGGCTTTGGGACGATCTTGGCCTGCAGGGCATTAGATTGGAATTGAACTCGATTGGTGATGCGGATGAGCGCATGCAGCATCGGGCAGCATTGATTGCCTACTTTGAGCAGCACAAGGATTTGCTGGATGCCGATGCCCAGCGCCGCTTGCACTCCAATCCGCTACGCATTCTCGATACCAAGAATCCGACGATGCAGGAGATGGTCAACGGGGCTCCGCAATTGCTCTCTTATTTGGGCGAAGAATCGCGTGCGCATTTCGAAGGCGTACAAAAAATCCTGAATCACAACAATATTCCTTTCACCATCAATCCGCGCCTGGTGCGCGGTATGGATTATTACAACCGCACCGTATTTGAATGGGTTACCGATCAACTCGGTTCGCAAGGCACAGTATGTGGCGGCGGACGCTACGATCCGCTAGTGGAAATGTTTGGCGGCAAACCTACGCCGGCCTGCGGTTTTGCGATGGGAGTCGAACGTTTGCTCGAACTGATGCGCGCCAACGGCGAACAGGCTTCGCGCAACGAGTGTGACGTCTATCTGGTGCATCAGGGAGAGGCGGCACAGCTGCAATCGTTCGTGTTGGCAGAGCGGCTGCGTAACGCTGGGCTGGATGTTGTGCTACATTGCGCTTCGGCTAATGCCGGTGGCGGCTTCAAATCGCAGATGAAACGCGCTGACGCAAGCGGCGCGGCGTACGCCGTCATTATTGGCGAGGATGAAGTCGCCAACAATACAGCTTCGGTAAAAATCCTGCGCGCCGCTGACGACAGCGTCGATAAGGGCAACAACCAAAGTGTCGTACCGTTCGACGCGGTGACCGATTATCTGGTGGATCAGATCGTCGGCAATGACGACCATGATCATGGCGATCATCAACACATTCATTATCATCACTAAAATAAAATCATATGGCATTCGATCTCGACGAACAGGAACAACTGGCAACGCTTAAAGATTGGTGGAATAAATTCGGCAATCTGACGACTTGGGTGTTGATCATCGCATTGTCCGCTTATGCAGCTTGGTCTGGCTGGAACTACTATCAACGGAATCAGGCTGTGCAGGCATCGCAACTCTATGAAGAGTTGCAAAAGGCGGTGACGACCAAAGACAATGCCAAGGTTCAGCGTGTCGCAAGTGATGTGCAGCAGAAATTTGGCGGTACGGCTTACGCCCAAATGGCTGCATTATCCGCAGCCAAGACAGCGTTTGATGCGAATGACCTGAACGGTGCAAAGGCGCAGTTGCAATGGGTCGTCGATCATGGTCGGGAAGAAGAATACAAGGCCATCGCAAAAATCCGGCTGGCAGGAATCCTGCTGGACCAGAAGGCTTACGATGACGCCCTTAAGATTCTCGCTGGTGATGTTCCGGCCTCGTTTGCCAGCGCCGTGGCAGATCGTAAAGGCGATATCCTCGTCGCGCAAAATAAGCTCGACGACGCGCGCGCCGCGTATCAATTGGCCCTGGATAAGATGGAGAGTCACAATCCTGGCCGCCAACTGATTCAATTGAAGCTTGATGCTATTGGTGGGGCACCAGCAAAAGCTGCGGTCTGATAATCCAAAAAAGGAAGAATATGCGTAGTGCAGTAAAGCTTGTATCTGCTTGTGCGTTGTTGGTATTGGGAGGCTGTTCACTATTCTCCGGTAAGACGCCAAGCAATCCGCCGGCGCCATTGCTTGAGTTCACCCAAACATTGAAGGTACGTCCGGCTTGGACTTTATCCGTTGGGAACGCATCAACCTTTGCTTTCGCGCCTGCAGTGGCTGAGGATAGTGTCTATGCTGCTTCAGCAGATGGTGTTATCACGCGCGTCAATGCCGCAACTGGCGTTGCTACCTGGCGTATCGATGCCGGCATGCATTTGACCGGCGGTGTCGGCAGCGACGGTACTACGGTGGCTGTGGCTGGCGAAAAGGGCGTAGTGCTGGCTTTTGATGCGCAAGGCAAGCAACGCTGGCGGGCGCAAGCGTCAAGCGAGATCTTGTCTGCGCCGGCTGTTGGCCAGGGATTGGTGATCGTGCGCAGTCAGGATAATCGCATCGTTGCTTTTGATGCTGAGACGGGCGAGCGTCGTTGGGCTGTACTGCGTACTCTCCCGCCGCTGACTTTGCGTTCGGCTCCCGGCATTTTGATCGTGCCGCAAGCAACTTTCGTAGCATTGCCAGGTGGCAGATTGTCAGCCTTGAATTTGACTAATGGCGGCCCATGGTGGGAAATGGCGATTGGCGATCCGCGTGGGACAACCGAGCTGGAACGCGTTGCCGATGCTTCCGGCATGCCGGTTCTGATCGGCCGCGACGTGTGCGCTGTCGCCTATCAAGGTCGGGTCGGCTGTTTTGATGCCGGTAGCGGAACCGCCCATTGGGTCAAGCCTTTCTCCAGCGATGTCGGTGTAGGCGCTGATGATCGTAACGTTTATGCGGCAGACGAGCATGCTGCCGTGACCGCGTTCACTCTTGATAGCGGTGCGGTAGTGTGGCGCAACAACCAGTTGGCGAATCGTGTGCTGACTACCCCGATTGTATTGGGGCGAGCCGTGGTGGTTGGTGACTATGAGGGGTATATTCATTTCCTGTCGCGTGAAGACGGTGCATTAATTGGACGTATACGCGCAGACAGCAGCGCAATTCTGCCAAATCCGGTAGTAGCGGGTTCTAATGTGATTTTTCAAACCAAAGCAGGAACATTGATCGCATTTGCGACAGAGTAACAATTTAATGAAGCCAGTAATTGCACTTGTAGGACGTCCCAATGTCGGCAAATCGACGTTATTTAATCGCCTGACCCGTTCGCGTGACGCTTTGGTGGCCGATTTGCCTGGGTTGACGCGGGACCGCCATTATGGCGAAGGCCGAGTCGGTGAACGGCCATTCCTGGTGATTGACACTGGCGGATTCGAACCGGTTGCCAAAGACGGCATCATGCATGAAATGGCCAAGCAGACCAAGCAGGCTGTGGCGGAAGCGGATGTGGTTGTTTTTATTGTCGACGGCCGTCAGGGATTAACGCCGCACGACAAGACCATTACCGATTTTCTGCGCAAGTCCGGTCGTTCGGTCATGCTGGTGGTCAATAAATCCGAAGGCATGAAATACACTTCGGTAACAGCGGAGTTTTACGAGTTGGGTTTGGGCGATCCGTATGTTATTTCCGCGGCGCATGGCGATGGTGTTGTCGATCTGGTGGAAGAGTCGCTCGACTTGGCATTTGCACAGCGTCCGCCAGAGGTGGACGAGCCTGACGCGAAAGAGCGGGGGGTCAAGATCGCAATCGTAGGGCGACCCAATGTAGGTAAATCCACGCTGGTCAATACTTTGCTGGGCGAAGAACGTGTGATTGCGTTCGATATGCCTGGCACCACTCGCGATTCGATTGAAATTCCATTCGAACGCGACGGCAAGCAATACACCTTGATCGATACCGCCGGTATCCGTCGTCGCGGTAAGGTTTTTGAGGCGATCGAGAAATTTTCGGTGGTCAAGACTTTACAGTCGATCTCGGAAGCCAATGTGGTCCTGCTGCTATTGGATGCGCAACAAGATATATCGGAGCAAGATGCCCATATCGCCGGTTTTGTCCTGGAAACGGGGCGGGCGCTAGTAGTCGGCGTGAATAAATGGGATGGCTTGACCAGCGACCGTCGTGACGAGATCAAGATGGACATGGACCGCAAGCTGAACTTCTTGTCATTTGCGAAATTTCATTTTATTTCAGCATTGAAGTCGACCGGAATTACGCCTCTGATGAAGTCGATTGATTCAGCATATGCGGCGGCAATGTCGAATTTGACAACGCCAAAACTGACGCGTGCATTAATCGAAGCAGTGGAGCACCAGCAACCGCGCCGCAAGGGTTCGATTCGTCCAAAGCTGCGTTATGCCCACCAAGGCGGGCAAAATCCACCTATCGTCGTCATCCACGGCAATGCGCTGGAATCAATTGAGGATAACTATAAGCGTTACCTTGAGAAGCATTTTCGAGAAACTTTTTCGCTGGTTGGGACTCCATTACGCATCGAGTTCCGCTCCAGTCGGAACCCATATGCGCGCCAGGAAAAGTAATTTTTCCATTGGCGGTAAATGTGAAAATCGTTTACATTCGTTATACAACCACCAAGTCATTCGCTTGGAATCAAATTGATTTGCGGTTTGCGTTTGACCTCTAATCACAACAACACAGTGGAGTATCCATGAGTAATAAAGGGCAATTGTTACAAGACCCGTTTCTGAACGCCTTGCGCAAAGAACATGTTCCAGTTTCCATCTATCTGGTAAACGGCATCAAGCTTCAAGGCCATATTGAATCCTTTGATCAATACGTCGTTCTGCTGCGTAATACCGTTACCCAAATGGTATACAAGCACGCCATCTCAACCGTTGTTCCTGCTCGCGCTGTCAATCTCAATCTTGAATCTGAAGCAGAGTAAACATTTGCTGCCTTTTAATGCAGCCACACGATTGTTCGTATGCGCACAGCGCTAGTCGGGGTGGACTTCGGCAAAGGCGACTTTGCCGCAAGTCTCGATGAGCTGGCTCTGCTGGCCAAGTCTGCGGGAGCGATCCCAGTCGTCACGATCACCGGCAAGCGCAGCAGCCCGGACGCCGCCTTATTCGTTGGTTCTGGTAAAGCGCAAGAAATTGCCGATGCAGTGCTCGATCACGAGCTCGAAATCGTCATCTTCAATCATGCGCTGTCGCCAGCCCAGCAGCGTAATCTCGAACGCGTTTTAAAAGTAAGGGTTCTGGACCGTACCAGCCTTATCCTGGATATCTTTGCGCAACGTGCCAAGAGTCATGAGGGTAAGGTGCAGGTCGAACTGGCGCAATTACAGCATCTGGCAACCAGGCTGATACGCGGCTGGACCCATCTGGAACGGCAAAAGGGCGGTATTGGCTTGCGTGGTCCCGGTGAAACGCAATTGGAGACCGACCGTCGTTTGTTGGGTGATCGTGTTAAGGCGTTGCGAGCAAGGCTGGACAAGCTGCATCGGCAACACGCGACTCAACGACGGGCGCGCGGTCGCAGTGCCACTGTTTCGATATCGTTGGTGGGGTATACCAATGCAGGCAAGTCAACCTTGTTTAATGCGTTGGCTAAAGCTGGCGTATATGCGGCGGATCAACTTTTTGCAACCCTGGATACAACCTCCAGACGAGTTTATCTGGGTGAAGTAGGAAGCGTGGTGATTTCCGATACGGTCGGCTTTATTCGCGAATTGCCGCATCAATTGGTTGCAGCATTTCGGGCAACGCTGGAAGAAACCATTCATGCCGACTTGCTATTGCACGTGGTGGACGCCGCTAGCCCAACTCGCATGGAGCAAATCGAACAGGTCAATCTGGTATTGAAAGAGATCGGCGCTGACCATATTCCGCAGATTTTGGTATGGAACAAGATTGACCAAGCGGACCTGGAGCCGGCAGTCCAGCGTGATGAGTATGATAAAATCCAACGTGTTTTTATTAGCGCCCAAAAGGGCACTGGCCTAGACTTATTGCGCCAGGCTATCGCTGAGTATGTGACAAAAAATAATGCTGTAGAAATCGTTCCAATAGAAGCTGCGGACGTTCAAAATACGCATATTTAAGCAACTCTAATTTAAGCGCCTCTTACGAGCATTCCAACCCATTATTTCCTTACTTAAAGCTGGATAACGATCGAATGCTTGGTTCCCTATTCAAAAAACTTGGTTTGAAATTTTCGTTGAATGATCCGCAATGGGGTCGTAATTCGCAAAATGATAACAAGCAAGATAATGACGGCAAAAAGCCAAACAACGGCCCTCCGGATCTGGATAAGTTGTGGCAAGACTTTAATCAGCGCTTGAATCGCCTGCTTGGCAATAAAAATAGCGGCGGCAGTGGCGGCGACTTCAATGGCGGCGGCTTTATCCCGGGTATGAAGGGGGCCGGAATCGGCGCCGGTGCAATTGCGGTCGCAGTGGCGTTGCTTTGGTTGGCGAGTGGTTTTTTTACCGTGCAAGAAGGTCAGACCGCTGTGGTGATGACCTTTGGCAAGTACAGTCACTCGACGACGGCCGGTTTTAACTGGCGCTGGCCGTATCCGATTCAAAATCACGAAATTGTGAATGTTTCCCAGGTGCGTACGGTTGAGGTTGGATATCGTGCCAACGCAAAAAACAAACAACCTAAAGAAGCGCTGATGTTGACTGATGATGAAAATATTATCGATATCCAGTTTGCTGTTCAATACACCCTGAAAAGTGCTTCCGACTGGATTTTTAATAACCGCGATCCGGAAGAAGCTGTACGTCAGGTAGCGGAAACTTCGATTCGTGAAATCGTCGGCAAGAGCAAGATGGATTTTGTGCTTTATGAAGGCCGTGAAAAAGTGGCCTTGGATACCAGCCAGTTGATGCAGCAAATTCTGGATCGCTACAAAGCCGGCGTACAAATTACCAATGTCACGATGCAAGGGGTGCAACCTCCGGAGCAAGTGCAGGCAGCTTTTGATGATGCAGTCAAAGCAGGGCAAGACCGTGAGCGTCAGAAAAATGAAGGCCAGGCTTACGCTAACGATGTGATTCCAAAGGCGCGTGGTGCAGCGTCTCGCTTATTGCAAGAGGCAGAAGCATACAGCGCCCGGGTTACCGCTAATGCGGAAGGCGATGCCTCGCGTTTCAAGCAGGTTCTGACTGAATATCAAAAAGCGCCTGCAGTGACCAGGGACCGGATGTACCTCGATACTATGCAACAGATTTTTGCGAACACGACTAAAGTCATGGTTGATGCCAAGAGCGGTAGCAATTTATTGTATTTGCCGTTGGATAAGCTGATTGCACAATCATCAGCTAGTGCTGCATCAGGTATTGTCGGCGGCAATTCATCGCTGAGTCCGGCAACAACCATACCGCCTGCGAAAGACGCTGTTACTTCGCCTGATTCCCGGGGGGCAATGGATGAACGCTCCCGCAATCGTGAATCCCGTGATCGGGAGGGCCGATAATGAATCGCCTCATTTCATTGGCAATATTCGCGTTTATCGGCTTGTCGATGTTGTTTTCGACAATCTACATAGTTGATCAACGTCAATACGCCATTCTGTTTGCTTTCGGTGAAGTGAAACAGGTCATTAATGAACCTGGTTTGCACTTTAAGTTGCCGCCGCCATTTCAGAATGTATTGTTCCTGGATAAACGGATTCTGACGATAGACTCGCCCGATACGGATCGTTTCATCACGGCAGAGAAGATGAATATCCTGATCGACGCCTTTGTCAAATGGCGTATTACTGATCCGAAATTGTATTTCGTCAGTTTTGGCGGAGATGTGAAGCGCGCACAGGATCGTATGTCGCAGATCGTCAAGGCTGCGCTGAATGATGAAATCACCAAACGCACTGTGCGCGAAGTGATTTCCGGCGAGCGCGGCAAGGTAATGGAAGCGATTCGCAAAAAAGTTGAAGACGAATCAAAACAGATCGGCGTCGATATTATCGATGTGCGTCTGAAGCGAGTCGATTATGTCGATCAAATCAATGCCTCGGTTTATGATCGTATGAAGTCCGAGCGGGCGCGGGTGGCGAACGAATTGCGTTCAACCGGCTCTGCCGACTCGGAAAAGATTCGTGCCGATGCTGACAAGCAACGCACAGTGATTTTGGCCGAAGCATATCGCGAAGCAGAAAAAATGCGTGGTGAAGGCGATGCCAAAGCTTCGCAAATTTACGCCCAGGCATTTGGTCAAAATCCCGAGTTCTACAAGTTTTACCGCAGCCTTGAAGCTTATCGTGCCAGCTTCAAGAACAAGCAGGACTTGATGGTGGTCGATCCAAACTCGGAATTCTTCAAGTATTTCCGGAGCTCGGCTGGCGGTGCTGCCGTAAAGTAAGCAAAGATCATATCGGTCATAAGAGTTTGTAACCGGCTATGTGGGAATGGCGCCCTCGATTGAGGCGCCATTCCTTGTTTTTTTAGGCGACAATACTGGTCTTTACTCGATTCCACGCTATCCTGAATGCCTGATGATGTTGCTCTGGCATCGGCTGACTCCTCAGTCGATTCTGGAGCGAAATTTTTTTTGTTGATTTATTTTTCCTATGCCAAATTGGCTTCTCCCCGAAAATATCGCTGACGTCTTGCCGTCGGAGGCGCGCAAGATCGAAGACTTGCGACGGTTGATTCTTGATAATTTCAGACTCTACGGCTATGAGTTGGTCATGCCGCCGATGCTGGAATACCTGGAGTCCCTGTTGGCCGGTGCCGGCAAGGACACCGACCTGCGGACCTTCAAGCTGATTGACCAGTTGTCCGGACGCACGCTCGGCATTCGCGCCGATATGACAACCCAGGTCGCGCGTATCGATGCGCATTTGCTCAATCGCGAGTCGGTTACCCGCTTGTGCTATGCCGGCAGCATATTGCATACCCGTCCATCCGGCTTGCATGCAACGCGTGAGCCGCTGCAGATCGGGGCCGAGATTTATGGTCACGCCGGGCTGGAGGCCGATGCCGAAATTCAACAACTGGCGCTGGCGACACTGGCCTTGGTTGGCATGACGCAAGTGCGCCTGGACCTATGTCATGTCGGCATATTGCGGACGATTATTGCCGGTGACGATGCCGCAAAACAAGACGAAATCGAACTGGTTGCGCTGCTCGAAGCCAAGGATATGTCAGGCCTGAAGGCCATCAGCCTGCACTATGCGTCGGCGACGCGGGCGGCGTTGCTGGAGTTGCCCGGCTTGTACGGTGACGCCAGCGTGCTGCAGCGTGCACGGCAAGTGTTGCCGGCATTGCCCGAGATTATCAAGGCGCTGGATGAACTGGAAAAACTGGCGGAAGAAGCCGGTAAAGATTGCGTTACTGTCGATTTGGCCGATTTACGTGGATATCATTACGAAAGCGGCTTGATCTTCGCGGCTTACGTACCCGGCTTGCCGAACGCACTGGCGCGTGGTGGTCGTTATGACGTGGGCGCAGCCTTTGGCCGTTCGCGTCCGGCGACCGGTTTCTCGATGGATTTGCGGGAATTGGCGCGCCTGATCCCGGCAGCAGAACGCAAGCGCGTGATTCACGCGCCTTGGGGAGTAGAAGCAGGTTTGAAGGAAAAGATCGTTGAATTGCGCAAGGCTGGGGAAGTTGTGATCCAGAGTCTGCCCGGCCATGAAAACGATCAAGACGAGTTCGATTGCGACCGTGCGGTCGTACTCGAAAATGGAAACTGGATTATCAAAAATTTGGACTAAGTGATGTTACAGAAAAGCACCGCAAAAAACGTCGTTGTCATTGGCACCCAATGGGGCGACGAAGGAAAAGGCAAGATCGTCGATTGGCTGACTGATCACGCACAAGCAGTTGTGCGATTTCAAGGCGGCCATAACGCTGGCCACACATTGGTCATCGGCGGTCAGAAGACGGCATTGCAGCTGATCCCGTCCGGCATTATGCGCCCTGATGTCGCCTGCTATATCGGCAATGGCGTGGTGTTGTCGGTCCCCGATTTGCTGCGCGAGATCGACAAACTGCAGGCTGCCGGAGTTGAAGTCGCATCGCGCCTGAAGGTCTCCGAGGCTTGCCCGATTATCCTGCCTTACCACACTGCACTGGATGCAGCGCGCGAAGCGGCGCGCGGCGAAGCCAAGATCGGTACTACCGGCAAGGGTATCGGCCCGGCGTATGAAGACAAGGTTGCTCGGCGCGCGATCCGTGTCGCCGACCTGCTCAACGAGAAGCGTTTTGCAGAGAAGCTGGAAGCCAACCTCGACTACCATAATTTCGTACTGACGAATTATCTGAAGGCGCCGGCAGTCGATTTCCAAAAGACCCTGGACGATGCGCTGGCAACCGTGCCGCGTCTGGCGCCGATGGTGGCCGATGTATCGAGCGCGCTTTATGCCGCCTATAACAATGGCGCCAGCCTGTTGTTCGAAGGTGCGCAAGGCAGCTTGCTGGACGTCGATCACGGCACCTATCCGTTCGTCACATCGAGTAACTGCGTCGCCGGCAACGCCGCCGCAGGCAGCGGCGTCGGTCCCAATATGCTGCACTACATCCTGGGCATCACCAAGGCGTACACCACGCGTGTCGGTTCGGGCCCGTTCCCATCCGAACTGCCGACAGATCAAGGCGTAGGCAAGCATCTGGCCAGCATCGGTCACGAGTTCGGCACCGTCACCGGCCGTGCCCGTCGTTGCGGCTGGTTCGACGCCGCATTGTTGAAGCGTTCGGTGCAAATTAACGGTGTATCCGGCATGTGCCTGACCAAGCTGGACGTGCTGGATGGTTTGGAAACGCTGAAATTGTGTACCGGCTATACGCTCAACGGCAAGACCGTCGATATCTTCCCGGTCGGCGCAGAAGAAGCAGCGCTGTGCCAGCCGATTTACGAAGAAATGCCGGGCTGGACCGAATCTACCGTCGGCGCCAAGTCTATGGACGCGTTGCCTGCCAACGCCCGTGCCTACATCGCGCGCATCGAGGCCTTGGTCGGCGTGCCGATCGACATGGTGTCGACCGGTCCAGACCGTGAAGAAACCATTGTTTTGCGTCATCCATTTAAATAAATAATAAGTATGAATACATCAGACGATAAGGACCTGTGGGTCTCGTGGGAACAATATCACCGTGTAATTGAAAAGCTGGTTCTGAATGTCCACGCCTCCGGCTGGAAGTTCGATCAAGTCCTGTGCCTGGCACGTGGCGGCTTGCGCCCCGGTGACGTTTTCTCGCGCATTTTCGATGTGCCGCTGGCGATCCTGTCCACCAGCTCTTACCGCGAAGAAGCGGGCACCGTACGCAGCGAACTCGACATCGGCAAGCACATCACGATGAGTCGCGGCACGCTGGCCGGCAAAATCCTGGTGGTGGACGACCTGGTGGATTCCGGCGTCACGCTGGATAAAGTGCTGCGTCACCTCAAGGAAAATTATGAGCCGGTCACCGAGGTCAAGTCGGCGGTCATCTGGTGGAAGGGCTGCTCTTCGATCAAGCCGGATTTCTACGTTGATTACCTGCCGACCAATCCATGGATTCATCAGCCGTTTGAAGAATACGACAGCCTGCGTCCGCATCAACTGGAAGCGTGGAGCAAGAAAGGCGAGTCGAGATAATTCTCGACCGAAGAAGTCGGAGCCTGATAGCTGCTAGCGTTTGCCGCTTCAGGTTCGAAAAAAGCCTCGCTGATTAATCAGCGAGGCTTTTTTTACGTCATCCCGTATTTCTGGAATAAAGGAATCTTCGCGTATGCAATAAATATTCCGCATAAAAATAAAACAGAAATTTGTTTTCATTATTGATATTCGTGCCTACAATTGGGAAAACCGCAGCATGACTATCAACGGGGGCAAGACATGATTGACGTGGCAATTTTCGGCGCAGGCCGTATCGGTAAAATCCATGCCGGCAACCTGGTGCTGCAAGCCGGCGCCAGGCTCAAATATGTCAGCGATGTCAATCCGCAGGCGGCGCAAGAGTTGGCGGCCCAGCATGGTGCGCAGGTGGCGGACATCGAGCGCGCATTAGCCGATCCGGCGGTCGGCGCGGTGCTGATCGCGTCCAGCACCGATACCCATGCCGACCTGATTTTGCGTGCGGCGGCCGCCGGCAAAGCGATCTTCTGCGAGAAGCCGGTCGATCTGTCGCTTGAGCGCGCCCAGGCATGCGCACGTGCCGTGGCCGAGGCTAAAGTAACTTGCATGATCGGTTTTCAGCGACGCTTCGATCCGACCTTTGATGCGCTGAAAACACGTCTCGCCGCCGGCGAAATCGGCGATCCGGAAATGCTGATCGTCACCAGCCGCGACCCTGCTGCGCCGCCGGCTTCCTACATCAAAAGTTCAGGCGGTATTTTCAAGGACATGCTGATCCACGACTTCGATATTTTCCGCTGGATACTGGCGGATGAAGCGGTCAGCATTAGCGCCACCGGCAGCTGCCTGACCGACAGTGCGATTGCAGAAGCGGGGGACATCGATTCCGCCGTGGTCAGCATTCGTACCCGGCGCGGCCGCCTGTGCCAGATCAATACCAGCCGCCGTGCCGCTTACGGTTACGATCAGCGCTTTGAAGTGCTGGGCAGCAAAGGCATGTTGCAAGCCGCGAACCACAAGCCGACCGAGGTCCTGGCATCTACTGCGCAGAGTGTCAGTCAGGACAAGCCGGAGCATTTTTTCCTGGACCGCTACCGCGCCGCGTATGCGCGCGAAATCGCGCACTTCCTGGATGCGATGGTGAATCGGGTCCCGGTGCGCACCACCATCGAAGACGGCGTCAAAGCCTTGCAGTTGGCCGAAGCGGCGACTTTGTCGTGGCGCGAGAATCGCACAATCGAGTTGTCGAAATGACGCCCGCAACAAGCAGTACAACCAAGCTCAAAGTCGGTGTCGTCGGCCTTGGACGATTGGGAAAGCGGCACGCGGAAAATCTGCTGCGCTATGTTCCCGGCGCTGCGCTGGTTGCGGTCTGCAGTCCGCTGGCGGCTGAGCTTGAATGGGCCCGCGATGCACTTCAAACCGTGCATCTGTATAACGATGTCGAAGCCTTGCTGGCGCATGACGGCCTCGACGCGGTGTTCCTGGTGACGCCGACATCCTTGCATGCGGATCAAATCATTCAAGCGCTGCGGGCCGGCAAGCACGTGTTTTGCGAGAAGCCCTTGTCGCTGAATCTGGACGATTGTCGTCGTGTTACTGCGGAAGCTGCACGCCATCCACAGTTGAAAGTCATGATCGGTTTTGTGCGACGTTTTGACGCCAGCTATCAGGATGCGTATAAAAAAATCCAGCAGGGCGCCATTGGTTCGCCCTTCATGCTGCATTCGCAAACCTGCGATCAATATGACGCAGATGGGTTTTTCGTCAAATTCGCACCGACCAGCGGCGGCATTTTTCTCGACTGCAGCGTGCACGATATCGATCTGGCGCGCTGGCTGCTGGGTAATCCGCAGCCGACCCGGGTCTATGCCAGCGGTGTGGTAGCCATCCATCAGGAGCTGCAGCAGTTTCAGGATGTCGATAACGGCGTTGCCGTTTGCGAGTTTGAAAACGGCCGGATCGCGACGTTTTATGCGTCGCGCACGATGGCGCATGGTCACGACACGATGACCGAAATTATCGGCACCGGCGGACGCCTGACGGTAGGAAGCAACGCGCGCAAGAACCGGCTTGAAATCGCCGATGCGCACGGCATTCGCAACGAATGCACGCCAAATTTCTTCGATCGTTTTGAGGATGCGTTCCTGACTGAAGTCACTGATTTCGTGCAAGCGATACGGCAGCAGCAAACGCTGGCGTTGACGCTGGACGATGCGGTGGAGGCGACCCGCATCGGGCTGGCATTGCGTGAATCGTTATTGACGAAATTGCCGGTGCTGCTGTAGGGCACCTCGAAAACCTACTGCAGAGTTTGGCAAACCCGCCAATCTCGGGGCTGCGATGCTCGCCGTACAGTCGTACGACTGCGCTTCTAGCCCCGACCTTGAACCGCTCGCTACGGTTTTTCGAGGTGCCCTGTAGCTGTAAATACGCTGCCAAAAAATTATTCGTCATAATCGTCGACGGTAGTCGTTTCTTCCACATTCAATTCCAGGCGATACGCCAATGCGATAAACAGCGCTTGGCACAGGCACATCGCATTGGTTAGCGAGCGGAACGCAAACGCGCTGCCTTCTTTTACTGTCAACAATACCGACGCATGCCGCGCCAGCGGGCTCAACTGACTATCGGTGATGACCAGCGACTTGGCCTGTCGCTGGTGTGCCAGGCGGACGCAGGCCTGAGTCTCCTTGCCGTACGGCGTAAAGCTGATGGCGATCACGACGTCGTTCTTGCCGACGCTGCGTATCTGTTCGCGGAACATGCCGCCCAGTCCGGATAACAAGTGGACCCGCTTATTGGTGTGCTGCAGCGCGTACACGATGTAGCTGGCGATAGGGAAGGAGCGGCGCACGCCAATCACATAAATGTTGTCGGCCTTCAGCAGCAATTTGACCGCCGCCTCGAACTGCGCGTCGTCCATCCCATTCAACAGCTCATCCAACCCGCTGCGGCTGGCATCGATGAATTCGCGCGCCATCGCGCCGCTGGTCAGCGGCGTCGGTTTGGCGGCTATCAATTTGCGTATCCGCTGCTGGTAGTTTTGCGATGGAATCGCTTGTGCGGTATAGGCATCGCGGAACACAGCCTGCATTTCGCTGAAGCCGCTGAAACCAAAGTGTTTGGCAAAGCGCACGATGGCCGACGGTTGCACTTCGCAGTGTTCGGCGATATCGCTGATCCTCTCCAGCATCAGGCTGGTTCGATGTTGCTCGACATAGTTGGCAATCAGCTTGAGCTGCCGGGAAAGCGTGGCGTATTGTTCAGCGATTTGATGCATCAGCTGGTCGACTGTAGAGGTCTCCGCCATAGTGTTCGTCCTAGTCAGTTGGGGACAGAGGAATTCGCCGCGCTCCGGCGGCTCTTAAACTCTGTCCCGCAACGGTTTTTGTTTGTACATAGAGCTGCAATTATAAAGATATTCTCATTATTGGAAATAATATTTCAATATAAAATAAAATGGAAAAAACATTGCATATCATTTGCGCATGTTCTATTGTTGAGTACCGATCAAGCTGTCGGCAAGAGGCGACCGGCCTCGCAAGCAAACAATAGAATAATGCGGAGACGACTATGCAAAGACTCAGATGCAGAGGGCTGGGCAATGCCCTGATTGTTGCGGCGCTGGCGACGACGTTTGGCGCCACCACGACGTATGCCGCGACCGAAAAACTGGTGCTGATCAGCCATGCGCCGGATTCCGACTCCTGGTGGAACACGATCAAGAATGCGATCAAGCAGGCCGGCGAAGATTTCAACGTCAGCGTCGATTACCGAAATCCGCCGAATGGCGACCTGGCCGATATGGCGCGTTTGATCGAGCAAGCTGCGGCTCGCCATTACGATGGCGTGATTGCCAGCATCGCCGATTTCAGCGTGCTGAAAAAATCGATGGAAAATGTCACGGCCAAAAAAATCGCCCTGGTCACGATCAATTCCGGCAGCCAGCAGCAAAGCGAAGAACTGGGCGCGCTGATGCACGTCGGCCAGCCGGAATACGATGCCGGCAAGGGCGCCGGCGAAAAGGCCAAAGCGGCCGGCATTAAGTCCTTCCTGTGCGTGAATCATTACGCGACCAACCCATCCTCGTTCGAACGCTGCCGCGGCTTCGCCGATGCGCTTGGCGTCGACTATAAGAAAGCCACGCTGGACGCCGGTCAAGATCCAACCGCCATCGAGAGCAAGGTCAGCGCCTATCTGCGCAACAATCCCGGCACCCAGGCGGTACTGGCGCTGGGGCCGGATTCCGCCGCACCCAGTTTGCGGGCGCTGCAAAAGATGGGGCTGAAAGGCAAGACCTGGTTTGCCACCTTCGATTTATCGGAGGAAGTGGCGAAGGGGATCAAGGATGGCTCGGTACAGTTTGCGATTGACCAGCAACCTTACTTGCAGGGCTACATCCCGGTGGCCGTGCTGGCCATCATGAAGGAATACAAAACCGCCGACGTGACGACGATCCAATCCAGGTTGAAAGCCAATCCCAAGTTCCAGGCGCGTCTGGCCGAATACGGATTGACGCCGATTTACGGCCCGCGCCATATCAGCTCCGGTCCTGGCTATGTGACCAAGGACAATCTCGACAAAGTGTTGCAGTACGCCGGTCAGTATCGCTAAATCGTTACGTGCTGGCGGCCGCACTAAAGGAGATGTGTGATGAGTACAAGCAGCATTCACGCCGACAAGGCGATTGCAGTCGGCAGCAGTTCGGCGCAGCAGGGCGCAGTCAAGCCGGATGAGCGAGCGAGGGCGGAGGGGGCGCTAAAGCGCTTCCTGGGCCGCCCGGAGTCTGCCTCATTGGCCGGTGTCGTTCTGGTGTTTGTCGTATTCGGTCTGGCCGCCGGCGACTCCGGCATGTTCAACCTGGATGGCGTCGTCAACTGGATGCAGGTGGCGGCTTATCTAGGCTTGATCGCGGTCGGCGCCTGCATGCTGATGATCGCCGGCGAATTCGATTTGTCGATCGGCTCGATGATCGGCTTTGCCGGCATGATGGTGGCGATCCCGACCGTGTATTTTCACTGGCCGTTCTGGCTGGCGGTATTGTTCGCTTTTGCCGGCTCGATGGCGCTGGGCTGGCTCAACGGCTATCTGGTGATCAAGACCAGGCTGCCTTCGTTCATCGTCACGTTGGCCTTCATGTTTATTTTGCGCGGCTTGACCCTGGCGCTGTCTATCATGTTCGCCAACCGCACCATCGTTAGCGGCGTCGGCGATTTGGCAGCGCATGACTGGCTCGGCAGCCTGTTATTCACCGGCAACCTTGGCGGCGGCCTGTTCGATTGGGTGGCAAGCCAGGGCTGGATCGCGACGGCAGACAACGGCCGGCCACTGGTCGCCGGCATTCCCAAAGTCATTGCATGGTGGGCGGTGCTGGCTTTGGGCGCCAGTTTCGTGTTGGCGCGGACCCGTTTCGGCAACTGGATTTTTGCTGTCGGCGGCGATGCCAATGCCGCCAAAAATGTCGGCGTGCCGGTCCGGCGGGTAAAAATGGCGTTGTTTGTGTTTACCGCCTTTTGCGCCTGCCTGTTCGCTGTGCTGCAGGTTGCCGATGTCGGTTCGGCCGCGGCCGATCGCGGCTTGCAAAAGGAATTCGAAGCCATCATCGCCGCAGTGATCGGCGGCGCGCTGTTGACCGGCGGTTACGGCTCGGTGGTGGGCGCTTGTTTTGGCGCGCTGATATTCGGCGTGGTGCAGATCGGCATCACTTATACCAATCTCAATTCCGACTGGTTCCGGGTGTTTCTCGGCGTGATGCTGCTGGTCGCCGTACTGTTCAATAACTACGTCCGCCGTCGCGTGACGGAAGCGAGATAGTCATGAGCGACATTATTCTGGCATTGGAAAACGTCAGCAAATATTTTGGTTCCGTGATTGCGCTGCAAGACGTCACCCTGCGCCTGAAACAGGGCGAGGTGCATTGCCTGCTCGGGGATAACGGCGCCGGCAAATCGACGCTGATCAAAATTCTGGCAGGGGTGCACAAGCCATCCGCAGGACAGTACCTGGTGGATGGCAAAGCGGTGTCGTTCAACTCGCCGAAAGAAGCGCTGGATGCCGGAGTGGCGACGGTGTATCAGGACCTGGCGCTGGTGTCCTTGCTGTCGGTGGCGCGTAATTTTTTCATGGGCCGGGAACCGATGAAAAAGATACTGGGCATCCCCGTCATGGATATGCAATACGCGGCCGCTACCGCACGCGAAAAGCTGGCTGAAATGGGCATCATGGTGCGCGACCCGCATCATGCGATCGGCACCATGTCCGGCGGTGAAAAACAGTGTCTGGCGATTGCTCGTGCGATCCATTTCGGCGCCCGCGTGCTGATCCTCGACGAGCCGACGGCGGCGCTCGGCGTCAAGCAATCGTTCAATGTGCTGCAGCTGATTCACAAGGCGCGCGAGCGCGGCATTTCGGTGATTTTCATTACCCACAATGTGCATCACGCCTATCCGATCGGCGATTCATTCACCTTGCTCAATCGCGGCAAGTCGATGGGGACTTTTACCAAGCAGAATGTCTCCAAAAACGAGGTGCTGGACATGATGGCCGGCGGCGCCGAAATGCAGACGCTGATGAATCAGCTCGATGGCATCAGGATTTGAAAGGGGATACGCATGCAACACACACCATTCGCATCGGACCGCAAGCTCGACGTTATTTGTCTCGGGCGGCTGGCCGTGGATCTGTATGCCCAGCAGATCGGCGCGCCGTTGTCCGAAGTCGCCAGCTTTGCCAAATACCTGGGCGGCTCGTCGGCCAATATCGCCTTTGGCTGCGCCCGTCTCGGACTGAAGTCGGCGATGCTGACGCGGGTCGGCAATGAGCACAATGGCCAGTTCCTGACGGCGGCGTTGGCGGCCGAGGGTTGCGACGTCGGCCAGATCAAGGTCGATCCGGAACGGCTGACTGCGCTGGTGATGCTGGGATTGAAAGACAAGAATACTTTTCCGTTGATTTTCTATCGCGACAATTGCGCCGACATGGCGTTGGCCGAAGAAGATATCGACGAATCGTTCATCGCTTCGAGCAAGGCGCTGCTGATTACCGGGACTCATTTTTCCACCGAACAGGTGCATCGCAGCAGCAGCCTGGCGCTCGACTATGCGCGCCGCAACAATGTGCGCACGGTGCTGGATATCGACTATCGGCCGGTGCTGTGGGGCCTGACGCAAAAGAGCGACGGCGAAACCCGCTTTATTGCGAATGACAGCGTAACCGCCCATTTGCAAGCCATCCTGCCGAAGTTCGATCTGCTGGTGGGGACCGAAGAAGAATTCATGATCGCCGGCGGCGGCCGCGACATCATCGCTTCGCTGCAGACGGTGCGCGCGCTCAGCCCTGCGACCTTGGTGGTCAAGCGCGGACCGCTGGGCTGTACGGTGATTCACGCAGAGATTCCGAAAACGCTGGATGAAGGCTTCAATTACCGCGGCGTGCAAGTCGAGGTGTTGAACGTGCTGGGCGCCGGCGATGCATTCCTGTCCGGCTTCCTGAAGGGCTGGCTCAACAATGAGGGCGATGAAGCCTGCTGCCGCTACGCCAATGCTTGCGGCGCGCTGGTGGTGTCGCGCCATGCCTGCGCGCCGGCGATGCCGACACTGGTGGAGCTGGACTACTTTGTAAGCAACGCAGAGCGGCTGCAGCGACCGCAGCAGGATGCGCATTTGAACCGCCTGCATCGGGTCAGCGTGCCGCGCAAGACATGGAGCGAGGTCAACGTGTTTGCGTTCGATCATCGCAATCAGTTTTTCGAATTGGCGCGAGAAGCCGGCGTCGGCGAAGCGCGTCTGCCGCGACTCAAACAGTTACTGGTGCAAGCGGTGGCGCAGACCGAACAGGCGCTCGGACTGCAAGGCAAAATCGGCGTGCTGGCCGATGACCGCTACGGTCAGGATGCGCTGAACGCCGCCACCGGGCGCGGCTGGTGGGTCGGCCATGCGGTTGAGCTGCCGCTTTCCAATCCGCTTGAGTTCGACCATGGCCGTGCTATCGGTTCGCATCTGTTGAGTTGGCCCAAGGAGCATGTGGTCAAATGCTTGGTGCAATTTCATCCTGACGATGCGGTCGAGCCGCGCCTGGAACAGGAAGCGCAGATTCGCGCGCTGTATGACGCAGTGCAGCTCAGCGGCCATGAATTGCTGCTGGAAATCATCCCATCCAAAGATCTGCCGCAGGCCGACGACACCGTGCTGCGCGCCATCAAGCGCTTGTACAACCTCGGGATATATCCGGAATGGTGGAAGCTGGAAGCGATGTCGGCGCCGCAATGGGCCGCGATCGACCGCCTGATCGCCGAGCGCGATCCGTACTGTCGCGGCATCGTGCTGCTGGGCCTGGCGGCGCCGGTCGAGCAGCTGGCAGCGGCCTTCCGTGCTTCGCGTGACAGCAAGACCTGCCGCGGCTTCATGGTCGGCCGCACCATTTTTCATGAGCCGTCAAAACTCTGGTTGCAGGGGCGGATCGACGATGCGGCCTTGATCCAGCAAGTCAGGGAGACATTTGAAAAACTGATCCGGCTCTGGCAGCAGAGCCGCCAAGCGGAGCCAATCAAACAGGTGGAGCACACCGCATGAGCGCAACTGTCAGGCTGACCATGGCGCAAGCGCTGGTGCGCTATCTGGCCGCGCTGCGAGTAACGACGACGGAAGGCGATCTGCCTTTGTTCGGCGGCGTGTTCGCGATTTTCGGACACGGCAACGTTGCCGGGCTGGGCGAGGCGCTGTACCAGCAGCGCGCCGAGCTGCCGACCTACCGCGCGCATAACGAACAGGCGATGGCGCATGCTGCGATTGCCTATGCCAAGGCCAATATGCGGCGGCGCATGATGGCGGTCACCAGCTCGATCGGACCGGGGGCGACCAATCTATTGACCGCCGCCGCGCTGGCGCATGTGAACCGATTGCCGGTGTTGCTGCTGCCGGGCGATATCTTTGTCTCGCGCCGTCCCGATCCGGTGTTGCAGCAGCTGGAGGATTTTCATGATGGGAGCGTGTCCGCCAACGATGCGTTCAAGCCGCTGTCGCGCTACTTCGAGCGCATCTATTATCCCGAGCAATTGCTGAGCGCTTTGCCGCGAGCGATCCAGGTGCTGACCGATGCCGCGCAATGCGGACCGGTGACGCTGGCCTTGCCGCAAGACGTGCAGACCATGGCGTATGACTATCCGTTGGAATTTTTTGCGCCCAAGACTATTAAGTTCCATGCCCAGCCAGCGGCGGCGGATCAGATCGAGGCGGCGCTGGCCTTGCTGCAGAACGCGAGGCAACCGCTGATTGTGGCCGGTGGCGGCGTGCTGTACGGAGCGGCGACAGAGGCATTGCGGTGCTTTGCCGAACAGCACGGCGTGCCGGTCGCGGAAACGCAGGCGGGCAAGGGCGCGCTGGCCTGGGATCACCCGTTGCAACTCGGCGCTATCGGCGTCACCGGCTCGCCGGCAGCCAACTCGTTGGCCAGCCAGGCCGATGTGGTGATTGCGCTTGGCACTCGTCTGCAAGATTTCACCACCGGCTCGCACGCCTTGTTTGCGCAAGCAAAACTGCTGAGCATCAACGTCAATCCATTCGATGTCAGGAAGTGGCATGCGACTGGCATATTGGCCGACGCCAAGCTGGGATTGGCAGCACTGTCATCCGGCTTGAAGGACTGGTGTTCGGCCGCAACCTGGCAGCAACAGGCAAGGCAACAGGCCGATGCATGGCGCAAGACGGTCGACCATATCACCGGCCAGCGCGAAGTCCTGCCGCCGGCGCTTCCGTATGACGGCGAAGTGATCGGCGCGGTACGGCGTTCCAGTGAAGCTTCAACCGAGCGCGACATCGTGGTCTGCGCCGCCGGCACCTTGCCGGCCGAGTTGCACAAACTGTGGCGCACCTCGAGCGCTGGCGGTTATCACGTGGAATATGGCTACTCGTGCATGGGTTACGAGATTGCCGGCGGCCTGGGCGTCAAGCTGGCGCACCCGGAGCGCGAGGTGATCGTGATGGTGGGCGACGGCAGTTATCTGATGATGAATTCCGAAATTGCGACCTCGGTCATGCTGGACAAAAAACTGATCATCGTGGTTCTGGATAACCGCGGCTATGGCTGCATCAATCGTTTGCAGCAGGCATGCGGCGGCACGCCGTTCAACAACATGCTGGAGGACTGCTTGCAAGGGCCGCTGGGCGCGCCGCAGATCGACTTTGCCGCACACGCCAGATCCCTGGGAGCGCTGGCGGAAAACGTCAAGACCATCCCGCAACTTGAAGCCGCATTGCAGCGCGCCCGTGCCGCTGATCGTACCTACCTGGTCTGCATAGCCACCGATCCCAAGCGCACCACGGAAGAAGGCGGCTGCTGGTGGGAGGTGGCGGTGCCGGAGGTGTCGCCGCGCACGCAAGTGCAAGCCGCAAGAGAGCAATACGAACAGGCCCGGCAAGCACAAAAGGTATAAATATTCAGGAAGGAATTATCGTGACAAAACCATTCAACGTAAAAATCGGCATCAATCCGATTTCCTGGATGAACGACGACCTGCCTTCGTTGGGCGGCGAGACGCCGCTGGAAGTGGCGCTGTCCGAGGGGGCGCAGATCGGCTACCGCGGCTTTGAGTTGGGGAATAAATTTCCGAAGGAGCCGCAGGCTCTGCGTGCGGTGCTCGCTAGGCACGGGTTGGAATGCGTCTCCGGCTGGTATTCCGGACATTTGGCAAACGCTTCGGTCGAGGACGAAATCGCGAACGTCGGGCCGCACCTGCGCTTGCTGGCGCAAAACGGCGCCAAGGTCATGATTTACGGCGAAGTCGCCAATGCGATCCAGGGCCGGCCGGACCCGCTTTACAAACGGCCGCGTTTTCTCAACGAGCGGCAATGGCAGGAATATGCCGACAAGCTGACCGCGTTTGCGCGCTACACCTTGTCGCAAGGAGTGCGTCTGTCCTATCACCATCATATGGGCGCGTATGTCGAAACGGCGGCCGATGTCGAGCGCCTGATGACCTTGACCGGAGACGAAGTCGGTCTGTTGTTCGACAGCGGCCACATCGCGTTTGCCGGCGGCGATCCGCTGGCGGTGCTGGCGCAGCATATTCACCGCGTATCGCATGTGCATTGCAAGGATGTGCGGCCGGCGGTGATCAAGCTGGCGCGCAATCGCAACTGGAGTTTTTTGCAGGCCGTGATCAACGGCGCTTTTACGGTGCCGGGGGATGGCGCGATCGACTTCGGCGCGTTGTTGCAACTACTGTATCGGCATGATTATCAAGGCTGGCTGGTGGTCGAGGCCGAGCAGGACCCGGCCGTTGCGCCAAGCTATCAATATGCGGAAATGGGTTATCGGCATTTGGCGGAGTTGGTGCAAGCCGTCGCCAGCGGTACGCGCAGGGAGGCGGCATGAGTTTGCTGGTCAAAGGGCGTCATCAGGGGCGCGATATCGTCAGCGTGACGCCGCAATCCGCCAACTGGAGCTATGTCGGTTTTGCCGCTTATCGCCTGGCGCGCGGAGAGCATTTCAGTTTTGACAGCGGAGCGCGTGAAGTATGCATTGTCGTGTTGCGCGGCGTCGTCAGCGTGCGTGCCGGCGAGCACCGGTGGACCGAGATTGGCGAGCGCAACAGTGTGTTTGACGATTGTTCGCCGTACGCGGTGTATGTGCCGCACCATCACGCTGTCAGCATTAACGCGCATAGCGAGGCTGAAATTGCGGTCTGTAGCGCGCCGGGTCATGGCGACCTGAGTGCCAGATTGATAGCACCGGACGCAGCCAAGCGTTCGGTGCGCGGGCAGGGCGGCAATACCCGCCATGTCTGCGATATCCTGCCGCAAAGTGCGCCGGCAGATCATCTACTGGTGGTCGAGGTCGTCACGCCGGGCGGGCATTCCTCCAGCTATCCGCCGCATAAACACGACAGCGACAACTTGCCGCAAGAGAGCTTGCTGGAAGAAACCTACTACCACCGGCTCAACCCGCCGCAGGGTTTTGCCTTCCAGCGCGTGTATACCGACGATCGCTCGCTGGACCAGGCAATGGCGGTGGAAAATCACGATGTGGTGATGGTGCCCAGGGGATATCACCCCGTTGTGGCGCCGCATGGTTACGACAGCTATTACTTGAACGTGATGGCCGGTCCCAGGCGCGAATGGCATTTCAGGAATGATCCGGCGCATGAATGGATTTTGCAGCGTTAATTTCGCACAAAGGTGCTGAGCTGCGTTGTTCAGGATGATCGGGCACAAACAAAAAAACCGCATAAACATTGATGTTTATGCGGTTTTTCTACACTTCCAACACCAGTTACCTGGTGCCCACGGAGGGACTCGAACCCCCACACCTTGCGGCACATGGACCTGAACCATGCGCGTCTACCAATTCCGCCACGTGGGCCGTAATGCGAAGCCCAGTAAGGCTTGCAGCAATTCCGAAGCACGAATAATACGGGCATTTGCATGCGCAGGTCAACTGAAGTCTTTAAATTTGTGAGAACGAATGTAATATTAACGGTTGCCAGTGCCTGAGGTGCTTGGATTTTAGGCAAATTTGACCGTTTGCGCCTGGGTTAGGGCGATCTTATTCCACATTAAAACCGCTGAAGAGCGACGACGCATGATCAATGAATCCACGCATGTGATAACAACCGATCAACTATTGATTCGCCTGGTCGAGAGCGGCGACCTGCCCGCCATATTGAAATTCAATTCAGATCCGGAGATGGTGCGTTACCGAAACGCTCCGCCGTGGCGCGATATGTCGGACGCCTATGACTGGTTGCAGAGAATACGTGCGCGCCAGGATAGCGGCTCGGCGCTTCAGTTTGTCATCCTGAAAGCGAATTCAAACGCGGTGATCGGTACCTGCGTGCTGTTCAAGATTGACGCGGAAAGCAGGCGTGCCGAGATCGGGTATTCGCTGGGGCATGAGCACTGGGGTTGCGGCTATATGCATGAGGCGTTAAGCGCGCTGCTGCATTACGCATTCGATAGCCTGGGATTGAATCGGCTGGAGGCGGAGATTGATTCGCGCAATATTCGCTCGGCCAAAGCGCTCACCCGGCTGGGATTTCAACGCGAAGGCTTGCTGCGCGAACGCTGGATATTAAATGATGAAGCCTGCGACTCGGAGCTGTTTGGCTTGCTTCGGCGCGAATGGTTGATGAGGTTGGGTGAAACAATATAAAAAGGAGACCTTGGTGGAAACAGCATTGTTGGTTGTTGATGTGCAGAAAAGCCTGCTGGATGAGGGGCCTTGGAACGCGGAAGGCGTGTTGACGGCAATCGAGCGCGTGAGCGCTGCGGCGCGCGCGGCGGAAGCGCCGATTGTCTTTGTTCGCGATTTGGGCGTGGTACCCGACGGCGAGTTATCGCCCAGGCTGACGGTGCTGGCGGGCGACGTCGTGGTCGAAAAGTCGTATTGCGATTCGTTCCTGGGGACTGATCTGCTCTCGCAGCTGCAATTCAAAGGTGTGAAACGGCTGGTCGTCGCGGGCATGCAAACTGATTACTGCATTGATACGACTTGCAGGCGAGCGGCGTCCCTGGGTTTTAACGTGGTGCTGGTTGCCGATGCGCATACGACTGTCGATCATGAGCATCTGCAGGCGGAGCAAATCGTGGCCCACCATAACCGCATTTTGCGTCGCTTGTCCGCCAGCGAGGGCAGTGTGACTGTATTGAAAAGCACTGAGATTGTGTTCGCTTAGCAGGCGTTTTCCCGCGGTCGGCAATGTTAATTTGCCGGCCCAAAGCCGGTTCAAATTTAGGTAATATGCTTACTGAAATTTGCGGTCGCGGTGCTAGTGGAGTTGTTGCTTGTGAGATTCACGTAGTACGCTTGCGCTGGCTTGTGAGGCGTAGAAAATGTGCGCCAATAAGTCAGTCGGAAGTGTTGTGAATCTTGCGGAGAGCTAGACCCCGTAGGGTCTAGTCTGTGGTATATGGTGCCCACGGAGGGACTCGAACCCCCACACCTTGCGGCACATGGACCTGAACCATGCGCGTCTACCAATTCCGCCACGTGGGCTTAAGAGAGCGAGATTATAGGCCAATGCCAGAATAAGTCAACGAACATGCAATGATATTTGGATAAAAATTGCTTGGTTAGGAGAATGTCATAATCCTCCGTTACACTAAGCGCCGATTAATAACAACCTGTTGAAATAGCCTTTTGAGCCAATATTCCTACACAATTCCCAGCCGGGAGGAAATTCTCGGCCTTCTGCGGACTTCCTCTGAGTCACATAACGCCGCTGCTGTCGCTGCCGCGCTTGGCGTCAAACCTGATGAAATGGAAGGCTTGACGCGCCGCCTGAATGCGATGGAGCGGGATGGCCAGATCAAACCCGACCGTGGCGGCATCTACAAGTTGACCAACTCACCCGATTTCATCGAAGGCCGCGTCAGCGGTCATCGCGACGGCTTTGGCTTTTTGATCCTGGATGCCGGCGGCGACGATGTTTTCCTGCCGGAAAAGGAAATGCAGAAAGTGCTGAATGGCGATCGGGTCCAGGTGCGCATCACCGGCACCGACCGCCGCGGCCGTCCTGAAGGGACGATTGTCGAGGTGCTGTCGCGCGCCAACTCGCACGTGATCGGCCGCCTGCTCAATGAAAACGGGGTGTGGGTGATCGCCCCCGAAGACAAGCGCATCGGTCAGGACATCATCCTGGCCGGCTCGCCGGGCAAGGCCAAAACCGGGCAGGTGGTCAGCGTTGAATTGACTGAACAGCCTTCGCGCTATAGCCAGCCGGTCGGCCGGATCGTCGAGATCCTCGGCGATATCGACGACCCGGGCATGGAAATCGAAATCGCGGTGCGCAAGTTCGGCGTGCCGCATGAGTTTTCCGAGGCGGCAAAAAAAATGTCCGCCAAATTGTCCAGCACCGTGCGCGATGCCGATATGGTCGACCGGGTCGATTTGCGCGATGTGCCGCTGGTGACGATTGACGGCGAAGATGCACGCGATTTTGACGATGCCGTGTACTGCGAACCGGTCAAGATAGGGCGCGCCAACGGCTACCGCCTGATTGTCGCGATCGCCGATGTCAGCCACTACGTCAAGCCGGGCGACGCGCTCGATGTCGATGCGCTGGAACGCAGCACCTCGGTCTATTTCCCGCGCCGGGTGATCCCGATGCTGCCGGAGAAACTGTCCAACGGCCTGTGCTCGTTGAACCCCGACGTCGATCGCCTGACATTGGTGTGCGATGCGGTGATTAGCGCCAAGGGTGAAATCAAGGCATACCAGTTTTATCCTGCGGTGATCCATTCGGCAGCGCGCCTGACATACACCCAGGTGGCTGCGATCCTGACCAACACCAAAGGACCGGAAGCGGCCAGAAGTCCCGAGCTGGTGCCGCATCTGTCGCACCTGTACGAAGTGTTCCATGCCCTGCTGCAAGCGCGGCAGGCGCGTGGCGCGATCGACTTTGAAACCACCGAGACCTATATCGTCTGCAATGCGGCCGGCAAGATCGAGAAAATCCTGCCGCGCACCCGCAACGATGCGCACAAGCTGATTGAAGAGTGCATGCTGGCGGCCAACGTCTGCGCCGCCGATCTGCTGGAGCGTCACAAACATCCCGGCTTGTACCGGATCCATGCGCAGCCGACCAAGGAAAAGTTGACCGTGCTGCGGACCTTCCTGAAGCAGGCCGGCTTGACGCTGGCTGGTGGCGATACGCCGTCCGCTTCGGATTATGCCGCCTTGATGCCCAAGATCAAGGTGCGGCCGGATGCGGTATTGCTGCAAACAATGTTGCTGCGCTCGATGCAGCAGGCTGTGTACAGCCCTGAAAACATCGGCCATTTCGGCTTGTCGTATGAGTCGTATGCGCATTTCACCAGCCCGATTCGACGCTATCCCGATTTGCTGACGCACCGTGCGATCAAGGCCATCCTGCTCGGCAAGCTCTACGATCCGAAGGGACTCGACACCAGCGCGCTGAACACCATGTTGTCGCCGGCCGGCCGCAAGAAGCAGGCCGAGGAAAAGGCTGCGGGCAAAAAGAAAAATGAAGGCAGCCTCGCCATCTGGGAAGCGCTGGGCGTGCATTGCTCGGCCAACGAACGGCGGGCCGACGAAGCCTCGCGCGATGTGGAAGCCTGGCTCAAGTGCTACTTTATCCGCGACAAACTTGGCGAAGAATTCACCGGCGTCATTTCCGGCGTCACTACCTTTGGCATCTTTGTACAGTTGGATGAGCTGTACATCGAAGGCTTGGTGCATGTGACCGAACTCGGCGCCGATTACTTCCAGTACGACGAAGCGCGGCATGAATTGCGCGGCGAACGTACCGGCATTCGCTATCAGTTGACCGACCGCGTCACGGTCCAGGTCAGCCGGGTGGATCTGGATGCACGCAAGATCGACCTGCGCCTGGTGAATGAACCCGGCATCAAAACCGTACTGAAAAACGAGGCGCGGCGGGCTGATGCCGAACAGGGGCGCAGCAAGAAAGCCAAACCCCAGCTGGATGCGAAGGCCGCGCCAGCCAGCAAAACCAGCAAAGTCACGACGGCCGCCAAGACCGGCAAGGTGAGCAAGCCCAAGAAAGCCAAAGCCGCCACCGCCGGCGTTGAAAAGACACGCGCTCCAAAGGCCTTCACCAAATCAAGCAAGCGAAAAAGATAGATAGAACATGAAAAGTAAAATGATTTTCGGCTTCCATGCCGTCACCGCCCGTTTGCGTCACGAAGCATCGTCGGTGGAAGAGATTTACGTCGACGCCGGCCGCGTCGATCGTCGCATGCAGGAGTTGCTGCATGCGGCCAAAGCAGTTGGCGTGCGCGTGATCCCGGTTGATGATCAACGCCTGTCGAATATCGTCGGCACCCGCCGCCACCAGGGCGTGGTGGCCAAGGCCGGCGAATTGTCGCTGGCGCGCAACCTGGACGAGCTGCTGGATGCGATCGTCGGACCACCGCTATTGCTGATTCTTGACGGCATCACCGATCCGCATAATCTGGGCGCTTGCCTGCGGGTCGCCGACGGCGCAGGCGCGCATGCGGTGATCGCACCCAAAGACCGTGCAGTCGGCCTGAACGCGACCGCCGCCAAAGTCGCGAGCGGCGCCGCCGAGACCGTGCCATACATCACCGTCACCAATCTGGCGCGTACCCTGCGCGAGCTGAAGGAACGTGAAATCTGGCTGATCGGTACCTCGGAAGACGGCGAAAAGAATCTGTATGAAGCCGATTTTTCCGGCCCGGCTGCATTGATCATGGGTTCGGAAGGCGAGGGCATGCGCCGCCTGACGCGCGAAACCTGCGATGTGCTGGTCAATGTGCCCATGTTCGGTTCGGTCGAAAGCCTGAACGTGTCGGTCGCCTCCGGCGTCTGCCTGTATGAAGCCCGCCGCCAGCGTATCGTCAAAGGTTGTTGATACCGCTTCCAAGTTGTTCCTCTGAATGATAGGCCGCCTCATCGTCAACAAGACGATGAGGCGGCGATCCAGATCCTTTATTTCCCCTCCGACGTTGACGCCAGTCTTTCCCGCCAAAAGACGGCTGGCGCAAATTGGAATAACATTACGCCTCCGCATTCATACAAGCTCCTATGTTCAGCCGTATTCGTGAAGACATTGCCAACATCATGGCGCATGATCCAGCCGCCCGCACTCAATGGGAAGTGTTGACCTGTTATCCGGGACTGCATGCGGTGATGCTGCATCGCTTGGCCAGCCGTTGCTGGCACAGCGGCTTGAAATGGCTGGGGCGCTTCATTTCCCAAATTGCGCGGGCATTGACCGGGATCGAGATTCATCCCGCCGCCACCATCGGCCGCCGCGTGTTCATCGACCATGGGTTTGGAGTGGTGATCGGCGAGACCGCCGAGGTCGGCGACGACTGCACCATTTACCAGGGCGTGACCTTGGGCGGAACCTCGTTGAACAAGGGCGCCAAGCGCCATCCGACGCTGGGACGCGGCGCGATCATTGGCGCTGGCGCCAAGGTGTTGGGCGGGTTTACCGTCGGCGAGGGAGCCAAGGTCGGCTCCAACGCGGTGGTGGTCAAAGCGGTGCCGGCCGGAGCGACCGCAGTGGGCAATCCGGCCCGTATCGTCCAGAAAGAAAACTATAACTATAAAGATGAAGCCGCGGCCCGCATGTTTGCGGCCTATGGCGTGACGCCCAATGGCGACGATCCCTTATCCAAAGCACTGCACGGCCTGATCGACAATGCGGCCGCACAAGAGCACCAGATCGCTCGCATCCTGGCAGTGCTGAAGGCGGCCGGCATGGTGTGCGAGAAGCTGCCTGAGCTGGAGAAGTTCGACCCGGAGCAACTCAACAAGCTGGTTGAGTAGAGTGCAAATCAAGGAAAGCCAATGAATCAGGACGCAGGAAGCAATTCAATGAACGACGATACTGTTTCAAATCCCGCAACTCAAGATCAATTCCTGGACCAGTTCGAAATCCGCGTACTGGCCGTGCTGGCTGAAAAAGAAGCGCTGACGCCGGACAATTACCCGCTGTCGCTCAATACCCTGACCAATGGCTGCAATCAGCTATCCAGCCGCGATCCGGTGATGGCGATTGCCGAGTCGACGGTGCTGGATGTCTTGCAGCGCCTGATGCAGCGCAAGCTGGTGGTCGAAGTCAACCAGGCCGGCGCACGGGTCGCCAAATACGAACATCGGATGCGGGTCAAATGGGTGCTGGAGCAGGACAAGCTGGCGGTGCTGACGACGCTGATGCTGCGCGGCATCCAGACTGCAGGCGAGTTGCGGACCCGTACCGGCCGTTTGCACGAGTTCGGCTCAGTGACGGAAGTCGAAACCGCTTTGCAATTCCTGGCCGATAAATATCCGCCGCTGGTAGCGCGCCTGGCGAAAGCGCCGGGAACCAAAGAATCGCGCTATGCCCATTTGCTGGCCGGCGAGGACGTGCTGGAACAGCAGTTCGTGGCAGAGGCATTTGCCGGTGGTTCGGCGGTGACGCAAGGCGGCCGTCAGGACCGGGTGGCGATGCTGGAAGATGAAGTTGCCAGTCTGCGCCGGCACGTGGATGATTTGACCGCGCAGTTTGCCGAGTTCAAGCGGCAGTTTGAATGACGATTACCCGGCAGCGCGTCGTCCAAGCGTAATGTGCAACACCAGCAAGGCCGGAAATACCAATCCCAATATCCAGTGGCCGGCCGACCACAGCGGCCGGCTGGACTCGCTTGCAATGTAATACAGCGCATAGCCGCTGAGCGTCAGCAAGGCCAGCAGCGCAACCATGACCCAGCCGGAAGCCCGGTTGCGGCGCGCGCTGTGGGCACGCCGGATGTGGCTGTTCAGCAAACTGCCGATGAAAAACAGCGCCACCATGGCGGCCGCGCCATGCAGCTTCATGCTCCAGGGCTCAAGCGGATTGACCGCCTCGCCGAATTCGCCTGCGCTCCGCAGAAAATAATGCGCGACCAGCCACAGCGCTCCCGTCAATACCAGGCCGCCAAACGTCCCATACACCCAGAAACGATGCCAGCGCTCCAGGCGGAAGCGGCTGAGTTGTGGACGAAGGGTGGGGCGGTGCAGGGTGTTTTTAAGATGGCGCATCGCTCAGATTATAAAAGCAGTCGCGCCAAATTGTTGTAATACCGTATGTGAAGGATCGCCACTGGCCAGCACCACCTTGGTCAAGGCGTCGGCCAGCATGCACTCGGCAGCGCGCACCGAAGCGCTGAAGCTGCCGGTGATGGCGGCGCCGTCGAGGCCGTTGACCAGTGCCGAGTAAGCGCGGCCATCCCTGTTTTTTTGCGAGAAATAGCAGCCGGAAGTCGCCAGCGCGGCATCTTTCAATTCCATCCTCAAACCGACTTCGGTCGGCGACCTCGGATTGCGTATCGCCACCGGATAAGCCGCCTCGCCGTAAGCGCGCAAGTCGCCGCCGGCATTCACGCAAGCCGAGCGGATGCCCGACGCTTGCAGCGCGGCGATGGCGACATCGACCGCATAACCTTTGGCGATGCCGCCAAGATCAATCCAGGCAGGGGCGTTTTTTTGTACGCATTGCGCGCCGTCCATCGTCAGCGCCGAACGACCGGGAAAGTAAGTGGGTATCGCATAAGACGGTATCGCATACGGCGGAACTGCCACTTCCTGCGTGGGCAAATATCCCCATTCAACCAGCTTGGAAGCGCAGCAAATGTCGAACAGGCCGGCCGTTGCCGACTGCAGCATCAGCGCGGTGCGCACCACCAAGGCAGTGTGCGGATGCAGTTCGATAGCCGTCCCCACGGCGGCGCGATTGATGCGCGCCACATCGCTGGCTGCATCATGAAAACTCATCAAGCGATGCACCTCGGCGATGGCGGCGAACGCCGCATTGAAGCCCTGCGCCAATCCAGCCTCGCCCACGGCATCGGCAATCGTGACTTCGACCAGGGTGCCCAGCCAAGGCTGGGCCCGGCGTCTCATTTTTTCAGCATCACTTGGGCGATCGCGGCAATCCGCCGCACGCCGTCGGTGACATGGGTGCATGACAAGGTGGCGCCGCTGATGCTGGAAATGCCGTCGCCGATGCTCAGGCCGGAGCTTGCCGTTTTGCCGACAAACTGCTTGCGCCAGGCCGGGCTTTTGATTTCAAAGCCATGGCTTTCGCGGTAAGCCAGGATCTCGATCTGCTTGATGCTGGCGTCGGGATTGAGCGCCACCGCATACGAGATCAGCTCGAATTTGCCGACCACGTCATCCAGTACCACATAGCCCAGCTGAGCCTCGCCTTTGTAAGCCGCAAACACGCGCCAGCTGGCCGAACGCGCCGGTTCGCCGGCGAGTTTTTCGACCTGTCGCATTTGCTCGACCGACAACTGCAGATTGGCATCCTTGAATGCCGTCGCATCGGGAAACATGACTTGCTGCGCTTGCTCCACCGTCAAATACTGGGTGGCGAAAGCGCTGCAAGCCGTGCTGGTTGCGACGGCCAGCGTCGCCAAATGGATGGGTTTCATCAACGATTAAAACGATCAGAACGAATAACCGAGTCCGAGATCGAGGCGATCGCGGGTCTTGTCTTCCTTGAACTTCTGGTAATCGGCCTTGATAACCACGCCTTCGCCAATGTTGAAATTGATACCCGTGGTCCACACTTTTTCAGCTGGTCCGGTGGCAAATTCCAGCCCCGCAGGCATCGCCGAATAACTATTGGCGGTGTTGAATTTCTCGAAGCGCACGAACGGCGTCAAAGTGTAGTCAGACGTTTTCCAGAGTTGGTAAGCGGCTTGCGTATACCAGCCGTAGAACGAAGACGGAACCGGGGTCGGATTGCCGGCAAAAGTCTGGTTCAACGCTTCGGTATTGCTGATGGTGCCGCGGGCATAGACTGCCGACAAATCCCACTTGCCAGGCGTATAACGCGCATGCAAATCCCACAAGGTGACACGTGCATCCTGCGCCGCAAAATCGGCCGTTTTATGTCCGGCCTTGCCGGTAAACACCGAGCCGCCCAACAGCAAGCCCGGCACCCCGCGCCAGTTCAACGCGCCATACACACTCAGGTCACGCCCCTTGGCTTGCTGGCCTTCCTGATGGATGCTGAACAGTGGCGAATCGCGGCCGTCGGTCGATTTGGAATCCCACTTGGTCAAATCGAAGCCGGTGGTCAGGCCGGTATCCCAGGTCAAGCCGTTGTCGAGCGTCGACGATAAGCCCAGACCGGCTTCGCGCCAGGTCGATGGAATGATCGCCGTTTCAACGAAGTTGCGATGCACGCCGAAGTAAGCGGTCGGCTCGTGATTGGTATTGATCAGGCCGGCCGGGATCAGGAACAGACCGCCCTTGGCGCGCAAGCCGTTGTTGAATTCGCGCTCGACATAGAGCTGTTCGACTTCGGTTTCGCCCTTGTCGGAAGCCGAGGTCACAGCATGCTCCCATTCAAACTCGGCCACCATTTTGGTCTTGTCGTCGAAGCGATGGGTAATCCCGATCACCGCACGGGCGACATCGGCTTCCGCCTTGCTGGCGTCCTTGGTCGGACGGGTGTAATTGACTTCGCCATAGCTCGACAGCACAGTGCGCGGTCCCAGCATGGAGGCTGAAGCGCTTTCCGCCGGGGCAGCTGGTGCGGCCGCAGCAAGCGGCGCCACTGGAGTCGCCGGGGCCGCGGTCGCCAGCGCTTCCTGGCGTTTTTCAACGGTGTCGGTTTTTTGCTTGGTGGCTGCCAGTTCAGCTTTCAACTGTTCCAGTTCGGCCGACAATTTGTCGAGGCGCTTGAGCAGATCGGCTTCGCTGGCAAAGCCGGCCAACGGGGTCGCCATCAAGGCAATGGCGATGGCGCGGGCCATGATGTTTTTTTTCATGATGTTGTCTTCTCTCTGAGTTGATTATTGGTTTTTGTAGCCGTCGGTCAAAGTGCCCAGGAAGCGCACCAGATCGTCCACTTCGGCGGCGGACAGCGCGGGCGCCATGCCGGGCTGGCGGTTGTAGGGCACTTCGGTGACGTTGACGTTCTTGCGGTAGGCCTCTGGCAGGTCATTGAATTTCTGGCCGGCCGGATACCATTCTTCCGGGTTGGTGTCGCGCCGCACATAAAAGGTCACCGCATCGCGCAGGGTCTTGAAATAACCGTTATGGAAAAACACTTTGCGGGTGGCGACATTGCGCAAGGTCGGCACCTTGAACTTGCCGCACAGGTCGCTGCGGTCGCTCAAATCGGTGCGATCCGGACCGCACAGGCCGAGATCGAAATAGGCCGGATCGGCGGTCGCGGCAATCTCCGGATTGCGCGGCACGCCCAGGTTGTCGAAGGTGAAATCGGTAAACAACGGCGGCGAGCCGTTCGCGCCCTTGGCACTGACGTGGCAGGCGACGCAATTGCCCTTGGTCGGATTATTGAACAAGGCCAGTCCACGCAACTCGCCGTCGTCCAGTTTCACTTTGCCGGCCAGGAATTGATCGTATTTGGAGTCGTACGGATGAAACTCTGGATCTTCGAGCTGGTATTGCTGCAACGCCAGCTGCACCCGATTGAAGGCATCGTCGGCATTGTCCAGGATCGCGGCGCCAAACACCTTTCGGAACTCTTCCGCATACGGGGTCTGCTTCAACTTCGCAACCACGTCGGCCTTGCTGGCATTCGCCATTTCATGCGGCGCCAGGAACGGCCGCTGCGCTTGCTCGGCCAGGGTATTGACCCGGCCGTCGTGATTGAAGCCGCCGGTCGGCGTGCCATCCTTGTCAAAGAAGAAGGAGGGCGTCAAATTCAGGTAGCGCAATGAAGGCACCGCACGGAAACCTTTGACATCCAGGTTCGCGCCGCCCAACTGCACCGACAGATCGTTGCTCTGGGCGTGGGCGTTGTCGGGATTGTGGCAGCTGGCGCAGGATTGTTGGCCGGAGGCGGATAGGCTTTGGTCGCTGAAAATCTTTTTACCCAGGCTGGCCACCTGGCTGATGCCGCCACCCGGGGCCGGGGAAGTCGCGGTGCTGCCATCACTGCCGCCGCCACCACCACCGCCACAGGCGCTGAGCAGCAATGCGCTCGCCAAAGTCATGGACCAATACATCGCCGATTGCAGAGGAGCACGGCGGGAAGCGCTATTTTGAAACATGTGCGTTATTTTTAGTTTTAGGGTGAAACGGGTTTTTTTAGGTGGGGCGTAAGGTGAAATCGGCCTGATTGAGGCGAGGTTCCCTAGCACATTCTTAATTGGAAATAAGAAGATACGAATGATATTGAGAATGATTGCAATTAGCAATTGCAAACCAGGAAAACTTAACATTTCTTCAAAGAATGTCTTTTTCAGCCAACAGTAACGGGGCTGGCACTTGCCTGGAGCTTGAAAAGTCGACTAGGCGACTATCGCTTGCGGTGCGGATTTAGGAATCATCACGTCCTGGATCACCTTGCCGCCTGCCAGCACGATGGCACGGTCGGCAGAATTGATCGTCTCAGGGCGGTGCGCGACGATCACCTTGGTCATGTTCAACGACCGGATCGCCGCATTGACCGCATGTTCGCGCTCAATATCCAGATGGCTGGTGGCTTCGTCGAGAAACAGAATCTTGGGTCGCTTATACAACGCCCTGGCCAATAGAACGCGCTGCTTTTGTCCGCCGGACAGGATCGTGCCCATGTCGCCGACCAAGGTGTTGTAACCCATAGGCATGGCGGCCACATCTTTATGAATCGCGGCCAAGCTGGCGCATTGGTTGATCCAGGCATGATCGGCGAGTGGATCGAAAAAGCTGATGTTGTCGGCAATCGAACCGGCAAACAGCACGTCGTCCTGCAACACGGTGCCGACCATCTGCCGCAGCGTGTCCAGGCCGACACGATGGACGCTCTGTTCGCCGATCAGCACCTGGCCCTCGGTCGGCGCCAATACCCCCAGCAAAATGTTGATCAGCGTGTTCTTGCCGCCGCCCGACGGCCCGACGATGGCAACCGATTCGCCGGCCTTGATCTTGAACGAGACGTCATCGAGCACCTTGGACTCCTGTTCGCCATAGCGAAAGTGCAGATTGCGTACTTCGAGGATAGGCGGCAATGATGGTTCGTCTTGGCTTGCGGTCCGGCCATAGGTCGCCTCCGGCTCATGCAATACGATATCGGCTAGATTGGTTGATTTTATTTATAAATTTAACAAATAAGAAATATTTTATTGGAAATTTTGCGCCAAAAATTTTATTGGTGTTTTCTAAGATGTCATTTTTCCCCTAATACATTTCAAATAAAAAATCCCTATATAACCAAACAATGCCATCATAGGAAACCCTGAGATCGCCCCACATTTTGTCGCTGGTATGCCTACAATCAAAAGCAGACCAGAAATGGAAAATATGCAGGAAATCAAAAATCCAGTCCAAAGAAATAATTTACTTTTCCCTTTCGCGAATTCTGTACTGTAGCTAAATATCATAAATCATCCATTTGTGAGATTTTAAAATATGATAATACTATTTGGATGTTGTTAATTGCTATATGCATATTTGCCTTATTATTAAATAGCGAGAGATAAGTTGAAGTTCTTTCTACTCACTTCGTTCTTGCTGATGATTTCACGCTAAAAGCAATCACTAAAGAAGGGGTTACTATTGAAATTAACCATTTCTCAGGATTATTTAATAAGTGATCAAAGGCAATTGATATTGAGAATGCTAGGGAAGTAATTAAAAAGAAAGTTGTGAAAAAGGATAAAGATGCTATTAAAAACCATATGAATGATAATTTACAACCATTCTTAAATTTGGATTGATTAAGCATTGTTATTTAATTAAATTTTATGGGAATATGGGTCTTCGACTTTAATTAATTAAAAGGAGCGAAGTTAACGATGTGCTCATTTCTCCTGCATACTTTTCAAAATATTAAATAAATCTCACATTGATTCTTTTTGACGTGATTGGCAAATTTCAAATATTTCAATGGAATTCAATCATGGAGGAAATATGATATGAATTGTTTTGTTTTTCTACCTATGTACTGATTAATTTTTAGTGAGATTGATTTTATCCGTCCTTAGCTGTACGGCCATCATTCAAGTTCTTATTTTTGTATTAGAAATTTCTGATTTATATAATTTAAGACTCGCTCGTTGGTCTTATACGCATGCAACATATATGCATGACGCAACAATGTTTTGGCTTGTCTACCCAGGGAATTGAGAATGCGATCCACGACAGCCGAGTAATCTGAACGAAGCAATCCAGGCATTGCTCAAATAGCAAAAAGTATCCTGGCAGCATCAAGATACGGTATCCTAGCGGGTTAAATTTTCATATTTGCCCAGCCCGAGGATGCCGATGTACCAAGCGATAGTAAGAAGAAAAACAAGCAGCAGCGCCGTGACATTTCCGGGGCTGTTTTTTTTCGCCTTCAGGTTGCGGAATGTCCTGGCGCTGGTCATGGCATTGCTGGCCGGTCAAATGGCGCAGGTCGCTGTCGCCGGCAATATCACCAGTTTTTCTCCGCAAGGCGAAATCACGCAGGTGCGCCAGGTGCGGGTCAATTTTTCCGAAGCTGCGATAAAGTTCGGCGATCCTAAGGCGCCGATGCCGTTCGACGTCAATTGCTCGGAAGCCGGCAGCGGCCGCTGGGCCGATGAGCGCAACTGGATCTATGACTTTGTGCGCGACGTCGGGCCGGGCACGCGCTGCAGCTTTACGCTCAAGCCGACTTTCAAGTTATTGTCCGGCGCGGCTGTCAGCGGCAAAACGGCGTTTCAATTCAATACCGGCGGCCCGGCCGTCGTCGATGTCAAGCCATCAGGGGGCAGCATCGATGAGCAGCAAATCTTCATCCTGGTGCAAAACGGCACGGCCACCAGCGACAGCATCCTCAAGCATGTTTATTGCGAAGCCGAAGGCGTGCATGAGCGTATTCCGGTCAAGCTGATCGGCGGCGCGGACCGCAAGGAGCTGCTCGATCATTTTGCCGAAAAGATCAATCCCGATCGCGTCAGCACAGTGCAATGCCAGCAGCGTTTGCCGAACGATGGCGCGGTCCAGTTGGTCTGGGACAAGGGCGTGGCGACGCCGTCAGGCATCGCCAGCAGCCAGCCGCAGGTGTTCAAGTTCAAGGTGCGGCCGACTTTCACGGCCAGCGTCAGCTGCGAGCGCGAGAATGCCAATGCGGCCTGCGCTCCGATTTTGCCGCTGACCGTACAGTTGAGCTCGCCGGTTACGCGCAAGCTGGCCGAAGGCGTGCGGCTGATCGGTCCCAACGGCAAGGCCAAGCCATTCTTTGAGAAGAACGACAACGCCGAGACGGTCACGCAACTGACCTTCAATCCGCCTTTTGTCGAAAAATCGGAACTGAAGATCGACCTGCCGTCAGGCTTCCAGGACGAGAGCGGCCGTGCACTGTCGAATGCCAATGCGTTCCCGATGAAAGTCGGCATGGCGGACTATCCGCCGCTGGCAAAATTTGCCTCCGCGCCGTTCGGCATCATTGAACTCAACGCCGATGCGACGCTGCCGGTCACCCTGCGCAGCGTTGAGGCCAATATGATCGCGCGCAGCGCCGACGGCAAAATCAATCCGGGCAGCGTCAGCAATCTGAAAGTCAGCGACGACCAGAACATCATTGCCTGGCTGACCAAGCTCAATCGTTATCACGAAACCGAGATCACCATCGGCAAGAAGTCGGTCGAAACGCGCAGCATCGGCTTGCTGGCAAAACAAGCCGGGGCCAAAACCCTGGCACTGCCGGAGTCGCCGGATAGCAAGAACGGCGTGCGGCCGTTTGAAGTGATCGGGATTCCACTCAAGGACCCGGGGTTTTATGTGCTCGAGCTGGAATCGCAAAAGCTCGGTGCAGCCTTGCTGGGCAAAGCCGCGCCGATGTATGTGCGGACCAGCGCGCTGGTGACCAATTTGTCGGTGCACGTCAAGATCGGCCGTCAAAACGGCGCGGTATGGGTGACCACCTTGGATAGCGCCAAGCCGGTGAGCGATGCGGAGGTAAGGATTTCCGATTGCCGCGGCGCCGAACTGTGGCGCGGCAAGACCAATAAGCTGGGTGTCGCGATGGTGCCGGAGTTTCCCGAAGACGGCTGCCGCGGCGGTGCCGACACCAAGCCGGGTCATATCGACGGCTTTTTCGTCAGCGCCCGCAAAACCGATGAGAAAGGCCGCGCCGACATGGCTTTCGCGCTGACTTCGTGGAATAACGGGATCGAGTCCTGGCGTTTCAATCTGCCGCTGGACAACGACAAGTCGGCCACGGTGCGCGCACACACGGTGTTTGACCGGGCCTTGTTCCGCGCTGGCGAAACGGTTTCGATGAAGCACGTGATCCGCGCCGAGACCATGCAGGGTTTTGGTTTGCTGCCTAAAGACAAATTGCCGACCCGGGTCCGCATCACGCATCAGGGCAGCGGTCAGGAGTATCAATTTGCGCTGAACTGGCGCGGCCAGAAAAATGCCGAAACCGTATTCGAGCTGCCGAAGCAGGCCAAGCTCGGGCGTTATGAGGTGGTGCTCGATAGCGGTGCGGTAAAGAGCGTCGTCGAAGGCGGCAATAGCAGCGAGGACGGCGAGCAAGGCGATTCCGGCGACGGTCCGCGCAGCTATAGCACAGGCGGTTTCCGCGTTGAAGAATTCCGTTTGCCGCTGCTGCAGGGCCGGATTACGCCACCGAAGAGTCTGGTCGCGCCAAAGGAAGTGCCGCTCGACGTGCAACTGAATTACCTGAACGGCGGCGGTGCTTCCGGCCAGTTGGTGCACATCACCAGTCTGCTGCGCGGCAAGGCGGTCGGTTTTGCCGGCTACGATGGCTATTCGTTTTCTGCTGCGCGCAATGAGGGCGACAGCGGCGCCGATGATCAAAAGATTGTTGCCGACAAATTGGCGGTGACGCTGGATAAAAACGGCGGCGGTAAAACCGTGGTGAAGGAACTGCCAGCCATCACTGTGCCGAAAGAATTGCTGACCGAAATGACCTACGCCGATCCGAACGGCGAGATCCAAACGGTATCGAGCGTCACTCCGATGTGGCCGTCGGCGGTGGTGGTCGGCTTGAAGGCGGGGGAGTGGGTCTCGGTCAAGAACAAGTTGACCTTGACCGCGGTTGCGCTGAATCCGGCAGGTCAGCCGCAAGCCGGCGTGCCGATTGAAATCAGCGGCTCGTCGAAGCAAACCAACTCGCATCGCAAACGCATGGTGGGCGGTTTCTACGCCTATGAAAACACCAGCACCGGTACCGACCTGGGTTCGCTGTGTTCCGGCAAAACCGACGCGCGCGGCTTGATGATCTGTACCGTGGAATTGTCGGAGCCGGGCAACGTCGAGCTGACTGCCAAAGGCAAGGATGACAGCGGCAAGGTCGCGCTGGCCAGCAGTTCGGTATGGGTGACCAAACAAGGTGAGCTGTGGTTCGATGGCGAGAATCAGGACCGGATCGACATCCTGCCGGAGAAAAAGAGCTATCAAGCGGGCGAAACCGCCAAGTTCCAGGTGCGCATGCCGTTCCGCTATGCGACCGCGCTGATCGCGATAGAACGTGAAGGCGTGATCGACACCCAGGTGGTGCAATTGAATGGACAGGATCCGACTTTCAGCCTGCCGGTCAAGGCCGGCTATGGGCCGAACGTGTTTGTCTCGGTGCTGGCGGTGCGCGGCCGCATGCGCGAGGTGCCGTGGTATTCGTTCTTTACCTGGGGCTGGAAAGAGCCGTTGAACTGGTGGAGCGAGTTCAAGGAATATCAAGCGCCAAGCGCGACCGTCGATCTGGCCAAGCCGGCCTACAAATACGGTATCGCCGAAATCATGGTCGGCACCGCCGCCAACCAGTTGGCGGTAACGGTCAAGGCGGATCAGCCCAGCTACGCGATCCGCACCACTGCCAAGGTGAATATCCAGGTCAATCTGCCCAACGGCAAACCGGCCGCTGGCGCTGAAATCGCCCTGGCGGCGGTCGACGAGGCCTTGCTGGAACTGGAACCCAACCGCAGCTGGAATTTGCTGGAAGCGATGCTGCAACGACGCAGCTACGGCGTGGAAACCTCGACCGCGCAAATGCAGGTGGTCGGCAAGCGCCATTACGGCCGCAAGGCGATTCCGGCCGGTGGCGGCGGCGGCAAATCGCCGACCCGTGAATTGTTCGATACCTTGCTGCTGTGGAAGCCGGTCATCGTGCTGGATGCCAACGGCCGGGCGCAGGTCGATGTGCCGTTGAACGATGCGCTGACCAGTTTCAAGATCGTCGCGGTGGCGCAGAGCGGCGACAGCCTGTTCGGCACCGGTGCGGTCAGCATTCGCTCGACCCAGGATCTGCAATTGATTTCCGGCTTGCCGCCGCTGGTGCGCGAAGGCGACCAATTCAGCGCGCTGGTGACGGTCCGCAACACCACCACGCGGGCGATGCAAGTCAATGCCGCGGCGCAGGCGAACGGCTTGGCAACGCCGTTGCCGGCCAAGGATGTGAACATCCCGGCCGGCGAGTCGCGCGAGCTGGTCTGGGCCGTGACGGTGCCGGCGGATGCGACCCAGCTGGTGTGGGAAATCAACGCCCAGGAACAAGGCGGGCCCAAGGTCAAGGACAGCATCAAGTTCAGCCAGCGGGTGGTGCCGGCAGTGCCGGTGACGGTGCAGCAGGCGACCTTGTTCCAGCTCGACAAACCTTTCAGCATGGCGGTTGCACCGCCGGCCGACGGGCTGCCGGGACGCGGCGGTTTGACGGTATCGCTGTCGCCCACGCTAGCGGCCAACCAGGAGGGATTGCGGCGCTACTTTACCGACTACCCGTTCTCTTGCCTGGAGCAAAAGACGACGCGTGCGATCGGTTTGCGCGACGACGCGCTGTGGCAAAAGGTATTGAACGATTTGCCGACCTATCTGGATAGCGACGGCCTGGCTTATTACTATCCGCCGAACGAAAGCAACGCCCGGCGCGGCAGCGATACCCTGACCGCCTATTTGCTGGCGGTCACCCAGGAGTCCGGTTTTGCGATTCCGCAGCAAAGCCGCGACAAGATGCTGGATGGCTTGGCCGCTTTTGTGGAAGGCAAAATCACCCGCGATTTCTGGTCGCCACAAAAAGACCTGGACGTACGCAAGCTGGCGGCGCTGGAAGCGCTGTCGCGCTACGACCGGGTGCGGCCGGAGATGCTGGGTTCGATCCAGCTGTCGCCGAATCTGTGGCCGACCTCGGCGGTGCTGGACTGGATCAATATTTTGCAACGCGTATCCGGTGTCCCGGATCGCGCCAAACGCCTTGCCGAAGCCGACCAGATCATCCGCGCACGCTTGAATTATCAGAGCACGCGCATGGGCTTCTCGACCGAGAGCAGCGACTACTGGTGGTGGCTGATGGCCAGCAGCGATGTCAACGCCACCCGACTGGTGCTGACCATGCTCGACAATCCGGCCTGGAAAGAAGACATGCCGAAATTGATCAACGGCGCGATTCAACGTCAGTCGCGCGGTCATTGGGCCACCACGACGGCGAATCTATGGGGTTCATTGGCGCTGCAAAAATTCGCCCGCAAATTCGAATCGGAAAAAGTGGCCGGCGTCACCAAAGCCTCGCTGGAGCAGGGCGCCAACGTGGCCAGCAGCCAAAGCTACAACTGGCCGACCGCCGCAACCGAGGTCGGCAAGCTGCAACTGCCGTGGCCGGCTCCAGCGGCTGCGGGCGAACTCAAGCTGAGCCACGCCGGCAGCGGCGCACCGTGGGTCACGGTGCAAAGTCTGGCGGCGGTGGTCTTGAAGAAACCGTTCTCAAGCGGCTATCGGATCAATAAAAACATCGTCCCGGTCGAACAGAAAGAAAAGGGCAAATACACCCGCGGCGACATCGTCCGGGTCGATCTGGAAGTCGATGCCCAGACCGATATGACCTGGGTGGTGGTGACCGATCCGATCCCGGCCGGCGCCACTTTGCTGGGCTCGGGCCTGGGCCGGGATTCGGCGATTGCGACTACCGGCGAACGGCCTAGCGGCAGTGCCTGGATGGCGTATGAAGAACGCAGTTTCGAGGCGTTCCGCAGTTATTACGAATACGTGCCGAAGGGAAAATTCACCATGACGTATACCTTCCGTATCAATAACCCGGGCGAGTTCAGCTTGCCGCCGACCCGGGTCGAAGCGATGTACGCGCCGGAAATGTTTGGTGAAAGCCCTAATCCGAAATGGACGGTGAAGTGAGGGGGAAAGCGATTTCCGGCGGCCCTGGATGTGCGCAGTACGTCAAACGCCTGTCGCTCAGCGCGGTTCTACTGCTGGCGTTGAGCGCAGGCCAGGCGCAGGCGCTGCAACGTTTCGCCGACGTCCAGCAAGAGTTCCGTTCGTCCGAAGCCAGCCTGTACGACCGCAAGGGCCAGTTGCTGCAACAAATCCGCTTGAATCCGCATGAGCGCCGCTTGTCGTGGGTGGCGTTGGAAGATGTGTCGCCGGCATTGCGCAATGCGCTGGTGGCGTCGGAAGACCGGCGCTTTTACCAGCACAGCGGGGTCGATTGGAGCGCGGCGGCCGCCGCTGCCTGGGGCAATCTGTGGAACAGCAGAACCCGCGGCGCGTCGACCATCACGATGCAGTTGGCGGGCTTGCTGGATGACGATTTGCGGCGCCGCACTTCGCCCCGCTCGATCCGGCAAAAGCTGTCGCAGGCGGTGGTGGCCCAGCTGTTGGAGCGCAACTGGCGCAAAGATCAAATCCTGGAAGCCTATTTGAACCTGGTCAGTTTTCGCGGCGAGCTGGTCGGCATCCACGCCTTGTCGCGGGTGCTGTTCGACAAACATCCGAGCGGCCTGAACCAGCGCGAAGCGGCGATTGCGGTCGCGCTGATTCGCGGCCCGAACGCCGCGCCGGCCCGCGTCGCCGAGCGCGCCTGCCGCATCTTGCAGGATCAAAACGCCGCGCCGCAATGCAAGGGGCTGGAAGGCTTCACCTTGCTGGCATTGGCGCGCACCGGCTCCAATTCCGAAGTGATTGTGACCACCACGGCGCCGCAACTGGCGCCGCATCTGGCGCGCAAGCTGCTGCATACCCCGGGGCAGGCGCTGCGCTCGACGCTGGATGCGGGCGTGCAGCGGTTTGCCAATGACGCCCTGCATCGGCAACTGGCGGCGCTGGTCGACCGCAACATCCAGGACGGCGCGGTCGTCGCGATCGACAACGCCAGCGGCGACGTGCTGGCATGGGTCGGTTCCAGCGCCACGTTTTCCAATGCGGCCGAGGTCGACGGCGTGGTGGCTTTGCGCCAAGCCGGTTCGACCTTGAAACCGTTTCTCTATGAGCTGGCAATAGAAAAGAAATGGATGACCGCGGCCTCGATCCTGAACGATGCGGCGATCAACTTGCCGACCTCCAGCGGTTTGTATATCCCGCAGAATTACGACAAGCAATTTAAAGGCTTGGTCAGCGTGCGCACGGCCTTGGCTTCATCGTTGAACATTCCGGCGGTGCGGACCCTGGTGACTGTCACGCCGAGCGCTTTTTTCGAGCGCCTGCAAGGGCTGGGTTTCCAGTTGCGTGAATCCGGCAACTATTACGGATACAGCCTGGCGCTAGGCAGCGCCGACGTCAGCCTGCTGGCGCTGACCAACGCCTATCGCACGCTGGCCAATCAAGGCAGCTACAGCGGCGTCCGCACAACATTGAGCGATCCGGCAGTCACCATGCGCAAGGTGATGGACCCCGGCGCCGCCTTCATCATCGGCGACATCCTGGCCGACCGCAGCGCCCGCAGCCGTACCTTCGGCCTGGAGAACGCGCTCTCGACCCGGGTCTGGGCGGCGGTCAAGACCGGCACTTCCAAAGACATGCGCGACAACTGGGCGGTCGGCTATTCGGACCGGTATACCGTCGGCGTCTGGGTCGGCAATGCATCGGGCCTGCCGATGTGGGACGTGTCCGGCGTGACCGGCGCCGCACCGATCTGGCAAGAAGTCATGCAATTCCTGCACCAGCGCGACCAATTGCGGCAACACATCCCGACCATGCCGGCCGGCGTGGTTGAACAAGACATCCGCTATGAGGACAAGATTGAAGCGCCGCGCCACGAGTATTTTCTGGCGGGAACCGAGCAAAGCCTGATCACGACTGCCAAATCCGACGACATCAAGGTCGCGATACGCTACCCGACACAAGGCATGCTGGTGGCGATCGACCCGGACATCCCGCCGCAGCGGCAACGGATGCGCTTTGCGGCAGATGGTTTATCCAGCGGCTGGTGGCGGCTGGACGGCAAGCTGCTGGCGCTGCCGGTAAAGGCCGGCAAGAAAGCCAGCCGCCAGACACCGCCGCCAAACCAGCAGCTAGCATTCGACTGGATGCCCTGGCCCGGCAGGCATGTGCTGGAATTGCTGGACGCTAAAAGGGAAGTGGTCGATCAGGTTCGCTTCGAGGTGCGCGGCGCGACGGAGAAAGTGCCGGAGCAGCTGCGTAAGCATGCCGTTAAAAAATAGTGTTTGAATTTCAAGAAAATCTGCGTTATCTTGCTCAGGTCGTGAGAAAGAGCGGCCTGGCTGGACAGCCAGTGAAGTGAGTAACACCGGGCAGACAATCCGCTCCCGAGCGGTTTTTTTTCGTCTGCCCCTATCAACTGTTGCGCCTTCTATGGCGGGCACTTGGTAGGGAGGGCTTCGGCCCTGCCGGTCAATGGTGTCTCACGCCGGTCTGTCCATCCTGCCTTGCGCCCGCCACCTTCGTCAGCCGACGAAGGGCGGAAAACCTGCCGCAAAAGGAGATCGCATGACCTACGCAAAAAATGCCAACAAAACCTACATCTTCCCGCCTGAACCCGGTTCCCCCGAAGCAGCACTGCACAAGCCGTTCTCGTGGCTGGTCCCGGAACTGCAGCACGACCCGGACGCACAATTCTCATCTGTTACGAAGAACTTCAGCTTTGGCATCAGAAACTGCCTGCGGATGATCCACGCCACCGATCTGGCCAGCGGCGTTTATGCCGACCCGGCACACCCGCCGCTATTGAGCACCGATGTTCGCGAGGAGCTGATGCTGTTTTCAATTGATGCCGCCGACGAGTTGGGAGAAAAGGCGGCCAGGGATATCGAGCGCCGCAATGAAAAGTATTTAAAAGAGCGTCGGTAGCTTGGGCTTCCCAGTAATGTAGGGCGGAAAAGCGCAGCCCTTGCAGGGCGCGTATCCGCTTGCAAGCGGATACCGTTACGCAGGCGGATGGCATGCCATCCGAAATCCCTGCTTCACCCTTCCGCCGTTTTATATGCGTCAATCGCATGCGGTACATCGAGCGGCGGATAACGCTACGCTCATCCGCCCTACGCACGTAGTAGTTAATCGGGGACATAGTTTAAGAGGCACCGCAGCGTGCCGAATTACTGTGTCCCCGATTAACGAACCACGGAGCGCCGAGGGGTTGTAGTTGATTTTGAGTTTTGATGTTTTGACATACTCAGCTTTGCACCCTGGCGGAGACTCCCTTTTGCCGAGGACCAGGAGTGCATCATCATAGTCAAAAAAATTAAAGGCGGCAGTGACGGGGCGCTGCGCCACCTCAAAGGCAGCGCCAAGTATTCCGATAGCGAGTCGTTGCATGACGCGCTGGCGAAAAAGCATGGAGTTCGATCGGCGAAGAAGCAGGCGGCATGCTCGCGCTCGATACCCATATGTTCGATCAGGCAGCGCAGTCGGTAGGTTGGGCTCCAAAGCCCAACGTTCGGTGGCGATTAAAGAAACGTTGGGCTTCGCCTTCGGCTCAACCACAACCGAACATCGGGACATAGTTTAAGAGGCACCGTACGTGCCGAATTACTGTGTCCGCGCGAAAACGGCGCGATTCTATTTCAAGTTCTCTGCCCACCGAATCATTTTCTTCGTCTCTGCAGTCACGCACATCGCCTGTGCGGCTGGCTTCATCGACCCGTTGCCCCATTCGCGCTCGGCAGATTTCGCGCATGAGGCGTCGCGAGACTTCTCCCATTTGGCAACTTTGTCGTCGATGACCTGTGCGCGCTTAGGCAGTCGACTCACCTTTTCGGCGACGACATGTTTAAGCGCCAGATCAGCCGCAACCTGGTCGCGATATGCACACAGATTTGTATTGGTCTGATTGGCGTCGCATTTGGCAAGGCTCTGCCGTAGATCGGCTTCAGGCAAATTGCTGCGGCGGGACAGTTCGGTCAATACCTCGCCATCCGGCGGCGCATAGCGAGGGGACGCGTTCGCCACGGACGCCGCAGCGAGCAAAATCAACAATAGGATTTTTTTCATTCTTAGATACTTGTGAACAAATCTTCGCTCTCAACAACCGCCGGCACGGAAGACGCATTCACTTCTTCCGAGATGTAACGCTCATTCCACCTTACCCTGCGCCCCATCTACCCGCCACTCCCATAAGGTCGGGTAATGACCTCAAGAAGATGACCATCGGGGTCCTCAAAATACACCCCGCGGCCACCGTCGTTCCGGTTGATTTCTCCAGCCCGGTGCTGGCCGGGGTCTGCCCAATACTGCAGTCCTAGCTCGCGGATGCGGGCGAAGGTTTGATCGAAGTCGTCTTCGTTTATCAAGAAAGCATAATGCTGGGAGAATATCTTGCCATCGCGCTCGTAGAAGTCGAGCGAAACGTTGTTGTTGAGCTGAACGACCAGCATAGCTCCGAATCGGGTGGCGGATTGCAGGCCCAGGACTTCCGTGAGGAACGTTGCCGATTTCTGCTTGTCGCGGCACCAGACGATCGTATGGTTTAGCTGCACGCTCACGTTGCGCCTCCTTTTAAGCATCCTTAGAGAGCAAAAATTATCTCAAACCCGCCAACTATTTTCAGGCTGGCGCCGGGATCGCGAAGTTCTCCCTAGCCCACGTGGCGAACTTGGTCGGTTGGCGGCCGGCGACTCTGGTGGCCAGCGCAATTGCGTCGCGCGAATCCGCACCGAGGTAGGTGTGGGCCTCGAAGTAGGCGAGCATCTCCGTGATTTCCTTGGCGCCTGGGAACCAGCCGGCAAAGAGTTCTGGCGGGACTTGCGTGAACGAGAACTTGTGCCCCTGTTGATTCAGCGTGCCGATGACTTCGTTGAAGCTCAGGAAGTCGCCGACCAGCGGCAAATGTTCGCCGTGCCCCGCCAGTTCCGGCTGCGCGAATGCGCCGACCACGATGGGGCCGAGTTCGGTGATGTCGCCCATGTGAATGACGCGCTTGTCCGGATCGAGCGGGATCGCCCAGCCCATGCTCTCATCCGCTTGCTTCTGGGGAGCCAATACGCCGACCAGATTTTGGTAGAAGAACGGCGCGATCACGAATGTGTGGTGCGCGAATCCAGCCTCCGTCACGATGCGGTCGATTTTTGCTTTGCCCGTGAAATGCGGGACATCGAGCTTGCCGCGGCTAATCGTCTCCACGTTCGGAAGCGTCGACCAGATGAAGTGCTGAACGCCGGCATCTTTGGCCGCGTGAACGGCCGCGAGTGCCTGCTTGCGCTCGTCCGTGCCCGCTTCCTGGAAATTGGTGACCAGAAAAACCCCGTGTGCTCCGGCAAACGCGGCTTTCAGTGTTTCCGGACGATTCAGATCCGCCAGAACGACTTCATTAGCCAACTGCGCATCAGCCAACTGCGGATACTTGGCCGGATTGCGCGTCAACGCGCGTACCTTGAATTGACCGCTCGCCCGCAGCGCGCGCACGACGGCGCCGCCCTGATGACCGGTTGCGCCGACGACGGCGATGAGCTTTTTGGTGTTTGACATGGTAGTTCTCCAATGCGGCGGTGAAGCGGTGCTCATGCGGCTTCCTTTGCGGTCTTGAGCGCCTTGGCCCACCAGCCGATGTCGTCGAGCAATCCGTTGGCGGCCTGCGACAGATGCGGAAAATCTTCGAAGGTCTTGTCCTGTTGCCAGATGCCGAGGAACTCCACCATGCCGATGTGAACGGCATTGCGCACCGGCGCCATCTGCAACTCGACAGCGATGAGCCGTAAGTGCTCGATAGCCCGTGCCGCGCCGACTCCGCCGTATCCGACGAAGCCGATCGGCTTGCGGATGAATTCCTTGTACGCGTAGTCGAACGCGTTTTTCAGCACTGCGCTCGGTCCATGGTTGTACTCGGGCGCGACCACGATCAGGCCGTCCAGCGTAGCGAGCTTGTCGGCCCAGCGCTGCGCGGCCTCGTTCTTCGCCGCCCCCCAGGCCGGCGACATTGGCTCGTTGAAGAAGGGCAGGGGGTGATCGCGCAAGTCGATCAGTTCGAAGGCGAGGTCGGCGCGTTGCTTGGCGATCTCGTGGATCCAGTACGCGGGCTTTTCGCCGAAGCGGCCTTCGCGTGTCGAGCCGATGACGATGCCGATCCGGGGTTGTTGCTGTGGGGTCATGATAAGTCGATGTCCTTGCAAAGTCCGCTGTGCGGAGTTGGGAGCCTCGCGGCTCGATGCCTGAACAATAGGGCTCGGTCGATTGATTGACTAGCCGGTACAATTGGATTGCACTCGTCCACTCATGTTAGGAATGACCTGCCATGCTCGACCTCAATGACATCGCCATGTTTGTGCAGGTAGTGCGCAGCGGCAGCTTTGCAGAGGCGGCTCGGCGGCTGGGCTTGCCGCCCAATACCGTGAGCCGCCGCGTCCAGCAGCTTGAAGCGCAGCTCGGCACGCGGCTGCTGCAACGTTCCACCCGCAAGCTCACGCTCACAAGTGCTGGCCAAGGTTTTCATGAGCGTTGCGCGGGAGCGGTCGACGGCCTGCTCGAAGCGGGGCAGGAGTTGATGACGGGCAGCAGCGCACCCAGCGGCCTGGTGCGCGTGGCGGCGCCGGCTGACTTTTTCGACATCTTCCCGATGGAGTGGGTGAGCGAGTTTCTGGCCGCGCACCCGCGCGTGCGACTCGACTTCGTGCTCAGCGATGCGAACGCCGACTTGATCGCAGAGCAGATCGACATCGCCTTTCGCGGCGGGCCCTTGCGCGATTCAGGCTATGTCGGCCGTCAGATCCTCGACCTCCGCAGCGACGGCATGGTGGCAAGTCCCGCTTACATCGCCGTGCGCGGCGCACCCCGCACGCTGCAGGAACTGGTGAGCCACGATTGTGTGATCCCGACGCATCCCAGCGGCCGCGCCACATGGCGTTTGGTCGGCCCGAACGGCGAGGAAGAAGTGCAAGTCGCCGGGCGCTTCAGCGGCAATACCGCGCAGGCACTGCGCAAGGCCACCGTGGCCGGACTCGGCATCGCTCTGCTGCCGCCCGCGATGGCCAAGCTCGACGTTCAGGCCGGTGCGCTGGTCCCGGTGCTGCCTCAATACCAGCGCATCGGCTACGGCATGAGCGTGCTGTATCCGAGCCGCCGGCACCTGCCGCTCGCGGTATCGGCGTTCATCGGGTTGGTGATCGAGAAGATGAATGCGGCCGAGGTGCCGGAGGTGCATAGCTCTGTGCGGCGTCGATAGCTTGGGCTTTCCAGTAATGTAGGGCGGAAAAGCGCAGCGTCGTCCGCCGATTCGGACGCATCAAACACCGGCGGAGCATCCAGCGGCGGATAACGCTGCGCTCATCCGCCCTACGCACTGTCGTCGATGCAATGAACGGTTCGGGGGACCTGGTGCAAGATAAGTCGTTGTCGGGAATCCGCTTACAACTTTTCGCCCGGTGTTTTTTTCCCGGAAATCAGCGTTACCTTGGCGATTTTTCCATCGTGGACTTCATAAATGGCAATCGCCTCCATGACGCCTGGTCCTTCGGGTAGCGTGACGCGAATGCGCTCATGGTCGACGACGGTATTTCCCATCACAATGCGCTTGACGATGATGCAATGCAAAATCGTATCGCTGAACCGTACCGTATAGTTCTTGCGCATTTCCTCCTTGCCCTTCGCCAACGGCGTGGTCGGAAATCTAAAAATCTCGGCTTCGTCCGCATACGTGGCAAGGAAGGCATCCATGTCGCGCGCATTGTAGGCATTGAGCTGTTTCTGGACGATTTCCTCGGCGGAGTTCGTCTCGACAGCTGATTTGGATATATCTTTCATGCCAGACTCTTTCTTGGGGTAAGTTGAGCATCAGCCATGGGCTTGGTCGTCAGCAAGCCAATTCTGAAAAAATCGATTCAAATCCTGCGAACAAATCTTCACTCTCAATAACGCCGACACGGAAGACTCATTCGCTTCTTCCGAGATGTAACGCTCACTCCACCTGCGCCGGCGCCAACACCTCACGGCTGCCGTTGGTCGCCACCGACGACACGATGCCGGCCGCTTCCATTTGTTCCACCAGCCGCGCTGCGCGGTTGTAGCCGACCCGCAGTTGCCGCTGCACCGATGAAATCGAGGCGCGCCGGGTGCGCAGGACGAAGGCGACCGCTTCGTCGTACAGCGGATCGGCCTCGGCATCCTGGCTTTCTGCGGTCGGTTCTGCGCCGGCATTCTCGGCGGGGGCGCCGGCCAGGATGGCTTCTTCGTATTCGGGTTCGCCGAACTGTTTCAGATGCTCGACCACCCGATGCACTTCTTCGTCGGAGACGAAGGCGCCGTGCACCCGTTGCGGGTAGCCGGAGCCGGGCGGCAGGAACAGCATGTCGCCGTGGCCGAGCAGGGCTTCGGCGCCCATTTGGTCGAGGATGGTGCGGGAGTCGATCTTGGATGAGACCTGGAACGCGACCCGGGTCGGGATGTTGGCTTTGATCAGGCCGGTGATCACGTCGACCGAAGGGCGCTGGGTCGCCAGGATCAGGTGGATGCCGGCGGCGCGGGCTTTTTGCGCCAGGCGGGCGATCAGTTCTTCGATTTTTTTGCCGGTCACCATCATCAAATCGGCCAGCTCGTCGATGATGACCACGATCAGAGGCAGCGTGGACAGCGGTTCGGGGGCGTCGGGTGTCAGCGAGAACGGGTTGGTGACCTTTTTGCCGCGCATCTGGCCGTCGCGAATCTTTTGGTTGAATCCGGCCAGGTTGCGCACGCCTAGCGCAGACATCAGGCGGTAGCGTTTGTCCATCTCGGCGACACACCAGGTCAGCGCGTTGGAGGCCAGTTTCATGTCGGTCACGACCGGCGCCAGCAGATGCGGGATGCCTTCGTACACCGACAATTCCAGCATTTTGGGATCGATCATGATCAGCCGCACGTCTTCCGGCGTCGACTTGTAAAGCAATGACAAAATCATGGCGTTGATGGCGACCGATTTGCCGGAGCCGGTGGTGCCGGCGACCAGCATGTGCGGCGCGCGCGCCAGGTCGGCGACGATAGGATTGCCGGTGATGTCCTTGCCCAGCGCCAGGGTCAGGCGCGATGCCGAGTGCTGATAGGCGTCCGATTCCAGGATTTCGGAGAGCCGGATCATTTGCCGTTTCTCGTTCGGCAGCTCCAGTCCCATGCAGGTTTTGCCGGGGATGGTTTCCACCACGCGAATCGACGTCAGTCCCAGCGCGCGCGACAAATCCTTCATCAGGCCGACGATCTGGCTACCGCGTACGCCTAGCGCCGGCTCCACTTCAAAGCGGGTAATCACCGGCCCGGCATCGGCGCCGAGGACGGTCACGGGCACCTTGAACTCTTTCAAGCGTTGTTCGATCAGCACGCCGGTTTCCGCCAGGCGCTCGGCCGGGATATCGATAATTTCATTGACTGCCGGATCGAGCAGGTCGAGCCCGGGCAAGTCGATGCTGAGTTGATGCGGGGCGTGAAATTGGAATTGATCTTCTGTCTTGATCTGTTGTGCCGCCGGATGTCGGGGGTGCTCGCTGGCAGCCGGCGCTGCTTGCCCGCCGACCGGTCGCAGGGAAATCAGACCGCTGATGTCGATGACGGTGTCCGGCGCATCGTCAATCGTCCAGGCAGGCAAGGATGCTGGTGCCTGATTGAGCAAGTGCGTGGTGTCGGCGAATGTGTCGACAGGGGTGAGCAGCGCCGGAGAAATGGTTGGTGCCATTGGCAGTATTTCCGGCGGTAGCGGGAGAGCGGCCAAGGCGATGGTGGCATCGCTCGCTTGATGATCGGTCACAGCGGCGAGCTTGATCGGCAGGGCAGGGGAGGCAACGCTGTTGGCGGGCAATGCGGCCGGGCGGGTGCTGATGGTCCTGGTCTGGGCGTGGCGCGGCTGCGCCTGATTGCTTTGATACGGCAGCATGCCGCCTGGTCGAGTTGCGGCTGAGTTGCGCGCTGCCTGGGCGGCATTGGCGCGCGCGCGCATCGCGGGCGTGGGGATGATTTGTTCGAACACGGCCCATTCGGACATGGTCCTGCCGGATGGTTTCGCTTCCGGCCGTGTCTGCCGGGGTTTTTGCGGATTGTCGGAGAACGCCACCTGGTCGGCGGCCGAGGGCAGGCGCCAGGATTTTCGTTTGCGTGGCGGCGCCGCGATGATCTCCCGCGGTCTGGCGGAAGCTGTCCCGGATTGGATGGGCGCGACGATCCGCGTCGTGCGTTGTTCGCGTTGGGGGGCGCTATTGTCCGTCTGCTTGGGGAAAATGCCGCGCAACGGTGTTGCCAGCCACGCAATGGGTTTCAACCAGCCGGTGCCGAACAACCATGACAGCGCCAGCATGACCACCGCCATCATCGTCAGCACGCCGCCGACCTGACCGAAGCCGCCGATCAGGGCTCGTGCCACGGCTTGCCCTGCAAAGTCGCCGCTCAATGGCGTTGCATCCGTCATGCGGATGGCGGCTTCCAGTGCGCTGCTGGCCAACAATATGAGCAAGGTGCCTAGCCACAATCGAATCGATCCCGGTCCGCGCAGCGTGGTGACGCCGGCCCGGCGCGCCTTGATCACGCGCCAAAGCAGTGGGGTAAGCCAGAGTAGCGACCATCCGAACCAATCGAAAACAGCTATATGCATGCTCAAATTCAACGAAAAATCGGCGTTCCGAGGTCATCGGAAACGCTCGGCCGATCAGACGAGACCGAAGTTCGCTGAGTGTCCTTAAAAAAGAAAGTGGGTGATATTAACTGAAAATGCAGCGCGTGTTGCCATGTCGATTTGGCGCAACACCGAAGGCGGCCGGCCGCTACGCATCCCTGTGGCGCACCCAGTCAGCCAAGGCTTCATCCTCGAATTGATAAAGGCCGTAATCGATCTTTGTCACGATATTTTTGTCGCTCAAGCGGCGCAGGGCGTTTTGTATTGTGTTTTTGTTCACCGCATCGCCTATTCCCAACTCGCTGCCCAGGCGGCTCAATGCCGCTTTGCTGTGCAAGTCGGTCACGCCGCCGGCCAGCATCGCCAGGATCACTTTGTCGGCCGCCAGCAAGGCATCCCATTGCTGTTTGAAACCTTCATCGCTGAATACCCGGGTTTTGGTGGCTGCCAGGGCGGCAGCCGAGCCGTCCAGCGGGTTGCTGACATAGTGTTCGACGTAGCGGCGGAAAAACTCCGGCGTGTTCTTCAGCTGCGAAAAAGCGTGCAGTGCATCCACCACCGACAGTTCATATTTTGAAATGGTGTTGACCCGTTCCACCATCGCTTCGACAAAGTCGCGGCCCAGCAATTCGAACGGTTCCAACGGCGCCCAGTTATAGAACGGTTCGGACGAGACGCCGAACATCCGGCGCAAGGTCGGCTCGGAACTGCCGGCAAAAATCACCTTGATGCGGTCTTTCCGGATATCCAGCGCCGCTCTCAGCGCGTGCGCGAAGTGCGCGTTGTCGTCGTAGGCAAGCACCTGCGCTTCGTCGATCACCAGGATCATCTTGATCTTGGTTTTGTCGAAAGCGCGTACCGCCTCCATCAGCAAGGTGCCGGACAGCCTGTTGTCGTCCGCCAGCTCGGCTTCCACCGTGCCTTCGCCTATCCCCGGCACCTTGCCGGATGCCTTGACCTTCTTGATCGGCCGCTTGAAATGCGCCCAGACTCTGTCGAATCCCTTGGGTTCGACTGCCTTATAGAATTCGGACACCAGCGCGGTGGCGGGATCCAGCTCCAGATCCCACAGATTGACGTATACCGCCACATAGCCGCGCGCTTCGGCGGCCGGAATGAAATCCTGTTTCAGGAATTCGGTTTTTCCCATGCGACGCCGGGCGAACAAGCCGCGGGCCGAAGTCAGCCCGACCTCAAACAGGTCGAGGTAGGTTTTGGCTAGCTTGGGGCGGGCAAAATGCCAGTTGTTGGCTTTCTTCGGCATGGTATTAAAAGGTATTAAGTGATTTAATACCTTTGATTATGGGAAACAAATCTCGGTTTGTCTATTAAAGTTCTTAAAAGGTATTAAATCGTTTAATACTTTTTAAGGGTGGCGATGACGGGCGTTTCCCAGGATGCGCGGCGCTGTCTGCGATCAAGTGCAAAGTAGGGTTCAGAAAAAAAGGGGCGCCGTTTACACGGCGCCCCTTCAATCTATCTGCCAAAGAATACAGCGTAAGCTACCCGCCGATTGTCTTGGGACAGATGGAGTCGTCTTACTTATAAGTGGCCACCAGCGATACGCCATTAAACGTCGCATAGGAATTGAGCAGCAGGTAATAAGTCCCGGCTTTCGGAGCACTGATGGTGATCGACTCGGAGGTGGTTGAACCATCCGATTTCTTCAGATACGAAGAGGTCGTTGGCGCCGAGCCGAGTTTGACGTAGATGTCGCAGTCGCCGCTGCCGCCGGAAGTCTTGAACGTCAGGCTGGTACGGCCGGCTGGTACGACGATGGAGTAGACCTTGCTCGATCCAGACGGAAGTCCAAGGCCGGTTACCGGAACGCCGCTCTTCAACACATTGCCTGTTGGCGGCGGTGGTGTCGTGCCGGAGCCAATGACTGCTGCAAAATTGGCGACATTCAGGCTGCCATAGCCGCTGGCATAGTCCCACCCAGTCGAGGCGTTGTAACCGCCAACGCTGCCCGAGGTGATGTCATGGAACATGCCGGGATTGGCGGCGGCTTTTTGATAAATCGCTGCAGCAGGGAAGGCCAGGCTATTGTTGTTTTGCGATTGGACGCGTGCCCAGAAGCCGGTGAACAGCGGCGCTGCCAGGCTGGTGCCGCCGATTTGTTGGGTAGAGCCGTTGATCAGGACCATCGCGCCGCTGGATGGGTCGGCATCCAACGAGATGTCAGGAACGCCGCGCATGGTGGACGAGCCCAGAACACCGGAACTGACCTGCCAGCTAGGTGCTGACTCTGTCAAGCTGGCACCGCCGCCGGCGCCACCGTTGGCGCTTTGTTGGCAACTTTGCCAATCGGTGCAGCTCCACACCGATTCGCCAAGCCAGCCGTTGTTCGAGTCCGTGTCGACCAGGGTACCGCCCAACGCAATCACGTACGGCGAGACGGCCGGATAGCTCTGCGCATTGGTGCTGGTGCCGCATTCATATGAGCCGGAGTCGCCCGAGGACACCGAGAACGTCTGTCCTTGTGCTACCGCAGTCTGGAAAATCTGGTCGTTGCTGGCCATGATCCCGGACGATTGGGCGTCGTTTTCGCATTCGCCCAAGGACACATTGATGGCTTTCGCCTGGTTGTCGCTGACGGCCTTATTGTAGGTATTGGTCAGGTCGGCATCGCTCAGGGTATCGGCGACGTACAAGACCATTTGCTTGATGGTCCCGCCCGCGGCGGCCAACGAACTCTGGGTATCCATGTTCCATTCGCCGAGACCGGCGGTGTCGCTGCTTCCAGACCCGACGACAACGGTGGAAACATTGGGCTGAGGATAACCGGCGGAGCTGGCGAATGAATTCAGGTCAGTAATGGTTTGCGACACGTCGCCTTGGCTAATGATGCCAATGGTGGCGTTGGTTGCGCTAGGCAGGCTCGTTGCGTTATAGATTGTCGGGAAGTCGGTGGGGTTGTGGCCGGTCGTCGTGAGAATCTTTGCGTCCGGCTTCTTCAACATTGTGTGATGCAGGTGCACTGTCTGCAATCCATGTACGGCCAAAACGATATTGGACAGGGATTGCGGAACCGCTGCGTCATTCACGTTGGCGTATGCAGTGCGGCCATTGACGCTATAGGTATGCAAGTCGGCATTGAATGCCGATTTTACCGAGGCGGCGCTGCCGGTGGCGTTCACCAGCATGTTATTGCTCGACACAGTGATCTTGGTAAAGCCGCTGCGGGTCAGGTGGTTGACGACCGCTTGCACCTGCTCCTTGGTGGGGGCATAGCGGGACATGAATTCCGCATTGGTAAGCGCCTTGTTGGTGCGTCCGGACATGATGTCAGCCGTCAGCCCATCCAGGTCAGATTTGTTGCGCAGCTTCAGCGCGACCACGACGTGTGTCAGAGAACCCGCTTGCATCGCAGCGATATGCGTGACCGCCTTGGTCGTCGTGCCTTTGACCGCAGTCGCTTTGGTTGCAGTGGATACCCATGTTTCCGCTTTGGCTGATGAGGCAAATGTCGCAAGCATCAAGGCTGCCAGCGATAGCATCTTTAAATTAACTCTGAATGTCATTGCTTTACTCCAATTGTGTATGGATAAAGTGACCCCATCGACGGTAATCGAGTGGATCTGCTCAGTAAATGCATCCCCTTGCAATGTGAAGTCTCGCAAGGGAAGTCGCAATTTCCCGCAACGTCGGGACGTACCTGGCGTTGTGAAGAAATGCCTTGATGCCCAGAGCCGCCGCACCGGCGGACAAGGGCGCGAACACCAGGAAGCGACCATGACAGCGCCTGGTGAATCGGAAAAATTTCTACAGGTGATCTAGATGCTGGAACTTGCATCACATAGCGTGATGCAGGAAACATCGCGGATCGTAAAATCCGCTAGATGGCCGTAGCGTTGTCGCTACCAATGACAGAAGGCGGGGGGAGACGTGGTGTAAAAAGTGTGCGAAAAATCGTCGGACGACAGTTGCGGAACAATGAGGGATATGGCGGTGAATTTAGCACAAGTCATAATGCGTCCTCTTGAGAGTTAACAGCGGCGGCCTCTGCATTTTTATTCATTCTTTTTGAAGCGAGCGGCATATAAAAGCGACTGCTTGACACGATGTTCTTAAAACTAAACTCGGGGTACTTGGGATTTAGAATAAGTCGAAAATTTCCATGTTGCAATAAAATTTAACGGGATATTTGTATCTTTATGTGTACGTTGAAGTCTGCGCAAGGTCGCGCTTCTCCTCACTTGTACATCGGCTATCCAGGTAGTCATCGGCGCCCCTGCGATGTCCAACCTGGAATTAGGTGCGAATTCAGCAGCCGCGATTTCTAACTGAACTTGTTTAACGAGATTACGGCTGGAAGTGCCGCTAGCTCGCGAGCTAGCGAAAATCCGGCATATGAAGCGAGGACTGTTTGGACTGTGGCGACATGACCGCCAAATACGACCAGAGACAACAGCGCGCTACCGAACAACCATAGGATTGCTACAGAGATTTTTCCTGCGTTCGACGAGACTAGAACGGCACGCACTTGAAGCGCTGTCTGTGCACCTTTGAAGCCTGCCATGTTGTTGCGAATAGCTGTGCTTTGCAACAAGCCCGCTACGACACCGAGAGCGGAGCTGAAACCGGCGATGGCAAACGAAGGCGGAGAGCCAATGAGGACGCACGCAGCCAAGACAGCACATATTGGCAACATGAGTGCGACATTGCCGCGAAGGGTCAGTGTGTAATGCATGGCACATACTGCGAAACTGGTTGTCGGTTAGCGCTAATCATCGTTCCGTCCGGTCGCCTTCATGTTCAACTTAAGAATCTGAATAACTGCATCTAATTGGCGGCCCTGATGGTAATTCAAGATAAGCAGGCCGGGAACGCCCCAAGACAGTGCAACCAGTAGATCGGCTATCGGTAGTCCGTTGGATTTGAGCATATATTCCGCGAATGCGGCGAGCGCTGTGCCGCCAAAAACTGTTACTAAAAAGGTGCTCGAATTATTGTTCTGCGCGAGCACTTCGAGCGCTTTGGATCGCAACTCAGCATCATGTAAATCTCGCAGCGCGGACTTTTCAAGTAACTCGGGTATAGCCTTGGAATCTTCAGTGGTCATAACTGTGAATTGTTAAGTTAATTGGCGCGCATGCGCGTTCACGTTGAATGATGTATTAAACATTTCATGGATTGGATAGACCAAGTCGGACAATTTTATTCATGTGAAGCTTTTGCAGCAGCCAGCCTGAACCGTCTTGACAGAATGATTTGTGGCGGGCGCCAAGGCGGTGATTTTAGTGCAAGTTACTCAGGCATGGACGACCATCCTCACTACACAAATAATCACAACGTGATCCTCCTCATGTCAAAGCAGCCCGTTCTCGACTGGATCGTGCGAGTCGATCCCGCTCCGTCAAATTTGAGCTTGAAGACCTTCGCCAGGAGCAAGGCGTATAAATGCCGCGTAAATAAATTACCGAAAAGTGCACCAGAGACGGCCATGAGTGGCGCGTTAAGCGTACCAATCGCGTAAATTTTTCTCTTTACGTGTGGCAACGAACAAAGCATTGCCAGCCGAAGGCGGATCATCTTGAAGTGGGTTCGCGCCCGCAAGAGGCCGGCCACATGCCGGTGTCTTTCCGCTGAAATATAAAGGGAGTAAGACATGAACAGATCCGCAATTTCAATCAAACCGATCAGGAAGTTCGTACCGATATGCATACTTGGGATCGTCGCGCTGTCTGGCGGCGTCTCCCCGGCATGGGCCCAGGTGTCACTGGGTGCGGCGTCGGAATTCTCTATCCTGGGCGGCACGAATGTAACCTGTACCTCCGGTTCGGTGGTTACCGGAGACATAGGCGTTTACCCGGGCAGCTTTACCAATACCGGCTGCACGATGGCGGGCGGGAGTCCTCCTGCGACCAACGCGGCCGCAGCTCTGGCGCAAGCCGACTTGCTCAGGGCATATTCCGCTCTCCAGTCCCGGCCTTGTACCCAGACCATCTCGACCGCTGCCTTCACGGGCAATGTGCCGGCGCTCGGTCCGCTTGCGCCGGGTGTCTACTGTTTTCCCGCAGGTGTGACGTTCACGAACACAACGTTGACGCTCATCGGTCCCTCGAACGGGATCTGGATTTTCAAAGTCGGGGCAGCGCTTACCGGCACTAATTTCTCAGTGGTCATGGCCGACCATGGGCGGCCGTGCAATGTGTTTTGGTCGGTCGGCGCCGGCGTGACGATGACGACTTCGGCTCTCAAGGGCAACATCCTCGCGGGTAACGCCACCGATGGGGCGATCACCTTGACCGGCGGCTCCGTCGCTGGCCGAGCGTTGGCAAAAGTCGCCGTGACGGTCACTGGCGCTAGCGTCATCGGCTGCGATGCGCTGGCGGGTAAGTGCCAGCAGAACGCATATTGACGAAACGGATTGATCGCGCTCGATGGTGTCAACACTTAAACGTCGTCTACGGATTTATACTGGCAAGCTTTTTTAATGATTCGATAGACGATTGAAAAATGTCCCGATCCGAGCGCCTACTTGAATTGCTCCAATCCCTGCGGCGTTACCGTCTGCCTGTGAGCGGCAGACAGCTTGCGCAGGAGTTGGGAGTCAGCATCCGAACCCTTTATCGGGATATTGCATCGCTGCAGGCGCAAGGCGCCATGATTGAAGGGGAGCCAGGCGTCGGCTACGTTCTCCGGCCCGGCTTCATGCTGCCGCCGCTGATGTTTTCCGACGACGAGATTGAAGCGCTGGTACTCGGCTCGCGCTGGGTCAGCAAGCGCGCGGACAAGCGGCTTGCTTCGGCGGCGTCGAATGCGCTCGCAAAAATCGCCGCCGTGCTTCCCGAAGACCTCCGCAACGACATGGAGACCAATGCGCTGTTTGTCGGGCCGCACGACACGACGACTCTGGAGAACATCGACTTGGGCTTGGTAAGAAAGGCAATCCGCACCGAACACAAGATGACCATCACCTATGCCGATCAAGAGGGCGCTGAGTCGTGCCGCACCATATGGCCATTTGCGATCGGGTTCTTCGAGAGCACCCGGATACTCGTTTCGTGGTGTGAGCTGCGAGGCGATTTTCGTCATTTCCGGACGGACCGGATTTCTTCCCTTGCCTGGCTGGATCTGCGATATCCGCGCAGCAAACAAGCTTTGCTCAAGGAGTGGCAAAAAAAACAGGTGAAGTCGGTATAAACCATACTGCCGGAAACTGACAGTATGGTCTCCTATCATCCTTCATTCAGGACAACCTAAAGGAGATCAACCATGTCTAGCCCCAATCTTATTATTTTGTATGTCAGCGATCCGGTTAAAAGCATCCCGTTCTACCGTGAGTTGCTTAACCGCGACCCGATCGCTTCGTTCCCGACCTACGTCGCATTCGCTCTGGATGGCGGTTTCACGCTGGGTCTCTGGGCTAGCCACAGGGTAAACCCGGCGCCGCCGCAAACCGGCAATCGCACGGAACTGGCTTTCACTGTTGCAGACGACGCTGCGGTGGAAGTCCTTCATCGAGAGTGGCGCGAACGAGGCGTCAAGATCGAACAAGCGCCGAACGCCGATGTTTTCGGCCTCACCTTCGTCGCCCTTGATCCGGACGGGCATCGCATTCGTGTCTGCCCCGTTGGCAATTAGGAGCTTGTCGGAATTAGGAGTGATCGGCCGCAAAAAACGCCTGGGCGGCCGATGCATCAACGCCTGCCGCGCCGCTTACACCATAGTCGAAATAAATTGCAGCTGAGAAAATTAACAGTTGTTTATTTGCATTTGGGCAAATATAATCCGCGCTTCAAAAATGCAAGATAACTAGATGTCACTCTTTTCTCGCTCACTGCTCCCCATCTCCCCACGTCGCGCTCTGTTCTTCTGTCTTCTGCTGGCCACTTTCGAATTGCTGACCTATGTCGCCAGCGACGTGGTGATGCCCGCCATGTTGTATGTCGTCCGCGATTTGCAAGTGCCGGCCAGCCATGTGCCTATGGCCTTGAATGCCTACTTGCTGGGCGGAGTTGCCTTCCAATGGTTGATCGGCCCGCTGTCCGATCGTTTCGGCCGCCGCCCGCTGTTATTGATCGGCGTCGCCGGCTTTGCTTTGGCGTGCATGGTTACGCCGTGGATAGGCGACATCTACTTTTTCCATGGCTTGCGCTTTATCCAGGGCATCGGTCTTGGCTTTATCGTGGTGGTCAGCTACCCGGTCCTGCAGGAAGCTTTCCGCGAAACGGAAGCCGTGCGCCTGATGGCAATCCTGGCGAATATCGCGCTGCTGTCGCCGCTGTTGGGGCCGTTGTTGGGCAGCCTGTTATTGGAAGTGCTTTCGTGGCGCGCACTGTTCGTCGGCGTAGGTTTGCTGGCCGTCCTGACCTGGTTCGGGCTATGGCGCTTCATGCCTGAAACCATAGGCGTCACCCGTACCGACGGCAGCCACCTGGCGCCGACGCCGTTGCACCTTGCCAGCATCCTGAGCAGCTATGGCGAGCTGCTGCGCAATGCCAGATTCATGCAGGGAAGTCTGGCGCTGGGTTTGATCAGCATTCCTCTGATCAGCTGGATCGGCTTGTCGCCGTTACTGCTGATGCACGATTTGGGGCTCAATACGATTGCGTACGGCTTGTGGCAACTGCCGATTTTCGGCGGTCTGATTGCCGGCAACCTGGTGCTGAACTACGCTGCCGACCGCTTTGAGTTGGATGCGTTGATCCGGCTGGCGCTGGTGCCGATTGTCGGCGGCCTGCTGCTGATGTTGGGAATGACGCTGGCCGGCGTCAAACTGATGGCGCTGATACCGGGCATGGCGATCTACGCCTTCGGCATGGGCATCTGCAACGCTTCGCTCTACCGCCTGACATTGTTTGCTAGCGAGAGCGGCAAAGGCACGGTCGCGGCCATGTTGGGGATGGTGTCGATCGCCACCATCGGCCTGGGCAGCGCCGCGCTGTCGGTGCTGGGCGCGGGCACCAGCCTGCAGACTTTTGCGGTCGCCGCCAGCGCCTCGGTGGGCTTGGCATTGTGGCCGCTGTGGCGTCTGCTCAGGCAGAAGCCTGCCGTCGCCGTCGCCTGACGGCGACGCTGCTCTTTTTACCTGATTCCGTTTCCTATTCCACCGGAGATTATCGTGAGTCCACTCACACATGTCGATGCGCTATGCGCCATCGAATCCCCTTATCGCGCCGATGCCGCCTGCGATCAGCTGTTTAATGCCGCCATGCGCGAGCTGACCGATTACCATTGTGCGCAATCGCCCGGCTATGCCGACTGGCTGGCCGCCAACGGCCTGGATCAAGATGCGCTGGCGCAGGTCAGCGACTGGTCGACACTGCCGCCGATTTTTGCCAATTATTTCAAGCGCCGCTTGTTGCCAAGCACTACCGGCGAGCAGGCGTTGGAGCTGACATCGTCCGGCACCAGCGGCCAGAAAAGCCGCATGCGCTACGACGACCGCAGCATCGGCGCCGCGCAAGCCATGGTGGATCGCATTTTCGATCACTACGGCTGGAATACCCCTGACACGCCGTGCAATTACCTGCTGCTGAGCTACGAGCCGGCCGGCGCCATCACCTTGGGCACGGCTTACACCGACCAGTTCCTGTGCAAGTACGCGCCGGTCAATCGGGTGGTTTATGCCTTGCGCCACAATGGTAGCGGTAACGAATTCGACCCGTTCGGCGTGATCCGCGCGCTGCAGGAATTCGCGGAAGAGGGACTGCCGGTACGCATTTTCGGTTTCCCGGCCTTCCTGTGGTTCGCGCTGGAGCGCATGCGCGAGATGGGATTGCCGCCGTTGCAGCTGCATGCCGACTCGCTGGTATTTCTCGGCGGCGGCTGGAAAACCCATGCCGACCAAGAGATCCCCAAATCCATGCTGTACCAGCGCTTGGGCGAGCAACTGGGTATTCCGGATATCCGCTGCCGGGATGGTTACGGCGCCGTCGAGCATCCGGTCCCTTACATCGAATGCCCGCACCATCGCTTCCATATTCCCAGCTATGCCCGCGCCTTTGTCCGCCATCCGGCGACGCTGGCCAAGCAGCCGTACGGCGAACGCGGCTTTCTGCATTTCGTCTCGCCGTTTATTACCTCTTGCCCGGCCCACAGCGTCGTGATGAGCGACCTGGCCTCGCTGCATGCCGGCAGCGAATGCGGCTGCGGCATCGAAGCCGACTGGTTCGAATTGCACGGACGCGCCGGCACCAGTAAAAGCCGCAGCTGTGCGCTGGCGGCATCCGAATTGATCAAGGAGTCCTGATATGTTTCTCGCACATGGCACGATGATGCCCGCGGCCGAGGCCGACCAGGTGCTGACGTCGCTGCAAGCGCGACTGCCGACGACGCTGGCTGCGCGCTTCGATGGCGAGGCCGTACTGGCCTGCGCCGAACGATTTTCCGATTGGGTATTGCAAGACACGCAGGCGCTGGAGCTGGATGCCGCCAGCCGCGCAGCCTTGCATGCGTTCTGCCGGCGCGATGCGCTTGTCGCCAAGCTGCAGCGCGAACTGGGCGAGACGCCGTTCTCGTTGCGCCGCATCGATTACCGCAGCCCGCATTTCGAAAGCTGGCGGCCATTGGGACTGGTGGTGCATATCACCCCTGGCAATGCGCCGCTGCTGGCGTTTTTCGCGATGCTGGAAAGTCTGCTGGTCGGCAACGTCAACTGGCTGCGCCCCAGCAGCAGCGACGATGGGCTGACCGCGCGGCTGCTGGCGGCTTTTCTCAGCCATGACAGTAGCGGTACGCTGGCCGATTACCTTGCTGTACTCCCATTACCCGGCCACGATTTGAGCGGCTTGTTCAGGCAGGCCGATGCAATTTCCGCGTGGGGCGGCCATACGGCGTTGGCTGCGATCCAACAGCAGGTTCCGGCCGGTTGCCGCTGGATCGACTGGGGCCATCGCATCAGTTTTGCCTACTTGACGCCTGACGCCGCCGCTTCTGCGCAGCAACTGGATGCGCTGGCCGATGAAGTCTGCCGCCTGGATCAACAAGCCTGCTCCAGCCCGCAATGCGTGCTGGTCGATAGCGACGACCCCGTTGTGCTACGCGCCGTCGGCGAGCAATTGGCCGCGGCCCTGTCGCGTCGCTCGCAGCACTGGCCGGCGCTGGTCCCAAGCGAACAGGAAGCAGCGGAAATCAGCACTCAAACGGCGTTTGCCCGATTGGACCAGAGCTTTGCCGGCATCGCCGGCCATGTCTGGCAAGAAAACGGCTGGCGCATCATCTGGGCGCATACGCCGGCGCTGGCCGGCTCGCCGCTGTTCCGCACGGTGCAACTGCGGCCGCTGCCGCGTGCGCAATTGGTCAGTACATTGCAGCCGTGGCGCACGCAGCTGCAAACCTGCGGCTTGATTGTTGAGGCGCACGACCTGGCCGAATTGAACCAATTGCTGCTGGCCGCCGGCGTCAGCCGGGTTACGCCGGCCGGCGCCATGCACGACGGTTACGACGGCGAGCCGCACGACGGCGTGTATGCACTGGCGCGCCTGACCAAGCGGGTGTCGGTCAGCCTGCCGGCAGATATGCTTGCCCGCCATGCCACGTTGGATCTGCCGCCGCCGGCGCCAAGCGGTCTGGAACTTCAGCCGATCATGGACAAGGCCGCGTTCCAGCAGAACGGCGCGACCGCCCGTGCTCAACTGTTCTTCCGCAGCGGCGGCAGCAGCGGCGAACCCAAATTGGCAGGATTCAGCTACCGCGATTACCACCGGCAAATGCAGAGTGCGGCGGATGGCTTGTTCGCGGCCGGACTCGATCCGGCCAACGACAGAGTGATCAACCTGCTGTACGGCGGTAACTTGTATGGCGGCTTGCTGAGCTTCTTCACCATTCTCGACAAGATGTCCGCTCTGCATTTTCCGATGGGCGGCCCCAACACCGATGATTGCAGCGAGATTGCCCGCCTGATTGTCGACCAGAAAATCAATACGCTGATCGGTATGCCAGGCACGATTCACCGGCTGTTCGTGCAACACGAAGCACTGTTGCGCGAATACGGCGGCGTGCGCAAGATTTTGCTGGGCGGAGAACATTTGAATGACGGCCAGCGCCAGTTCCTGTCGGGCTTCGGCATACCGCTGATTCGCTCGGCCATGTACGGTTCGGTCGATGCTGGTCCGCTCGGACATGCTTGCGGCGCTACCGGGGACGGCATATTCCATCTGCTGGCCGACACGCAATGGCTGGAAATCGCCGATCTCGAACACGACCGTGCGGCAGAGCAGGGCGCTGTCGGCCGTCTGTTGTTCACTTCCCGCGCCCGTGAGGGGCAAACGGTGACGCGCTACGACCTGGGCGATCTTGGGCGCTGGGTGCCGGGCCCTTGTTCATGCGGGCTGCCGACGCCGCGCTTTGAGCTGTGCGGACGCCATGGTCAGTTGATCCGGGTCGGCACGATCTTCCTCAATCCGGCCCAATTGGCGGAACAAATCGGCGTCCCGGTGCAATTTTTGATCGACCACACCGGCAACGGCCGTGAGCGCATCCGGTTGCAGGTGGACGGCGACGTCGAGCAAACCCGGCATCGGCTGCTGCAGGATACCGCGTTGCTTGAAGTACTTGAATGCGGCTTGCTGGAGCTGGAGGTTGTCAGCACGCCTGCCACTCACTTCAAGCGTCATCCGCAAAGCGGCAAAACACCGCTGCTGCTGGACCGGCGATTGGCCGCCAGCCACGACAGCGAGATGTGACGCATGACTTCTCCAATTGAAAACCTGGTGCATTACGCGCGCCAACATGCTCCCTTTTATGCCGCGCTGTATCGGGATTTGCCCGCTAGCGGCTGGCAATTGCAGGATTTGCCGCTGATCGATCCGGCCGACTATTGGCAACAGTCGGTTCCGTTGTCATCGTGGCCGGTACTGACTGGTGCTATCGTCGACGGCCATGTCTTCAAGACCGGCGGCTCGACCGGCGACGGCAAATTGTCGGTGTATACCCGCGCCGAATGGCACAACTTCGTCAGCGCCTTCGGGCGTGCGCTGAGTACCCGTCTGCACCCGGGCGATCGGGTGGCCAATCTGTTCTTTGCCGGCGATTTGTACACCAGCTTCCTGTTCATCCACAGTGCATTGGCGCAGTCGCCGGTGCCGGTCTGCGAATTCCCGTTTACCGGCGCAATGGACCTTGCCGCGCTGGCGCAGGCCATAGCCACGCATCAGATCAACGTCCTCGCCTGCGTGCCGGCGCAGCTGATGCGCTTTGCCAGCCACCTGGCGGCAACCAAGCAAATGCTGCCATCGGTCACTACCGTGCTGTACGGCGGCGAAAGCCTGTTTGCCGAGCAGATATCGGTGCTGAAACAGACATTCCCCAACGCGATTTTCGCCTCGGTTGGCTGCGCCAGCGTCGATGCCGGATTGGTGGGGGCCAGCACGCCGGATTGCGCACTGGGCGAACATCGCGTGTTCGATGGCGATACGTTGGTGGAAATCGTCGACGACACCAGCGGCCAGCCAATCGATGCCATCGGCCAGAACGGCATATTGGTGGTGACCAATCTGCAGCGCCGCCTGATGCCTTTGATTCGCTATCCGACCGGCGATTTGGCGGCCTGGTGCGAGCCTGCCGGCAGCCCGCAGCGCAAGTTCGCATTGCGTGGCCGCGCCAGCCAGGGACATCGCGTGCGGGTCGGCACGCTATCGTTGTTCCCAAGCGAGATCGGCACCATCGTGCAGCAGCAGTTCGGCCCCATCCCGTGGCAAATGGCGGTCGGCCTTGCCGACGGCATGGATCAGCTGACCTTGCGCATTGCATGCAGCGAAGACGCCGATGCCGCCGCGACAGACAGGCTGCGCGCGACCCTGCTGACGCGTTACCCGCAGATCGCCGCCTGTATCCAGCTAGGCCAGCTACGGTTGAATGTTGACTGTTGCCCGGTTGGCAGTCTGAGCCTCCATCCGCGCTCCGGCAAATTATTGCGGGTAGTGGATCAGCGCGACTATGCCGCCCAACCGGAGCAGCCAGCATGAGCCAGCAAGCAGTCGTGACCGTTCGCAGCTTTGCGGCGGACGATGCCGATAGCGTCAGCGCCTTGTTCCGCGCGGTGTACGGCGATTGCTACGTCTATCCGGACGTGTATCTGCCGTCGATGATCCACCGTAACAACCAGCAGCAGCGGTGGCAGTCCGCGGTCGCCTGTATCGACGGAGAAATCGTCGGCCACGCCGTCTTGTGGATGCATGCCGATTCCCCTGAAAACGCAGAACTGGCGCTGAACGTGGTACATCCAAGCGCGCGCGGGATGGGCATCGCGACTCTCCTGGGCCGTCATTTGTGTGAACAGGCGCGCGAGCAGGGCTTGCGTTGCTTGACCATCAAACAGGTGTCATCCCACACGCAAAGCCAACGCCTGGCGCGTACGCTGGGTTTTTTCACCACCGGCCTGCTGCTGGATTATGTCGCTTCGCCGTTCGGCAACGAAAGCCGGGAAAGCGTGGTGTTGGGCTGCCTGCCGTTGCAGCCGTGCCCGATACCGTCCTTGTCATGGCCGCAGGCATGCCGCGACTGGATCGCGCCGATGGAACGGCATTTCGGCACCAGCTCCGATATCCACCCCACGAGCGGTGCGCCTATCGTTGTGGCGACCCACGAACAACGTATCGAAGTCACGCTGAACGACCTGCACCCGGACCACCTGCATGAAGTCGCGCACATACCGAAGGGGCGCCTGGTCTATCTGAAGCTCGGACTGGATCAGCGCTCTCCGGCCGCGATGCAGCAGCTGCGCCGCGCCGGCTTCGTCTACGGCGGCTTGATGCCCGCTCTCGATCGAGGATGGTACGGCCTGATGCAGCGCGGTTATCAAGCGCATGAACTGGACCTGTGTTGCCCGATTGCCCGGGCGCTGCATCAGGACAGCCTGAGGTTGGCCGACCAGCAAAGTGCGTCACGCTCGCTGGAGCATTTGTAGAATAGAATTGGCTCGATCATGCGTCGGGTGCTGCGCCTTGCACCGCCCGGCGCAGCGCCGCCTGCGCAAGCAAGCGTGTGGAGTCGAGGGTCGGCAGCGGGGAATTCAGGTCGTTCATGATCAGCGGGATCTCGGTGCAGCCGAGTACGACAGCGTCGCAACCTTCATCTTTCATCCGTCCGATAACACTCTGGAAGTAAGCTACCGCCTCTGGCTTGCGGATGCCGTAGACCAATTCATCCATGATGATGCGATTGATTTCTTCGCGTTCGGCGGCGTTCGGACGCACATATCGTAATCGTCGCGCTGTGAGCTTTTCCGGGTACACCTCGCTGTCGACGAGCCAACGGGTTCCGGTCAACCCGACGCAACGGAACCCGCGCTCGACGGCCTGTGCGGCGACGACCTCGGCAATGTGCAGCCAGGGCAGCGGTGACCGCGATTCAATGTAAGGAAGCGCCTGATGGATAGTGTTATCGGGACAGATGAGGAAATCGGCGCCGATTTTTGCCAACTTTTCGGCAGATGAGAGCATCAGCTCCCCCACGCCCTGCCAATCGCCGCGGGCTATGCATTGCACGTGCTCGGCGAGCGAGTAGGTGTGCATCGAAACCTCGGGATGAGCGTGCGGACCAAGAAAATGTGAGCCTTCCACGCAGATGGTCCGATAACAAAGAGCTGCGCCTTCGGCGGAGCAGGCAACAATACCGATATGTTGGGGCATGACTTGATTATAGGAAAGCAATGGAACTCAAAGTTATCACATTGCAGGTGGAACTTTATAGCGCGACGCTATCTTGCGTAACAATCTGCAGCGTTCCGTTTTACAATGCGCGTAATTGTTATCTTGCCGTGGCGCTTCTGTACCTGCCGCCCGGTGCGTCGATGTTTCAACATCCCCATTAGTCCTGTCTGGAAAACATTCTTATGCTCATCGTCACCATCAAACAAGGCAAGGAAAAAAGCCTGCTGAATCGTCAACCCTGGATTTACGCGTCCGCGGTTGAGCGGGTCGACGGCAAACCGGGGGAGCACATGAAATCGGGGGCGACGGCGCTGATACAGTCGTCTTCCGCTCAATTCCTGGCGCGCGCCGCGTACAACGCGAAATCGCAAATCCGCGCCCGCGTCTGGACCTTCGATCCAAACGAGGCGGTCGACCATGCGCTGATCAAGCGCCGCGTCAAGGCAGCGGTTGCGGCACGCAGCGCCAAAGGCAAAAAGGCCGGCGCCAGCTCCGGCCAGCCGCTGCATCTGGTGTTGGGCGAGGAAGACGGCTTGTCCGGCCTGGTGGTGGATTGGTTCGGCGGCGAGAAGGGCTTTCTGGTGTGCCAGTTCCAGGCGGCCGGCGTCGATGCCTGGAAAGTGCCCATCGTGCAAGCCCTGATCGCCGAAACCGGTTGCCGCAATGTGTATGAACGTTCGGATGAACTGCTGCGCAAAGGCGAAGGTTTGCCAGTCGTATCCGGCGCACTGGCGGGCGACGAGCCGCCCGACGATATGCCGTGCACCGAAAATGGGGTGCGTTTTTCCCTGAATATCAAGACGGGGAAAAAGAGTTCTTTCAGATAAAGGGCACCTCTAAAAACCTACTGCGCGACCCAATCTCGGGGCTGTGATGCTCACCGTACCTTCGTACGGCTGCGCTTCTCGCCCCGACCTTGGGCCGCTCGCTACGGTTTTTAGAGGCGCCCTAAAGCAAATCGGCTAGCTTCGCGCTTCCTTAGCCGCTGGCGTTGCCGATCCTTCGCCCCAACCGCCGCCCAATGCGCGTATCAAGCCCACCGACGCCACTGCGCGCTGCCCCACGCTTTGACTCTTTGCGCGCTGGGCCGAAAGACTTGAGCGCTGCGCATCGATCACTTCGAAATAACTGGCGGAGCCGTTCCGATAGCGCGAATCGGCCAGCCGCGCAGCGAGTTGCGCCGAACTCACGGCCTCGTCCTGAAAACGAATCTGGTTGTCTAGCGTGCGCAGCGCGCTCAGATTGTCTTCCACATCCTGGAAGCCGACCAAGACCTGCTGGCGGTAATTGGCAACCAGCGCTTCGTAGTTGGCATCGGCCTTCGCCAGATTCGCCTTGTTGCGGCCGCCGTCCAGCAACGGCAGGTTCAGCACGGTGCCGACCAGCGGGCCAAGCAGCCAGCTGCGGCTCGACCACTGGAACAGGTTGTGCAGCGCGTTGGACTCGTAGCCCGCCGATCCGGTCAGCACCAGGCTAGGGAAGAAGGCGGCCTTGGCCACCCCGATCCGCGCACTGGCCGCCGCCAGCTGGCGCTGTGCCTGCGCGATGTCCGGGCGGCGCTCCAGCAGATCCGAAGGCAGGCCGGCCGGCACGCTCACCGTTACCGGTTGCAGCGGCGTTGCCGCCAGCGTGAATTGCGCCGGAGTCTTGCCGAGCAAAATGGCTAGCGCGTGATCCCGCTGCGAGCGGTTGCGCTGCACGCCTTCCAGTTCCGCCTGCGTCACCGACAGTTCGGTTTTTGCCTGCGCCACGTCGAGTTCGCTGGTATCTCCGGCGTCATAGCGGCGCTGGACCAGGTGCAATGCATCCTGCCGCAGCTTGATCGTCTGTTGCAGCACATCCAGCTCCGAATCGAGCGAACGAATCGCAAAATACTGTTGCGCCACGTCGGCTTGCAAGGCCAGTAGTACCGAGCGATAGGCTGCTTCCTGTCCCTGCACATCGAGCCGGGCGGCGCGGCTGCTGTCGGACAGCCGCCCGAACAGGTCGACTTCATACGAGGCGTTGAGCTGCGCGCGCCACTGGGTGGAAGCCCCGGCCGCGTTGCCTTGACGGGTTGGTCCGATGCCGGCGCCAAGCTGGAATGCGCGGTCGGCATCGGCCAGCCCGGCCGTAGCGCGCGACTCCTTGACTCGCGCCATGGCCATGACCAGGGTCGGGCTGGCCTGCGTCGCGTCGGCAATCAGATTGCTCAGTTGGGCATCGCCAAAGACCGACCACCAGTTGCCGCGATCGACCTGATCGGCCGGTGTCGCGACCTTCCATGCGCCATCCAGCGCCGGCGCCGATTCGCGATATTGAGACGGCAAGTCGACGGCGACCTGCTCCGGCGGTTTGGTGGTGGAGCAGCCGGCCAGAACCAGGGCCGCAACCAGGGTGGTGAGTGATAAGTTAAAAGTTTTCATGTTCAGATTCCGTTTGCTTGTACCGCAGGCGCTGCATGCGGCAAGGCGGTTGACGCCTCGTCGGCGGACGTTCCTTTGCTGGTCAATTTGGTGGCCAGCGTACGCAACAGCACATAAAAGATCGGGGTCAGGAACAGGCCGAAGGCGGTCACGCCTATCATTCCCGAGAAGACCGCGACGCCCATCGCGTGACGCATCTCGGCGCCGGCCCCGCTCGACACGATCAGCGGCACCACGCCGGCGATGAAGGCGATCGAGGTCATCAGGATCGGACGCAGGCGCAGACGAGCCGCTTCGATTGCCGCGGCATAAATGCCACGGCCCTGATGTTCCAGCTCGCGTGCAAATTCGACGATCAGGATCGCGTTCTTGCAGGCCAGGCCGACCAATACCACCAGACTGATTTGCGTGAAGATATTGTTGTCGCCATGGGTCAGCCAGACGCCGGTGATCGCGGACAAAATACCCATCGGCACGATCAGCAGCACCGCCAGCGGCAGCGCCAGACTTTCGTATTGCGCAGCCAGCACGAAGAACACCAGCAGGATAGACAACGGCAGGATGAAGAACAGCGTGTCGCCGGCAATCTTGTCCTGATAGGTGATTTCGGTCCATTCAAAACCGATCCCGCGCGGCAGGGTTTCCGCAGCGATGCGCTCGACGGCTGCCTGCGCCTGGCCGGTGCTGTAACCCGGCGCCGGTCCGCCGTTGACATCGGCGGAAGGGAAGGCGTTGTAACGCGCCGCCTGATCCGGGCCGTGGCTTTGCGTCATTTTCAGCAGCGACGACAGCGGCACCATCTCGCCTTTGTCATTGCGCGTCTTGAGCAGGCCGATATCTTCGGCGTGAGCCCGGAACGGCGCATCGGCCTGGACCCGGACCTGGAAGGTGCGGCCGAACTTGTTGAAGTCGTTGACGTACAGCGAACCCAGATAAATCTGCAAGGTGTCGAACACGGCAGGGATGGAGACGCCCAGTTGCTGCGCACGAACCCGGTCGACATCGGCATACAGCTGCGGCACGTTGATCTGGAAGCTGGAGAACATCCCCGCCAGTTCAGGCGCTTTTTGCGCTTTCGCCATGAAGGCCTGCAATGCGTCATTCATGGCTTCGCTGCCGAGCGCTCCACGGTCCTGGATTTGCAGTTTGAAGCCGCCGATGGTGCCCAGCCCCTGTACCGGCGGCGGTGGGAAGACCGCAATGAAGGCTCCCTGAATCGCGCCGAATTTCTGGTTCAGTTGCTGCGCGATGGCGTTGCCGCTCAGATCCGCGCTGCGCCGCTCGTCAAACGGTTTGAGCGTGGTAAACACGATGCCGGAGTTGGGGCTGTTGACGAAGCCGTTGATCGACAGGCCAGGGAAGGCGACCGCCGATTCCACGCCGGGCTGCTTCAAGGCGATCTCGGACATCTGGCGCATCACGTCTTCGGTGCGGTCCAGCGAGGCTGCATCGGGCAGCTGGGCGAAGCCGACCAGATACTGTTTGTCCTGCGCCGGGATGAAGCCGTTCGGCACGGTGTGGAACAGCAGCATGGTGGCGCCGATCAGCAGTGCGTACAGGGCGAGGGCGGCCGATTTGCGTTTGAGGATGCCGGTCACGCCGCCGCCGTAGGATTCCGAACTGCGGTGGAATACGCTGTTGAAGCGGACAAAGAACCAGCCGAACAAGCGGTCGATCAAACGCTGGAAACCGTCCTTTTTGGCGCCGTGGCTTTTCAGCAGCAGAGCTGCCAGGGCAGGGGACAGGGTCAGCGAGTTGAACGCGGAAATCACGGTCGAGATGGCAATCGTCAACGCAAACTGTTTGAAGAATTGCCCGGTCAGGCCGCTGACGAAAGCCAGCGGCACGAACACCGCGCACAGGGTCAGCGCGATCGCGACGATCGGGCCCGAGACTTCGCGCATGGCTTTGTAGGTCGCCTCCTTGGCGGAGAGGCCGTGTTCGATATTGCGTTCGACGTTTTCGACCACCACGATGGCATCGTCAACCACGATCCCGATCGCCAATACCAGGCCGAACAGGCTGAGCGCGTTGATCGAAAAGCCCAGGCCCATCATCACGCCGAAAGTACCGATCACCGACACCGGCACGGCCAGCAAGGGGATGATCGAGGCTCTCCAGGTTTGCAGGAAGATGATGACCACGATCACCACCAGCAGGATCGCCTCCAGCAAGGTATGGACCACGGCTTCGATCGAGGAGCGGACGAATTGCGTCGGGTCGTAGACGATCTTGTAATCGACGCCCTCCGGCATGTCTTTCTTCAACTCGGCCATGGTGCGGCGCACGTTGTCGGAGATTTCCAGGGCGTTGGAACCCGGCGCCTGGAAGATCGGCACCGCGACCGCCTGCTTGTTGTCAAGCAGCGAGCGCAATGCGTACTCGCTGGCGCCGAGTTCGATCCGGGCGACATCCTTGAGATAGGTCACGACGCCGTCCGGCGAGGTACGAATCACGATGTTGCCGAACTCTTCTTCGGATGCCAGGCGGCCGCGCGCATTGACTGAAATCTGATAGGCAACGCCGGGGGCGGAAGGCGAAGCGCCGATCACGCCGGCGGCGACGTTAACGTTTTGCTGGCGGATCGCGGTGACCACATCGCTGGCGGCCAGGCCGCGCTCGGCAACCTTGCGCGGATCGAGCCAGATGCGCATCGAATAATCGCCCGAGCCGAACAGTTGCACCGAACCGATGCCGGGCAGCCGCGCCAGCCTGTCCTTCACATTCAGCACCGCATAGTTGCGCAGGTACGCCATGTCGTAGCGATCGTTGGGCGACAGCAAATGCACCACCATGGTCAGGTTGGGCGAACTCTTGACGGTCGTTACGCCAAGCCGCTGCACCACGTCCGGCAATCTCGGCAGGGCCTGGTTGACGCGGTTCTGCACCAGTTGCTGAGCTTGGTCGGGCGAGGTGCCCAGCTTGAAGGTGACGGTCAGCGTCATCAGGCCGTCGGAAGTCGCTTGCGACGCCATGTACAGCATGCCTTCGACGCCGTTGATCTGTTCTTCGATCGGCGCCGCGACGGTCTCGGCGATGGTTTGCGGATTGGCGCCCGGATACTGCGCCTTGACCACGACTGAAGGCGGAATCACTTCCGGGTATTCGGAAATCGGCAGGTTGATCATCGAGATCAAACCGCCGATCAGGATGAGTGCGGATAGCACGCCCGCAAAAATCGGGCGGTCAATAAAAAATTTGGAAATATTCATGGAGAGAATTTCTGCAAAAGCAATCTGAATTATTTGGCTGTGACCGTAGTGGCGCCGGCGACGGTCAGCGGCTTGACGGCGCCATCCATAGTCACTGTCACCGGCGTCACGAGATCGTTGGGGCGTATCCGCTGCAAGCCGTTGACGACGATCCGCTCATCTTTCTTGAGACCGGAGCGGACAATGCGCAAGCCGTCGACGATGGGACCCAGCGCGACCGCGCGATAAGTCACCTTGTTATCGGCGCCCAGCACCATCACGTACTTTTTGTTTTGATCGGTGCCGACTGCCTTGTCGTCGATCAGCACCGCGGTTTCCGCAGCCGAGCCGCCGGTGCGGACCCGCGCATACATGCCTGGAGTCAGCACGCCGTCGGCGTTGTCGAACACGGCACGCACCCGCATCGTGCCGGAGGCGGTATCGAGCCGGTTGTCGAATGATTTGATCTTGCCTTGATGCGGATAACCTTCTTCGCTGGCCAGTCCGATCGCAACCGGGAGCCGGCTGATGCCGGAGTTGCCGGCGGCGCCGTTGGCGGCGTAGCGGATATAGGTTTGCTCATCGACTTCAAAGTTGACATAGACCGGCGAGACCGACACCACCGTGGTCAGGGCAGGAGCCGTCGCGCCGGCGCCGACCAGATTGCCGACCGTGATCTCGGCGCGCGAGACCCGGCCGCTGACCGGCGCCGTGATCGCGGTGTATTGCAGGTTCAGGTTGGCTGTCAGCACCGCGGCTTGCGCTGCCTTGAGGCTGGCGTCGGCTTCTTGCAAGGCGTTGTTGCGCTGGTCCAGTTCGCGTTGCGCGACGGCGTGTTCTTCAAGCAGACGGCGGGTGCGCTCCAGTTCGGTTTTGGACAAGGCGAGACGGGCCTCGGCGCCGGCCTGGGTGGCTGCAGCGCGAGCCAGTTCCGCCTGATACGGACGGGGGTCGATGGTGAACAGCAAATCGCCTTTTTTAACCAGCTGCCCTTCCTGGAAATGCACCGCGTCGATGGTGCCGGAGACGCGAGGCCGGATCTCGACGCGCTCGACGGCTTCGACCCGTCCGGAGAATTCGTCCAGTTCGGTGACGGATTTTTCAAGCACGCTGGCGACCGAGACCGATGCCGGCGCGGCGGCAGGCATGGCCGGTTTGGCGGCGCGGCTGGTCAGCGTGACGCTGGCGACTGCGCCCAGGGCGAGAATGGCAACGGCAATCGCTATGGCTTTACGCGAAAAAAGGGGAGTGCTGGCTTTCATGGTAGATCCTTGCTAGGTGATGAAGTCGACGCGACACTGTCGACGGATTTTTGAAACGAATCGGAGATAAATTGCGCCATCGTTTCTGCAACGGCCGCAAAACACGCATGACTGGGCGTGACCAGATAGCCGCCGACGGCTTCGAAGCGGCGAACTTGGACCGGGACTCCCGCCGTAATCAGCCTGGCGGCATACAGCTCGGCTTCGTCGCGCAAAGGGTCCAGTTCGGCAGTGATGATCAGGGTCGACGCCAGCCCGCCGAGACGCCGGGAATGCAGCGGAGCGGCATACGGATGCATGGCGTCGCTGGCTGACGGCAAATAGTCGGCCCAAGCCTGTTGGCAAGGGCAGTCCGGCGCCGCGCGCATCGACAGCGTGGTTTGCTGCGGATCCAGCATCGGCGTAATCAGGATCTGGCCTTTGAGCGCAGCGCCGCTGGCGGCCGACGCCGCCCGATCGCGCGCCACCATGGCGACCGCGGCCGCCAGATTGCCGCCGGCCTGATCGCCGGCGACGATCACGCGAGCGGCATGGCCGCCGAGTTCCGCAGCGTGGCCCCAGACCCATTGCAGCGCCTCGAAGGCAACTTCCACAGAGTCTGGAAAATGGCATTTCGGCGCCAGCGGATAGTCGACGCACACGACCACGGCGTGATCCGCCAATGCGCGGGCGATGCTGTCGGCATCCGCCACCGTGCCGCAATTAAACAGGCCGCCGTGGAAATACACGATGATCGGCGCCGACGCCGGCCTCGGCTTCTTGCCAAAAACCCGCAGCGCGACCTCATCGTTGGTCGATGAGCGGAGGAAGGAAGTAGTCCATGCCGCGTCGGAAGAGATCTGCGATCGTTTCATCATTCACCTCGCATTAAAAATTGCTGCGTGCTGCTGTCGCTTCAGCGACTTGGCCCGCTTGCGCCAGACCGTCCAGAGACATCGTCGCCCGCGCCAAGAGGCCGCCGCCGGCCAGCGCGCTGTCGGCAATGAGCTGCACTGCAGCGGTGTTTTGCATAGCTGCGAACAGCGGCAGCACAACTGCGGCAACAACGGCGAAGCGATAGATTGCGGTTTTCATCTGGATTTTCCTGTCGACAATGATTTTCTTTGTGGAAAGTATAGGCATCCACCATTCAAAGATAAATAGGTCAATCTTGGAAGCACTGTATTGATTTAGTGGATAATCATTGGGCTCTTCATGATTCCCCGGGGCAATCTCAGCAAGCGGGGCGATCATAGTTAGTGGACTGTAACAACCAATTCAAGAGCGCCTGTCACGTACCCGACACGCATGGCGGCGTTGCAAATGCTCGCAATAGTCTTGCTATTGCTGCGCTTTGCGCCTTGCCCTGCGAGCCGGGAACGCGCCCTTCGCTCTCGAATCGGCTGTTACAGTCCACTAGCCCGACATTCGCTGGCTGGCCGTTTTCGGTCTTGCATGTTTTTAGAGCTGTCTTTAACGACGGGCGTCCAGCGCATGTCACCGCGACAAACCATCAAATATTTAAAGATAAATACGTTAAAATCCCGTGCACTGTATTCAATCCCCGGACAACTTCATGGACCGTTTTGACACGATGCTTGCGTTTACGCGCGTGGTTGAGCTGACCAGCTTCACCAAAGCGTCAGCCTCGCTGAACCTGCCCAAGGCCACGGTGTCGGCCCAGGTTCAGGCCTTGGAAAAAAGGCTGCAAGTGAAGCTGCTGAACCGCACCACGCGCCACGTCAGCGTGACGCCGGACGGCGCGGCCTACTATGAACGGGCAGTGCGGCTGCTGGGCGAACTGGAAGAAACTGAAGCGGCCGTCAGCCAGGCCACGATCGCACCCAAGGGCAGATTGCGGGTCGATGTGCCGGGCTCGGTCGGCAGACGGATCATCATCCCGGCGTTGCCCCGTTTTTTTGAACGCTATCCGGAAATCGATCTTGAACTGGGCTGCACCGATCGGCCGGTCGACCTGCTGCAAGAAGGCGTCGACTGCGTCATACGCGGCGGCGAGATTGTCGATGAATCGCTGGTTGCGCGGCGGCTGGGAGACATCCAGATGTTGACCTGCGCCAGTCCGGCGTACTTCAAGAAATTCGGCACACCGATGGCGACCGCCGATCTTGAACGGCACACCGTGGTCAATTTCCTCTCGTCGAAGACCGGCAAAATTCTTCCGTTCGAGTATCTGGAGAATGGGGTGAAGACCGCTGTGCTTGGTCAGCGCCGCCTTGCGCTGAACGACGCGGATGCCTGCGTCGTTGCCGGCCTCGCCGGGCTCGGCATTATTCAAGTGGCGAAATTCATGGTGAAGGACTATCTGGCGACGGGACAGCTGCGGGCCGTGTTCACCGACTGCAAGTGCGAAACCCTGCCGGTGTACGTTTTATATCCGCAAAATCGTCATCTATCGACCAAGGTCAGGGCGTTTGTCGAATGGACTGCGGAACTGTTCGCCAATGGTGATTTCGTGCCGGCGAAGACATACTCGCAGCGTTAGCCGGATGCTGAAATACGTCCCTGGCAAGTTACCCAATCGCTGCCAACAGTCTCAAACGCGAAAGCGTAGCGTTTGAGCGCTGCTGAAAATGCTATATACACGTGGGAGGTAACTATGGTTCAAAGCACTATCTTTGTTAACAATCGTAGTCAGGCCGTACGTCTGCCTGCAGAATTGCGCTTCCCCGACAACGTAAAGAAAGTCACCGTGCGCGCAGTCGGTAGAGAGCGTGTGATTGCGCCTCTGATGAATACTTGGGATAGCTTTTTTATAGGGTACGAAAGTGTCACTGATGACTTTATGACGGAACGTGCAGAGCAAACACAGCAAGAGAGAGGGTTGTTTTAATGCTGAAATTCATGCTCGATACCAATATTGTTATCTACGTCATCAAGCGTCGGCCGCTAGTGGAAATCACGTAAAAGTCATGCGCGGGTCGAACTTGTATGGCCGGGCAGGAGCGCCAGAATGACTACCAGAACGCGTTCGCCGACAACAAGTTCCACTTCGACCCGATCCTCAATATTTATTTCGACGCCTTAAGTCATCGCTCAGTTCTTAAAAGGTCGTTTGACTCTCTTCGGCGGGCCTCGTTTTCGAGGATGAACGCCGGTCAAAAAAATGTCCCATCAGCGTCAGTAACGGGCGGCGTCGGTTCTTCAGCGCGTAACGCCATTCGTCCATGGGTTCCGGACCCACACTGTCCCGCTGCTGCGCCAGCAGGTCACGCGCGCGCGACAAGTGATACCACGGAACCCGAGGGAATGCGTGATGAACGATATGCAGATTGAAATTCAGGATAATGAATCGGGACCAAATAGGGAGTGTCCCGCAATCATGCGATACGCTCTCCTGGTCCCAAAAGAAAAGACGGTCATCGTCTTCCGCCTGTAACGGTGCTTCGGCATGGTGAGGCAGATTCAACACTTCCACCATGATCAACAACGAGATCCATACAGGAAAATAGAAACAGAACAGCTGCCATCCTGCGTGGAAGGTGAGGGCAAGGCCGGCAACCGCGATATAACCGGCCAGGTAAATATATGTGAAGCGGATTTCTTTTTTGATTTGCGGCGAATGGTTGCCTTTGGCTCGCGCTTGATACGGTGCCCGCCAATTTCCGATGAAATGGTTGGCAGCGATCATGGGAATCCAATGACGCCACATGAACTCCAGCGTTCTTCCTTGCTTCTCCGTCATAACCGACAGTTTCTCGATCATGTTTTTGTTCTCGGGGTCGCGCAGCGGGTGGGCCGTCCACGCATGGTGGGCCATGTGGTATCTACGCCTGGGTAGAAAGGGGAGGAAGATCATCCAGCCACAGAGATGGCCGACGAGATCGTTGATGCGACGCTTGTTTGATACCGACCCGTGCGCCGCTTCGTGCAATATCAAATATATCTGGATCGTAGCGATTGCTGCCAGGATCAGCGCGCCGGGCCGAATCCAGACAGGCGCCTTGAGCCAAATCAGCCATGCCGCAACGAGAACGCAAAGGTCGACGATGTACAACAGCTGCGTCCATTGAATTCGGGTGTCATCTGGAAGTTGTTGGCGTATTGCGAGCCATTCTTCTTTTGTCATCGTGGATCCTCTAAATTATCGACTCTGCATCTTGGAATGCAAAAGGTGTTCGTCGGGCCAAATCTCTGGCGGATGATGGATTGTTGGGCTGGCAAAATTCGGCAGCGAGTTGCACGTAAGCGCGATCCAACGCTTCGATGTCGGCATCGAAGCCGCGCTTCTCCGGTATTTTTGAAAAGCTGCGCTTTACCAGCATCACGCAGTCGTAGCGGCTATTCCGATGCAGGTGCCAGGCTGGAAGATAAGCTGTAATCACGAAGCCGGTTTCGAGCATTTTCCGAATAAGCTCTACTTTGTCGGCAAGGATGTATGCGCCCATGTATGCGATTGTTCGGTCGCGTGCAGCGAAGGCTTCAAGATCGGCGCAAATTTCCCATTCTGTAGTGCCGGACCCGACGTATTCGCTCAGTGTGATCGCGCTTGCAGCTTGATCGTGAGAGTATCGAAACAGAGAGTCCTTCTCGGCTCCGGGCGATCCGGTGAAACACACGCTGGGGTAGGCACCCGGCGTTGGCTGGAGTGCCAGCGGTGCATACAAGTGCTGTTGTATAAACGGAGACCGACCGACCGGCCCGTTCAGCGGTGATACATGGGAAAACCCAGCCACGGTCGGCCGATGAATTGCCATCATGTGGTACTCCCTCAAGCCGTCAACCAGATTGGGGCCGCCGTCATGGCCTACGAGCACCGGAGCATTGGTCTTGCTCATTACCCGGTGAGCAGCAGGTGTGCGCGGTGTATAGAACCCCAGCTCCCAAGGCTCCGGACGCAGATTTTCGTGCCCTGTCCGCACCAGGCGATAAATAAGACCTGATAAAGAGGATCGGAGTCGCGGGTGGATGATTGCGTAGCAAGTTTCCCATGTTCGATTCCAGGAGTGCCGCGCAACACACAGACAGCCCCCGATTGAACCCTCGATCGAAGAGTCGGCCTCGGCCACAAACCATAATTCATTATTCGATGCGATTCCATTGCGGATAAAGTCGGGACTTTGGCAAGGGTGCGTGGTCTGTCCGTACGTTATGCAGAATAGTTCTGCCAAATCGTTGGCGTCTTCCACCGTCCCGGGGCGAATACGCAAGTCGGCGCGAGCTTCGTTGTCTGTCATATTGGCTGCCGCGATATTCCGAGCAGCATTACTCTCTGTTTGCATACAGCTCCATATAAATTGGCTACCTGATTTAGGGTGACAAGCTGCACTGAGGGCGGCGGTGAACCCATTGAATGTTCCGTTTTGTTAGCGATAACAGAGCATCTCGCCATTGCGCCGTCATTTGACTTTCTTAGGGAAATTTGAAAAGCAATATCTACCGATATTCCCAGGTAGTACGCTAATCGCGATGTGAGCGGGGAGGATGTTAATTCAAAAAATTGAAAATGTATCTGTCAGATGTGACAGGCTCTCTGCTCTTGGTAGCGCAATCCGATGGTCGGGATTTGTCCAAAAAAATGGGCAAATCCAGTGGCATCTCATAGCTGTTTTTTTGAGATGGAAACCACAGGGCGTTCACGGAAGGCGACTTCTCGCGGCGCGACGCGGACGGCAAGATGTCTGGATGTGGTGCCGAAGAAAAGATTGTGTGGCTCAAGCGGCTCTGGAAGACTTCAGCCAGGCGTGACGCCGCCGGGCGCCATGCCGTCAATACCCCGTCGCGCCTCGTTTGTGGGCCTTGCTTTCGGCGTCCAGCGACAGCAGTTGCACGCCGACGGCAAACCACTCTTCGCTCAATACGAACCGCCGCGCTAGCGGCAGCAACTCGGCTTCTTTGACCAAGCGCTGAAGCAGGTTATCGCAATAGAGTTCTAGCGATAAATACAATTCGCGTACTTCCGCCACTCCATGAGCGCAAGCCTGCCCCAGTCGTTCCTGGAGGACTATCAGGATCCGCAGTCCCGCGGCGCTTAACAAATCCAGCTCGGTCAGTAGTGAATCCGCTTCGTTGGTTGCCTTCCTGATCGCTGGAATGACGTAGGTCTCGATTTTTCGTCGATAGTAGGACTGATCTAGTGCGGCGAGCTGACTGACAATCGATTCCAGCGTCGCCAGGTCAATTTGGGGCGTGTCTGACGAATTGTTCAAGAATAAATGCTGGACGGTCGACAAGAGCTTGTGCACCTTCTTTCGTTCTATTGAAAGACTGAGAAGAGCGTACGTAGCGGTAAGCATGTCATCTCCTTCATGTCACATCGCCCCATTCTAATGTGGGGATTTTTAGGATCAGAGGAAATCAAGACAACCGCGGTTGGAAGCGGTTGAAGGGAGGCGCGAATAAAAAGTATAGGCAGAAAAAATCAAATCACAAGATTCCTCGGATGGACAGCATCATGCACCATAAGCAACAGTGGTTGCCACTGTCATTATTACCGGCTGCTGCTGTAAATGGGGTCGCCTGACACCGTTGCTGGGAGGCGGCTGCTTCCGCAATGAAGCCACGCGCCGGCGATGGCAGTCAACGGCAGTGCGACGAGGAGCAGGTATAAGGTCGCTTGCGCAGTAGGCGCGGGCTTGCCCCATTTGCGAAAATTACCGATTCCATGTGGAAATATTTTTGCCTAATATGATCATTACGAATAAATAGATTGCGCATCGTAGGAGGCCGCCATGCTCAAAGATTTTCTCTGGGAAATCCTGACCTATGGCATGCGCTGGCTACATGTTGTTGCCGCGATCGCCTGGATGGGATTCGCGTTTCACACCCGCGAGCTGGAGCGCAAGACCAAGCCGCGCGATGCGATGCCGGAGGGGGCGGTCGGCGAGGCGTGGAGCATCCACGGCTTCGGCTTTTATCGAACCGTCAAATACCTGGTGCCGCCGAAGAATATGCCGGCCTATTTGATCTGGTATAAGTGGCAAGCCAAAACGACATGGATCACCGGCTTCGCAATGATGGCGCTGGTCTATTACCGGGGGGCCGAACTTTACCTGATCGATCCCGCGGTGTTTGCGCTTCCGGCCTGGGCCGCGATTGCGCTGTCTATCGCCGGGCTTGGTCTCAGCTGGCTGATTTACGACGGACTGTTCCGGACGCCGCTGGCCAATAGCGAGACCGCGATCGTCACTGCCGCCTTCCTGCTCCTGGTCGTACTTGCCTATCTATACAGCCAGCTGTTCTCCAGCCGCGGCGCCATGATGCAGATGGGGGCGACCATGGCGACCCTGGTGATTGCCAATATCGTTGTCGTGATCCTTCCGACCTTGCGCAACATGGTGGCGGGGCTGTCCAGCGGCTTGCCGCCGCCGGCCGAACTGATTGCCAGGGGGATGCAGCGTGGACGGCAGAACAACTATATGGTGCTGACGATCGTGTTCATGATGATCAGCAATCATTTTCCGTCGGCTTTCGCGCCCCGTTATGCCTGGGTGCTGATCGCGGCGGTGATTGTGATCGGCGGCGTGATTCGCTATTTTTTCGACACCATGCACGAGACCGGGATCAAGCTGCGCTGGCCCTGGGGCGTGAGCGCGCTGCTGACGCTGTTGCTGGTTTCTTTTGGCGCGTTCGCGCCAGGTTCCGACACGCGATTGGCGCGCAGGATGGATGATCCGGCTCGGCGCGGATCGGGCGATTTCACGCCGGTCAAAAGCGTGATCGCCGCCCGTTGCAGCATGTGCCACGCCAGCGCGCCGGTATGGCCTGGTATCGCAAGTCCGCCCAAAGGCATCAAGTTGGAGACGCCGCAGGAAATCCGCATCCATGCGGCACAGATCAACCGGGTAGCGGTGCTGTCGCACGCCATGCCGCCCGGGAACGTCACCGGCCTGACCGATGGCGAGCGGGCAACCCTGGCGCGCTGGATTGCGGCCGATGCGGAAGCGGGCGAAGCGGTAAAGCCGTGAAGGCTGAGCAGGAGGGCGCATGGCGGCATTCATTATTGAGTGGCTGACAACCGGGGTGCGCTGGCTGCATGTCATCGCAGCCGTCGCCTGGCTCGGTGCGTCGTTTTATTTTCAAGGCTTGGCGCGCAAATTCAAGCGCCGCGCCGCCACGCCGGCAGAGGCCGAAGCCGATGTGTGGGAGGTGCGCGGGCTGGGTTTCTACCAGATCGCCAAGTACCTGGCGCCGCCCAAGGCCATGCCGCCGCCGGAGGAGCTGGTCTGGTACCGCTGGCAGGCGAATACCACGTGGATGTCGGGATTTGCGTTGTTGACGCTGGTGTATTACGTCGGCGCACAGCGCTATCTGATCGATCCCGCGGTGCTGGACGTGCCGGCGTGGGCTGCGATTGCGCTGTCGGTGTCCGGGTTGGCGGCGACCTGGCTGGTGTACGACGCGCTGTGCCGCTCGCCGTTGGTGCGCAACGGCAGGCTGCTCGGCGTTATCGCCTTCCTGCTGCTGGCGGCGCTGGCCTATGCCTGCAGCTGCGTGTTCTCGGCCCGTGGCGCTTTCATGCAGCTGGGCGCGACGATGGGCACCGTCATGCTGGCCAATGTATTTTTCTTCATCATCCCGACCCTGCGCAAGGTGGTGGCCGCTATCCCCGCGGGCCAGCGGATCGATCCCGACCTGCTGACGCAATACGGCCAGCGTTCGCTGCACAACAATTACCTGTCGCTGCCGGTGGTCTTCATGATGATCGGCAATCACTCGCCGCTTGCGTTTGCGACCGGCTATTCGTGGTTGATCGTGTCGCTGATCGTCTTGATCGGCGCTGCGATCCGGCATTTCTTCAACACCATGCATGCGACCAGGCGCAAGCTGGTCTGGCCGTGGTGTACCGCTGCTGCGTTGTTTGCGTGCGTGATCGGACTCAGCGCGCTAGGCAGTCGCAGTGCGTCGACCGTACTGGCCGCCGGCCCGCCGCAAGCGGTCCGCCTGGCCGAGATCAAGCCCATCGTCCTGGCTCGTTGCAGCATGTGTCATGCGGCACAACCGGTATGGCCCGGAATCAGCGCGCCGCCGAAAGGCGTGATGTTGCAGACCTCGGAACAGATCCTGATCCACGCGGCCGACATCAATCGCGAAGCGCTTCTGAGCAGCGCCATGCCGCCCGCTAATCTGACTGGGATCACCGATGCCGAACGCGCGCGCATCGGGCAATGGATACTGGCCGGCGCACGCGCCGATTGAATCGTCCCTCAGGGAAAGCACTCGGATGAAGCCGCCCCGTTTCAATTTCAGCGCACCGCACTCGCTTGAGGAAGCATTCGCTATCCTCGCGGCAAGCGAGGCGCCGCGGGTGCTGGCTGGCGGCCAAAGCCTGCTGCCGATGTTGAATGCTCGTTCGCTGATGCCGGACATGCTGGTCGATATCCAGCACCTGCCGTCACTGCGGGATATCACGATAGGCGACGACGCTATCGCGGTGGGCGCGATGGTGCGGCAACGCGACTGCGAGGGTCATCAGACCGTATGCCGGCGCAACCCGCTGTTGCCGGCGGTGCTGCAGCACGTCGCGCATACAGCGATTCGAAACCGCGGTACGGTGGTCGGCAGCCTGTGCCATGCTGCCGCCAATGCCGAATTGCCGCTGCTGCTGATTTTGCTCGATGGCGGCGTGGTGGCGCAATCCGGCAGAGGCAGTCGGCTGATCCCGGCGCGAGAGTTATTCGTCGCCGATGGCAAAACCAGCGTCAACCCGGACGAGATCGTCACGGCAGCACGATTTCCGATGCTCCAGCCACGCAGCGGCTGGGCCTTCAACGAGGTCTGCCGCCGCCTGAACGATCCAGCGCTCTGCGCGGTCGGGGCTGTCGTGCGGCGCGACCACGATGGCCGTGCGGTCGAGGTCAGACTTGCTGCGGGCGGCATCGCAGCTACGCCGGTGCGGCTGGCGGCAGCCGAACAACTGCTGCACGGCACCTGGCTAGACCAGCCTGCCGTCGCTGCAGCCTGCCGGGCGGCAGCGGCCAGCGTGACGATCGGCGACGATCTCAGGGCTTCGACGGCATACCGTCGCAGCGTCCTCGCCGTACTGATCATGCGCAGCGTGGCGCAAGCAGCCGCTCGTTGCAGCCGGGAGGAGGGCTGATGACTGCCGTGATAACCAGCGCACAGCCGGCGGCGTCGGATGAGCCGCGATTCAAACTGTCCCTGACCGTGAACGGGCAAGCGGTGGAGCGCTGGGTGCCGGTGCGCATGCTGCTGTCCGATCTGTTGCGCTATGAACTCGGCCTGACCGGCACCCACGTCGGCTGCGAGCAGGGCGTCTGCGGCGCTTGCACGGTGTTGATCGACGGCCGCACGGCGCGCGCTTGCCTGGCGCTTGCCGCCCAGGTCGACGGCTGCCGCATCCGCACCATCGAGTCGGTGGCGGCCAGCGACGGCACCCTGCACCCGATCCAGCAGGCGTTCCAGGATTGCCATGCGCTGCAATGCGGCTTTTGCACGCCGGGCGTGATCATGACTGTGCTCAGCCATTTTGAAGAGAGCAGTCGGCTGGACCTGTCGGACGACGCGGTACGGCGGATGTTGGCGGGACACCTGTGCCGCTGCACCGGCTACCTGAATATCATCGCCGCGGTGCGCCGGGCAGCCCGGCTGCTCGGCCGCGAGGCTATCGAACAGACGGAGGTGCCCAAATGACGGCGCCCCACTTCGGCACTAGCAGCGAGCGCAGGATAGACCCGTCGCTGTTGCGCGGCGCAGCGCTGTTTGTCGACGACATTGCGCTGGCCGATCCGCTCTGCGCGGCCTTCGTGCGCAGCCCCTGTGCGCGGGCCAGGATACGGTCGATCGACCTGCGCGCGGCGCGGCAATGCGCCGGCGTGATCGCGGTGTACACGGCGCGCGATATTGGCGTACTGGACGCCGAGTTCCCGCTGTTGATTCCGCATCCGGCCCTGGTCGCCGCCCGCACGCAGCGTCCGCTGGCGCGGGACGATGTGTTCTACGTCGGCCAAACCGTGGCGATGATAGTCGCCGTTAACCGCTATGTCGCCGAGGACGCCGCCGCGCTGGTGGAGGTCGACTACGAGCCGCTGCCGGTGGCAGTGGAGCTGGCGGCTGCGGCGGCGCCGGGTGCGCCGCTGGTGCATCCGGACGTGACGGCCAACCTGGCGGCGCATTTTGTGCAAGTCGCTGGCGATGCGCAAGCCGCGGCGGCGCGCGCCCAGCACGTCACGCGGCTCACGGTCCGGGTGGAGCGATCGACCGCGGCGCCGTTGGAGCCGCGCGCCGTGGCGGCCGTGTTCGATCGCAGCAGCGGCGAGCTGACCGTGTGGGACACGACCCAGGCGCCGCTCGCCGTGCGCAGCGGGCTGGCATCGCTGCTGGAACTGGACGAACACAAAATCCGCGTCATCGCGCCGCACGTCGGCGGCGGCTTCGGGCAGAAACTGCTGTTCTTTTATCCGGATGAAGTGCTGGTCCCTTTCGCTGCGATGCGGCTTGGGCGGCCGGTCAAGTTCGTCGAGGACAGGCGCGAGAATTTCATCGGCTCCAGCCAGGAACGGGCGCAAATCCACCAGATAACGCTGTACGCCACCAAGCAGGGCGAGGTGCTCGGCTTGCGCGACGAGTTCTTGCACGACGCTGGCGCTTTCACGCCCTACGGCATCGTGGTGCCCCACGTTGCGGCGACCTCGATTGCGGGGCCGTACCGGATCCCCAACCTGCATGTCGAGTTCAAGGCGATCTACACGCCGACCGTGCCGGTGACGCCGTATCGCGGCTGCGGCAGGCCGCACGCTTGCTTTGCGATCGAGCGGGCGCTGGATCGGCTGGCCGAAGAGTTGGGACTGGACCGTTTCGAAATAAGGCGCCGCAACTTGATCCGGGATCACGAGTTTCCGTACCGCCGCCACGGACTGGTGTTTCAGGACGGGGCCACGGTCGAACTCGACAGTGGGCAATACCTGCGCGCACTGACGCTGCTGGCCGAGCGGCTCGACCTGGCGCAGTTCGAACGCGAGCGGGCGCAAGCTCGTGCTCAGGGGCGTTGGCTTGGTTTTGGACTGGCCTTTTATGTGGAAGGCACAGGTCTGGGGCCGTATGAGGGCGCGGCGGCGCGGATCCATCCGATCACCGGCAAGATCCACGTCGCGACCGGTTTGACGTCGCAGGGACAGGGGCACGAAACCAGTTTCGCGCAGACAGTCGCCGACCAGATGGGGGTTGGCCTGGATGACATCATCTTTGTCGAAGGGGATACCCGCGCTTTCGACTGGGGCGTGGGCACTTATGCCAGCCGGGCTGCGGTGGTCGCCGGCAATGCGATTTATAAGACGGCTCTCAATCTGCGAGCCAGGACCATCGCCGCCGCGGCCAGGATGTTCGGCGTGCCGGCAGCGCAAATCGAATTGCGCAATGGCCGGGTCTGGGACGGGGGCAGCGGTCGGTCCGCTGCGTTGGCGACGGTAGCGACCGTCGCCAATCCGCTGCGCTATGCGTTCAACGAAGCCGCCAGGGCCGCGACCCAATTTGTCGGCACCTATGCCGCGGCAGGCGGGCCGGCGCTGGCGAACGGTCAGCAGCCTGGGCTTGAAAGCCGCGACTATTTCAGTCCGGTGCGGGCCACCTGGGCCTACGGTGCGCATGCGGCGGTGGTCGAGGTCGATGCCGAACTCGGGCGCGTCGCGATTTTGCGCTACCTGTGCGTGCATGATTGCGGCCGGATGATCAATCCAGCCATTGTCGAAGGCCAATTGATGGGCGGGATCGCCCAGGGCATAGGCGGGGCGCTCTACGAACAGCTTGCGTACGACGCATCGGGGCGGATTCAAAATGCCAATTTTGTCGATTTCCTGATGCCGTTCGCCAGTGAAATGCCGAACCTCGACATCGTTCACATCGAGACTCCGTCGCCGCTGAATCCGCTGGGCGTTAAAGGAGTAGGGGAGGCGGGGTGCATTGCGGTTGGGGCGGTGCTTGCATCTGCGATTGAGGATGCTTTGAAGCCGCTTGGAGGGGGCAGCTTGCTTCGGTTGCCGATTACGCCGGATATGATTTGCGGCTTGCTGGTGTGAGTTGGCTGCGGAGTGCGTGCATTTGCATTCGATCGTTCGTTCGTCGCGTAGCAACCGTTTTAAGTAACGACGAACGGCGAACGAACGATCGAAAGCAACCGCCCATACTCCGTAGCCCGTTAAAAAGGGTCAGAGTAATTTTCGTCAAACTGCCGACGAAAAAAAACTCTGACCTCATTTAACTATGTCATCGCTGCATTCGGATCCCGGCGAGCTACCTCTTGCCGTCGCCGTCAGGCTTGGCCTCCACGTTAAGGCGCTCGATATTGCTGTCGGCCAGTTCCGCCAACAGGCCCGCCATACCCAACACTCCAGAATCCGCATTGCCGCAAGTAAATGCCGATGATAGAATCCGCGCCCATGAGGATGAATCGATCAACGCGCCGCTTTGCCAGCTGGATTGCATGTTTTGCGATCCTGTTGGCGTCGCTTGCGCCGTCGATCTCCCATGCCATCGCCGCCGCGCAGGGCGGCACGCCCTGGATCGAAATTTGCACCACCGGCGGCAACAAGTTCGTCCCCGCCGCCGACGGCCAGGATCCAAGCTCGCCGACCCCGGCCGAGCATGGGATACACCTTGAACACTGCCCATTCTGCTTCACGCATGGCGGATCGCTGGGCTTGCCGCCTGCCGATGCGTTGACTGTTCCCGCCGTCAGCGGCACGTCTTTGCTGCCCTCCCTTTTCTACCAGTCGTCGCACCCGCTGTTTGCGTGGTCCGCGGCGCAGCCGCGCGCTCCTCCCGCTGTTTCCTGAACGTTTTCCCTGATCGATTCTGAGTGCCGATGCCGCGCTTGCGCGTGACCGGCGATTTCTCAATCGCATCCGGCGCTGGTTCGTAGATTGGGCTGGAAAGCCCAACGTCTGTTCGCGATTAAAGAACCGTTGAGCTTTGCAGCCCAACCAAGCCCGGATGCCAGCCGCGATGATGCATCGCGCGCTTATTTCACGACGTCCCATGAAAACCAACAAGACACAGCAAAAAATTTCGATGATGTTTTCCTTCATGCGCTGCTTTAACGTTGCCGCCATCACAGCCCTGGCCGTCTGGAACGGCTATCTGTTCTATTTGAAGCCGGCACCGACCGTGACCGTCGAGCTGATAGCCATCGCCAGCACTGGAGCAAGCAAATGAAGTTGAACTACAAACCGCTTTATATCGCCCTGATCGCGGCGCTGGCAGAGATCGGCCATGGCGCTTATGCCGCAGAAGAAGCCGTGCTGGAAGAGGTGGTGATCTCCGGCTCGCGTGCCGCCAGCAAGCTGTCGGAGACGCCGTCGGCAATCGGCGTGGTCAAAGGCAAGGAGTTGGAGCGCGACAAACCGAAGACCATGGGCGAGGTGATCAACCGCATTCCCGGCGTCTATTGGAACGATCTCGGCAACGAGCAGCACAGCATGGGCATCCGCCAGCCGATCAGCACCAACGCCATGTATCAATACCTGGAAGACGGGATTCCGATTCGGCCGCTGGGCGTGTTCAACCACAACGCGCTGAACGAAATGAATCTGGCCGGCAGCGGCAGCGTGGAAGTGGTGAAGGGGCCGGCTTCGTCTCTGTACGGCAGCAATGCGGTCGGCGGCGCGGTGAATTTCCTGACGGCGGCGCCGTCGCCAACGCCGTATGCCAGCCTCGGCGTGCGGCATGATGCGGTGGCGGGCTTTACGCGCTACGACACCAGCGTCAGCGATAGCTGGGACCGTCTCGGCTTGCGTTTCTCACATTACAGTTCGCGCCGCACGGCCGACAACTGGCAGCATTACAGCAACGGCAGCAAGGATTCTTTTTCGCTGCGGGCCGACTATGAACTCACGCCAACCTCAGTGCTGCGCGCGACCTTGGTGCATACCGATCTCGATGCGGCGATGACCGGCAGCGTGTTTGAAAACGATTACCGCACCGATCCCGGCAAGAGCTTGAATACCTTTACCTATCGCAAAGATAAAACCACGCGCGCCAATCTGGCCTGGGAAGGGCAAACCACGGACAAGGGCGTCAGCACCTTGACGCTGTTCAAGCGCCAGAACGACCACGGGCAGATTCCGAGCTACACCATCATGAATTGCAACGCTGGCCCTTGCGCCGGCAACGCGACCGGCACTTTGAACAACAGCCATGTCGATTCGCTGGGCCTGGATGTCAAGCATCAGCAAAAGTTCGACTGGCTGGGCTCACGCCTGATCGCCGGCGTGTATCTGGACAAAAGCGATAACCCTTACGTCAGCCACAACCTGCGCATCCGCCGGGACCCGGTCAGCGGGCAATACCTGGACTACACGCTGGCCGACAAGCTAGATCCAAAAGGCGTGCGCGATTATCAAGCCGATATCCTGAACACGGCCTATTTTGCGCAGTGGGAGTTCTCGCCGGTCGAGCGCATGCGGGTGGTGCTCGGCGGCCGTTCCGATAGCATCCGCTACGACTACCGCAACAATCTCGCGCCCGGCGGCAGCGCCAATTTCGGCGCGCCCAACGAATCGCGCAGCTTCTCTCATGTCAGCCCGAAACTCGGCGCGACCTATGCCTTGAGCCGGCAAGCCAGCGTGTACTCGAATATCAGCCAGGGCTTCACGCCGCCCGAGGTGAGCCAGATGTACGGCAAAACCGGGATTCCGGATCTGAAGTCGGCGACCTACAACAACTACGAAATAGGCTTGCGCATGGCGTTCCTGAACGGCGCGCTGAAACTGGATTCGGCACTGTACCGGCTGGATGGACGGGACACGATCGTCAGCTATACCACGACCCCGGGCAACAGCGAAAACCGCAACGCCGGCCGCACTCGCAGCCAGGGATTGGAGCTGGGGCTGAACTGGGATGGCGGCCCGTTCGATGCGCGCTTCGGCGCCACGATTGCGCGTCATCGCTTCTTGAAATACCAGGTGTCCGGCAGTCTGGATTACAGCGGCCGGGACATGCCGCAGGCGCCTAGCGATATCACAACGGCGGAGATCGGCTACAAGCCGCTGCAAGGAGCGCGTGTAGCGCTGGAGGTGGTGCATCAGGGGCATTACTGGATGGACAATGCGAACACCGTCAAATACCCCGGCCACACGCTGCTGAACCTGCGCGCCAGCTATCGCTTTGCCAAGGGCTGGGAGGCGTGGCTGCATGCGCGCAACCTGGCCGGCAAACATTATGCGGAATCGGCGACCAGTTCTTATTCCGGGATCGGCGCTTATTCGCCCAACACGCAGAACCAGTACACGCCGGGCGCACCGCGCAGCGTGATGCTGGGGCTGTCTTATACGTTCGACGGCAAATAATGATGGCTCCATTCGTAGGGCGGATGAGCGTAGCGTTATCCGCCGCAACGGCCGCAAATCATGCGACAGAGGTATGCATGGCGGAAGACGCTGCGCTTTTCCGCCCTACTTGTTTGCCGCTGAGGTATTGAAAGTCTTTTGATAAGGAAACTATGAACCAATCACATCACGATGCTGCGGCTGCAAAACAAGCATTGCTGGCACGCCGCAAAAGCCTGTTCTGGCGCATCCATTTCTGGGCGGCGCTGATCGCCTCGCCGTTTACACTGGCGGCTGCGTTGACCGGTATTCTGTATATCTTCACGCCGCAAATCGAGGCGCAACTGTATGGCGCGCTGGAGCACGTTGCGCCAAGCGGCGTCATGCGGCCGCTGGATGACTCCGTTGCTGCGGCCAGGGCGGCTGCGCCTGCCGGCTGGGCCTTGCACTCGGTGGTGCCGGCCTATGCGGCGGGCGATACGGTCAAGGCGACTTTCTCGCCGCCGGCCAAGGCAGCCGAACCGGCGGCGGAACACGCAGGGCATAACCATGGCATGGCAGCGCCTGTCCCTGCACCTAAACGGGCGTTCGGCGCACCGTCGCAAGCCATTACCGTGTACGTCAATCCTTATACCGCCGAGGCGGTGGGCAGTCTGGTCAACCAGGAGCGCTTTGGCAGCTGGGCCAAAAAGCTGCATTCCAGCTTGCTGCAAGGTGATGGCTGGCGCTGGATGATCGAGTTGGCGGCGAGCTGGCTGATGGTGATGCTGATCACCGGCATCGCGCTTTGGTGGCCGCGCGGCACGCAGAAGGCGCTGCCGCAAGCCGGCGCCAAAGGGCGCATCGCTTGGAAGCAATGGCACGCCTTTATCGGCGTCGTACTAAGCGTGATGAGCGCCATCATCCTCAGCACCGGGCTGACCTGGAGCAAATATGCCGGCGGCCAGATTCGCATGGCGACCGACAGTCTCGGTCAGGCCGCGCCGAAAGTGCCGCGCGATGTGCAGTCGATCGCGGCGGACGGCGCAGCGCCGTTGAGCTGGCAGGCGGTGTGGGACGCCACTCGCCGACAGGCCCCGGACGGCAAGCTGCAATTGGTCGCGCCTGGCGGGCCGCAAGGGGTATGGAGCGCCAGCAGCGCCGACCGCAGCCAGCCTGAGAAACGCTTCGACTTGCTGCTGGATGCGTACAGCGGACAGGCGCTGTATTACTCCGGCTGGGATAAGCAAACCGCGTTTGGTAAGGCGACGGCGATCGGGATTCCGTTCCACCGCGGCGAGTTCGGCTGGTGGAATCAGGCCTTGCTGCTGGTTTTCGGGGTCGGCGTCCTGTTTTCGCTGGTGTCGGGCTGGGTGATGTTCTTCAAGCGCCGTCAGCCGGGTTCGCTTGGTTTGCCGCGCCTGCTGCCGGGAGCGTGGAAGTCGGGTTCTCTGACGGCTTGGGCGACGGCGGCGGTTTTGCTGGGGGCGATGCCGCTGCTGGCGTTGTCGGCGCTGGCGGTGGTGGCGGTGGAAATAGTGCTGCATCGTCGCAGCATGGCGGTTGGAAGTCAGTAGGGCGGAAAAGCGTAGCGCCTTCCGCCGTTTTACATGCCGCGGCACATCCAACGGCGGATAACGCTACGCTCATCCGCCCTACAAATGCCAATTCGTTCCGTTCGCCTTCCGCCCACCATCCTTGCGCATAATTCAATGATTTGTCATTACTTTGTGGTAATGTTTCGCTCTTGATTTTTCTTAACTACAGGAAAGAACGATGCGATTTCATTGGCTTTTTGCAGCACTTGCGATACCCGGTCTGAGCATGGCGGCGGAGGGGATGTGGACCCTGGATAATCCGCCGACCGCGCGGATGCAGGCGGAATACGGTTTTACCCCGGACAGCGGCTGGATCAAGCGGGCCATGCTGGGTTCGGTGCGGATTGCCGGCGGTTGTTCGGCCTCGTTCGTTTCCAAGGATGGACTGGTGATGACCAATCACCATTGCGCCTCGCAGTGCCTGGATCAAATGTCGACTGCAAAAAAGAACCTGGTGGCCGACGGCTTCATCGCCAAACGGCGTGAAGAAGAACTCAGCTGCCCCGAGATCGAGCTGAACCGCCTTGAGCAAATCACCGATGTCACCGAGCAGGTCAAGAGCGCCACCGCCGGCCTCGACGGCGCGGCGTTCAAGAGTGCCCAGACCGCGATCAAGGCCAAGCTGACAGCGGCTTGCGTCGGCACTGAAAAAGACATCGTGCGCTGCGACGTGGTCGATCTGTATCACGGCGGCCGCTATCAGCTGTACAAATACCACCGCTTCCAGGACACGCGCCTGGTGTGGGCGCCGGAAAAGGCTATCGCCTTCTTCGGCGGCGATCCGGATAACTTCAATTTCCCGCGCTACGACCTCGACATCACGCTGCTGCGCGCTTACGAAAACGGCCAGCCGGCAAAGATCGAGAACTACTTCCCGTTCAGCAAAAACGGCGCGGCCGAGGGCGAGATGGTGTTCGTCACCGGTCAGCCCGGCTCGACCCAGCGCCAGCTGACCGTGGCGCAACTGACCACCTTGCGCGATGTTTCGCTGCTCAACAACGTGTTGCGGCTGGCTGAACTGCGCGGCGTGCTGGAGCAGTACAGCAAGACCAGCCCGGAAGCCGAGCGCACCGCGGAACACGCTTTGTTCGGCGTCGAAAACGGTTACAAGGCGCTGAGAGGGCGCTTGGACACCTTGCTCGATCCAGCGCTGCTGCAGCAGAAACAGGCCGAAGAAACCGCCTTGCGTGAATTCGTGGCCAAGAAGCCAGAACTGCAAGCCAAAATCGGCGGCGCCTGGGATGCGATTGCGGCGGCGGAGCAGGTCTATCGTCAGATCGAGCCGCAGTTCGGCATGATCGAAGCGGAACGCGGTTTCTCCAGCAAATATTTCAGTTACGCGCGGGACTTGGTGCGCGCTGCCGAAGAGCGCGCCAAGCCGAATGGCGAGCGCCTGCCGGAGTTCGCCGAATCCAAGCTGCCGGAACTGGAGCAGCAATTGTTCTCCACCGCGCCGGTGTATCCGGCGTTTGAAAAAGTGACGCTGGCGCTTTCTTTGACCAAGATGCGCGAAATCCTGGGCGCCGACGATGCTTTCGTCAAACAGGTGCTCGGCAAGCAGTCGCCGGATCAATTGAGCGCGGCCTTAATCGACGGCACCAAGCTGGGCGATCCGGCAGTGCGCAAAGCCTTGTGGCAGGGCGGCAAGGAAGCGATCGCAAAATCCAGCGATCCTTTCATCAAGCTGGCGCTGGCAGTCGATCCGGCCGCGCGTGCGATCCGTCAACGTTATGAAAAGGATGTCGAGTCGGTGCTGCAAAAGAATACCGAACTGATCGCCCAGGCGCGCTTCATCCAGCAAGGCACCAACGCTTATCCTGATGCGACCTTCACGCTGCGCCTGTCGTACGGCGAAGTCAAAGGCTATCAGCAAGGCGGCCGCAAGGTGGCGCCGTTCACCACCATCGGCGGCGCTTTCGAGCGCGACACCGGTGCCGAGCCGTTCGCGTTGCCGGCTTCCTGGCACGCGGCGAAAGACAAACTGAACCTGTCGCAGCCCTACAACCTGGTGACCACCAACGACATCATCGGCGGCAACTCCGGCAGCCCGATGATCAACCGCAAGGGTGAAATCGTAGGCCTGGTTTTCGACGGCAATATCCAGTCGCTGGGCGGCGCTTTCTGGTTCGATCAACGCTACAACCGCACGGTGGCGGTGCATAGCGGCGCGATCCTGGAAACGCTGGGCAAGGTCTACGGCGCGACCGATCTGACGCAAGAGATTCTGGCGCATTGATCGATGTCGGCTCGGGGGCGGGCGAATGAGGTTCGGCCCGCCCCTCGGTATCAATAACTAAAAAAAGGAAACCTACCATGACAACGCCCGCTATCCGCGCGGCATCGCTGGACGATCTGGCCGCGGTGTCGGCATTGTTCGATAGCTACCGTCAGTTTTATGAGCAGGAATCGAATCCCGCCCTGGCCGCGCAATTTATCCGGCAACGCATCGCGAACCGGGAATCGGTGATCCTGGTCGCCGAAAACGAAGGCCGGGAAATCATCGGATTTTGCCAGCTGTATCCCAGTTTTTGCTCGGTCCAGGCTGCGCCTATCTACGTGTTGTACGACTTGTTCGTCGCGCCGACGGCACGCAAAGGCGGCGCCGGCAAGGCGCTGTTGATGGCCGCGCATAGTCATGCGGCCAGTCAGGGCATGGCTCGGCTCGATCTGACCACGGCCAAAACCAACCTGCCGGCGCAAGCGCTGTACGAATCGTTGGGCTGGGTGCGCGACGAGGTGTTTTATGCGTATAACCTGGCGGTGAATTAGAGGTGCTTAAGCGCCTGTTCAACATCTGCGATAGCCGGTAGGGCGGATGAGCGAAGCGTTATCCGCCGCTGGATGTGCTACATGTGGTTGACGCATCCAGAACGGCGGAAGACGCTACGCTTTTCCGACCTACATGCCGTTATTCCAATCATTACATCGCCCCAAGTCCCTATGGAAAACAACGTCTTCGTCTATCCGACAGCGAGCCTGTTCGGCAAAGCGCTGGCCCGCATCGCCAACAGCTCGGGCCTGCTGCGCCTGCGTCGCTTCTTCCTCTCTCTAGTGCCGTTTCTGGTTTTGGAGAGCGATGTCCGCGACGTGGTCTATCTGACCTGGCTGGTCGAGGTCGACGCGGTTGCGCATCTGGTGCCGCCGGGGGTGAAGCTTTGGCAGCGCGAGGGCAAGACGCCGTTCACCATCCTGACCTACACGCATGGACATTTCGGCCCGGCAGCCGCACGCGGCTTGCGCGCGATCTTCCCGTCGCCGCTGCAGAGCAACTGGCGGCTTTACGTTGACGAACTGCCTGACGGTAGACCGGCGCAAGGGGTGGTGCTGTTCGTCAAGAACATCATGGGCAGCGCGTTGTATGCAATCAGCAGCCGCTTGTTCAGCGATGCGCTGCCGACCCATCTGGCGGCGGATTTCCGGCACCAGCGCAACGGCCAGTCGTACCAGACCAGCATTACAAGCGGCAGCGGCAGCGCGCCGAGCCTGCGCTATGCGGCCCAAGTCGCGCAGCAGAAAGCATTGACACCCGAGTTTGAGACCGTCTTCCCGTCGTGGTCGGCGGCGGTGGAATTTTTGTCGCTGCAAGACTCGGCCATCGCGCACGTCGACGACATCGCGCGCATCGCCTACGCCACCATCGAACTGCCGATCGCGTTGGAGTCGGTGCTGCCGCTCGAGCTGGTTTCGGATTCGCTGGAGTGCGGATTCGTGCGTGCGATCAGCAAGGAACAAGCGCCGTTTTGCTTTGCGGTGCCTAGCACCAAGTTCAAGGTGGTGTCTGAGCGCTTGCTGTGAAGCGTTCTAACGGCCTGTTCAAAATCTGCAACCGCCTGTAGGGCGGATGAGCGCAGCGTTATCCGCCATGATGCGCCGCCTGCGGTGGATTTGGGTGGGGTAACGGCGGAAGGGTGTAGCAGGGGTCTCAGATGGCATGCCATCTGCCTGCGGAGCGGTATCCGCTTGCAAGCGGATATGCGCCCTGCAAGGGCTGCGCTTTTCCGCCCTACTTGCTGTGAAGCTGCCGGATGCAACTCAACGGCCGGCGTTAGCCGCATCCCGCACCAACCCATTCAACAACGAACGCACCACCGGAATCAGCTCGCCGGCGGTTAAGCCTATCGGCCCGATGCCTTGCGCCACCAATTGATCGGCGGCGCTGCCGTGCAGCCATACCGCCGCTAGCGCCGCCTGCCATTGCGGCCAGCCTTGCGCCAGCAAGGCGCCGCAAATGCCGGACAGGACATCGCCGCTGCCGGCGCTTGCCAATGCCGGATTGCCGGTGGCGTTGACCACCACTTCACCGTTGGCGCGGGCAATGATGCTGCCGGCGCCTTTCAGAATCACCACCGCATTGAAACGACGCGCCAGCGCACGCGCGGCAGCGACCCGATCGGCCTGGATCGCAGCGGCGCTGACCCCCAGCAAGCGCGCCGCTTCCAGCGGATGCGGCGTCATCATTGCCGTGTGTTGCCGATGCATGACTTTTTGCTGGAACACCGGCTCGCGCGCGATCAGGTTCAAGGCGTCGGCGTCCAATACCAGCCAGCTGCGTGCGTCCAGCGTGCGCGACAGCAAAGCTTGCGCCGCATCCGACAGGCCCAGGCCGGGACCGGCCACCAGCACCGCAGAAGTAAAGTCGAGATCGGCCGCGTGCCGGCACATCAGCTCGGGTTGTCCGCTGTCATAAGCCATCGCATGGTCGACAAAGCCGATCAGGACCCGGCCGGCGCCGCAATTGACGGCAGCGCGCGCCGCCAGCACCGGTGCCCCGATCATGCCTTCGGCGCCGCCGATCACCGTGACTTCGCCAAAACTGCCTTTATGCGAATTGCGGCGGCGCGGCAGCAGATAATCGGCAAACAGCGTGCTGGCGTTGAGCCATGCGTGCGGCGGCGGGAAGTGATGGTCGGTAATCGCGAGCGACGCCACTTCGACCCGGCCCGCATAATCGGGGCCGTCGCAGGTGTGCAAGCCGGCTTTATCGGCGATGAAAGTGATGGTATGGCTGGCTTTGATGGCAACCCCGTTGGGGCCCACCACGACACCGGTATCGGCATCCAGCCCGCTCGGCACGTCCAGCGCCAGCACCGGGCAGCGCATGGCATTGATGGTCAGCACCAGGTTGCGCAGTTCGCCGTCCAGCGCTCGGGTCAGGCCGATCCCGAACAGGCCGTCGATCACCAAGGCCCAATGGGCGCTGTCGATCTCGGAAAATTGTGCTGCCGGCATCAGCTGGACGCCGTGCTGTTGCGCGCGTCTGAGAGCGTTGGCGGCATCGTGCGGCAGTTGCGATAGCTCGGTGGCCAGCAGCGCCACCACTTCCGCGCCCGCCTTGGATAGATTGGCCGCCGCTTCCAGCGCGTCGCCGCCATTGTTGCCGGGGCCGGCCAAGACCAGGATCCGCGCGCTATGCGGCGGGTCGGGCAAGATCCGCAACGCCGCTTGCTCCGCAGCATGACCGGCGCGTTGCATCAAGGTATAGGGCGGCAGGGCGCGCAACGCGGTTTGCTCTATCGTCCGGATTTCGGCCACTGGGTATATTGCACGCATATCGAATCCGTCCAGCTTTAGGGCACCTCGAAAAACCTACTGCAGGGTTTGGCAAGCCCGCCAATCTCGGGACTGCGATGCTCACCGTACCTCCGTACGGCTGCAGGTGTTGCAACATCGTCATCCCGACCTTGGGCCGCTCGCTACGGTTTTTCGAGGTGCCCTTTAGTGCCTGTCGGTACGCAAATAAGGGGATTTATTTGTCAACCGAACCACATTGAGTTTAGGTCATCCGAGCGTTTTTATAAACCGTATAAACCATATCGCGCCAGCGTCAAGCCATCCAGGTCTATCTCCGGCGCGTGGCCGCAAACCTGGTCGGCAACTATCTTGGCGGCGCCCAGCGCCATGCTCCAGCCGGAGCCGCCGTGGCCGAGGTTGACGAACACATTGCCGGCGCCGACCCGGCCCAGCAGCGGCACCTCGTCCGCCAGCATCGGGGTATGGCCGCACCAGAAACTGGCGTGATTGAAATTGGCGGCATCCGGGAACCAGTCCTGCGCCACCTTCAGCAAGGTGCGCAGGGCTTTGTCGTCGATCCGCATGTCCTTGGCGCCAAACTCGGCAATTCCGGCCAGTCGCAGCCGATCGCCGATGCGGCTCATGCTGACTTGATAGTTGGCGTCCTGCAAAGCCATGTGCGGCGCCACTTCATGATTCCTGACCGCAGCGGTGGCGGTATATGTCTTGATCGGATACAAGGGCAGCCGCACCCCGAGCGGCTTCAGCAGCCGCGCACTGCCGGCGCCGGCAGCGACCACCACCGCATCGACTTGCAGCTGTTCGCTGCCGACCTGCAAGCCGACCTGCGCGCCTTGCGCATCAATCGCACCGACCGCGGTGTCGAAATGGAACTGCACCCCGAGCGCTTGCGTGATGGCTTTCAGCTGCTTGGTAAACAAGGTGCAATTGCCGGCCCCGAGATCGGGAAAATACAGCCCGCCGGCAACGCTGGCCGCGCCGCCCAATGCCGGTTCCAGCGTCCGCGCGGCGTCGCCGTCGAGCACGCTGTGCGCAATCCCGCATTCTGTCAGCAGGGCCTGGAGCGGCGCATGCGCAGCCAGCTCAGCTTCGGTGCGCAACAGCGCCAACAAGCCGGAGCTTTGCTCGAAATCCAGCTGGAAATGTTGTTGCAGCTGCTGCAATAACTGCTGGCTGTAGGACGCCAGGCGTTGCATCTGCTGCACATGGGAGCGAAAGCGCGGAAGTTCGGATTCGGATATCCAGCGCCGCAGCCAGCGCCATAGGGCAGGGCTCAGGCGGGCATTGAGGACGTTTGGCGCTTCCTGGCTAAACATTCCGGCCAGGATTTTGTTGCGCATGCCGGGTGTAGCCCACGGCGTTGCCGATCCGGCCGACAACAGCCCGGAATTGCCCAGGGTTGATTCTTCGGCAACATTACTGCGTTGTTCAATCAAGGCCACCTGATGTCCGGCCTCGGCCAGGAAGTAAGCGGTGCAGATCCCCATCACGCCACCGCCGATTACGACTATTTGTTTTTGTTGCTGTGTCACTGTTTTTCTTTTTCTGAAGGAAGGGCACTTCCAGGAACTTGTTCAAAATTTGCAAGGGCTGTAGGGCGGAAAAGCGCAGCGCCTTCCGCCGTTCTGGATGCGTCAAACACCTGTGGCACATCCAACGGCGGATAACGCTGCGCTCATCCGCCCTACTTGCTTATGGCGCATGTTGCAGTGCAAATCCACTGCCGCGCAGGCGATCAGAATCATACCTTGAATTGCAGTATCTATTGGCAAAAGGTAACTAAAAATCAGGTCTCATTTTGACCAATGATGAGCAGTCCGCAAGCGAGCTTTCATCGGATTTCCATTTCCCATATGCAAATATTGCCGATCAGGTGTTGCCCTGCAACAAATTTTGTTGCATCGCACATTAAGTAATTGTCAGAAAGTAAGCTATTCGCTAGAATCTTGCCTCTGAATAGCAAAAAGGCAATAAATGAGGAAGCGGGCCATATCGGGTGGAAATAGCGGTCGCATATCGGCCTTGAGAAAGGAAATCGTCCTCGGCTTGCTGTTGGGCGGAGCGCTGCACGGCGCGGCAGCGCAAACGGTCCAGACTCCCGCCAGCGAAGAACAACGCCGCCGCAACCAGGCTGAAGCGGAACAGCGACAACGGCAGCAGCAAGAGCCGAACGTCGACTTGCAAGGGCAGGCCCCAGCCGCCGCAGAAGCCGACACGCTGACGCTGCCCGCGGAAACTCCGTGTTTCACGCTGCAGCAATTTGTACTCGAGGTGCCCAGCCAGCTGCCGGCCCGCAACCGCGCCGCCGGCGCCAGCGACTTGCCGCTGGACCCGTTCCGCTTTGCGCAAGACTATCTGCGCCAATACGCCGGCCAGTGCGTCGGCCGCGAAGGCATCAACCTGATCGTCAAGCGCCTGACCAACCGCATGCTGGCCAAGGGCTATACCACCACCCGCCTGGGCATCCCGGAGCAAGATTTGGCGACCGGCACGCTGATCCTGACCTTGGTGCCCGGCGTGATCCGCGCCATTCGCTTTGCCGATCCCGGCCTGGTCGGCACCTGGAAAACCGCGTTCCCCGCCAGCCCGGGCGACTTGCTGAACCTGCGCGACCTGGAGCAGGGCCTGGAGCAAATGAAGCGGGTCGCCAGCCAGGAAGTCGACATGCAAATCGTCCCCGGCGAGGTGCCGGGCGAGAGCGATGTTGTGATCGACGTCAAGCGCAGCAAGCCGTGGACCTTGACCGTCAACCTGGACGATAGCGGCGCCAAAGGTACCGGCAAATTGCAATCCGGGGTCAAGCTCGCCGTCGACAACCCGCTTGGCCTGAACGATCAATTTAACCTCGGCCTGAACACCGACGCCGATCGCAAAGGCGACCAGCGCGGCACCACCGGCAACAGCATTTACTATGCGATCCCGTACGGCTATTCGACTTTCGCCTTGTCCGCCAGCAGCTACGACTATCACCAAACGGTGGCCGCGCCCAACCAGAGCGTCGTCTCCAGCGGTAAATCCAAAAACCTCGAATTCAACCTCCAGCATCTGTTCTATCGCGACCAAACGCAAAAAGATAGCTGGCAGTTCAAGCTCGGCAAGCGCTGGAGCCGAGCCTTTATCGAAGACACCGAAATCGGCAACAACGCGCTCAACACCACATCGGCCGAACTGGCCTGGGTCCACAAGCATTACCTGGGCGCCGCCCAACTCGACCTGACCCTGGCCAATCGCTGGGGCGTGTCGTGGTTCAACGGCCAGGGCGACCAGCCGGGCAGCGCCGCCACCCATCGCTACACCTTGCAAACCATCGACGCCACGCTGACCGTCCCGTTCAAGCTGGCCGAACAGGCGCTGACCTACAGCGGCACGCTGCACGGCCAGACCAGCCGCTCGCAGCTCTATCTGGCCGATCAAATCTCGATTGGCAGTCGCTACACGGTGCGCGGCTTCGATGGCGAACTGACCTTGGCCGGCGAACGCGGCTTCTTCATGCGCAATGAACTCGACCTGCCGCTGGCCGGCAGCGCGCAGTCGGCGTATGCCGGCATCGACTTCGGCAAAGTCGTCGGCCACGCCCCCGGCGATCACGAACAACTGGGCGATAAATTGGCCGGGGCCACGCTCGGCATGCGCGGCGGCGCGCTGGGCATGACTTACGACCTGTTCGCCAGCTGGGCGCTGTACAAGCCGCAGCACTTCGGCACCCAAACCCCGGCCGTCGGCTTCAGCCTGAGCTACCAGTATTAAGCGTTCGACAAAGCGCAGCACAACGCGCAACACCCTTCTTTACCCAGGACAAACAACATGAACAAACATACCTATCGCGTCATCTTCAACAAAAAGCGCGGCGCATTGATGGCTGTTTCAGAAAATGTTGCGAGCCAGGGTAAAGCCAGTCAGTCCGGCAGCGTTTCAAACGGCGACAGCGCGCCCCTGATGCGCCTGGTCCACCTGAGCGTCGCGATTGCCGCCTTGTTCGGCGGCGTCACCATCGTTCAGGCCCAGATCGTCGCCAATCCGAACGCCGGCAGCAAACGCCCGACCGTCGATCAAACCGCCAACGGCCGGCCGCTGGTGCAGATCGCCGCGCCGAATGCCGCCGGCGTCTCGCACAATCAATTCAACGCCTACAACGTCGATCGCAACGGCGCGATCCTCAACAACTCCCGCACCATCACCCAAACCCAGCTGGGCGGACTGATAGACGGCAATGCCAACCTCGCCAACGGCGCCGCCCGCATCATCCTGAACGAAGTCACCGGCAGCGGCCGCAGCCAGTTGAGCGGTTACACCGAAGTGGCGGGACAGCGCGCCCAGGTCATCATCGCCAACCCCAACGGCATCAGCTGCGACGGCTGCGGTTTTATCAATACCAGCCGCGGCGTGCTGACTACCGGCACCCCGGTGTTCGGCGGCGACGGTAGCCTGGCCGCGTTCCGCGTCACGCGTGGCGACATCCAGATCGGCGCCGGCGGCCTGAACGGCAACAACCTCGATCAACTCGACCTGATCGCGCGCAGCGTGCAAGTCAACGGCCAGCTGTGGGGCAGCCAGCTTAACGTCGTCACCGGCAGCAACCAGGTCAACTACGCCGATCTCGGCGTGCAAGTGATCCAGGGCGACGGCAGCAAGCCGACAGTCGGCATCGACGTCGCCCAACTGGGCGGGATGTATGCCAACAAGATCCGCCTGATCGGCACCGAAGCCGGGGTCGGCGTCGCCAGCCTGGGCAACATCGCCGCCCAAGCCGGCGATGTCAACATCGACAGCCAGGGCAAAGTCACGCTCAACGGCAACACCAACGCCAGCGGCCAGATCGCGATCCGCGGCAGCGACGGCGTCGCCAACAGCGGCACCCTGTACGGCCAGCAAGCGGTGCAAATCAGCAGCGCCGGACAGATCAGCAACAGCGGCATGCTGGCCGCGCAAAACGACTTGAGCCTGAACGGCGGCAGCGTCAATTCCAGCGGCACCTTGGGCGCCGGCGTCGACAGCAGCGGCAAAGCCACCCAGGCCGCCAACCTGAACCTGAGCGCCAGCGGCGCGCTGGCCGCCACCGGCCGCAACACCGCAGGCGGCAACTTGCAGATGACGGGGGCCAGCCTCAGCCTGGCGCAAGCCAGCACCAATGTCGCCGGCAATGCCACGCTGACCGCCAGCGGCGGCGACATCGTTCTGACTGGCGGCAATCTGCAGACCGCAGGGACCGCCAGCTTTAACGCTAGCGGCGCGCTCAACAACAATCAAGGCGTCGTCAACAGCGCGCAACTGGCCAGCCATACCGCCAGCCTCAGCAATGCCGGCGGCACCCTGACCCAATCCGGCGCGGGCAATACCACCATCGCCACCAGCGGCCTGCTCGACAACAGCGGCGGCACCCTGACCGTCAACGCCCAAAACCTGACCCTGCAAACCGGCAGCCTGAGCAACAACCAGGGCCACATCAACCATGCCGGCGCAGGGCAACTCGCGATCAACACCGGCGCGCTGGTCAACCACGGCGGCAGCATCGCCGGCAACGGCCAGCTCAGCATCACCACCGCCAGCGTCGACAATCAAGGCGGCATGCTGAGCTCAGTCGGCAGCAGCACGGTCCACGCCACCGGCGCCATAGGCAACCAGCAAGGCACGCTGCAATCCGGCGCCGCGCTGACCGTGAGCGGCGGCGACATCGACAACCACGCCGGCCGCATCGTTTCACTCAGCGCCGACGGCTTGACCCTGACCAGCAGCGGCCAATTGACCAACGTTGCCGGAACGACTGCCAACGGCGATGCCGGCGGCATCATCGGCGGCAACGGTGATGTCACGATCAATGCGGTCAACGCCAGCAACGGCGGCAAAATCACCGCCAGCAACAATCTGACGGCCAATGTCGGCAATACGCTAGACAACAGCAACGGCCGTCTGGCTGCTGGTAAAACGCTGCAAGCCAATGCCGCCAATTTCAAAAACAACGGTGGCGTGGTCGATGCCGCCAGCGTCGCGCTGGGCATTCCCCAACTCGATAACAGCCACGGCAAAATCAGCGCCGATCAACTCACCGTCAACAGCAGCAACCTGAGCAATCAATCCGGTCAACTGCTGCAACTGGGCAGCGCCGCCAGCACCATCGCGGTGGCCAATGCACTGGACAACAGCAGCGGCGGCCTGATTCAAACCAATAGCAACGACCTGTCGCTGACCCCGCAAACCTTGAACAACGACGGCGGCACGATCGCCCATGCCGGCAGCGGCACTTTGACCGTCAATGCCGGCAACGGCAGCGGCACGCTGAGCAATCACAAGGGCAACATAGGCAGCAACGGCGCGGCCAACATCAGCGCCGCCAGCATCAACAACCAAGGCGGCAGCATCTCCGGGCAACTGCCCAGCACCGTCACCGCAACCCGCGGCGACCTCGACAACAGCGCCGGCGGCTACCTGGGCGGCAGTCACCTGACGGTGCAAGCCGCAGGCAACGTCAACAACAGCGCCGGCAAAATCGAAGGCACGCAAACCGGTCTCGCGATCAACGCCAACAGCCTGACCAACACTGCCGGCACCGTGCAAAGCGTCGGCGCAGCGCCGCTGTCCATCACCACCGCACAAGGCATCAACAATGGCGTTGCCAACGGCATAGGCGGCTTTATCGGCAGTGCCGGCGCCGTCAACATCAACGCCGGCGCAGTCGACAACAGCGGCGGCACGTTCTACGCCAAGGACGCGTTGACCTTGCAAGCCAACGGTCAATTGACCAATACCGGCGGCGTCATCCAGAGCGTCGCCGACCTCAGCGCCAGCGCCAGCGGCGCGCTGCTGAACAACAATGGCCGCATCGAAGCCAATGGCAGCGCCGCGACGCTGACGGTCTCCGGCAGCAGTCTGGACAATACAGCGGGCCGCATCGCCAACAACGGCAGCGGTCTGACTCAGGTCAACGGCGGCAGCCGGATCATCAACACCAATGCCGCCAACACAGCTGATCGCGGCACGATAGGCGGCAATGGCGACGTAGCGCTGACCGCTGCCAACCTGGACAACAGCCAGCACGGCCAAGTCGTCGCCGCCGGCAACCTGACGCTCAATACCAGCAACGGCCTCAACAACAACGGCGGCAAACTGTACGCCGCTAACAATCTACAGCTCAATCAAGCCGCAGCCGTGCTGACCAACGTCGGCGGCAATATCGGCGCCGCCGGCAACCTCAATCTGAACGCCGCCAGCCTCGACAATACCGCCGGCCTGATCGGCAGCACCGCTGGCGCAGGCGGCGACCTCGGCCTATCGACCAGCGGCATCCTGACCAACACCTTGGGCAGCATCGCCAGCAAGCGCAATCTGAGCCTCACCGCCAATACACTGGCCGGCGACGGCGCGGTGATTGCCGGGCAAGATGCGACCATCAATTTGCAAGGCGACTACACCAACACGGCGGGCAACGCGATCAGCGCCAACCGCGACCTGAACTTTGCTATCAGCGGCAACTTCAGCAATACCGGCAATTTCTCAGCGGTGCGCAACCTGACCTTGAACGCCGTCAATGTCGCCAATCAAAGCGGCGGCCTGATCAATGCCGGCAATGGTGCGACCGTGATCCACGCCGCCAACGGCATCGCCAACAGCGGCCGGATTTACGGCAACGACATCGCACTGGGCGCGCAGACGTTGACCAACGACGCCGATGCCGTCATCGCCGCGCGCAACACGCTGCAAATCGGCGCACAGCAAATCACCAACCGCGAACACGCGCTGCTGCAAAGCCTGGGCGACATGGCCCTGGGCGGGGCGCTGGATGCGAATAATCAAGCCATCGGCAACGCCGCCAATATTCTCAACGCCTCCGCCACCATCGACGCCGGCGGCGCGCTGCGGCTGCAAACGGCGGCGCTGACCAACCAGAACAATCACTTTGCGACCGAGCTGCAAGTCGACCCGACGCAAACCAAACACGTGACGCAATACCGCTCGTGGATAGACGGCACCTGGTACACCCCGGACCAAGTCACCTGGGGCGATAGCGGCGACGGCGGCAGGGTCCTGATACTGCCGGACGGCAGCCGCTTCGAAAAATTCTACAAACGCGACTACAACCAGATCGTCCAGCAAACCGTGGTCAAGAGCAGCGACCCCGGCAAGATCAGCGCCGGCGGCAGCATGCTGTTGTCGGGCACGGTCACCAACGACAAGAGCACGATCATTGCCGGCGGCACTATCAGCGGCAGTACCGGCGCCATCAACAACATCGGCGCCACCGGCGAAATCGACACCACCCAGCAGATGACGGCCGGCGAGAACTACTATCACTGGGTCGACGGCCATCCCCATCAAAACCACTACATCAAAGACAACAACGGCGCCGCCTACGATGTGCCGTTGCCGTCGAGCCCGCTGGCGCTGCAAGTCTGGAGCACGCAAGACAACACCCGGCCCGTGACCGGCCCCAACCAGGCAGTCGGCAACACCGTCGGCACCAGCGCGCTGGCGAGCGTAGCCGGCAGCGCCTTGAGCGCCAATCAGTCAGGTCATACAGTAGGCAGCGCCAACGCCAATGCAGTCGGCGCAGCAAGCGGCAGCGCCGGCGCCAATACCGCCATCAGCGGCAGCCGTCAAACCATAGGTAGCGCCGGATCGCCATTGCCGAACCTGGTGCTGCCGAACAACCAGCTGTTCATCGTGCACGCCCAGCCGAACCAGCCTTACCTGGTCGAAACCGATCCCAAGTTCACCAACTACCAACACTTCATCTCCAGCGACTACCTATTGGGCCGCCTGGCGATCGATCCGCAAAAGACGCAAAAGCGCCTGGGCGACGGTTTCTATGAACAAAAGCTGATCAACGACCAGATCACGCAACTGACCGGCAAACGCTACCTCGGCAGCTACGCCAGCAACGAAGAACAGTACAAAGCATTGATGGATGCCGGCATCGCCAGCGCCGCGCAATTCCAGCTCAGCCCCGGCATTGCGCTGAGCGCCGCGCAAATGGCGGCATTGACCTCGGACATCGTGTGGCTGGTGGCGCAAGACGTGACCCTGCCGGACGGCAGCCATACCCAGGTATTGGCGCCGGTGGTCTACCTGACCCGCGCCGATGCCGGCGACATCGCGCCGACCGGCGCTTTGATCTCGGGCAAGGACATTGACCTCAAGCTCAACGGCAGCCTGAACAACGGCGGCACGCTGCAAGCCTCGAATAACCTGATCGTGCATGCCGACGACATCGCCAACAGCGGCAACATCCGTAGCACCGCCAAAGACGGCAATACGGTCTTGGTCGCGCAAAACGACATCCTGAACAACGGCGGCAACATTTCAGGCCACCGCGTCGGCATCCTGGCTGGACGGGATGTCACGATGAACACCAATACCGTCTCGGCATCCAGCAAAAACGGCACCAACATCGGACTGGGTCCGGTCGCCAGCATCAACGCCGATCAGTTATCGGTACAAGCCGGGCGCGACCTCAACCTGGCAGCGGCAGCGGTCACGACCACCGGCGACGCGGCATTGGTCGCCGGGCGCGACCTCAACCTGACGGCCGCGACCACGCAAAGCGTCTCCAACGTCCGCTACAACAGCGACAACCACCTGAACGAAGGCCAGACCCAGGTCAATGGCAGCACCGTCCAAGCCGGCGGCAAACTGGTGTTAAACGCCGGGCAAGACATCAACGCCGCGGCGGCCTACGCCAGCGCCGGCGGCCAGTTGGTAGCGGCGGCCGGGCGCGACGTCAAGCTCGGCAGCGTGGACCAAAGCACCAGCCTCGATCAAGCGATCCACACGACGTCGCATGGGATGCTGTCGTCGTCATCCAGCCGCTCGCAAGACACGGTGCACACCACGACCGCCATCGGCAGCACCTTGTCGGGCGATTCGGTGGTGGTTCAGGCCGGTCGAGATATTGGTGTGACCGGCAGCAATATCGCCGGTACGAACGATGTGACGCTGACCGCCACTAAGGGCAATGTCGCGATCGTCTCGGCGCAAGACACCAGTCACACGGAAGCGAGCCGGGCAGAGAGCAAATCCGGCATCACCGGGGGCTTCTCGGCCGGGGTCGCCAGCGTCGGCTTCGGCAAAGCCAGCGGCAACAGTCAGCATAGCGAGGACACTGTGACGCAACACGGCTCCAGCGTCGCCTCGCAGAACGGCAGCACGCGGATCCAGGCCGGCCAGCAATTGCGCGTGGTCGCCTCCGACCTCGGCGCCGGCAAGGATCTGACGCTGATCGCGCAAAACGTCGACCTCAGCGCCGCGCAAAACACCAGCGTCGAATACGGGGCGCAACAATCAAGCTCGAGCGGACTATCGGTCGGGGCGACGTTCAACCCTCTCGCTGCCTTCAAGGACGCCTATCAACAAAGCGCCAGCAACAACAAGAGCACCAGTTTCCTGGGCCGCAGCAGCAAGCATGCCGATGCGATGGCCGACGGCTCGCTGGCGGCGATGACGCCGGTGGTGGTGCAAGCCGGCTCGCGCAGCGCCAGCGGCAACCAGGACCACGCCAGCAGCAGCGCCCAGGTCAGCACGCTCACTGCCGGCAACAAGCTGACGATCCTGGCCACCGGCGGCAGCATCACCAGCCAGGGCGCGAGCCTCAGCGCCGAAGGCGATGCGCTGCTGATCGCCCGCGACAACATCAACCTGGATGTCGCGCACACGCTGGAAAGCCAGGGTCAAACCAACTCCAGCAAAGGCTGGAGCATGGACAACCGCGGCAGCCTGCCGATGGGGGTGTTCCACGGCCAAGGCAATGGCGACGGCACGACCGACACCGTCCGCGGCACCAGCCTGTCGGTGGGCGGCAAGGCGTCGCTGGCGACGACCACCGGCGACATCACGCTGACGGCCAGCAATCTGGCGGTCAACAACGACCTGAACATCAGCGCCGCCAAAAACCTGACGATCCAAAGCGGCCAGAACACGTTCGACAACGCCAACCAGAGCAACAACCAGGCGATCGGTAAAGTGGTGATCTCGGACACCGAGCGCTTTGCCGGCTACCACACCGAGAAAAGCCATGACAGCGATCTCGGCGTCACCCAGGTCGGCAGCAACGTCGCCAGCCTGCAAGGCAATGTCAGCCTCAGCGCCGGCGACAAATACACGCAGAGCGCCAGCACCGTGCTGGCCAAGAACGATATCGACATCGTCGCCAAATCGATAGACCTGACCAACGCCGCCAGTACCGGCAGCAACGAGCAAAGCAGCGCCAGTCTCAAAGTGGGCGCGTTTGCCAGAATCAGTTCGCCGCTGATCGACCTGGCCAACAATATCGAGAACGCGAAGAAATCCGACGGACGCCTGCAAGCGATGCAAGGCTTGGCGGCGGCATCGAACGCCTACCAAGCGGTCAGTGCCGCCACCGGCATGAGCGGCGCGTTGATCAAGGGCGAAGTCGGGATCGGCTTTGCCAGCGCCAATAGCCAGGACCGGGGCAGCAGCAGCCAGGCCCAGGGCAGCACGATCCAGGGCGGCGGCAACGTCAACTTGACCAGCACCGACGGCGATATCCACGCTACCGGCGCATCTATCGCGGCCGGTAAAACCTTGACGCTGGACTCGGCTAAAAACATCCTGCTCGACGCCGGCCAGAGCAGCGCCGCGATCAGCGGCAGCAACCATAACGCGGGCCTCGAAGTCGGCGTCGGCTATTCGATCGGCGCGCAAACCGGCGTGTACGCCTATATCTCGGCCAACGTCGGCAACGGCAATTACAACAATAGCGCGACGACCAATAGCAACACGCATTTGAGCGGCGACACCGTCACGTTGCAATCGAAGGGCGACACCACGTTAAAAGGCGCGGATGTCAAAGCCGACACGATCAACGCCAACGTCGGCGGCCGACTTGCGATCGAATCGGTGCAAGATGTGCTGACCCAGCACAACGAACAGAGCAGTATCGGCGGCCGAGTCCAGGTCTCCATCGGCACCGCGTGGGAAGCCTCGGGTAGCTTGTCGCAATCGACGGCCAACGGCACCAGCCATGTGGTCAATCAACAGTCGGGCCTGTTTGCCGGCGATGGCGGCTATCACGTCACGGCCGATACGGTGGACTTGAAAGGCGGTGCGATTGCCAGCAGTAATGCCGGCAAGTCGGAGTTGACGGCCAAGGCGCTCACTGTCGAGAACATTGCGAACCGGATGGAGTACGAGGCCAATTCGGTGAGTTTGTCGGGCGGCGTGAGCGGTGGCGGCAATAGCAGCAAAGGCGACGCGCCGACACAAGCCGGCGGCGAAGCGCCGGCGCAAACCAGCAGCGGCGCAGCCAACCCCAATTTCACCCCCGGCTTGGCGTTGCAGGAGAGCGGCAGCGCCAGCTCGACCACCTACGGCACGCTGACCGACGGCCATATCAACATCAGCGGCCAACATATGACGAGCGCCGCCGGACTGGGCGCGCATACCGATTTAGCTACGGCCAATACCGCGATTGCGCGCCTGCCCGATCTGAAAAACGTGATGCACAATCAGCAGGCGATGGCGGCGGCGGCCAGCACCGTGATTGCGACCGCCACGCAAATCGCCGGTGATTTAGGCAAGCTAGCGCAACTGAAAGGGGAGCAAGCGAACCACGACCTCAAAATGGCCAATAGCGACGTAACGCGGGCGCAAGAGGCCGTGGATGCTCTGAACAAAGACAGCAACAGCACGCTAGATGACAGAAATAAAGCCCAGCAAGCCCTGACCCTTGCCACCCAAGCCCGCGACAACGCGCAGCAAGCCGCCAGCGATGCCCAAGCAACAGCCAAGAACTGGGGACCGACCGGCGACTACACCCGTGCGGTGAAAGTCGTGACCGGAGTCTTGGTTGGCGGCGGTGTCGGCCAAGGCGTGGGGCAGATTGCGGCTAATGCCGGCGCGCCGTATGCGGCGGAAGCGATTGGCGATTATTTCTCGCAAGCCGGTCATGAGAATCAGACGGCGCAACTCTTAACCCACGCGGTGCTGGGCGCTGTCCTCGCCGTCGCCAATGGCAGCAGTGCCGCAGCCGGTGTCGGTGCCGTTGCATCGGGCGAACTCGCCGCGCAAGTGCTGAGCCGCGAGCTGTATCCACAAGCTTACGATGCCGATGGCAGCTTCCATCCGGAACGGTTAAACGCTAACCAGATACAAACCGTGGTGGCGCTGTCGGCCGGCGTCGGTGCGCTGGTGGCGGGCGCGACAGGCGGTTCGATGCTGGATGCCAGTGTCGGGGCGGGTATTGCGGCGAATGCGGTGACGAACAATCGGATGTTGCATACGGTGGATCGGTCGACCGCCAAGACGCTTGCCGCCAAGGGCCGCTATAGCGAGCAAGAAATTCGCGACGCGCTGCGGTATAGCGGCTTGAAAGACCAGAATGGCAATGTGATTATCCCGGCCGGTACGGTAGAAACATATGTCAATGGCCGACCAATCAATCCGACATCGGATTTGTCGTTGGCGGATAACCAGCGGCAAAACGCGCCGTTTGGCGTGGATAGAATCGATTCCACGACCACGATAGAGCGTTTGCCAATGACACCACCATCGCAAGACTTGATGGATTTTATTGTTGCGCAGACCGGCGGCAAGAACAGTCCTTATTTCTTCAACGCACCGAAGCAAACCCAAACCAGCTACAGTAGCGACCTGCCAGCGGCGCCGCAAGGAACGCATCGAGTATCCACCACGGTCAACGGATATGCCTACTTCCCGTTAGCCGCCGATTGCCCGGCGGCCAGTTGCACCAATGGCGATTCGATTGCTTATGCGATTGCCGATCCGGGGACGAAGGCTTATCAGGAGGCGCTGGCTCGTCAGCAAGAGAGGGATTTCAATATTTATTCGGGTCTCCTCGGAGGGGTGGGGAGACTGGTTGGGGCAGTGAAGGCAATAACGGGGCTTGCTGAAGCTGGTGCGGTTGCAAAAACAGCTGGAGAAACTACTGTTGTTATTGGAGGTAAATCATATACGTCTTTTGCTAATCATTTTCCAGATGAGATATCCAGTATCGAGCCTGTCCCGTTGCTTAACGCAGAGCAAGCTCTTCGCACACCTGGAAAAATTCTCTATGTGGTGAAGGAGGACGGCTCCTTAATAATAGGTCGGATGACAAATGACAATTTATTTGGACATTTTGATTTGGCAAAAGGTGAGAATATTATCGCGGGTGGGGAGGGTAGGATTTTTTCAGGTCAAGTAAAGTCTCTTGATAATGCGTCTGGTCATTATCTCCCGCAAGGAGCGTCGGCGCAGGAGGCTGCTATTAATGCATTTAGAAATGCTGGATTTAATGTTCCGGAAAATGCATATATTGAAAAAATATATGACTTTAGCGCGGGAAGATGGGTGAAGAAATGAATGAATCTATTATCGGCGAATTTGAATTTATTTCACAAAAGATCGTAACTGCTTGTTCGGACCCGACATTTGGTGAAGATCAGCTTGAGCCGCTATATGTGGAATTTCTAGAATTTCTTAAGAACAATGCAGAATGTCGACAAGAGCTTATAGAACTTATTGTCGGCATTATGCAAAAGTATCGAACAGCGCGTGAAACCAAGGGACGGCTATTGCCTGGTACTGCGATTTCATACGCCATGCATGAATTGCGATGGCCCGAAGTGCTTACATTTGCTAATTCGGAAAATAAAGAGTTCTATTCACAACGAATGGCAACAGTGATGGCACATATCATAGACGCGTATTCGGACGATTGGGAGGATCGTATTTTTTATCAACGGTTCTCATGATCAAAAGCGTAATGAATTGAAAAATTGGATATTGTTGTCGGTGATTTAATATCTTCATTGTCTGAAGATAAAACAAGAGTACTTGGTAAGCTTGTCCTTAACCATCAGATTGAAGAGAGTCGGCCTTGGTATGATTTGGTAATTTCTTACTATTTTCAGAATGCTGATGCTGCTGATTTTATAAGGGAAATCGATGAGTTACTTCCCAATGAGAGTGCATTAAAGTTCAGTGAAACAAGTAGTGAAATGCCGGTATTCGAAGCTAAAGTCATTCTTCGAGAAGCGCAAAAGATTTTGCAATCATTATAATGAAGATCCAACATTCTACTCAAAATATTTTTGATCGACTGATTCCGTTATCGTCATGATGTTGAATGAATTTTCTTGATTTTTCATATGATGTTTCGTCATTAATTAATTTACTTGATTAATGACATGACTTTATCAACCCGCCAGATTCGTAATAAGAATACGTTCCGCCAGCTACTTGGCTCTGTGATATTTCGTTGAGTTTATTCAGTAGGATATTGGGTTTTTTTACAGTCGTTAATCCAATACGGTGCCAAGAACAATGTGACTGTAATTATTAAAGAATTCAAATGAGCGAACACAGGCGACAGAAGCTGGATATAGTCTTTGAGCTAGATTGCGAATTTGACGTTGAGGAAATTCAGATCGGCATTAACAAATTGGGCCGACTTATTACCGCAGGTGGCTTCAGCGAGATTCAGGCATTACGGATGATTATTGGCATCATGCGGCACTTGCATATGCCTATGGAGTTCATTGAGCGTGAGAAAAAGTACTCCGCCGAATCATTCCTAAAATTAGTTGAAAAGCGTGGTACGTGGGGTAGAACGGCAGAGGCTGGAGGATTTTCATTTCGCGCTGGCTCAGTACCCGCCCTCAAACATTGCTTCATCTCGATTGAGGAAATTAATGCTGGCTCGATAACGTCTTGGGCAGATTGGGTTACCCCGTTTCTAACTGAAGATGGATTTGTTCAAGCGTGGGTATCGGACGTCGAGTATGACTATTGGCAAAATGCGAAGGACCCGCTTCAATATGAAGCAGTTGGGCGCAGTTTTTCGCATTTGCCGACAAAATCAAATGGCTTGCCCCCGCCTCTAGAACAGATTGAAATTGATACATCCAATAATCCTGGTCGCTGGTCGCTGCATTCGGGCTATGTAGAGGCCATCGGTTCAACTATGTGGCTTGGCATGCCATTCTGGAAGTATGTTGGCGAAACTCGAAAAGACACTTTGCTTTCTTCTGACTGGCTTGATGTGCGATCTGAGGGGAACGGAGTTATTTATGTGGTCGCCTCTGAGCACGGCTTCTTCGATGAGAGCACAGAAGGTATTCAAAACAACCTCAGGACTGTTTTATACGGTGGCTAAGGAAAGCTACGTAAAGGAAAATAAGTATTGGCAATAAACAGAAGGGCTGCGATTTGCGGCTCTTCGTTTATCTATTGTTGGCAATGGGTGTCTGCCTGGTTCGTAACGAAGCGCTGCTAACTGACGCGGAGACATCACGGATTACTTTGAAGTTGCACGGCTGCCGTGCTCTTACGTAACCCAAGAATCGGGATAACGTCGCCTAGTTACAGCCAAACGTACCGATTCGGGGCACCTAACCACAACCCAGCCTTGCGCTGGGTTTTTTTATATTCAACGGGATCAAATCGGTTTCCCGCAGCACATCTAAAAATAGCAGGACGCTAATAATTGCCATAGCGTTCGATAGCGTCTATAGTCGCTTCCGTCCCTGAGAACAAAAATCAGGGATAAGGTTTAGAAGCCTGGATGCCAATGCACACAAACCGCGCAATGCGGTTCGTGTGTCTACTGTTGCGCCTTCAGCGGGCGGCGGTAGCGGGGAGCCCCTTCGAGGGCTGCCGGCATTTCTCCATTGGCACCGGTCTTCTAACTCCACTATCTGCCGCCGTGTGTCAAGAACGCAAAAGCCGAAGTATCGGCCGCTGCGATGCTTTATTGAAGATGAGGGTCGGCCCCTCGTGATCGGCGTGCAGGC
>NZ_JBHSMT010000022.1:24266-47265 GCF_042654985.1 Paraherbaspirillum soli | reverse complement strand
CGCCTGCACGCCGATCACGAGGGGCCGACCCTCATCTTCAATAAAGCATCGCAGCGGCCGATACTTCGGCTTTTGCGTTCTTGACACACGGCGGCGAAAGTAGGCTAGCAGACCGGTCAAATGCTTTAACGTCCTCCGGCAGCCCCCGAAGGGGCTCCCTACCTCGCCACCCGTGGAGGGCGACAGAAGACGGCACAAAGAGAAACCGCTGGCGCGGTTCTGTGCGCATTTGATCCTGGCTGCTAGACCAGGTCCCTTCTTTGTTCGGGGACGGGAGCGACTATAAACGCTATCGAACGCAATGGCAATTATTAGCTTCTTGCTATTTTTGACTAAGGACAGTCGGCCGCCTTGCACTGATTGCGGCCGCCTTGGGTCGGCGTGCGATTGACCTGGGCGGCATTGTTATTGTTGCCGCTTAGCCGGTTGTTGGCATAAGCCGACAGGCCGTAGGCTTCCAGCCCGAAATGCTGGTTATTGCGAATCAGGTTGCCGCGCACGGTGATGTCGAGACCGAACACGCCGGCGCCGCCATTGGCTTCCGCGCTGCTATCGCTGATCACGCCGCCGAACAGTAGCGCGCCGCCGCCGCCATTGCTGACCAGATCCACCTTGTCGATGCGGCCCGAACGCGTCTCCAGATAGAGCCCGTAGTTGCCCATGCCGCGGATACTGCCGTTGCTGACGGCGATATTGTCCCGGTACACCACATGCACCCCGTTGCCGGTCCCGGTCGGCAGGCATGACACCGGCGGCGACGAACATTTGGCCGGACCCAGGATGGCAAAGCCGCCCAGGTCGATGCTGACGTTATCGGCATTGATTTCGATCGCGGTCGTATTGGCGTCGGGCACCGTCAAGTTCCCCGTCAGACGGTAGCTTCCCGGCTCGCTGATCACCACCAGGAATCCGGGCGAGGCGGCGGGTAGATGGTTGGGGTCGATAGCGATCGCTGCGCTGAATGCCAGAGGGGCTTGGGCCATGCCCAGCGCCAGCAGCCCGACACTGGCGGCAATCGTCGCCAGTGTCGGCAAGATTCGGTTACGCATGCTGTCTCCGTTCTTGAAAGATAGACTTCGAAAGTCCTGAAATTAGCTTAGGCCAACTGCTTGCATGACGCGAACAAATTTTGGGGTATAAATCAACGGTAACCATTGCTTTTCAGCATCACTCGTTCCAAATTGGGTAGAATCCATGCTCTTTTGCTTAACCTTTGGATACAACGATGAAAAAGCTGTTTGTGATTGGCATGTTGACGTACGGCGCGAGCACTCTTGCCGCCGGTAACACCTTGTTGGAAACCCCGGTGACCTATCACCCGGATGCTGGCGTTGTTGAAAGCGTCAAGAATGAGTGCCACATCGAAGACATGCTGGCGCGTCGCGTTGGCCCGGTGCTGGCGAAGCTGAACAAAACCGGCGACGGCACCATCGCCACCGGAACCAAGACTGCCGGCGCGGACCTGCTGCGCTTGCAAATCACGCACGTATTGGGTGTCGGCGGCGGCGCCTGGAGCGGCCCGAAAGCCATTACCGTGACGGCCGATCTGCTGGACGAGCACGGCAAAGTGACGCGTCACACCAAGATCAATCGCTGGTCCATGGGCGGCATGTGGGGCGGCTTCAAGGGCACTTGTTCTATCCTTGATCGCAGCGCAGTGGCGATCGGCAAAGATCTGGGCCGCTGGGTGCACGATCCTGCCTTCCAAATAGCGGAAGAACCGGCGCCGAAGGAAACCGAGACCGCAGCCGGCGATCATGCCGCGCCAGCCAAAGACGAGTAAGTCAGACCTGAAGATCGCTGCTTGCCGCTCCGGCAACAGCGATCCGCGGCGGCCGGTCCCGGCCCTGCCCGCTCCCCCTCCCTTTTCCCTCCGTCCATGCCTTTGCATGCAAGGACTGCTTTGAAAACAGCCGCCGCCACGCGTAAGATCGCGACATGCGATCGCCTGCACAAGACACCTCAGACCAACATTTGATAAAAAATAAAATCATGCCAAAAAACAAGCGCCCCACTCCCAGAAAATCCGCCAACTCCGCAGAGAACAAACAAGACGCCGCTATCCAGACGCTGTGCGATCTTGCCATCGAGCTGGTGGAGCAAGAAGACAGCGAATCTTTTTTTGAGGTCATGGAGCAAAAGGAAAATGACCTGACCAAGCTGATCAGGAAGCAGCTCAACCAGAAAAACGACGACGTTCTTTATGAGGCAATCGACCGCGCAAAATACGCCGACATCGACGCCTATCAACTATTAAAGGAACGCATCGAAGAAGCGTCCGAAGTCATGCTGTTCAAGCGCGAGGAAGGCAGCACGGTGGAGGTCAATGCGTTTGTGATTCCGATGTTCGTGCGCACCAGCGGCGGTCTCGATCGCGGACAATGTTTCCAGGATCAGCAAGCGTTCGAATTGTTGACAAAAAGCTTTCAGGAAGCGGAACTGGAAAGCCAGGACGCCACCGTGGTGCTGGTCAATCACGCCTACCATCTGGACGAAATCGACGGCATTACCTACAGCCATCTGAGCGAAATGATCCGGGATGCGTTTGCCTCCATGACCAACAAGAAAGTCGCGGCTACGCCGGCCATAGCCCGCAGCTTGAGCGGCTGGCCCGACAGCGATTTTGCGGCTGAGGACCTGGCGGTCGAAGTACGGTTTTTGCTGGGATTCACGCTGAAGTCGACCGAGGATGCGTTTTATGCCGTGCCGAACGACGATGTCGACGCCTTTTTCGACGCTCGCGCAGAGCGCTTCCAGCATTGGGCCGAGCAAAATGCGCCGCTGATGGCGCGCTGCCTGGGCACCGACGGCCGCGAGATCGACATCCATTTCCTCTACCAGGATCTGTTCCACGGCGGCAAAGAGAGAGGCATCGCCGAACAGTTCATGCTGCAAATGATGTCCGATTTGAATCAGGGCCTGCTCCAGCACGGCATCGCCGCCGAGCAGACCAAGGCCGTCATCGCCCCTGCCGAGATGCGGGACGAACCGGTGTTGCGCGTGAACCTGTACGCAGAGGCGGATGGCGCGCTGGTGGCCTCTTTCGACAAACCAATAAACTACGTCGGCGACCTGGAAGTTGAAATCGACGACGCTTACGACGCACTGATGACGATGGGCGTCAAATCACTGTCCATCGCAGCAGAGTTCGATGCCGACGGACATCCGGTTGACGTGCAACCATACGAAATTTAAAAGGAAATGCCATGAAAGTCGAAGGAGCCATTGAATTCACCATTGTTGAACGCAGCGCTGAGCGGGTGGTGGCCGAGATGCCTATCCGCAGCGGCATCAAAAATCCGTTCGGCGTGGTCCACGCCGGCGCCATGCTGTGGTTCGCGGACGTAACCGCCACGGTACTGGTCATCGGCCCGGGCGACATCAGCGAAGGCATGTCGGGGTTTCCGCTGGCGATCAACCTCAACGCCAACCTGGTCGCCAATCAGACCGAAGGTTCGTTCAAGGCCGTCGCCAGCTTCGTCAAGCGCGGCCGCACGGTCAGCGTGGTCCGCACCGTGGTGCTTGGCGCCAACGACAAGCTGATTGCGGACGTCACCACCAGCCATGTTTTATCGAAGTAGCGAAACCGATAAAAAGCGGATGACATTCAGTATGCGTTGACTAGAATCTATCTAAGTTCACCGGCCTAGAAGCGCCTCTGGGAACCGTGACGAGCGTTCCTGGAGGCGCTTAAAAAAAGGAAACACTATGCGCACCGCAGCCGAAGAAAAGAAGCAGCAGCAATTGGCAAACATGGGCAATTTCGCCAGCGAACGATTACCGGCAGACATCTTTGCGCCGATGCAACCGTTCCTGGCCGACTATTACACGCAGGTCGGGGAAGAACAAATCCTGAGCCGCAGCAACGAGGATTTGTACGGCGCTGCGGTTGCCCACTGGCAGTTTGCGCGCCACTTCAAGAGCGGCGCGCCGCGCGTGCGTGTCTACAATCCGCACATCGACGAGCACGGCTGGGAATCCGCCCATACCGTGATCGAGATCGTCAACGACGACATGCCTTTCCTGGTCGATTCGGTGACCACCGAGATCAACCACCTGGGCCTGACCCTGCATGCCGTGATCCATCCGATCTTTCGCGTCTGGCGCGACGCCGCCGGCCAGGTCGTCAAAATCCGGCGCCCCAGCGACGACAGCGCCGCCGACAGCGGCGATGCCAGGCTGGAATCGTATATCCACATCGAAGTCGATCGCTGCACCGAAGCCGCCAGGCTGGAGGAAATCCAGACCGGCGTGCTCAAGGTGCTGGGCGACGTCCGCGCCGCGGTCGAGGACTGGCGCGTCATGCAGTCGGCCGCGACCAACGCGATCGACGAATTGAAACAACTGAACTACGGCGACCCCGCGCAACAAGCGGAAATCGCCGAAGCACGTGCTTTCCTGGAATGGATGATCGAGGATCATTTCACTTTTCTCGGCTATCACGATTACGAACTGATGGTCAGCGATGGCGAAAATTATTTGCAAAGCGTGGCCGGCTCCGGCCTGGGAATATTGCGCGACTCTTTGCGCTCTGCCGACAGCGCCGACATCACCAAGCTGCCGATCGGCGCCCAGGGCGTGATCGAAGCCCGTTCGCCGGTGTTCATCACCAAGGCCAACTCGCGCGCCACCGTGCACCGTCCCGGTTACCTGGATTATGTCGGCGTCAAACGCTACGACGCCGCCGGCAAGGTGACAGGCGAGCGCCGCTTTCTCGGTCTGTACACCTCGACCGCCTATATGGTCCCTACCACCGAGATCCCGTTGGTGCGGCGTAAGGTTGCCAAGGTCCAGGCGCGTGCCGGCTTCGTGCCCAAAGGCCACTTGGCAAAAACCCTGGCCACCATCCTGGAGCAATACCCGCGCGACGAACTGTTCCAGGTCGATGAGGACGAATTGTTCGACACCGCCATTGGCATCCTGCGGCTCGAAGAGCACCAGCGGCCGCGCCTGTTTGTGCGGCGCGATGCGTTCGGCCGCTATGTATCCTGCCTGGTGTTCGTGCCGCGCGACAAGTTCAACACCGAACTGCGGGTACGAATCCAGAAGATGTTGCTGGAAGCGTTCAACGGCATCAGCGTCGAGTTCACGCCCTTGCTGTCGGAATCGGTGCTGGCGCGCATCCACATCACCGTCCGCACCCATCCGGACACGGTGACTGACATTGACGTCGGCGAGCTCGAAGCCAAGATCGTGCAAGCCACCCGCCGTTGGCAAGACGATCTGGCCGAAGCCTTGCTGGAAAGCCGCGGCGAAGAGCAAGGCAACGTGTTGCTGCGGCGCTATGCAGACGGGTTCCCGGCCGGCTTCCGCGAAGACTATCTGGCGCGGGCAGCGGTGCGCGACATCGAATTGATGGAAGCCGCGCAGCAAAGCGCCGGCCTGGCGATGAACCTGTATCGGCCGATCGAAGCCGCGCCCTCCTCACTGCGCTTGAAGATCTACCGCACCGGCAAGCCGATCGCGCTGTCGCAAAGCCTGCCGATGCTCGAACACATGGGCGTCAAGGTCAATGAAGAGCGGCCCTACCGGATCGACTTGCAGGACGGCGAACCGCTATGGATGCACGATTTCGGGATGCAAACCGCCGACGACAGCGAAATCGAGATCGACCACATCAAGGAAGTGTTCGAAGACGCATTTGCCCGCGTCTGGAGCGGCGAAGCCGACAATGACGATCTCAACCGGCTGGTGCTGCGGGCGCAACTGAACTGGCGCGAAGTCACGATTTTGCGCGCCTACGCCAGGTATCTGCGGCAAGCCGGCTCGACCTTCAGCAACGCCTATATCGAGCAAGCCCTGACCGGCAACCCGGCCATCGCGCGCCAACTGGTGGCGCTGTTCCTGGCCCGCTTCGACCCGGCCCAGGCCGACCAGGCAAAGGCCGCTGCGCTGTTGCAAGAGACCGAAGAAGCGATGGACCAGGTGCCCAACCTGGACGAGGACCGCATCTTGCGTCAAATCCTGGGCGTGATCGGCGCTACCCTGCGCACCAATTATTTTCAGCGTGCGGCAGACGGCCGGGCCAAGCCTTACCTGTCGTTCAAGTTCGACCCGGCCAAGGTGCCCGGCTTGCCCGATCCCAAGCCGATGTTCGAGATCTGGGTCTACTCGCCGCGTCTTGAAGGGGTGCACCTGAGAGGCGGCAAGGTCGCCCGCGGCGGCTTGCGCTGGTCCGACCGGCGCGAGGACTTCCGGACCGAGGTGCTGGGGCTGGTCAAGGCGCAAATGGTCAAGAATGCGGTGATCGTACCGGTCGGCTCCAAGGGCGGCTTCGTGCTGAAGAGCGCGCCGCCGGCGACCGAGCGCGAAGCCTATTTGCAAGAAGGGATCGCCTGCTACCAGACCTTCCTGCGCGGCCTGCTCGACCTGACCGACAATCTGGTCGGCGGCACAGTGGTGCCGCCCGGCGCGGTGGTGCGCTATGACCCGGACGATCCTTACCTGGTGGTGGCGGCCGACAAGGGCACTGCGACCTTTTCCGATTATGCCAACGCGATTTCTGCCGAATACGGCTTTTGGCTATCCGACGCCTTCGCCTCCGGCGGCTCGGTCGGCTACGACCATAAGAAAATGGGGATCACCGCGCGCGGCGCGTGGGAGGCGGTCAAGCGCCATTTCCGCGAAATCGGGGTCAATACCCAGCAACAGGATTTTACGGTGGTCGGCATCGGCGATATGTCCGGCGACGTGTTCGGCAACGGCATGCTGCTGTCGCGCCACATCAAGCTGCTGGCGGCGTTTGACCACCGCCACATCTTCCTCGACCCCGACCCCGACACGGCCGCCAGTTTCGCCGAGCGCGAACGTCTGTTCGCGCTGCCGCGTTCCAGCTGGGCCGACTACGACAGCAAGCTGATTTCCGACGGCGGCGGGATTTACGCCCGCACTCTGAAGACCATCGCGCTGTCGCCGCAAGTGCGGGCCATGCTGGGCGTCAGCGCCGAAGAACTGACGCCGGCCGAGCTAATCCGGGCGATCTTGCTGGCGCCGGTCGACCTGTTGTACAACGGCGGCATCGGCACCTACGTCAAAGCCACGCGCGAAACCCACGCCCAGGTCGGCGACCGCGCCAACGACCCGATCCGGGTCAACGGCGCCGAGCTCAACTGCAAGGTGGTGGCCGAGGGCGGCAATCTGGGCTGTACCCAGTTCGGCCGGATCGAATTCGCGCAAAAGGGAGGCCGCATCTGCACCGACGCCATCGACAACTCGGCCGGCGTCGATTGTTCCGATCACGAAGTCAATATCAAGATCATGCTCGGGCTGGTGGTGACCGAAGGCGAAATGACTGAGAAGCAGCGCAACAAACTATTGGCCGAGATGACCGAAGAAGTCGGCCAGCAGGTATTGGCCGACAATTACTACCAAACCCAGGCGCTGTCGGTCGCTGGCCGGCGCGCCGCCAGCCTGCTGGAGCCGGAAGCGCGCCTGCTCCGCTTTCTGGAACGTTCGGGACGGCTCAACCGCACGGTCGAGTTCCTGCCCTCTGAAGAAGAAATCGCCGAGCGCAAAGCCGTCAAACAAGGGCTCACCTCGCCCGAACGGGCGGTGCTGATGGCCTATAACAAGATGTGGCTGTATGAAGAATTGCTGGCCTCCGACCTGCTGCAAGCGCCGTTCATCGCCCGCTCGCTGGCTGAGTATTTCCCGCAGCCGTTGCGCGAGCGCTATCCGGATGCGATGCAGCGTCACCCGCTGGCGCGCGAAATCATCGCCACCTACCTGGTCAACACGCTCACCAACCGGGTCGGCATCACCTTGGTGCATTGGCTGGCCGATGAAAGCGGCGCCAGCCCGGCCGATGTCGTGCGCGCCTGCGTGATCGCCCGTGAAGTGTTCGGCTTCGACGACATCTGGCGCGACATCGACGCCCTCGACAACCTGGTGCCGGACGCCTTGCAAGCGCAGCTATTTACCGATGTCGGCCGCCTGATGGAGCACGCCAGCTTCTGGTTCCTGCATCGCCACGGCAATGGCGAGACGATTGAAACCACGGTGGCCCGCTTCCGCCCTGCCGCCGACCAGCTTGGGCCGCAGTTGGTCACGCTGCTGGCCGCCAGCGACGCCGAGGCGCTCAAGGCGAAACAAGAGGCGCTGATGCAAGCCGGGGTCTCGGCCGTGCTGGCGCGGCGCGCGGCGAGTGCGGAACTGATAGGCGCGGTACTGGATATCGCCGAAGTCGCCGCCGCCACCGAGCGTAGCCTGGAACTGGTGGCCGGCGTCTATTTTGCGCTCGATCTCAATTTGAATTTCGGCTGGATGCGGGAACGGGTAGCGGCGCTGCCGGCCGACACCCACTGGCAGCGGCTGGCTCGTACTGCGCTGCAAAGCGACCTGACCACGCTGCAACGGGCGCTGACTGCCAACGTGATCAAGCTCTCCCCTGCGCTCGATCAGCCGGCGGCGATGATCGACGCCTGGCAAATCGCCAACCGGGTGCCGCTGGAACGCTACCGCCGCCTGCTGACCGACTTCCAGGTGGGCGGCAACGTCGATCTGGCAATGCTGTCGGTGGCGGCAAGGGAAATGCGGGCGATTGAGGCTGTTTAATGGGCGCGTCGAAAAACCGTAGCGAGCGAGCATCGCAGGCCCGAGATTGGCGGGCTTGCCGAACCCTGCAGTAGGTTTTTCGACGTGCCCATAAAGACCAGCATCGAAAAACTCTATGGCCAATTTGCCGTCGCTGATGCTGGAAGACAACGCGATCGGATTTGATGGCTAGAGAATTGAATGCTTGGGGCTCATACGCACTGCAATTAAATCATTGCTTTTCTCCAAAAAGAAAGAAGGCTCATTCTTTTTGCCAAATTTAATTTCGTACATATACGCCTCCCATGACTTGGCAATGTTTTAAAAAGACATTGGAATCTGTGTATCAATTCAAATTAAGCGTAGTTAGCCCGCAATGCTCCGGCAATAGAACAAATTCCTATTTTCATATTGGTTTTTCTAATTTGCGTAATCCGATGCGTAGCCTGATCGCGTTTTTGGTTTTATTGCTTACTGCCTGGATTAGCGCTTGGCATGTGCTGAAGGAGATTTGGCTGCAACGCATACACGACAAAACATGCGTCGAGGTCGAGCGGCGTATTTATGTATAGCCGCATGCTCTGAAGGAGGGGGAAACGGGTAGCAGCGCTGGAACGTTGCAATTTCCAGGTGCGCATCAAGATCGTCAATGCGATTAAGTTGCGGTTGGTCGGTCAGGACTTGTTGCCCGACCATGCAAGCCTGATTTCAAATCAACACCCGGATGGCGCGAAGCATAGGGCAGGCTTGGGCTGCAAAGTCCAAGCCCTCGTGCAACGGCCTATTGATTAACTAGAACGTCATCACCAAGCCGGTGCTGATAAAACCGTAATGCTTGTTAAACCGGCTAGCCGTCAAGGTGTTGTAGGCAAATGGAATTTCCCCGACGAATTGATTGGTCATGTACTGCCCGCGCAGAAAAATCGCCGTGTTATCGAACAGCTTGTAGCTGATATCGCCAATCAGGATGTTGTTGCTTTTGTAGGTGGCGCCGCCGCGGCTTCTGATGATGTCGTCGACATGGTTGCGATTGAACGATTGGTGCTCGAAGCCTGCCCGCAGTTGCCAATCGTCGAGAGTCCACTTCAACATCAGCCCGCCATGGTAATACCTCGCGCTGTACTGGGTTTCGCGGTTGACATCAATGCCAAACAGGCTGTTTGGCACGGTAAAACGATCTATCACGGCACCGGCGCTACAGGGCGGCGCCAGGGTGCCGACCACCTCGGTCGGGCCGAAAGCCAGGTTGTAGTTGCAACCGTTCAGCGTCGTGCTGCCCTGCACCGAATCCAGGCTGACCTTGCTGTGCCCAACGCCGGCAAACATGGATAGTTCCAGGTTGTCCAGCACTTTCGAACTGCCGATCAGGTCGAGCTGGTACTGGTTGTCCTTGGGCTTGGAGGCGCTCACCGAATTGAGCGTCACGCCTTGCATCGTGGTTGACGACGATTTTTTCAGCTCGTCGGCGTAGTTGCCCCATGCGCCTAAGCGCAGCGCGATGCTTGGTTGGTATCCGGCGCCTTCAACCAATTTGTATTGCGCCGCCAGCTGCCAACTGTGAATCTTGGCAAGGTCGCTGCGATAGTCGATGCGCCTTTCCCAGAACCCGCCGTCGACCCAGATCCTGGGGCTGATCGCCCACCCGCCGCGCAGATGCGCGCCGTGATAGTCGCCGACATTGGTGCCGGCAAAGCTGCTGTCGCTATTGCGGACGTTGAACACGTCGACCCGCCGGTTGACCAGGTCGTAGGCGGCTTCGAGCTGCACTTCGCCCGGTTTGCTGCTCGGGTTGGCGGAGAGAAAGGCATCCATCGGCGCGGCGGCGGCCGACGACACTGCACCAGCTACGCCTAGCGAAAATAATATTTTTTTCATCGGTAATGGTCTCGATATGTCGATTTTCGATCAGCGGGAAAGCACAGCATGCAACTCTTGCGTCTGCTGCGCGAGGATAAAAAACGGGGCGAAATTGCCGCGCCCCTGTTATGCATGGTGGTCAATTGCGACTTTTAGGGGATAGTCATTACCCCCTTTACACCAAGGCCGTTCACCGGCGGCTGCCCCGATCCGGTGACGCCAACCGATAAGCCTCGCACCGCAGACTTGTCGGTCTCGCTGCCAACGTTCAGGTTGGAAACGACAAATTTCATGTTGAAGGTACCGGTCAGATTTTGCAGATTGGAAAACACGCCGCCCGATTGCCCCTCGATCTGGCCCAGGATGCGTTTCAATACATTGCCGGTGTTGAATGTCAGCGTATTGTCGGCGACCGCGACGAACTGGTTGGCCGCGATGTTGGTGAGCGTCAAATTGGCGCTCACATCCTTGCTGGTTTTGCCATAAGCGTACATCCGGGCGCCTGCCGGCACCACGATAGTCAACTGCTGTTTGTTGTCCATGGTCAGGTCCGCCTTGTCCATCGCCAGTTGCAGCACCCGCCCGCTGCCGCCGGCATCCGCCACTTCGACCGCGAGACTGACCCGGGTGGTCATGACGCCGCCCGCGTTTTTGGGGATCGGCCGGCCGAACACATCAAAGGCAAAGCTGAACGTGTCTATCGGCGACGGTTTGTGACGTAGGGTGATGCCGTTCAGGAACTGCCTCAAGTTATAGGCATCGCCGCCGATGGTGATGCTGTCGTTCTGGATCGCGAGGTAGTTCTTGCGCTTGGACAGGTCGCCGATCGTGACTGCCGGCGGCGGGATGCCGGCGGCTTGGGATTGGGTGGCGATCGCACCCAGGAAGGACGAGATGGCGGTCGCATCGCTGCTGCCATCGGGGCTGCTCAACTGTTGCAGGGCGCCTCCCACCGCCGCCAGATTGACTTGACCGCTGACCCCGGTCGTCAACAAGGCCGCCACCTGCGAGGTCGCGTTGGCAATCGTCGGTGTCGACTGCAGCAACGTGGCTTGTCCGATCAAGGCGGCGTCGCTGGATTGGGCCAGGGTTTGCGCCTGGTTCGCGATCGCGCCCGAAATCAATGTCGCCACGCTGCTGGCACTGAAACCAGCCAGGCTGGACTGGGTCGTGGTCAACGCAGGGTCGGTGGTTGCCGCCACATTATTCACCGACTGCAGCACGATGCCGGATACCAGCGAATTGCTGACATTGCCGCTGACGTCGACCAGCGGTATCGTTGGATTCGCCGCCAGCGTCGTCACTACCGCCTTGGCCACCTGGCTGTAAATTGCCTGGATGGTCGCCGGGCTGGCGTCCTGCGCCAGGGCGCCAAGCGTTTCGGTGGTTTGCTGGATGACTTGTTGCAGCGCCAGGGTTTTTTTATAGAGATCGGAATTGCTCACCGGGTCCACCTGGCTGACATCAGTGCCGGCTGGCAGGCCAAGGGCAACCGCGACCTGGGCGGCGCTCAGTCCGCCGCTCACCATCAAGGTGGTGAGCGGCGTGGCGAAGGTGCTGCCGGCCGGCGCTTTCAGGGTGCCTGCAAACGGCAGGCCGGTGTCGATGCTGGTGCCGCCGCTGACCACAATCGTGCTCGAACATGCCGGTGAAAACGTGAAATTGCCTTGGGCGTCAGTCACCACAACTGCTTCACCGGCATCGGCCACGCCATTATTATTGGCGTCGCACAGCACCGAAGCACCGCTCAAATACCCGTCAACCGCCTTGCCTGCCGCTGTGGTGGCCGTCGCCGGCGTTCCTCCGACTGATCCGGTTCCCGTCCCGCTGCTGCCACCGCCGCCGCAAGCTGTCAATGCCAGAGCGACGGCAATTGACAGTACAGTAATTTTCTTCTCAATCATTTTAGGAGCCCTCTTTAGGTTGATTGCCATTGCCAGAAAAGACCAATTCAGAAATTAATCTGGTCTCTGCAAAACATTCCAAAAATGCGCGAGGTAGTCGAAAACCTGTGTGGGGCAATGCTGTCAGAGCGTTGATGAGTTGTAGGCGCAGATCATTTCAATCCCACATGCACAAATCGGTACCCGTCGATAATCATCGGCAGCCCTGCCGCCCTATGAGCATGAAGGGTGCCTGTTGCGGCTGGAACAGCTGCGCTGATGCCAGCTTTGAAGACGCATTCAGTATGCCGAAAGAAAGCTTGCTCGTTAGAGTGCCCTGCAGTAACTGTCAGAGCTGACAGGATCCGACATGTTCAAAGCTCGGTTTTATTGGCCGGAAGGCGTCGCAATCAGGCGATTTTTCGGCCCTGCCCGGTAGTGTATTTTTAGAGGCGCCTTATTCTTCGAAAGAATTCGCTGGGGCCAAGGCGTGCTCCGACTACCGGCAACATTCACATTGACACGCTTAAAACTTATGGCTTCTGCTTGAACGTCAGCGACTCCAAGGTGGCCTCGGATTGCGAGTCGACATGTACAGAATTTTGCAGGACGCGACCGGAATCCATCGCAAATTTATCGACCGTCACGCCCCGCGATTTTTGCACCACAATGACTGGAAAGCCGCGCTGATCCTGGCTTCCGGCCAGAGAAGAAAGGCGGCCCATCGAGACCTTGGTAGAGTCGTTGATCCTGATATCGCTTTGACCTTTTTTAGCCTTTCGTCCATTTCTGCCGCCCGCATACTCTTTTACGACTACGTCCGAAGTTGAATTGAACACCGCGCCTTCTTCGGCGTTGTCTTGCGCCGAAAGAATTGCGCCTTCGACATTCTGTGCGCCCTCTATCCAGAATCCGGCTGCCTGATTGCTGCTTGAGCTTATTTGCCGGAGCTTCAATCCGCGCACCTTGCGGTCGCTGCCGCCGCCGGTCATCACGCCACGCTTGCCGTTGAATTCGGAACGAATGTTGCACAGGAGGCCGTCGCTGGCCATACCTCCCTTATCCGGCTCAATGTCGATTCCCGATTCCGGCAGCACGCCATTGGCATGATGCACATAGACGTTGCAGATTCGGTATCCCCTGGCGTTGACTACGCTGATGTTATTGCGACGGTTGTACGCAGCTTCCACGCCGTCGATATCGACATTCTCCGCAAATGTGTTGAGATCGCCTGAAGGGTCCGCCCCGAGATAGATGCCGTCGCCCCAGCAGTTGCTTGCCTTGATTCCTTTAATCGATATGTTGGCGCCGCCTCTGACCGCAATGCACATTCCCCATTCGCCGTCTTTGCCGAGATGGTAATCACGATCCCCGATCACCGTGCCCCCTATCACACCGCTGGGCGCGCCTCTGTCTTTGAACAAGATGATGTTGTAGCCGCTGCGGCCGTTCTCGATCAAGCGCAGAGTCGTTCCTGTCATATCCAGAAATACTCCCGACGGCACCGTAATGGCGTTTCCGGACGAATCCAGCGCAACCCAGATTTCACCTTTGGGCAAGCGTACTATTCCTCCTCCAGCCTCCTTCGCAAGCTGCAGCACGCGACGAATGACCGGAGCGTAATCTGCCTTGCCGGCGGCAACGCTGCCGAACAGGCGAGCCTCGAACACCCGGCTGGATCCGGGCGGAGCGGCGATGGTATTGTTTGGCATCCGCTTGCCGATGACTGCGTCGTTACCAGCCTTCGCAAGCGGCAGCAAGCAAGAAGCAATCAGCGCATAGCAAAGCAGCTTTGACCAGGACACGCGCGCCGAATTAAACATGGGTATCGGCTTCCGCTTCCCGGATTGGCGCAGCCCTAGCCGGCAGATTCAGCCCGAAATAGTCCACGACCACTTTGTATAGCTCCTTGACGTGAAGTCCGTCCCGCGCAGCATAATCGGCCACTCGCCCCTTGTAGTAGACGAAGCCCCTGCCCTCATGCATGCCGTTTTTTATGGCGACGAAAACGACATGCGGCTTTAGATCGAAGCGCTTATTTCCTTGTTTGACAATTAATTCATCTTCGATTGCAGCGGCATGCGTAAGCGTCACGAACAAGCTTGCGCCGCGATTATCGATTTCTCCAAAAATTGCATTGCCGTCGGCCTCGCAGACTATTTCCGCCAATTGCTCGGCGCCGTGCTTGGCGGCTTCGGAAGAATCGAACTCAATCATGAAATCGCGCGTCATGCGCGGAAAAACAGCGCGATATTTCACGCCGACATGGTCCAGGAAAGCAACATGATCACGCAGGCGCCAGTAATACTTCACGCGGTCATACGGCTTCTGCGTCAGGCCGGTGGCGACGATCAGGTCCACGTCATCCAGCGCCAAATAGTCGCCAAGGATGCGGTCGTAGACCTCCAGCATTTCTGCGAAAGGGTCCTGATCCGCCGCCACATACCAGTCAGGGTTGCGCAGGTCGGTCTTGACGGCAGCGCGCGCATTGAACAGGTAATGGTGCTGGATGAAAGCGCCGCCATTCAAGAAAAGCGTTGAAAAATCAGGCCTTTTTTTACCGAACATCCGCAAGTGAAGATCATGCAGGAATAGATCGAGGAATAGCGCTTTACGCCAAGGTCGGCCGCGGCTGCGCAGTGCGAGATTGACGTAACGCGAATAGTTGCGCGGCCTGGCAAACCGGATCAAGCCGCCCAGCAGCGCCAATAAGCTCCTGCCGCTCAAGCGCTCGTTGGAATTGTCGTTGACGGCTTGCGAGACTGCCTTGCTCAACGCCCTGCTCCAGAAAGATCGGTCCGGCGAAGTGACGGTCCACGGGTCGGGAATGAAATAGGCCGGCTGTTGCAAGCGGTTGTCCGCGTTCATCGCAGAAATGGCTCCGACCGTATACCCCGCTGCCTCAACCGCTTCGAAAAACTGAGGGATGCCGCTGCCGGCCATGTCGCCCAAGCGAACGATGCCATGTTCCGCGGCGGCTATGCCGGTATGGACCGACACCCACTGGATCCACGGCTCCAGTTGTTCGTAGTGCGCTTCCGAACTGGTGCGCCGGGCGTCTTTAATCACGCGCTTGAGATGAACCAGCGTCTTGCGCTCGGCATAAGCCAGGGCAAACTCAAAATTAATTTCGTTCAACTCCAGCAGGATTAATCGCTTGTTGTTGAGGGTTTTCAATAGGTCCTCCTCAGGATAAAAGGACTGAAAGATATGAACAGGCGCCTCGACAAACCTACTGCGCGGCCCAATCTCGGGCCTGCGATGCTCACCGTACCTCCGTACGGCTGCGCTTCTCGGCCCGACCTTGGGCCGCTCGCTACGGTTTTTCGAGGCACCTAGACGATAGGTAGCAAACTCACTGGAACTCGGGCCAACCCGATGCAGGGACGATGCTATTGCGAATTGCTCTCCGCTATTTCCCCTCGGCTCCGCCGAGCAGAACGGATGCGGCACGCGCCAACAGGCCGTCATAAATATTCAGCGTGGTCTTGAGTACGGCATCCATGCCAAAGCGGGCTGCCGCCAAAATGCGGCCTGCTTCCCCGTAACGGCGGCGGCGGTCCGGTTCGGCAATTAATTTGGCCAACACGGATGCCAATGCGGCTGCCTCGCGGGCAGGAACCAGATCACCCGTTTCGCCGGGAATGATGGCTTCTCGGCAGCCGGTGACGTCCGATGTCACTACCGCGCACCCTGCTGCGGCGGCCTCCAGCAGGCACTTGGGCATACCTTCACGATAGGACGGCAGGCACACAATGTCGGCTTGAGCATAAACGAGCGGCATGTCCTCTCGATGCCCCCACCACTCGACCAGCCCGGCATCGGCCCAAGCCTTGACCTGCGCCTCGGGGATAGCCGACGGATTGGCGTAATCGGCCGTGCCAACCAACGCAAACCGCCAATCGCTGCCCTGCTCCTTGAGCATCTTCGCTGCCGTTACGAATTCCTCGACCCCTTTGTCGCGCAACAGGCGGGCGGGCAGCACCACGAGACGTTGCGAGTCGTCGGTTCGCACGGAAGCGTAATTCGACAGCGCGACCCCTGCCCCCGGGATCAGTATCAAATCGTTCGGCTGCACCGCGCCGGATTGCAGCAAAGCCTGTTTGTCGTCTTGATTCTGGACGATAACCGTGATGTTGGGATGCCGGTAAACCCAGGCCAATAACAGGCTGTAAAGCCGCTTCAGCATGCCTTTAAGTCCATTTGCATGCCCTGTAAAGAGGAAGCCCATGCCGGAGACCGCGACCACCAGGCACGGTACCCGCAACAGCCGGCTGCTCAGGCCGCCGTACAAGCCGCCTTTAGGAGAAGCTGTATGCACGACCGACGGCCTCATCCGCGCAATGTGCCACAGCAACTGCAGCACGCCGATCAGCTCCCACACGGGATTGAAGCCAACGGTACGAAAGCTCAAGCGGGTATAGGGTAGGCCCTGGCGCTTGAGTTCCGCTTCCGCCAGCGGCTCCATCACTGCGCTCCCCGGCTGACCGATCAGCAAATGCACGTCCCATCCTGCCTCGCGAGCCGCAATCGCCAAAGGCAAACGATGAGATACAAAAAAGGCCGCATGGTTGATGACGTAGACGATTTTCTTCTTCATTAGGGCACCTCGAAAAATCTACTGCGCAACCCAATCTCGGGGCTGTGATGCTCGCCGTACAGCCGTACGACTGCGCTTCTCGCCCCGACCTTGGGCCGCTCGCTACGGTTTTTCGAGGCGCCCATTATTGTTCTTCCAGCCAAGCTTGAAACATCAACACGTCCCACAGCTGATATTGCCAATTGCGTTGGCCCGACAGATGCTCTTTCCATTTAAGTCTTACCAACGCCGGGTGGAAGAAGCCTTCATTTCGTAATCGCGCCTCGTCCAGCAACGACTCTCCCCAATCCCGCAACGGCCCGCGCAGCCAGTCGCCGATCGGCACGCCAAACCCCATCTTGGGGCGCTCGATCAACGCTTTTGGCACATGCCGGTACAAGACCTGGCGCAGTGCCCACTTGCTCTGTCCATCACGCAGCTTCATCGCTTGCGGCAGGCGCCATGCGAGTTCCACTACTCGGTGGTCCAGAAATGGCACGCGCGTTTCCAGCGAAACGCCCATTGCCGCCCGATCCACCTTGGCTAGAATATCGTCCGGCAAATAGGTCAGCATATCCAACGCCATCATGCGTTGGATATTATCCAGCCCGGCAAGAAGCGGTGCTTCGCCGGCCAATAAGGTCGGTGGCGCATAGCCGTCGATCACTACCGATGCGGGGTCATGCCAATGCGATACCAGATTCAGATATAGCGCATCGAACGACTTACTCTCCAATGCCCCCGCGCCCTTGTGCAACTTGTCGCCCATATTGGCGAACGGCAAGGAGAGCGGCAACACGCTTCTGACAACGCCCGCCATCCGGTTCCATGACTGCGGCGAAATGCTGGTCAGCACTTTGGCTGCAAGCATGCGCAACGGCATCGGCGCAGTAGTGACCTTATTCCAGATACCGGCCGCTAGGTGATATCGGTTGTACCCGCAAAACAGCTCGTCACCCGCATCGCCGGACAGCGACACCGTCACATGCTGCCTGGCAAGTTGGGAAACCAAAAACGTAGGGATCTGGGAGGAATCTGAAAAAGGTTCGTCATACAGCGTCGGCAAGCGCGGGATCACCGCCATGGTCTGTTCCGCCGTGACATACAACTCGGTATGGTCGGTGTCTAGATGCTTGGCCACGGCCTTGGCATATATGGCCTCGTTATAACCATCTTCATGAAACCCGATGGTAAAAGTTTTGACAGGACGCGAGGACTGCGTCTGCATCAGCGCCACCACGGTGGAAGAGTCGACCCCGCCGGACAGAAACGCCCCAAGAGGCACATCCGCCACCATCTGCTGCCGTATCGCGTCCTTGAGCAATATTTCCAGCGCATCGACTGCCTGCTCGGCAGTTCCGGCAAAGGGATTGGCCACCCCGGATTCCGCCGTTTGCACCCCGGACCAATACGACCACACTTTCGGCTCGCGCTGCTGCAGCGATACCGTGAGCAAGCTGCCTGCCGGTAATTTGGCAATATCCGCATAAATGGAATACGGCGCCGGAATATAGTTATGCCGCAATTGCAGGCTGAGCGCCCCGCGATTGATGATGTTTTCAAAAGCAGGATGGACGCGCAGCGCCTTCAATTCGGAGCCAAACAAAAACACCGCATTCTCGCCGCGCCCCTGCCAGCCATAATAGAGCGGCTTTTCGCCAATGCGATCCCGCGCGAGGAACAGCGTGCCGGTTTGTTTGTCCCATACCGCAAAAGCAAACATGCCGATGGCACGTTCCGCCGTACCCTGGACCCCCCATGCATCGAAGCCGGCCAGCAGCGTTTCGGTATCCGAATGGCCGCGCCAGGCCGGCGCCTGCCCGCCAGCTTCCAGCGCCTCGCGCAGCAATAGGTGATTGTAAATTTCGCCATTAAAGACGATCACGTAGCGGCTACTGGCGGATAGCATTGGCTGATGCCCGGCGGGAGACAGATCGACAATCGCCAGGCGCCGGTGGCCCAGCCCGATCCGATGATTCTGGTCAGACCAATAGCCTGCATCATCAGGGCCCCGAGTAAGCAGCGTGTCGGCCATGCGCTTGAGCACGGCTTCGTCACCCGCCTGGCCCTGCGAGGCAATGCCGCCAAAAAAACCAGCAAATCCACACATCATTGCCCCCTTTCGCCAGCTATGCGTTGATAGATTTCTTCAAATCGTTCTCTGGCACGCTCTATGGTGAACTCCGCATGAATCCGTTCCCTGGCCTTCTGCCCCAACTGGCGGTGGGCGTCTGGCGCCAGCGCCAGCAGATCCGCCAGTCCATGCGCCAAGCCGATCGAATCTTCCTTGGGCACGACGATTCCCGTGTCCGCTACCAGCATGGCGGCATCGCCGACGTCGGTCACCACGCACGGCACGCCCATGGCCATGGCCTCGCCCACGACATTAGGAAAACCTTCAGTACGGGAAGAGAGGCAGAAGATATCCATCGCGGCCAGGCAAACCGGCACATCGGCACGTTCCGCTAACAGTACAAAACGATCGGCATGACCGGTTTGAGCAATCCCGCGTGCGAGTTCCGTATTGTTCGCGTCCAAGCCGCGACCAACCATTAAAAACCGCACATGCGCGTGCTGCTGTGCCAGCAAGCCCGCCGCACGCACAAAATTTTGATGATCCTTGGCCGGATGAAACCGTCCGACAGTACCAACCACAACCTCGCTTGCAGCAATTCCAAAGCGCGCCCGCAACGTCGCGCGCTGCTCTGCCGTCGCCACGAAGCGTGACAGGTCAAAACCGTTTGACACCACCACCATGCGCGCCGCATCGTAGCCCACAGCCACGTGCGCGCGGCGCGAAGCGTCGGCGGCACAGATGATGGTATGCGGCACCCATCGGGACAGGCACGCGCACACCAGCCTCACTATTGTCGTGGCACGCTTGCCGGCAGCCTGCACATCCGTGGTGCGTATGCCCCAGATGACATTCCTATTGCCCGCAATACGGGCAGCCAAGCCACCCAACAGGTCGGCGTGATACATCCAGGTCTGGACCAGTTCCGGGTCCGACGTGCGAATCAGGCGCACAAGCTGCCAAAGCACACGGGGGAAATCGCGCGCGGATCGCATGTGCAGTGCCTGCACATCTATTCCAAGGGCCCGCAATTGCCGCCCGACCTTGCCGATGTCGGTGAGCGATATGACCGTGTGTCGATACTCGGCACTACCTTGATGCGATTCGATCAGGCGCTTGAGCATGCACTCTGCACCACCGATGTTGAGGCCGACAATGATGTGAACAACGTTCAAGAAATCGCCCCAATCTGTTTAAATGATTCGTCCCACCGTTCAAGAACTGCCCCCAGGTTGAAGCCACTTACCACTGACTAGACTTACTACGGCTGTATGACGATCCAATGTTCAAACGAGGCTTGGCGAAATCGCCCTGCAAATATTACTTGCGGGCACCTATGCCTTCCTCGTCCCAGCTATTAGTGCAAACGTGACCAGCCAATACGGTGAATCGAACATATTGTGTGTAAACATTGACATGAAAATAAACAAACAAAATACTGCGAACTGCAGATTTTTGTTTTGAAAATGTTTTCCGCGCCACAAAATTATGGCCAATGAGGCCCAAAGTACAATGCCGAGAATCCCATACTCGGCCCCGAGCATTACCAATTGATTATGCGTGCCAGCCTTATACGACCAGAAATGGGTTGCACCAGCCCCGGCACCAGATACAGGATTTTGCAAGAAGAGATTCCAGCCTGCCTTTAATACCTTTAATCGCTCTTCAGAACTACCGTCTTCAAAATTTGGATTGGAAAAAAAATCCAATCGCGCTTGAATGTTAGCGATGGATTCGCCGGAATTTTCGCGACTGCTTAAATAGTTTCCGAAAGTATCATATAAGACTGGTATGACAATAAATGCCGCTAAAGTAAAGAGTGCAGCTAACCTTGAAAATACTCGCTTAATCGATAAAAATATCCAGAACAATATCCACGCAATAATCGCGGAACGAGTAAATGTCACCGTGACCCCCACACCTGTCAGAATCAGCAACGGCATTCGATATTGCATTTTCACTGCAGCACATGTCATAAGAAAAACAATCAACATTACTTCGGCAGCGATCGTTGGATTGATAAATGTTGCCGCACCACGATTTATAACAGACCCCTCCATACCAATAGGATATAACACCCCTGGGATAAAGAAATCGAATATAACTGAACATGAAATCAACACAGTTAAAAATGGAAATACACGTTCATAAGTTTCAGTTCGGGTAACGGCTAAGGCGAAACCAAGACCAATGGCGACAACGAGTAATTGGATACGAGTGCTAACCAAGTCAACGGTCCCTGTATTGCCTTCAACAAAAGCATTTAAAAGATGAATAATATTAAGAATAATTACTACGAATATCCAGAGAGGAAAAGGTGAAATCAAATATGACAAGAAAGCTCTGGGCTTTAACAGCAACACAGGGCTTAAAATGGGAACAAGCCCAAAATAAAAATATTTTGGCAATAAAGCTTTGTTTAAGACGAATGCGTAACCCGGTAGATTCAGATAGATCAAACTCAATGCGGTCGTTAGAACAATAGCGTTATATCTGCCCCAAAAAGTTCGCGCAGGCCTTTTCAGGAGCACCCTGGATCCGCCCCGTTCTTCAAAAGATTGAATAGACGATTTCACGTGAAGCATCCTATGACTGATAAAGACTATCTATCGTTAATCCTATGGTTTTGATCCGCGAGATACCCCGGATCAGCATTTTGATGCATGCATTGATCAAAAAGGATTTCCCACATATTGGCAATTTTTTCTATTGAAAATCGTTCGCGCGCATCCACTGCCCTGGAGGCCAGACGATTCCTTAATTGGCTATCGCCCATTATTTGATCCAGCGCAGACCTTAACCCTGGTGCATCTCCCGGTGCCACCAGCAGGCCGTCAACTCCATGTCGAATAATGTCCCGTGGTCCAGTGTCGCAATCAAAGCTCACTGCCGCCAAGCCGTGGGCGAGCGCTTCGGCAAGCGTATTCGGAAAGCCTTCGAAATCTGAAGTCATTACATAGAGATCTGCCTGCTGGTACCACTCCCCAACATTGCCGATGCGTCCCGGAAGAAAAACACGCTTATCCAGCCCCTTGGCCTTTAATTGCGCCTCCAGGACTTGGCGTTCGGGGCCCTCCCCGAGAATCACCAGGTCCCAATCCGGGTGCTTCTGTGCCAAGTGCGAAAATACCTCTACCAACAGTTCGAAATTTTTTTCTTTATTCAGCCGCCCCACCGCCAATAAGAGCTGCCGTTCGGGTGCGCAGACTTCGGATCGGTATTTTTTCGGCACATGCTCAGGAAGCGGCCAACACGCAGGATTAGGAATAACCGAAACTCTTCGCGCCGATGTATGCGCTCCGATCCAATGGGCGCACTCTTGGGTAAGCGCCACAACGGCGGCTAGTTGACCATACGTTTTATGCCGCAACGCCTCCAAAATAGCGCCTAACGGTAGCTGGGGTGGGAATGTACGCTCGGAACCAATGGCACACACATTAGGGAACCTCCTTGCGGCCAGTGCCAGAATCACATTCGCGTTACTCATCATGGCAAGCGCGACATCTGGCTGTATCTCACGCAGAGTGCGTCGCATTTTTTTCAAACGGCGCATATTTCTCGAAAGGCGGGCTAACATCGTATGGCTGTCACCAGTTAATTCAAATGCAACACGCTTAATCCCAGGGTGGAGCTTATAAAAGTCAGTGCTGGTTGAAGCCAACGTTACTATAGTAATTTCCCAGCCTCTCGCGGCCCAATGGTTCGCAAGATTTGTGGTGACGCGCTCTGCACCGCCGCATGCAAGGGAAGAAATGAACATGAGTAATCGCATTTAAATTATTCCTTTGTGATTCTCAGTGATATTTGTCAGTTTATATAACGTGACAAAGGAAACGTACATCTATGATTCATAGAGACTATCTATCGTTAATCCTATGGTTTTGATCCGCGAGATATCCCGGATCAGCATTCTGATGCATGCATTGATCAAAAAGGATTTCCCACATATTGGCAATTTTTTCTATTGAAAATCGTTCGCGCGCATCCACTGCCCTGGAGGCCAGACGATTCCTTAATTGGCTATCGCCCATTATCTGATCCAGCGCAGACCTTAACCCTGGTGCATCTCCCGGC
>NZ_JBHSMT010000022.1:0-24211 GCF_042654985.1 Paraherbaspirillum soli | reverse complement strand
TCATTACATAGAGATCTGCCTGCTGGTACCACTCCCCAACATTGCCGATGCGTCCCGGAAGAAAAACACGCTTATCCAGCCCCTTGGCCTTTAATTGCGCTTCCAGGACTTGGCGTTCGGGGCCCTCCCCGAGAATCACCAGGTCCCAATCCGGGTGCTTCTGTGCCAAGTGCGAAAATACCTCTACCAACAGTTCGAAATTTTTTTCTTTATTCAGCCGCCCCACCGCCAATAAGAGCTGTCGTTCGGGTGCGCAGACTTCGGATCGGTATTTTTTCGGCACATGCTCAGGAAGCGGCCAGCACGCAGGATTAGGAATAACCGAAACTCTTCGCGCCGATGTATGCGCTCCGATCCAATGGGCGCACTCTTGGGTAAGCGCCACAACGGCGGCTAGTTGACCATACGTTTTATGCCGCAACGCCTCCCAAATAGCGCCTAACGGTAGCTGGGGTGGAAATGTATGCTCGGAACCAATGGCACACACATTAGGGAACCTCCTTGCGGCCAGTGACAGAATCACATTCGCCGTACTCATCATCGCAAGCGCAACATCTGGCTGTATCTCACGCAGAGTGCGCCGCAATTCTTTTACCCGACGTATATTTCTCGAAAAGCGCGTTAACAAATTACCGCTATCACCAGTTAATTCAAATGCAACACGTTTAATCCCAGGGGGAAGTTTATAAAAGTCAGTGCTGGTTGATGCCAACGTTACTATAGTAATTTCCCAGCCTCTCGCGACCCAATGGTTTGCAAGATTTGTGGTGACGCGCTCTGCGCCGCCCATTTCAAGAGAATAAATGAATATGAGTAATCGCATTTAAATTATTCCTTTGTGATTCTCAGTGATATTTGTCAGTTTATATAGCGTGATAAAGGAAACGATATACATGAATGCCGTCGCAAGCGCGATACCTTTAATACCCATAGCCGGCACCAATAAGTAATTCCCGAAAATCTTGACTACAAGATTCGCTATGGCGCTCAGCGCAACCAGTTTGTGCATTCCCCTGCTCACCAATCCAGAAACCAATACCAGGCCTGCGAAATAAAACGGCAGTTGTACCAACGCATAACGCAATACCTCCGAGACCGCCGCCGAGTCCTGGGCGGTAAATGCACCCCGCTCGAAAAGCAATTTCACGACCCATGGCGCCAGCCACCAAGAAACAGCCGACGAGACGGCACCCACCAGGAACATGACGCCGGCCCATTGAGTCACGACACGGCGCACTTGCGTGTTCCCTTGTCGATGCGCCTTGGAAAATATTGGTAACGTGGCGCGACTGACAACGGTTCCTCCCAGCGTAAGGAGCAAGGCAAGAATGCGGTTTGCGTAACTGAGCGTAGCGAATGCACCGGTGCCTACATGGACCGCGAAAAACTGGTCAACGATGACGATTAAACTCATCAATGCCTGCCCGGCAAGCATGATCCCAAAACCGCGCCAAAATAAAGTCCACTGAGTGGATTGCCAAGTAAAGCGGGGAAACTCGATTTCTTTGCGGCGTGCCAACGGAATTGCAAGGCTGATGACGTGGGCGACAAAACCGCCGACGGTGGCCCAGACCAGCGGTTCAATGCCGCTGCCGGCGGAGATCAGAACTGCTATGCCGATGACAACCGCGGGGACGCCTTCCAGCAAGGTATTGGCATGTCGTCCCGCGGCCAGCATCCAGGCGGAAAGAAGACTGATCAGCACGCCCAAGGGCAGGAGAAAAGCAAGCGTCGGGGCCGCATGCGTGGCAAGTGCGGCGGTCGCCGGGGGCAGACCAGCCCACTGCGAACGCAGCACCATCGGCAGTCCCAGCCTGGCCAGGATCGCCAGGACCAGCCCCAGTACGATAGCCACACCGAACAGCTCTGCCCGAAAGCGCGGCAGCTCGCCGGCGGCATCCTGCCGCATTTTTGCGGCTAACGGCACCAACACCACGGTCAATACGCTGAACCAAACTCCAATTGGCCAGCTAATGAAGTTGAGGACAAAAAGATAGGCATCCACCTCAACACCGACACCGAAGCGATAGGCGACTGCCATCTCTTTGGCAGCCCCCGCCAGCTTGCCGATGATGACAAACAGGCTAACCCACGCCATGCCCGTGAAGATGGCGTGATGCTCCGGCTGGGCCGTTCTGATCCGAGCGCTAAGGGTGTTAACAATTTTCACGCTTGCCTTTTGCCATGGTGTTGTCCCACGTACCATGACATCGCCGTATTCAGACCCTCGCCAATGCGGTACTCAGGGGCATACCCGAGCCTTTGCGCAGATTTACTGACGTCCGCTTGAGATTGACGTACATCGCCATCCCGGAAGTCGCGATAGGCGATCTCCTTCTGATAATGAATACCATGCTTGCCGAGCGTGGATTTGAGAATCCCGACCAGTTCATTGAGAGTCGTGATATCACTCACAGCGACGTTATAAATTTCATTTTTGTTGTCGGCGGAAGTCGTCGCCGCCAGCAAATTCGCCTGAACCGCATTCTCCACAAAACAAAAATCGCGGCTGGTTTCGCCATCGCCGTTGATGCATACTTCTTCATTGCGGATCATTGCAGCTATCCATTTCGGGATCACGGCCGCATAAGCGCCGTTCGGATCCTGTCGCTTTCCAAAGACATTAAAGTAGCGCAGTCCGATCGTTTTAAATCCATAGCAGCGCGCAAATACCTCGGCGTACAGTTCATTGACATTCTTGGTGACGGCATAAGGCGATAGCGGCTTGCCGATGCGATCTTCCACCTTGGGCAAGCCTGGATGGTCGCCATAGGTGGCACTCGATGCCGCATAGACGAATGACGTCACCGCAGCACCTCTGGCCGCGACCAGCATATTCAGGAAGCCGCTGACATTGACATCGTTAGTGGTGACCGGGTCTTCGAGCGAGCGTGGAACGGATCCTAGCGCTGCCTGATGCAGCACATAATCGATGCCTTGCACTGCCTGTTGGCACGCATTGAGATCACGGATATCGCCCCTGATAAAACTAAAACTCGCCCATCGCTTGGAGCCGACCAGTTCTCTCACCTCGTCCAGATTATGTTGATACCCCGTCGCAAAGTTATCCAGGCCGACGACGGTCTGGTCAAGTTTCAGCAGTGTTTCCAATAAATTGGAACCAATGAAACCGGCGCATCCGGAAATGAGCCATTTTTTTGGGTGTTCGCGCAATTCTTGCTGGATCTGTTCGAAACGGTTCATGCCTTAGCTCCCCCTATTTGATAACTTGCAGACGACTTCGTTACAAGCGGATATCCGAATCGGCTTTCGGCAACAGATACTTCAGGTCGAACAGCACATGTTCTTTTTTGCCGAAGCTGCGCAGGCCGGCCACACCGATTTCCTTAAATTCGCTATGGGCCACTGCGAGGATAATGGCGTCGTATTTCCCGGGTTCCGGCAGGCGGATGGGAGTGATCCCGTATTCATGTTGCGCATTCCCGGCGCTGATCCAGGGGTCGTACACGTCGACGTTGACGTTGTAGCCTTTTAATTCGTTGATGATGTCGATCACTTTGGTATTGCGTATGTCCGGACAGTTTTCCTTGAACGTCAGGCCCATGACCAGGACGTTGGCGTCCTCAACCTGGATACAGCGCTTTAACATCTGCTTGACAAGCAGGCCGACAGCATAACTTCCCATGTTGTCGTTGATGCGGCGACCGGCCAGGATCACATGTGGGTGATAGCCGATTTCCTCTGCCTTGTGAGTCAGGTAGAACGGATCAACGCCGATGCAATGACCGCCTACCAGGCCCGGACGAAACGGCAGGAAATTCCATTTTGTGCCGGCGGCCTTCAGTACATCTTCGGTATCGATCCCCATTCTCTTGAAGATGATGGCGAGTTCATTCATGAGCGCGATGTTGAGGTCGCGCTGCGTATTTTCGATGACCTTCGCCGCTTCCGCCACTCTGATCGATGACGCCTTGTGGGTGCCGGCCTGGATGATGCTGCTGTAGAGCGCGTCAACAAAGTCGGCGGTCTCCGGCGTTGATCCGGAGGTGACTTTGGTAATGGTGGTTAGCCGGTGTACCTTGTCGCCCGGGTTAATCCGCTCCGGACTGTAGCCGACGAAAAAATCCTCATTGAACTTCAGGTTCGAGACGCGTTCAATGACCGGCACGCAATACTCTTCAGTGGCGCCTGGGTAGACGGTTGATTCGTAGACTGCAATGTCGCCTTTCTTGATGACTTTGCCCAAGGTTTCCGAGGCTTTTTGCAGCGGGGTCAAGTCCGGCTGCTTGTACTTGTCTATCGGGGTTGGCACGGTGACGATAAAAACCGTCGCCTGCCGCAAATCTTCCAGGTTTGTCGTATAGCGGAGGTGCTTTGCCTCTTTCAATTCAGACGCATCAACTTCCAATGTGTTATCAATGCCGTCCCGTAGTTCATGCACACGGCGCTGGTTGATGTCATAACCGAGCGTGGGATATTTTTTCCCGAATTCGACTGCCAGGGGCAAGCCGACATAACCAAGGCCAATGATTGCAATGCGAGTGTCTATCGATATTTTCATGATCTGTCCTTGGATGCAGAAGTGAGGATCGAATGATTCATGCAAAGATTTCAACAACACGGCCAGTACCGACAGCGGGTGTTACAGCAGGTCTCAACAGGGCTTTGCGCACAAGGCATCGGTAACCGCTTTCGTAACCGCTTTCTCATGCAGGCACGCTACCGCCCTTGGATTACCGGTTAAGTTCCAAAAACCGTTTGCCTCTCGATTTCAACCATCGCCTTCGCCCCGCTCTCATCAGCGTCCGGGCATGCGCTTGCCGCTCCAACTAAGCAATCTTGCGTAGCGTGTCCAGTTCGAACGCCAGTTTTTGCGGCTGACTGAGCAGTTCAATTAAAACCAGCGCCCTGGACTCGCCGTCCAACATTTGGAAAACCCCGTCGAGGCCGGAAAACGGTCCGGACTTGATGGCGACCTTTTCGCCGGCCGCAAATAGCGGCGTAGGAATCGGCGGTCGCGCATTGCCTAGCGCGTTCAGGATGACCTCGGATATGGTGGCAAAGCGGTCGCCAAATGCGACCAGCTTGCTGACGCCGCGCGTACTGCGCAGCCGCGCCCAATTACTCGACACGGTATCAAGTTGAATGAACAAGTAGCGCGAAAACAGCGGCTCAATAACGACTTCCAACTTACCGCGTCGCACTTTTTCAATTTGCAATGTCGGCAAAAAACAGGTGTACAGCTGATTCTCCAATTGCTCCAATGCGCGGAACTCCTGCCTCGGTTTTGTTTGGAGGACGTACCAACTGGTACCGATCGAGGACGCCGACTCGATCATGACAACTCTCCGTTGGTGTCGATGTCGACTGCAACGCTTGTCGCATGACGGCGACGCCAATAGCCGCGCGCGAGTCGCTTGTAAATGACCACGTATAACAAGACTTGCGCAAACACCAGCAGCAGCCCCCCAATCATCCGGCCGCCGGCGATCACGCTGATAAGGACGATCAGACCAATGCAAGGAACCATGACGCACGCAACCGCAGCGTTGCGTATCCAGGCCGGTGCAGCGTTATAAGGAATCAGCTTGACGGCAACGCGGCGATAGACAAGTGTGTGAAGATGCGAGCCGTCCGCCTCGCAAGGGCTGGATCTGCCGATGAATTTTCTGCGATAAATGCTATACAGGACTTCAATCACCGGATACGCGCAGATCGACAATACCTGCCAGGCATTCACCGATGGATTGCGCACCAGCAGCAATACCGCAATTTCGGAAACCCAGAAACCCAGAAAATAGGCACCGCCGTCGCCAAGAAACAACTTGCCTGTCGGGTAGTTCACCAACAGGAAACCGACGGCAACACCGAGACTCAGCACGGCAAGTGTCGCGACAAGAACATCTCCTGCCTGCCATGCAAGAAATCCCAGAGCTGCGGAGATGATTGCGATTACGCTGCCGGACAAGCCATTGAAGCCGTCGATGATATTGATCGCATTTGCCCCCCCTGCTACGACGATTGCCGTCACAACCAGGGCAAACGGCATGAATACCAGCAAGCTGTCGATTCCCCAGATATCGAGATGCTGGACGGTCGCGCCCAACAGTGCGCTGGCAATCAACGCGCTAGAAATCGTTGCCGTCAAACGTACTTTGACAGATACCCCTTTTATCAGATCTTCAGTGATTCCGGCGACCACGGCAGGCAAGCTGGCAATCAGCAGTTTCATTGCACTGTTTGCGTGCAATGTCGCGATTTGTCCGGGATAGATAATGATGAAAAATAAAAGAGTGCAGATGATTCCGGCGACTACGGCAAAACCGCCTACTCGGGGTACCGCTGTGGTGTGATATTTTTGGATGCCATCCAAATCGTGATCGAGCGTAAGCTTTCCGTGCCATCTCTGCGAACCAACGATCAGCACACAAACCGTAAAGCTTACAAACGCCGCCACTACCGCTATCTTAATCACTTGAGATGCCAGCATGATTACGCTCCGTTATCAACCGTCGCGTCAAACCGTGCAAACGGCTTGACACAGCAGTGGAGACAACTTCATACGTCGCTCGACTTCTCTCGCCATTCCGACACTGCGGTGCGAACCCAAATCCATCGACAACATGTGTTCGCCCAGGGTCGAGCCAAAAGCGCGCAGCGATATTCTCAAGCCGCCTGCTTCAAATAGCGAAAGCCACTCAATACTGATACTGGATATTTTTAGACTTTCAACCGCTGCTACAGCGGTCGCGCTACGGTGCCTGTCCGGCAGCAAGTGGCGCAGTGGTGCAAATAATCTACTGATACTGGATACTTTTCAGACTTTCAACCGCTGCTGTAGCGGTCGCGCTACGGTGCCTGTCCGGCATCAAGTGGCGCAGTTGTGCAAATAATCGCAACACCTCATTACTGAGACAACGGCCAATGCAAAAGGAGAAATCGGCATCAAACTCATCCTGCGAACTGCCCTGTGGCATCCACGAGTGTGTTATTTGCGGCGCCCACAAAGGAGGAAGGTGATCAAGCGCACTCTGTTTGCGACAGCCCCTGACGCATAGCATCCGGCGGCGGCGCATCAACGCACGAGCGATGAAATGTTTGATCATTGAGCTATTCATGCGAGGCAAATATTATTGCCGTATAGCATTATAGCAGCGCCGATGTAATTTAATATTCCCATTTGCAAATTTTCGTAAGGATTCCGTAAGAATTTGAGATTTAGGGAAGGAGGTGCGGCACAAGAGCTGCAAAAAATTCATGTGCGCGCATCATTTGAAGAGAGCGAGTAAACAACGTTGCTTTTCGTTGAATCCAACAAAAAATGGGTAAATTTGGAGCAAAAGACGTATTGCAAAAAGAGCATGTGGCGTGCTACCATTTTTCACAGTCGGATAAGTTGTCTTTTTGTTAAAAATATCCACTACTATCGGCCGATAGAGAAATGGGATTGGAGCGAGAAGAAAATGAAAGTCAAATCACAAGATAGTGCCTTCCAACCCGCCGTAGCACACAACAAGCGGAAAATGGACCGTTCAACCATGATCGACATCGGCATTCGACTGATCGGCACTTGCAGTTTCATTATTGGCCTGGTCGCCTTCGCGCTGAGCATGAGGCCGGCGTCAGATTACCTGCTTGCGGCCGGCGTGCTATGCCATCTGGTTTCTTGGTTCGGTGACTGGTGGAAAAAAAAATGAGGTTCGCAGGCAAACGCTAACCGGGCTGGCTTGTAATTTTCTCCATCTGCACGGATGGATCGACGCCTGACCAGCCAAACTACCAAAACAAAATTCTTCGATTACTGCCGGGACTATTCAATGGCAGTACACACGCATCGCGGCACGCAGTGTCGACGCCCCGCTCGCCATCCCAACAACTCCTGCGCCGACTAGCCTTCGCAAAATAACGCGCGATATCTCCTCACTGAAGCGCGGGCCTTGAGACGCCGTCCGCCAATAACAGATGCATGCCGTCCCGCCGAGCGATTGTCTGGGGCAACCTATCAGAAATGCCAGTTGTGAAATTCAATGGCGCCGTTACAGTCTATAGAACCTCGATATATCGAGTGCCCCATAGGCCGATCCACATATTGTTGGAGCGTACGATGATAGCCATTCTTCAATATCGCGACAAAATTCACCCCAGCACCTGTCTTGACAGCGCTTACACGTGGACTTTGACTTATACCGGATCCAACGTCGCGACTATTTCTGAGGGAGTGAAGCAATGACTAAAGCGCCTACGCTTCACGATTTGGTAGCATTCGACACTGGCGGGCACGATCCCGCCGCTATCGCCCCGCAAAGCTTTCTGGTGTCAAGCAGTGGGGCAGTAACATACTCGGGCGGCACCTTAACCATCCCGGCTCAGGTGGCAGTCTTAAGAGGCAACACGTTCAATATTGCGCAGCAAACTTTAACTCCGACAACGCCATCGCTGACGCTTGCGACAATAGACTCGGGTACCGTGACGCTTGTCCAAACAGCGCAGATACTATCAAAATTTAACGTCACGGTATCGAACGCCAGCGGCAACGCCGTCAGCGGCAGTCTTACGGTGAATGGTCTGGATGAGCGTGGCTATGTATTGTCGGATGTAGTGACCATCGCATCCGTTGCCAATGGCAATTCAGCCACTACAGCTTCCAATAAATATCTTGCGTCGATTACCGGCATTGCGCCAATAAGCGGAACCTTAGGCAATCCCGGGGTGACGATTACCCTGACTGAAAAACAATTCCGCAACCATCTTAAGATCAATTCCTCCGGGACGGTCGTCTATGCCAGCGACAATACCTACGCCGCAGACGAAGTCAAACTCGCCACATTTGAGGTGGTATCAACAGGTATCTTAAGCGTCCAGGATTGGCGGCTGCTCGGCGCGATCCCCAAAGCGCAACGAGTTGGCTCCGAAATTGTCGATTGGAGCGGCGGTACAGCAGAAGGACCGCCGTCATGGTTAGGCAACTGCATCTACGTGGCCGCCGAAACATTGGACGGACATCTGATCATTTCCGGTAACGGAGGATTGATTTCCGAATGGGATGGGCAGACATTCATCACTACTTTGACCTGCCCGGGATTGGTCCTGGCCGATAATATTACCGCCATATGCAACGTCGGCTTGAATATTTATGGGCACGAAATTATATTTTTCGGTACCTCGACCGGGAAAATCATCAGATGGGACAGGACTTCAAATAGCTACGGAAGCATCCGCGGCACGCCTCCTTCCAATGTCAACAAGATGGTCAAGGCCAGCGGCTCAGCCAATGCCTGGGTGATGGGAAGTTTGGGTTTTATTGGCTTTCTAAGCGAGTCCGGCTCGTCCGCATCTCTCGCGTCCTATACGTCCAACGCATCTTTTTCTGCAGGAGGAGACGCGATATATGACGGTGTGTATACGGACCGCCACCTCTATGCAGTCGGCGGTTCAGCTACCGGATTAAAATTCCATTCCTTTAACCTCGACACCTTCCAAGGCAGCAAATTAGGTAGTTACTTGCCGGGTACGACTGCACAGCTAGGCGGGAGCGGGTCTTCGACGGCAATTTTCGGCATAGGATTCGATCCAACATCGCGCAAACTGTTGCTGGCCGGTTTTGGAGCTTCTTTATACATCGCCGAATGGGATACAACCCAGCAATATGCCACTGGCTCACTGCAATTCACGACCAGTAGCGCCACTACGATACCGGCAGGAACGGTGGTAAGCAGCGGGATGATGCAATATCAGACGACCGAGACTGCTGTAGTGGGGTCTGCCGCCACCATAACAGTTCCTGCCATAGCCCAGACGGCGGGATTTGCCGCGTTGGCGGCAGTCTCGACGGTGACGACCTTGGTATCCGCCGTCGCCAACGTGACGGCAGTGACTAATCCCACTCCATTCGGCATGGGCAGGCTGATCGCATCCGGTGGGTCGGAAGACTTGCCGAACGGGCTATTGAGCAGCACTCCGCTGGCAGTAGCGTGGAGCGGCACGCAGTGGCTGATTGCCATGCAAGGCGGCGACGTGTTGTCATTTGACGGCACTCGCTTGACGCGCTTGACGGACAGATTCTCCTTCAAAGGGCGGGCGACCGGCATATTGAAGACGACCAGATGCACTTGGCTATTTGGAGATGAAGGAAGACTATTTTCAATGCCGCATTAAGTTTTCATTATGCGGATGCCGTAGGGCGCCTCTAAAAACCGTAGCGAGCGGCCCAAGGTCTGGGCGACGAAGTTGCAACACCTGCAGCCGTACGGAGTGGGTGAGCATCACAGCCCAGAGATTGGCGGGCTTGCCAAACTCTGCAGTAGGTTTTTAAGGTGCCCCATAGCGGCAACCCTGGGAGAACGCCATGTCGCGTAAAGGCAAGCAAGTGCTCGGGGCATTCGTCGACGCCTTGTCCTGGAACGATGCAGTCAGACAAATCGTGGTGTGGGGCGCCGCGCGCGAGTCCCGCTATGTCTGCATGTGCAATGCGCATTCGGTGGTGACCGCCACGCTCGATCCCGAGTTCGAAGCGGCGCTCAACCAGGCCGATATGGCGGCCCCTGACGGCGCGCCCGTGGCCTGGTCCTTGCGGATGCTGGGCTTTCCATCGCAGCAGCGCATCAATGGGCCGGATTTGATGTGGCGCTATCTGGCCGAAGCGGAACGGATCGGCCAGAGCGTTTTCTTTTACGGCAGTACCGAGGCTACCTTGCGCGCATTGAATGCGACGGTTGCCGGGCAGTTCCCGCGCTTGCAGCGAGCCGGCAGTTATTCGCCGTCTTTCGGTCCGCCCTCGGCGCTGGAAGACGAACAAGAAGTGGCGATCATCAACCACTCCGGCGCGCGCATAGTCTTGGTCGGACTGGGTTGCCCCAAGCAGGAAAAATGGATGGCGGCGCATCGCGGCCGGATCAACGCGGTGATGATCGGCGTCGGCGCTGCGTTCGACTACCATGCGGGCACTGTCAAACGAGCGCCGCCATGGATGCAGCGCAACGGGCTGGAATGGCTGTACCGCCTTGGCACCGAGCCGCGTCGATTATTGAAGCGCTATGTAGTGAGCAATTCGCTTTTTATTTTCGGCATTTCAAAACAATTGATCGCGGCTGCCCTGTTCAAGAACGATAGGACGGGAAGATGAGCGCAGCGCTTTAGCTGGGTTTGACGCATCCGAAACGGTGGATAACGCTGCGCTCATCCACCCTACTTTGGATACGCCCTATTTACGACTGGATCAAAATAAAAACGCCTGTCGCGGCAAACGCCATCAACAGGCCATATAAGAAAATCGAGCGACGCGTTTTTCGCGACTGATGAAAAATATTTCTTGTCTGGCTTCTTCTATGCATTCCTGTCTCCGCAAAATAGTCATTATTTTTCAGTATTTATATTCGGCGTAACGATACTTCCCATATTTATATCCATATCCGTAAGCACCCGGGCGGCGCCTGAGATCGTTGAAAATAATGCCCTTGACCGGCACCCCGGTCTGGCTCCAGCGCTTGATCGATTCCTTGATTTCCCCCATCGTGCTCTGGCCGGCACGCGTGATCATGAAGATGGCGCCGGCGAACGGACCGAGAATGAATGTGTCCGACACCGCCAGCACCGGCGAGGTATCGATCACGATGTAGTCGTACATGGCCGACAGCGATTGCAACAGGCGCTCGATATTTCCATGCAATAGCAATTCCGACGGGTTGGGCGGCAAGCTGCCGGTGGAAATAAAGTCGACGTTCTCAAGCACCCCTTTGCTCAGGGCTTGTTCCAGGCTGCAGCTTCCCGCCACCAGGTCGGATAGCCCCTTCCCCCGCCCTATGTTGAAGTATTGGTGCAGATAGCCCTTGCGCAAGTCGGCGTCGATCAGCAGGATTTTTTTGCCGGCCGCTGCCAGCACCGCGGCAAAATTGACTGAAACAAATGATTTTCCCAAGCCCGGCGTGGGGCCGGTGATCAGCAGTATATTGCTTTTGGCATCCAGCATTGAAAATTGCAGCGAGGTGCGCAAGCTGCGCAAGCTCTCGATCGCCGTATCCGTGGGGTCGGTTTGCGCCAACACCAACGATTGCGACGACTTGGTCAGCAACTGCCGATGCAGGAGTTCCTGCTTTTTACTGTGCGGAACGGTGGCGTACACGGTCAACCCCAGCATCTGCTCGATCTCATGCGCATCGTCGATCCCGCCGGACAGCGATTTTCTGATGAAGGCGCACATCACGCCAAGAAACAATCCGATCATCATCGAGATCGCAATCACTACCGGGCGCTTGGGCTTGATCGGCAGCTCCGGCACCACGGCCCCATCCACCAGCCGCACATTCCCCACCTTACCGGCCTTGACCAGCCGCAATTGCTGTGCGCTGTTCAATAGCGCGGTGTACAAATCGGTATTGACCTTGACGTCGCGGGTCAGGCGCAGCACATCCTGCTCCAGCAGCGGCAACTTTTTGATCTGGGTGGTAATCGCCCGTATTTCAGCATTGATTTCATTCATCTGACTGTCGATCCCGACCACGGCCGGATGATCGCTGGTGAAGCGAATCAGGAGCTCCTCCCTTTTTTGCTTCAGCTCGACCAGCTTGGTTTGGGCGGCGACCGACTGTTGCAGCAGCGATTTGGCTTCCTCGTCCAGGTCGATGGTGCCGCTCTTGTTGCGGAACTGGTTGTATTTACTCTCGGACTGTTCCAGCTGCAGCTTCAGGTCCGGTAATTGTTTCTCGAGGAAAGAAAGGGATTTTTCGGCTTCCTCCGATTTGCGCTCTACATTCTGGCGCACATATTCGCCGCCGATTTCGTTCAGGATGCTGCTGGTGACTGTCGGGTTGGTGCCTTCCAGCGTCACACCGAGAATGCCGGATTGCTTGCCTTTTTCGGAGATGTCCATCGCCTTTTGAAACTTTTCGATCATCGTCAGCCGGGAAAAGCGCGTCAGCAGGAATTGGGCCCCGGGCTTGGCCGTCAGCTGCTCTACCCGCAGCGTAATGTTGCCGTCTTCGACAGCGGCTTGCAGGGTAGATCCGGCGCGGCCTGTGAACTCAAGATTTTGTTTGCGTTCAGTCACCCTGAATTGACCGTTGCCTTCTGCCGTCAGGACAAACTCATTACCTTGCAGCGATTCGGGCACATTAAAAATGGAAACCTCGATCTGCTCCGCACCCCAGACATAACCGCCGTAGCCGAACAGGCCGGGCTCCGACAGTTCTTTGCTGCGTCCGGCCAGCCAAGCGCCGATCACCGGGAAATACTTGGGGCGGGCACTGATATAGAGCCGCAAATTGTCGACCGCGCGCGACACCACCATGCGCGAACGGAGGATTTCTATTTCGGAGGTCGCTGCCGTTTTGACATCGAACATGGCGGACAGGTCGCCCAGTATGTTTTTGGATGAGTTGGGGCTGTCTTCCACCTGGATCAGGATATTCGCTTCGTAGATCGGCTTCGCCACGAACGCATAGACAGTCCCCAGCATCACGACCGCCAGCGCGATGGCGGCGATCAGCCAGCGTTGGTCGAACAGGATGTCGAGATAGGTTGCCAGATCGAATTCGTCATCTTCCGGCACGCTGATTGGCACTAGCTGCTGAATGGGTTGATTCATCGGAATGATTATCCAAACGGTTGCATTAAGTGAGAAGCACGAGGTGCTGGGTCAACGCGTCAACGCCTTCGGCAATCAAGCTGTAGGTCTGGCGGAACACCGCCAGATCGCGCTGATAAGGGTCGGGAATGTCATATCCGCCGAATTCGCCAAGCCGGAATACCTTTCCTTTCGATGTCGCGTACTTCTGCTCGATGAAACGTTTTTGATCCAGATCCATGGTCACCACCAAATCCGCCTCACTGACCATCCACGGCAGCAGACTCTGCGCGCGGTGCGCGCTGATGTCGATGCCCTGTTCGCGCATCAACTGGACCGCCAGCGGGTCCGCCGGAAAACCTATCATCGCGGCAATGCCGGCTGAATACACCGTTTTCCCTGGCAATGCCCGCTTCAGCAAGCCCTCCGCCATCGGGCTGCGGCAGATGTTGCCGAGGCAGACCACCAGGATCTTGTTAATCATTTGGTGGCCTGCACCGCGCCGGTGACCGATTGCGCGCTCGGCAGGATCAGGCTGATCACGCGGTTCCATACGGCCAGCGGCGCGGCATCGACAAACACCACATCCTTGGCCTTGAGCTCGAAGTTTTCCGCCAAAGCCAGCGCCACCGGCGAGCGGGCGTCTAGGTGATACACGATCGGGTTCATGTCTTGCGCGTTGCGCACCACGTACACCAGCCGGCCGTCGCTGCTATACGGACTGAGCCCGCCGGCATCGCCCAGCGCCTCATTCAAGGTCAAACGGCCATTGCGCAGGGTCAGCGTGACCGGGCGCGACACATCGCCCAACACGAACACTTTGCTTTCTTCACGCGACAGCACCCGCACCACATCGCCGTTCATCAACAGGATGCTGGCCGGGTTGATGCCGTCCCGTACCAGTTGCGACAGATTGACCCGGTAAGTGACCCCAGCCCGACTGATGTCGATCTGGCTTTGATCGCCGCTCGGCAAGACGCCGCCGGCACGGTTAAGCGCCTCCACCAGGGTCATCGGGATGTCGTTGATAGCCTGGATGCCCGGCGTTTTGACTTCGCCGTCGAGATAAATCCGTTTGCTGCGATACGCCTGCACCCGCAGCGTCAAATCGGGTTTTTTGAGAAAGCGCGCCAGCTTGCGGGTCAGCAGGCTGCGCGCCTGCGCCTCCGTCAGTCCGCCCAGCTTGAGCGGACCCACATACGGAAATTGCACCAAGCCGTCCTGATCGACCACGAAACCCGGGGTGGCGCCATTGTCCATGCTGACGGGTGCGCCGCCGGACGAGCTGCTATAGCCGGCGCCGGATGATGCCAGCGATGCCGCCGCGGTCATGCCTGGTGTCGAGAGTTCAGGATGATCCCAGACCACGATAGAGAGGATGTCGGCGCTATCGATCCGGTACGGCGCCGGGTTGGCGATCAGGTGGCTGATGTCCTGGCTGGACTGCTGGTCGCGGATGGTTTTCTCGGCTTGCAACAATTCCAGCGTGATCGGTTTCATCACCGGCACCACCCCGGAACTCGCTTGCTGGATCACCTTTTTGTGGTCGCCCATCCGCATCCCGGTGGTCGTCGTCGAGCACGCGGCCAACATCGAAATCAGGCCAGTCAGCGCCCATCTTTGAAAACGGCTTTTCGAAAAAGAACGCATGAAGTCCTTTACCTGAAAATGCAAGCCTGCCAAGGCCTGCTGTTGCCCAAGCACTAGCCCGGATATTTCTCCGGAACGTGGATGATCGCGTGCGCTACAAGTCAGATCCGGCTGCGCCAGGCAGCCGATCTCGTCAATATGCACCTCCGCGCCAAATTCAGGGCCGGAACGGCGGCAACATCGGCAAATCAGTATCGAAAATACTTTTAGTTTCCTATGAGAAATCTTGCTCGCTCGGTGGCGCTGAGGTAACTGTCAAAACTGACAGTGTCAACTGTAACGGGGGAAGCGCTCGGACAATAGGTGAAGATCAGCCGAAACCGTTCGACCCATTCCAAAATCAGCATCCCCAGCGGCCATGCGACGCGTGTCAAATCAAGGATTCCAGCAAACCGATTGCGCGTTGCCGGAGCTATCCTTTGCCAGCTTCTGGCTAGCTTGATCCACGCTCATCGTGGCGCACGTGGTGTCAGCCGCTTGCGTCCCGGTGGCGGTCGCAGTCAGGGTATAAGTCGAGGCAGCCTGATTCGACAAGGCGATCGAGTAAAAGCCCTGGCTCGAGACCAGCGGAAAGATGGGCAGCGCCGCGCAAGCTTTGCTGTAGTCGAAGGTTTGCGCGTAGCAGCGTTCCAGGATGGTCTGCTGCTGCGCCAGCGTCGCCATCGCATCGGCGCGGTGCGCCTTGCGCACATAGCTGAGGTAGGACGGATAGGCAACGCGCGCAAGTATCCCCACGATCGCCACCACGATCATCAGCTCGATCAGGGAGAAGCCTCGAATGCGCAGGACCTTGGCTTGCATGCTGGAACGGGATGGTCGCATTGTGATTGTCCTTGGAAGTGATTGACATCTCTGTAATCGCCAGTTGCCGTCGGTCGGAACAGCCGGCAAACCGTCCTAACCGTCCTCACTGAAGTTGCCACCAGGCGATCCTGCGCGGGGTATTGTTGGGATCGAGCACGGTGACCTGCTGCCCGCCCGACTGCGTGATGATCTTGATCATATTGTTGTTCTGGTTCGGGCCAAGGGTGGTCGGCGAACTGGCGTAACCGGGCGGCAGCGCAATCCCCACCGGATTGCCTCCCTTGTACTGATCGCTCAGGTTGATGAGAGCGTTGCCGTTGATATCAAGCTGCGGCTGCTGGAAGGTGCCGCCGGTCTGGAAATTAAGCTCCAGAAACATCGAGCTGAATCCGACGCCGCACACATTCGACGGCGGGGTGTTCAAGCTGGTGATGAAAGCACCATTGAGTAACTGCGGCGCGGTCACGATGCGCTGCCCGGCAATGAGCAGGTCGTCATACCAGCCGACCTTGGTGACCCAATTCACGGCATTGCCGGTATCGGTCAGTATGTCTTGCGGCAAACCGGAGGTCGCCGCGGTGACCAGGCTCAGGGTCTGCACTTGCAGATTTGAGCGGCTGTATACGGTACTGGCCCCCGGCTTGTCCCACACCCCGTAAACCGTTTGTATCTGCTGACTGCTCAGGTCGGTCTGGGTCAGCAATTGTCCGGTGCCGAACATGATGAACAGGCCCTGCAAACGCGGGTAGTTCGGATGGAGGGTAACCAGCGGCGCCGTGGTGATCGGCTGCGGATTGCCGCTGCTGTCCCGCGCCTGGAACAGCAACCTCGCCTTCCATTTCGTCGGATCGGCATTGGATACGTCCACCGCCCACAGATTGCCTTGCAGGTCGCCGGCATACACCTGTGTAATCGGCTGCCCTTGCAGTCCATCGCCATTGCCCACCGCCACCGTCGACAAACCTTGCGGCAGCGTCGTGCTACAGGCGGCGGACACCGCCGCACACAGATCGATCTTGCTGATGGTCTGGCCGTTTTGCGGATTGATCGCATACAGTACGGCCTTGTTGTTCGGACTGTTGTAGCCGTTCCCGAAAAACACCGCGAACCCTGGCGCGCTGCTACTGGCCGGATTGATCTGCGCAATTTGCGGCTCGCTGTAACTCTTGCCCATATCGGCGTCGGTGAATTCCCACAGCACCGAGCTGGCTAGATTGGCTTCTGTGGTGATGTTCTTCGGATTGGTGACATCCAGCGCATAAATACTGTTGCCGCCGCCATTTTCGCCGCCCAGCAGCAAGGTGTGCCAGCTGGCGTCGATGAACTGCACATCCCCTGTTTGCGGTGAGCCGTCGACGAAAAACAGATGGCTTTGGTTATACAGCGGCGCACTCAAGTTGCTGAGATTGCTGAACACAGCGTTGGGCACGAAGGCGAACTGTTCGGCCCCCGTAGCGGCATTAAAAGCATGCAGCATGCCATCGTTAGCCCCTACGTACAGCATGGCTTGGCGGCTGGCCTGGGCCTTGGCGAAGCTGACGTAGCCGGCAGACAGGTAAGTGCCGGTCGGCGCTCCCACATACGCCGGCTGACTGTCGACAATGTCGCCCAGGATATGCGAGCGGTTGCGAAATGCGCCGCCGTTGCGCTTCTCCAGAGCGCTGTTGCCGCGCAAGTACTGCAGCCTGCTCGAGCCCAAGGTATCGGCGGGTTGCAGCAGCGTTTGCTGGGCCGTACTAAGGTTGGCCCATTGAAACGGTACGGCCCCTCCGGCGCTACTGGTCAGGGTGGGGTTCCAGGTAGCGATCAAGCGGCTGCTGGACCAGCCGCCGCCGGCCGCCTGCGAGTCCAGCAGTGTCTGTGCCGACCACAACGCGGCGCCGGTCGGCGCGCCGGTGGCCGGGTCCAGCGCCTTTTCGATCAGATTGCCGGTCCAGTCCTGATACGGCGTGTCGCTGGAGGTGAAGTTGGCCTGATATTCCACGGTGCCGGCTTGCAGATGGGTCGAGTTGACCGCGGCCGCGGTGGTCGACAGCGAGCCGTTTTGCACCGAGATCAGAATGCTGTTGAGACCGCTCACCAGTGCCGCCGGACTGGTGGCCGGGTAGTAAGCTCCGGTGCCGCCGGCGATCGCCATCGCCGCCAGCGTGGCGGCTGCCTGCGGGTTGAGCGTAGGATCGACCCCGGCCCCCAGGCCGATGATATAGGTCTTGATGCCGGCGCCATTGAGACTGTTCAGTGTGCTGATGGTGTCTGTCAAGGCCTGGTCGTTAGTGGTTTTCAAGGAGCCGTCGCTATTGAAGGTGGCCGTCACGCCATATCCCTGTGCTGCGGCGCTGCCTAGCGGCGGCCAGGAATTCCCGTTCAGATCCTGGGTCGGCAAACCGTCGGAAATCAGCACCACATATTGTTTGGGCGTACAGCCGCTGGCGGCGGAGTTAACGGTTGCGAGATAACTCTTTGCTTTCGACAGCAGGCCTGCCACCGGCGACTGGCCGGCGACGGCTTTGATTTCTGCGCTGGATGCGTTGTTGGTCTCCGGGCTGAGAAAAGGCAGGAACTTGTTAATCGCCGTGGTCACACTGGTGCTGGTCGGGACGGTTCCCGCGGTGGTGATTGGCACAACCACATTGCCGGTCGTGGCGGATTGGCTGCCGCCATAGCCGAAGCCGCGTTCGGCATACATCACCTGCGGAGAATAAGGCACAAAACCGGCGTTGGTCGGACTGGTCCCGAATGCACCGTTATTGGGACTGGTGCTGCCGTATGAGACAAACACGCCGCCGTTGTTGTAATTGGCCAGGGAAAAATTCGGCGGGTAAGGGGAAGCCGGACTGGGTCCGTTGTAGGACACAAAAATGCCGGATAGCCCCCCCGCCGAAGCGTACAGCACATCGTTGATGCTGGGATCGTCGCTGGAGGCGCCGATCTGCATATACAAACTCGCAGCCAGCGTGGTCGCGTTATATAAGCCGGCGATCGACTTGCAATTGCTGTTAACCGTAGCCGACGCTGTCAGATAACCGAAACACGGGTTCGGCACATAGCGATTACCGCTGGTTTGCAGACTGGTAAACGTGAAATTGCCGGTTTGCGGCGACATGTAATACACCCAGGTGGTGTACAGGCTGGTGCCGCTGGTACTGTAAGTCTCCAGGGCGAAATCGGTGTTCTGCATATAGGACTGGATGATGGCCTGGACCCCGGCTTTGGCGACGTTGAGCCGGCTGGCGCCGTTGTCGACCAGGGTCCCGCTCTGGTTCACGGTGTACGGCGCTTGCCCGCTCGCATCGGCCGCCTGCACCGGTGGCGTGAAGCCGGCGGGTACAAGGTAATTGACTGGTGAACTGGAGCCATTGAGAGTACTCAAGCCACTCGCCAGCGTGCCGGAACCGGCCATGATGGCCCCGCTCAATGTGCCGTCCATGGACTCCGAGTTGCCGATCGCGATCAGCACCTGAGGATGGACCGGGGTAGCCAGCGTGAGCGGGATCTGGGAAATGATCTGGGACGGGATCGCGCCCGTCGTTGCACGTAACGATACGGAACTGGATAAGGCCACGAGCGCCGCCGCGATCATCGCAATTGAGGCGATACCTTGTCCGTGCGAGCCGAGTCTGGTTTTATATGCTGGCATCACGCTGGGTTCCCCTGTCGCCTTCCATGCTGTACACACAAGGCCTCTGAATATTTTCTGCAGGATTATTTATGGCTGGATTTGCACCGTGCTTTGCAACACCACCGGCGAGTTGCCGCTGGCCCCGACTGCGCGTGCCGTAATGCGATAAATCTGGGCCGGCGTCTTCATGTTCTGCCCGGGCCGGATTACGGACGGCAACTGCTCGATGATAAAAGCCGCTGGCGCACTGGAACCACCCTGGAAACTCTGGATCACTGCGCTGGAACTGGTCCAATCCACGCTGCTCCACAACGGAGCGCTGCTGGCGCTGAACAAATACAGACCTTTGGTGTTGGCCAAAAAACCGCCTGCCGCGTAATTACCGGCGAGCACGTTATTGATAGCCTGATTCAGCGCCCCCTCCGCCGCCTGGAAAGCCACTTGCGCATCGGCGGCATTGGTAGCGATGCGGGTTTGCGTGCTGTTGAGCGACAACGCCGCCAGCGCCATCATGGTCAGCATCAGCACCAGGATGGTGGTTGTGATCAACACCGAGCCGCGCTGTGAGAACAACCGCAACGATTGGACGCAAGTCATGATGTCGAATTTCTCAGATTGATGATCATTTCATACACATGCCGCAGCCGGTTGTCGGCCGGCGCCGTCACGCTGCTGCCCAGCACCGTGAATTGCGTTGGATTGGTGCTGCTGGCGCTGCCGGATCCCGCCTGGCCCTCGATCAGGAAACCCAGGCGTACCGCGTACACCTGGGCCCAGTTGACGACCGCGTTGGCGGTCACATACTGCGTCAGCGCCCCATTGCTTCCGATGCCATACAACACCTGCATGGTTTCGACGCCAGGCACCAAGGGCTGAATGGTCCAGGTAGCGCCGTTGAGCGTGGCGCGCATCAGGGCGCTTTGCCCCCCCTGCCCCTGGGCCACGAAAAATGCGATTTGCTGCAGCGGGACAAATTGGGAGCCTATCGGATAGTTGACCGCGAGAAAATCAGACGTATTGGCCAGCGCGCCGCTGCCGGCGGCGTGCGTGAGGGTGTTGCCTGCCACCGCAGTAATTTGAAATACGGAAGTCTTCAAACAGTCGGAAACGGCGCCAAACTGTCCGACGGAAATCCCGCTGCCCGTAGCGTTCTGCACCACCAGTGAGTTGCTGCCCGAGCCGATGGTGACAACGCCGACTGGCTGGCTGCCGGGAATGGTTCCCAACACGACCAGTACGTCGCTACCGGCCTCGACGTTGCCCGCCAGCGAAGCGTCCAGGCTGGGCGACCAATCGCCGGCATTGCTGTCGTTGGCGGCGTTGTCCTTGCTGATAGTAAGCGTGGTGCCGGCGTCATAACCCATCAGCATGCTGGGGTTTGCGCCTAAGGTGCCGAGCGGCGCCGGACCGCCTGGATTCAGGTTCGACAGTGCCTGCACCAGCGTGGCGCAGCCGCTGAAGCCGGCGGCGCGTATGGTGGGAGTGAGCAATGCGGAAATAGCGTTTTCCGCGTTCTGGATGGATGCCTGGGAATTGGTGGTTTTGTAAGTCCGGGTTTGCGCCAGATAAACCCCGATAACCGCAGCCACCAGGATCAGGCCGATGGTCATCGCCACCATCAGTTCGACCAATGAGACGCCGCGTGCAGGTGGTTGCCGGTATTTCATAACAGGGTCTGGATCACGAACTGAGCCAGGTTCGGGCTGGCCGCCGGAGCGGCGCCGAGTGCGCCCAGATTTTTTTGGGCCGGACTGTCATCCCATTGCACAGTCACCGTGACCAGCGTGTTCCCTCCCGTGGCTGCGGCGGCGGTGCTGACGGCGCCGCTACCGTTAGGCAACTGGGCCACATCCTTGGCCAGCCAGTGCCAGGTGTCGTAAGCGACCAACTGCGCAGCGGTGCAAGCGGTGCTGGCGCAATCGGTAGCCGGCGCGCTGGGCAAGGTTGGCGTGCCGCTTTTCACCAAATTGCTGACGTTGTAATTGCCGTTGACAGCGGCTTGGCGATTGGCCCGCATGCGATCGAAGATGTCATAGGCGGACTGCACGGATTGCTGTTTGATATAACTGGAGCTATTTGACTTGTGCGAGAGCAGCAACATGCCGGCGATACCCATCATGCCGGTTGCCAGGACCACCACGGCGATCAACACTTCGAGCATGGCAAAACCGGTCGAGCTTGCTTGCGCGTTGGTTTTCATCATGGCTTCTCATTCATGGACATGTCAGCGCACTACCATCCCACACCGCCAGCCCTGGTGTAGGTCCCGATTGTATAAATCCGGTGGGCAGCACCTGCACCGAACGAGCAAATTTAGCTCCGCGGCTGTCGCACACCTTGAAATTAGCCTGCGTAGTGGCTAGACCGCGCGGGTCGAACGTCACGCTGGATGCCGCCGTGCCGCCGATCGGCACGGCCGACAGCACTGGACCGTTAGCTGCCGTCGGATGGCTTTGCAACAAAGTTGCCGCGCCCGTTGGCGGTTGGCTGACGATCATCCAGCCCGCCCCCCAACTTGCGCCGCAGGTGGTCGAACCCGATGTCCCGCTTGGGCACGCCTGTATGTTGATAATCTGGCTCAGCGCCGTATTGCGGGCATAGTTCAGCGCATTGACCAGCCCGTCTGCCTGTGCCGACTCGCGCTGGTTCAGCACCATGGTCTGAAATGAAGGCGCTGCCACCCCCAACAAGATAGCCAGTACTGTGATTGTTATTAACAACTCGACCAAAGTGAAACCTGCAACGCGCAAGAGGCTCCCAGGCTGGTTCAATCGCTGCCGCGGACCATCGCGATCATTGCAAATACCGCCAGTGAGTGCAAATTGGGTCAAATCGAATGAAATGCTATTCACGATTGCAATCCCCCCGCATTTAGCAAATGCCACTCTATTTTTACTCAATTAATTGCCATAAGGCAAATTCTAAATTTTCAGGATTGCTCTTTTTGATATGCGGCGCTCATTGCAACGACTCAAAGCGATACTGGCGAGTGGCGGGCCACCTGACTACTGTAGGGCGGATGAGCGCAGCGTTATCCGCCGCTTGATGCACCACCTGCATTCGATGTATCTAACACGGTGAAACGGCGGATAACGCTGCGCTCATCCGCCCTACCGACGTTGACCGTCAGCATCAGGCAAAAGTCTGAAAGCAGAACGGTTGATTAAATCAAAATTAATCACTATGATTAATTTAAAATCAAAGAGATGATTGCCTCCCAACAATGTGAGATCCAGATAACCGAGGAAATAGAGATGGCTGATGTAGACACCAAAGTATTAACTGCACACGTTCCGTTGCCTCTGGCCGAAAAAGTCGATCAACTAGCCGCTCGCCTTGAACGGTCGCGCGGCTGGGTCATAAAGCAAGCGTTGTCGGCCTGGATCGATCAGGAAGAGGAACGCAGTCGCCTGACCCGTGAGGCGTTGGCTGATGTGGACGCAGGCCGCGTTATTGATCATCAGGCCGTGCAGGCATGGGCGGATAGCTTGACTGCCGATACCCCATTGCCGGTACCACGCTGATGGAACTTAAGTGGACTAGTAAGGCGTTATCCGATCTGTCGCGGCTTTATGAATTTCTGGCATCGGTAAATAGGAATGCCGCGGCGCGCACAGTACAGTCACTTACCGCTGCACCGACAATCCTGTTGACGAACCCGCGCGTCGGTGAAAGTCTCGAAGAATTCGAGCCGCGTGAGGTGCGTCGAATCCTCGTTGGGCATTATGAGATGCGCTACGAAATTCAAGAATCAGTCATCTACGTGCTGCGCCTTTGGCACACGCGCGAGGATCGCTAGCATGATTTTATCGCCCGGATGCGGCCCCTATTTGGCCAACGTCGACGCTCTTTTAGCACCGTGGCGACCCACCTGACTATTGTAGGGCGGATGAGCGCAGCGTTATCCGCCGCTAGTGTCCTGAGTTACTAATTCGTTGAAGACTTAAATATGTCGAAATCGGCACGAGACAAGGAACAAAGCACAGCAAGGCTGGAGCCTTGCGCGCATTTGTGACGCCGTATCGGGGCGATTCTCGGCATATTTATTCAATGAATTAGTGATTCAGGACACTAGATGCACCACCTGCATTCGATGTATCTAACACGGTGAAACGGCGGATAACGCTGCGCTCATCCGCCCTACCGGCATTGGCGGTCAGCGGTTGGTCGGGCGCTGTCTGGCTATCAAGTCGTTCAGGTAATCAACGCTGGTCTCGGATTTGCCCAATACCGCTTCGGTCGAGCCCATCATCCAGCGCAGCAGCAGGTCGACATCGCAAGCGTTCAACGGCGGCGGACAATCGGGGTCGCCGTGCTCTTGCGCCAGATGGTTGGCATGCAACATAGACAGCCCCTTGTAAATGCCCTGGCACATGTCCAGCGTGAACGCGATGCATTGCGCCGCTTGATCGGTGCGCAAGTCTTTGTCCAGCCATGAGAAAGGCTGATGCTCTGGGATATCCGGGATGGGTGGGAATGGGCGAGGCTTCTTCTTACTACTAGTCATGTCGGTCTCCTAGCGGTGGATGAATCCGCGCCCCGCCGTCTGGCGTGGGTGATCGAGTCGCCCAAAGGAACCTCCCCTTCAGGCTCTCACAGAACCGGACGTGAACCTCTCG
>NZ_JBHSMT010000021.1:75986-78626 GCF_042654985.1 Paraherbaspirillum soli | reverse complement strand
ATGAATCGAGAGGTTCACGTCCGGTTCTGTGAGAGCCTGAAGGGGAGGTTCCTTTGGGCGACTCGATCACCCACGCCAGACGGCGGGGCGCGGATTCATCAACCGCTAGGAGACCGACATGACTAGTAGTAAGAAGAAGCCTCGCCCATTCCCACCCATCCCGGATATCCCAGAGCACCAGCCTTTCTCATGGTTGGACAAAGACTTGCGCACCGATCAAGCGGCGCAATGCATCGCGTTCACGCTGGACATGTGCCAGGGAATTTACAAGGGGCTGGCTATGCTGCATGCCAACCATCTGGCGCAAGAGCACTGCGATCCCGACTGTCCGCCGCCGTTGAACGCTTGCGATGTCGACCTGATGCTGCGCTGGATGATGGGCTCGACCGAAGCGGTATTGGACAAATCCGAGACCAGCGTCAATTACCTGAATGACTTGATCGCCAGACAGCGCCCGACCAACCGCTGACCGCCACCGTCGGTAGGGCGGATGAGCGCAGCGTTATCCGCCGTTTTGGATGCGTCAAGCACTTGTGGTACATCAGGCGGCGGATAACGCTACGCTCATCCGCCCTACGGTAGTCCGGCGGGTCGCCAATGACGCTAAAAGAATCGGCGTCGACGTTCGGGGGCTCGATGTCCTGCTTCAGAGGTTCGATGTCCTGCTTCGGAAGCTCAGCATTGCACCAAATAGGGGCGGCGTCGATGCTAAAAGAGTCGCCGTCGACGTTCGGAAGTTCGATGTCGGGCTTCGGAGGCTCGATGTCCGACTTCGGCAGCTCGGCCTTGCACCAAATAGGGGAGGTGCCGGACTTCGGAAGCTCAACGGAGTACTTCGGAAGGTCGACGTTGATGCTCAGAGAACCAACGCCGATTTTCGGAAAGCCGAGACCAACGCCAAAAGCTCCGACGCCGCCCAGCGGCGCCTATAAGTATTTCCCTCATTGCAAATATTTCTTATTCGAAATATAGTTTCGCCCCTACGTGGCGGTCGATATTCGAGCTAATGGAAGAATATTCCGGCTAAACAGGAACGAATATGCACATCACGCTTGCGGTCCTGCCCATCACACAACCAACTGTCGTTGCCCGTCTGGGCAACAGCATCGCCTACACGCCCGACAGCATGGGCAACCGGTTCAGTGAACAAGTCAAAGATCCGAGCGGTGCCTTGGCGCGCCAGACCAGCCGCGTGATCGACGCGTTGAATCGCTTAAAGCAAATAACAGGAGCACAACAATAATGGGTATCTATCGCAGTCTTAGGCCTACACTCGGGCGCTTTTTGTGTCGGTTCTGTATCGGCGTAGTTTTGATTGCCAATACAGCCATGACACAGGCGACTACTGTGCCGCCGGCACAAACTTATTGGAAGGCGACTGTCCTCACAAACAATACGTATCCATCTGCGGAGGAGGCATGTGCCTCCTCAGAATTTACTAAAACATATGGTTGGGATTCCCCGTTAGCCGTTTTCGATCATGTGACTTTTGGACGGTATAACTATTCCCAAGGGCCTTCTGGGCAGTGGCAATCTGATCACCCATATGCTAATTGCCTTTTTAAAATATTGGCCACAGGTGAAGTTCGCGAGGGGGGAGGGTCAGTACCGCAGATGGCTTTATGCCCAAGCGGATTTACATGGAACGGTTGGATAGGGCCAGACGCCTGTTCTGGAAATTGGACAACCAACCCGGAAAACAACGGTGACCATTGCCCTAAGATTGGTGATCCGATCAATCCCGCCACCGGCAATATGTACCGGATCGAAGTGGATTACGTCGGTGCAGGCTCATCTACGTTGAGATTCCAGCGCACCTACAACGCCGGTTTGCAAATCCAGAACGGCGCGCTCGGGGCCAACTGGAGCACGACCTACGACCGCTCGATCGGGCTGTATTTGAATGGATCCAACTACGCGCTGCTCTATCGCCCCGACGGCAAGATTATCTATTTCGATGGTAGCAGCGGCGCATTCACGGCCACCGCTAACATCACCGGCAAGCTGACCACACTCACCGGCAGCGACGGTAAAACCAGCGGCTACCAGTATGTTTCACCGCAAGGCGACGAAGTCGAGACCTACGATGCCAACGGCAAGCTGCTGAAAATTGTTGCCCGTTCCGGCCTGACGCAAACCTTGGCTTACGACAGCCAGGGACGTTTGGCGACGGTGACGGATAGCTTCGGTCATCGTCTGGGTTTCGCCTATGACGCTAAAAACCGGATCGCGACGCTGACCGATCCGAACGGCAGCCTCTACCAATATGGCTACGACGCGCAGGGTCAACTTGTCACGGTCACGTATCCGGGCGGCGCCACGCGCACCTATCTCTACAACGAGCCGGCCTACATCGGCGGCGCAACGATCCCTTATCTGATAACCGGCATCATCGACGAGACTGGTTCACGCGATGCGACCTATCATTACGATGCAAGCGGCAAAGCGATTTCGACCGAGCATGCCGTCGGCGCCGACAAGGCGAGCCTGAGCTATACCGCCAACAGCACGACGGTGATCGACCCATTGGGAACCTCGCGCACCTACAATTTCCAGACCATCCTCGGTGCCGTCAAAAGCACCGGCGTATCCCAGCCGGGCGGTGCCGGTTGCGGCGCCGCGGCCAGCAACATCAGTTAC
>NZ_JBHSMT010000021.1:0-75839 GCF_042654985.1 Paraherbaspirillum soli | reverse complement strand
ATCTGGAAACCAGCCGGGTCGAAGCGTCCGGCACGCCGCAAGCGCGCACCATCAGCACCCAATGGCACTCGACTTTCAGCTTGCCGGTCAGAATCGCCGAGCCGAAGCGCGTGACGACTTATGCCTACGATGCATCCGGCAATCTGTTGAGCAAGACCGAGCAAGCGACCAGTGATGCGACTGGCGCGCAAGGCTTGGCGCCGACCGTGACCGGCAGCGCCCGTACCTGGAGCTACACCTACAACAACCTCGGTCAGCTACTGACCGCCACCGGCCCGCGCACCGATGTCGCCGACAAGACGACCTATGCCTACGACAGCAACGGCAATCTGAGCACGATCACCAACGCCGTCGGCCAAGTGACGACCTTGTCGAACTACGATGCCAATGGCCGCGTCGGTAGCATCGCCGATGCCAATGGCGTCACCACGCAACTCAGCTACAGCCCGCGCGGCTGGCTGACCGCCAAGAGCGTCAGCGCCAACGGCACGACCGAAACCACCAGCTACAGCTACGACGGCGTCGGCCAGCTGACCCAGGTCACGCTGCCGAATGCGTCGACCGTCAACTACAGCTACGACCTGGCGCACCGCTTGACCAAGATCGCCGACAGTCTCGGCAACAGCATCGTCTACACGCTCGACAACATGGGCAACCGGATCAGCGAGCAAGTCAAAGACCCGAGCGGAAGCCTGGCACGTCAGACCAGCCGCGTCATCGACGCGTTGAACCGCTTACAACAAATTACCGGAGCCGCGCAATGAGAGGGCGTTTCACTTTGAATCAACAGCGCATCAAGACCATCGTCGGTGCCGTCTTGTTCACGCTGGCTGGCGCGTCAGTCGCGCAGCAAAACACGACTACCAGTTATGAATACGACGCGATGGGTAATCGGACCAAGATTACCGATCCGTTGGGCCATGTGACGACGCAAAGCTACGACACGCTGGGCCGCCTGATGCAGCAAACGCAACCGGCCCCGACCGCTGGCGGCAGCAGCCCGACCATCAGCTACAGCTATGACGGTCAGGACCAATTGAGTACAGTCACCGACCCGAGAAATCTGGTCACCAGCTACAGCACTGACGGCCTCGGCAACCAGACCGCGCTGACCAGCCCCGATACCGGCAGCACTGGCAAGACGTTTGATGAAGCCGGTAACTTGAAGACCCGCACCGACGCCCGCGGCAAGACTACCAGCTACAGCTACGATGCGCTGAATCGGCTGACCCGGATCGACTACGGCAGCGGTGCCGCGACCCAGTTCGAATATGACGGCGGCGCGAGTGGTGCGCAAAATGCGAAAGGCCACCTGACGCGGATGATCGACGGCTCGGGCCAAGCCAGCTACGCGTATGACGGCTTCGGCCGCCTGCTGAGCAAAGTCCAAACCATCGGCAGCACAGCCAGCACCACCAGCTATACCTATGGCAGCAGCGGCAGCACGGTCGGCAAACGCACCAGCATGACTTATCCGAGCGGCAACCGGATCAACTACGGTTATGACGCCGCTGGCCGCGTCAATAGCCTGAGCCTGAACCCGACCAATGCCAGCGGCGGCGGCACCAACAGCGGTAGCAACATTGCGCTATTGACCGGCATCGGTTATCAAGCGTTCGGCGCGGTCAATGCCTGGACCTGGGGCAATAGCAATGCGTTGAGCAGCAGCACTTACGCCCGTGGCATCGACCTCGACGGCCGCATCACCAGCTATCCGCTCGGCGACCTGCTGAACAACGGCACCAATCGCAGCGTCAGCTACGACGCCGCCGGCCGGATCGTCAGCAGCAGCCACATCGGCAGCGGCACCGGCAGCAACGCCCCGGCCAATTACAACCAAGGCTAAGGCTATGACAACCTGGATCGGCTGACCAGCGTCACCGGCAGCAGCGGCGCCAACAACCAGAATTTCCAATACGATGCCAGCGGCAACCGCACTCAAGCGACGTTCGGCGGCAGCACTTATGCCAACACGATCGCCGCCAGCAGCAACCGGCTCAGCGCGACGACCGGACCAGCGCCAGCCAAGAGCAACAGCTTTGATGCCGCCGGCAATTTGCTCAGCGACGGTAGTATCAGCTACACCTACAGCGACCGTGGCCGTATGATCAGTGCGACCAACGCCGGCAATACCGTCAGCTACAGTCATAACGGCCTCGATCAGCGGGTGCAAAAACAAGGCCCGGCAGCGATCGTCGCAACCGGTAGCAACAGCTATGTGTATGACGAAGCTGGTCATTTGATCGGCGAATACGACGCCAATGGCCAAGTGATCGAAGAGACGGTGTATCTGGGCGACTTGCCAGTAGCGGTGTTGAAACAAACGGTGACCGGCACTGGCGCGAATCAAACCACGGCAACGAATGTGTACTACGTTTATGCCGACCATATCAATACGCCCCGGGTGATTACGCAGGCGACCGACAACCAGATGGTGTGGCGTTGGGACAATGCCGATCCGTTCGGCTTGCAGCCGCCGGATGAGAATCCAAGTGGGCTGGGAGCCTTCATGTACAACCAGCGCTTTCCGGGACAGCTGTACGATAAAGAGACCAATAATTTTTACAATTACTACCGGGACTATGATCCGCAGCAGGGGCGGTACGTCGAAAGCGATCCGATTGGGATAACAAGAAATTACGATATCCCTGAATTGGATGTCGCTATCTCGCTTGGTCTTCCTGTTATTACAGAAGCGCAGGGACTAAATCATTTATATGGATACGTGGATCAAAATCCATTGAGCTATATGGATTCTTTTGGACTGGCTGGCAATGGTGGTGTTGGTAATTCTTCTGGTATTGGCACAAATACCCCTTATAAACACTGTAGAGAAGATCCCAAGGATCCTAACTATATTATTTGCAAGGATCCAAATGGCAAAAAAGTACGAAAGAAAAAGCCAGCCGATTGGCCAAAAGAAACGAAGAAGGAAATGTGTGGACCTATTTGCCAAAATGTAGTGGGCGGGATAATCGTAGGAGGGTTAATAGTGGGAGGGATGTGTATTGCTGGCCCACCAGGTGCTGCTATTGGTGGAGCAATAGGACTTTCTGCTCAATAGTTAAGCCGAAAACTTTTCTTTAAGGTTGAACCATTATGAATTTCAATGCGCATAAAGTTCCTGATGATCAGAGCATAACGGAACACAACTTATTTGAGCGGGCTAACCAAGAATGGGATGCCGGCAATGTCGAAAAAGCGTTTGAGTTGTTTAATTTGGCTGCCAGCGAAGGTGATACATATGCTCTGAATAGCATCGGCTACTTTTTTGATCATGGCATCGGTATGTCGAAGGACCGGGAGAAGGCTTTGTCCTGGTACAGGAAGGCTGCCAAAAGTGGTGACTCGTGTGCATACTCGAATATAGGACTTGTGCATAGAGATTCAGGCAATATCAGGCGAGCGAAATTTTGGTTGTCTAAAGCCGTAGATGAAGGAGATGGAGATGCAGCGCTTGAGCTTGCAAAGCTTCATCTCCAGGGGCCGAGTAAGAGAAGTCGCGAACTAGCTATGAAATATCTCCAGGTGGCTTCTAAATCAGACTCCATCACTCAAGCAAGTCGTGAAGAAGCTGAATTGCTACTAAAAGACGTAGCCAGAATTTGAGATGACAACCTCCGCCAAAACTGCCACCAGCTCAAAAGCCGGACTGTGACACCGTCTTTAGCGTTTGTAAGGCGGCAGTGCAGCAAAGCTCCCCGAACATATATTTACGAGCGCTAGGGTATTCTTCCTGCTTAACAGCATATGCAATATGCAAGAAAGTCATTGGCGGAGGCCATCATTGAAAACAATCTATCCAAGCAAGAATTTTCTGACTGATGCGCGACGAGCCCTCAACGCGCATGAAATTTTCGAAATTTCGATTAAAGGTGATTGGAGGGGACGGATGCTTGCCAAGGAGGTAGGGGAATGGCTTCCATTTGACGAAGTTGAGTTGATAAAAAAAGGGACTTGGAAAGCACCATCAGTTTGGTGCGGTTTGTTAATGATGTTGCTACACGCGACGCATTACATGGCATTGTCGGCAAATTATGAAATGCGAAGTTCGGTAGACGGAGACTCTGTCGTCATAACATATTTGCCATTGTAGGTACAAGGCGCAACTCGGTATCCGTGCAAGCACCTTTTTCTATAGGTGAATTTCAGCCAGAATTTGCGATGACAAAACGCGGTTGGGCTTGTTGGTGCTGAGCTTGCGAAGCTCAACATGAGCGGACAATATCCTTGTATCTAGAATACGAAAGCCACCCTCTCCGATATCCACGGATTGGGTGGCTTTTCTTTCAAGCGCGGGCTTGCGCCATTGCCAATTTTTTCCGCACTTCTTGGGGAATGGGTTGATTGAGATGGGCGAGCATGGAATGTTGGGCTTCATTACATTCTGCCCAACCTACACGCTACAGAAAATCATTTACCCGGGCCAGGCCCAAGGAGTCGATAGTCATGAAGAAAACATTGCAAGAGATAAATGTATTGCTAGTCGCTCGATACAATTTACTCGGTGATTTTAGTTTTGAGCGGAACTCCGAAGATGAAGTTGGTTGCGTCAATCAGGGCAATTTAATACTCACAATGATTGATCGTGACGGGGCTTCTGTGCGGCTAAAATTCTTTGGGGTACGTAATGTGGAAATTAGAACAGGACCATTTATAAATATGAGTATCGTTGGATTGTCTATTGAAGATATGAGCAACGATCAATGGCCTGATGTTCGAATGAGAGTCACCTCTGAAGATGAGCACGCATATTTATCGTTCTATTGTTTTGATGCGGATGTGATTTCTGATTAACGCGGTAAGGCTTGTATGTTGGGCTGAGCTTGCGAAGCCCAACATGAGCTGACTACATCCGCTTATTTCGAATAGAAAGCCACTCTCTCCGATATCCCCGGAGTGGGTGGCTTTTCTTTCAATCGCGGGTTTGTGCCATTGCCTATTTTTCCGCGCTTCCCCACAGATTTTTTGTAGGGTCGTTGAGCTAACAGATTAATGAGAATTGTGGTTTCACCAAAAGCCGCGAAAATGGGGACTGCCCCACCTCAGACCTCAGCCAACTCACTCAACAGCCACTCGCGGAACTTGATCACAGCCGGCTTGCTGGCATTTTTCTCGGGATAGGTCAGGTAATACGATTGCGGGCTTTTGACGGCGAACGGGAAGGGCACATGCAATTGGCCCAGCGCAATTTCGGCTTCCACCAAAAACTTCGGCATCAGCGCCACGCCCAAGCCGGCGGCGGCGGCCTGGATCACCATCGACAATTGTTCGAAGCGGGGGCCGGACAGCGCATCCGGGCAGGCCACGCCGACATGCGCGAACCAGTCTTGCCAGGCTTGCGGCCGGGTGGTGTGCTGCAACAGCGTCATGCCGGCCAGGTCTTCGATGCGGCTGATGGTCTGGCTTAAGGCCAGGCTGCATACCGGCACCACTTCTTCGCCCATCAGGCGCACCATCATCGCCCCCGGCCAATTGGGTTCGCCGAAGTGGATCGCGGCATCCACCTGTCGCTGGTTGAAATCGAACGGCAGCACTTCGGTGCTCAGGTTGAGGATCACGTCCGGATGGGCTGCCGTGAACTTGACCAGGCGCGGAATCAGCCATTTGATGCCGAAGGTTGGCAGCGTGGCCAGCTTGAGCACCCCGGCCGAATTCTTGTGCGCCATCACCTGGAAGGTGGCCAGCTCGATTTGCTTCAGGATGGCCGATACCTGGCTCGCGTATTCGGTCCCGGCTTCGGTCAGGATCAAGCGCCGGTTGATGCGCTCGAACAGCTTGACGCCCAGGTAATCCTCCAGGATCGCGGCCTGCCGGCTGACCGCGCCCTGGGTCATGTGCAACTCGTTGGCGGCCTTGGTAAAGGAAAGATGACGCGCTGCGGTGTCAAAGGCAATCAGGCAAGAAGTCGAGGGGATGAATCTGCGCATTTTTCGGGTAACGGTAATAGGGCTTGCTGTCAGGCAAGCACTATACCAAACGCGAGATCCATCAGTCTGCCGATGTGGCGAATCAGGCATATTTCCTCATCAATCGGGCCCGGCTACTGCGCAGACATGAAGCGCGTCGCGCCCAGCAGCCGCTCAGGGTCGAAAGCGGCTTGCATGCCGGCCGCCAGAGCTTGTTGTTCGGGGGCCGTGTAACGGTCGTAAAACGACTGGTTGAACGGTCCGACGCCGTGCTCGGCGCTGAAGCTGCCGCGATATTTGCGCACTGCCAGATCGTAAATCTCCTGCCGCAGGACAGCGATCCGTTCTTCCGAGCAGACCTCCATCAGCGCTTGCGGGACGACCAGGTTGAAATGCAAGCCGCCATCGCCCCAATGACCGAAATCAAACACTCCGACCCCGGGATAGCCGCGCCCGACCAGCGCCACCGCCTCTTCCCGAAATGCCGCCAGCCGGGAGCGCGGCACCGCGATGTCGAACGCGATCACTTTGCCTTCGTGGCGCACGCTTTCGCTGATCGCATGACGCAGCCGCCACAACACCTCCGGCTTATCAATCACCGCATCCAGGATCAAATCGCCGAAGCAGGCTTCCAGCCACGCGCCGAATAATTTTTCCAGATCGAAGTCGGCGCTGCGCGGGCGGGCGCTGCTTAATTCAATCAGGAAGGCATACGGCGGCAATGGTTCGAACGGCGCCTGCATGCCCGGCAGGTGGCGCAGCACGGATTGCATCGCATTGTGCGAGATGCCCTCGAAGGCCGTCAGGAAATCGGAGAAATGGCGCTCGGCGTCGCGCAGCAACAGCAAGCCGGCCTCCGGCGAAGCCGGCACCACCAGCGCGGTGGCGCACTGCTGCGGCAGCGGATGCACCTGCAACACCGCTTGCGTGACGATGCCGTAAGCGCCGCCGGTGCCGATGAACCATTGCTTCCAATCCGGCCCGGTATTGTTTTTGCGCAGGCGGTTGGTCAGGTCCAGCCGCTGGCCGGGCGGGTTCATCAGCAGCGCTTCCAGCCCCAGCACGTTATGCCGCACATCGCCGTAGCGAATCAGGCGCGCGCCGCCGGTATTGGCCGCCAGCATGCCGCCCAGCGACGGATCGGCGCCGAGGTCGATCGGAAAGCACAGCCCATGCGGCGCCAGCGCCTGGTTCAGATCCGACAGGCGGGTGCCGGCATAAGCCTGCACCACGCGATCGACCGGGTCGATCTCGACGATGCCCTTGATGCGTTCCATGCTGAGCACCACATCGCGGCCGGAGCGATCCGGCGACGCCGCGCCGACCAGGCCGGTATTTGCGCCTTGCGCCACGATCCTGATCTTGTCCCGGGCGCACAGGCGCAGCAGCTCCGCCGCTTCCTCGACATTGGCTGGCCGTGCGATGCAAGCGGCGCTGCCGTTGCCGTAGCGCGCCCCGGATTCGTAAGGCCGGCGCGCATCTTGGTCGATCAAGCAGCCTTGCGGTCCCAGCAATGCCTCAATAGCTTGAATGACTTGCTCCATCTCAGGCGTCCACCAGTACGGGTGGCGCGGCAGCGGCTGTCATTTTGAAAATGCCCTGGGCATTGCCGCTGTCGAAGCTGAGATCGAGCTTGTCTGTCTGTGTGTCCTCATCCAGATAACGCTCGCGCGAGATGAATTCATAGAATGAGCCGGGCACTTGCATCTCGACCGGCGTGCCGTCTTCATCCTGCATCATGCGGGTCACCGGGCAGGCGCGGAAGGCGGTCTGGCGCACCCGGCCGTTACGCGACACCTCGATCGCGTCCTTGATCGGCCGCCCCAATTGGCGCTGGGCGTCGGCCACCGCCGCCACATCGGCCACGCGGTCGGTGGCGTGATTGAAGGCGTTGCCTTCGGTCGAGATCCACGCCATTTCAGCCGATTCGGCCAGCAACGTCCGGTACTCGGCGATCGTCGGCAGAGAGTGCTGGCGGTCAAAACAGCGCACCAGCACCGGCAACAGCGCCAGCGCCTCGGTCCCCGCCAGGCTCCGGTGCGTGCTCAGGTGCTGCAACAATTGTTTTGAATGGGCGTCGAGCGGGTCTTGCGAAGTCGCCAGGATCTTGTTGACGGTGGTCTGGAAGGTTGCGGAAAAATGATGCGGATGCAATTCGCTGACAAAGAATTGCGCGATGTCCTCCGGCGCATCTTCATGCGCATAAGCGCGGCCGGTCATGCTGAGCCGCTGCAAGGGATAAACCCCGTTCAGGCGATAGCCCAAGGGCCGCAGGATGCGGGTAAACGCCGCTTCGCCGGCCGGCAACATGCCGGTGCTGATGCCGAGCACAGTCCGCAACGCGCCGTGATCGAAGCGCACCTTGCTGCCGACGCGCACCGCGTCCGCCACGTAGTCATTCCCATGCGGGACAGCTTTCAACAATTTCTCGAACAGCAGCATATTCAAAGCCTGCGCAATCTCGATCCGCGACACCGCATCCGAGCGCGGCCGCAGCGTGCTTGGCGGGACGTGCAGCACATCAAACAATGGCATGGAATGCTCGGCGCCTGGCAGGGATGCCAGCATGAAATGAAGATTGGTGGAAGGCATGCGTGCTCTTTCGGTAGGACGAAAGGCGCAGTGTAAATTTGAATCGGTAGCCGACAAAACCATGAATATTGATGCGTTCATGCGTTTTACTCATGTTGCCGCGCTTTTGTTGGGCTTCGCCTTCGGTTCAATCACAATCTACGCGGACCACAACGCGTAACCCGCACAAGCAACAAGAAGTAGGTCGGAAAAGCGCAGCGTCTTCCGACGGCGAGAATCGCACCAGCTGGTCAAGCCCTTGGCTTTTTTTCAGCGGCGCACCGGATGTCGGAAGACGCTGCGCTTTTCCGACCTACGCGCTATGGCGTACGGTTTGCCTTTGAGAAATAATTCGGATCAGTTAATCTGCACGCTTCGCATAAAGCAGGTCATACAGAGTGTTTCGAAAATTTACCAAGCTAACGTTGGCGGCGTTGTTCGTACTCGGCGCAGGTTCAATCACCTATTATTTTTTGCTTCAGGACGGATCCAGGCCAAGCGGCTCCGGCTGGCTGACGCAAACGCTGGCGCAAGAAAGCACCATGCCCACCGACTTCGCCTGGGCCGCACAGATAACAACCGTAGCCGGCGACGGCACTCCCGGCGTGCTTGACGGCACAGCGCTGCATGCGCGCTTCGCCGATCCCTTTGGCCTTGCCGTTGACCGCCAAGGCAATCTTTATGTCGCCGATGCCGGCAACAACAATCGCATTCGCAAAATCACGCCTGACGGTGCGGTCACGGCGCTGGCCGGCGCGCAGGAAGGCTTTGCCGACGGTTCGGCGGCAAGCGCCGCTTTCAACACGCCATCGGGCCTGGCGATCGATCAAGCCGGAAATGTCTTTGTCGCCGATACCGGCAACAACGCGATTCGCAAAATCACGCCGGAAGGAGTCGTGACGACTGTCGCGGGTAACGGCAAGGCCGGCTATCGCAATGGCCCGGCGAGCGGCGCGCAGTTCAACGGCCCGGTAGGGGTGGCCGTCGATCAGCGCGGCAATGTGTATGTGGCCGACACCTATAACGACCGGATTCGGGTGATTGGAGCAGATGGCCAAGTCAAAACCCTGGCCGGCGGCGACCGGCCGGGTTATCAGGACGGGCCGGCGGCCGATGCCTTATTCGATACGCCGTGCGCCTTGGTGGTCGATGCGAAAGGCGATCTATTCATCGCCGATACCAAAAACAGCGCTATTCGCAAATTGACCGGCGCCGGCGAGGTGACAACGATAGCCAGTTCGCCGCCGAAAGACCGCGAGGCACTATTGAAAAGGCCGCAGGGACTGGCATTGACGCCGGACGGCTTCCTCTACGTCGGCGATACGGCACGCGGGCGCATCTTGCAAATTTCGCCAAGCGGCGAATTGCGCGGACTGACCGGCATCGGCATCGACGTTGCGATCGGCGACGATACGGCAGCACGCTTGAAAAGTCCGACCGGCATTGCGCTGGACCGCAGCGGCGCATTGTATGTGGCCGACGCCGCCGATTACATGGTGCGAAAAGTAACGCCGAAAATGCCGGCGACCGGCCTGCCAACAACCGCACACACCGGTGGCGCTGCGCTGCGGTCATCGCCGCAATCGTCGATTCGGGCGGCGCAGCCTGCGTCATTCCCATGGCCGCTCAAGCCGCAAAACAGATGGCATGAAATCGTCGGCACGATGGGAGAAGTGCGCGGCAACTATGACGGCGAAAGCCGCGATCATTTTCATAGCGGCGTCGACGTGCAAGCCGCTATCGGCACACCGGTGCTGGCCGTGGCCGACGAAAAAACCAGCAGCGTGCTGCCCAACTGGGGCTACGGCGGCTTGAGCGAAGGCCTCGGCATCGACACCATGACCTACATTCACATGCGGGTCGGCCGTACCGAAAAAGATGAGCCGATAGACCCGGCGCGCTTTATCGTGCTCAACGATAACGACGGCAAGCCGATGCGGGTGCGCGTCAAGCGCGGCACTCGATTCAGCGTCGGCGATGCGCTCGGGACCGTCAATCGCATGTATCACGTCCATCTCGAATACAGCCCCGCCGGTGCGGAAGTCAATCCGCTCACATTATCGTTCCCCGGATTCAAGGACCAGCTGCCGCCCCGCATCGAAGACATTCAACTCTTCGATCGCGCCGCACGGAGATTGAGCAAAAAACGCGGCGGGCGCCTGCTGGTGCAGCGCAGCCTGGGAGACTTCAGCATCGTGGTTGACGCCTACGATCAAATGGACGGCAATGCCGCCCGCCGCCGCCTGGGTTTATACAAGCTCGGCTATCAAATCCTGCACGCCGACGGAACCCCTGTGCGCGGTTTCGAACAAGCGCTGGTCAACCTCGAATTCAATCGCCTGCCGCCCGATCGCGAAGCCGTCAAGATTGCTTACGCCGACAGCAGCGGCGACACCGTGCACAGCAGCGGCGCCACGCGCTTTCTTTATGTCGTGACCAACACGGTGCGCGACGGTCGCGCAAAAACCGGCAGTTGGCGCGCCGCCGATTTGCCGCAAGGCGACTACCTGATCCGGATTTTTGCAGCCGATTACGCCGGCAACCAGGCGATCAACGATCGTGATTTGCCCATCACGGTTGAATGAAATTCACGAACGCGTTTTCCAAATTAATAAAATCATTTCAGCAAGGAACAACAATGGCGTCAGCCGATTACACCAGAAACGCCCGCGTCGATTTTCTGCGCGGCGTCGCCATTTCCTGCGTGCTGATCTTGCACTTCGCGCTGGCTTATGGTCTCAAGGACAGCCCGCTTGGCACGCTTTTGCCCCTGGCGTTGCTGAAGGCGATTGCATACAACGGCAACTTCGGCGTCACCATGTTCTTTGTGATTTCAGGATTTTTGATTACGTCGAACTCGCTGGCGCGCTGGGGCGATTTGAAAGACATCGACGCACGCACCTTCTACCTGTTCCGTTTTGCCCGCATCATGCCCAGCCTGCTGCTGGCGCTCGCCGTCATCGTCACGCTGGGCTGCCTGGACCTGCCGTTTTTCGACAATAGCGACGGCGACCTCCAACGGCCTGCTTCCTACTTCCTGATTGCGGCCGGATCGGTGCTGACCTTCTGGCACAACGTGCTGATGCAATCGACCGGCTATTTCAACTACTGCCTCAATATTTACTGGTCGCTATCGGTTGAGGAGGTGTTCTATCTGGCGCTGCCGTTGGCGTGCATGCTGCTGCGCCGAACTTGGCTGATCGTCGCAGCGTGTGTCGCGGCCATTGTCATCGGCCCGATTTATCGCAATCACCACACCGACAATGAAATCTTCTTTATGTACGGCTATCTGGCCTGCTTCGATGCCATCGCCTTCGGTTGCCTGACCGCCTTGCTGGCGCGCCGCGTCAAGCTTGCTGCCAACTACGGCCGCGCACTGCGGCTGATCGCCGGCATCGCGCTGGCCGCGGTCTACCTGCGCGGCATAAGCGGCCACGAGATATTCGGCTTCTCGCTGATCGCCGTATCCAGTGCCGCCTTTTTGCTTGGCGCGGCCAACGATCGCACGACCGGCTGGAGCACCGGCCGCGTGAGCAGCACGGTACGCTGGCTGGGACGGCACAGCTATGAAATCTACCTGTTCCATATCATCGTGCTGGGCCTGCTGCGCAATGTGTTGAGCAAAGAGCAGCTGGGCTATGGCGCAAGATTGCCGTGGCTGCTGTTATTTCTCGGACTGTCGGCGCTGGCCGCTGCGCTGGTATCGCGCTATGTCTCCGAGCCGGCCAATGCGGTAATCCGCCGCCGCTATCTTGCCAGGCGCCGGGCGCATGAAGCGTTCAATACGCCGCTGGCCTCCAGCGTGCCCGATGTGAAATGAGCTATTCGGATAATGCTTACCTTATTTCTTGCCGCGTTTTGAAATCAGCAACTCAAGCGTTTGCAATGATCTTTCGAGAGCATCATCCGACAAAGCCGCATTGCCGAAATTGGACAGCCACAATATCCACTCCTGGGTCACCCGGCATTCCGGCTCCGTCAGCAAGGTCCAGCGCGGCAAGAAAAAATCGTCCCACCATTCCGGCTTGGGGCTCCTGTCGAGCATGGAGACAATGCTGCCGACCACAATAAGATTCGGCTCGTTATCGTCAATAGTGGCTTTGAAGATCCCCGGCAAATAAAAGCAAAAAGCCAGCGGCGATAACCAGCAAATGACATCGAAATACTGCTCCCACTTTTCGCTCGTCACTTCCCGCCAGTCCAGGCGAGAGATGGCGAGAACATCATCCAGTTCTGCGTCGCTAAGTTGTTTGGAATCGGTCAATACATCAGGCCGGACGCGCCAAGCAAAGGCATCCTCTATAGCCGGCAGTAAGTCCATCGAAATACTCCCTCAAACAGCAAAACTTGATTGTCCTCCGGCACAGCCAAAAATGGCAGAACGCCAATAATTGCCGTAGCACCCGAGAACGTTTGTAGTCGCCCGGTCCCTGCAGTATTGGGGACCGAGTTGCACGTAGCGTACTGACCGCGCAATGCGGTTTAACCGCACGTTAGGAGCTCGCAATGAGTAATAGTAAGAAACCCGTCCATCCCCACCCATCCCCGCTACAGCAGATCTTCAACCGTTCTCGTGGTTGGACCAAGACCTGCGCAGCGATCCAGCGACGCAATTCATCGCTTTTGTGCTCGACATGAGCCAAGGCATTCATCTATGTCTGTCGGCGCTGCATGCCAACCATCTGGCCCAAGAGCACGGCGACCCCGCCTGTCCGCCACTGCTGAACGCGTTCGATATCGACGTGAAGCTGCGCTGGATGCTGGCCTCTACCGGCACGATGGCGGAACAGGCCCAAGCCATCATTGATTACCTGAACGAGTTGATTGCCAGGCAGCGCAAAGCCTAGCCGCTGACCGCCACCGTCGGTAGGGCGGATGAGCGCAGCGTTATCCGCCGTTTTGGATGCGTCAAGCACTTGTGGTACATCAAGCGGCGGATAACGCTACGCTCATCCGCCCTACGGTAGTCCGGCGGGTCGCCAACGATGCTAAACGTCGGCGTCGCCCCAAATAGGGAGCGTCGCCGATCTTCTGAAGGTCGACTTTGAACTTCGGAAGCAGGCCATCGACATGCAGAGAGTCGCGATCGGACATCCGGGGATAGCCTCCAGCGCCGTGTCACCCCCCAAATAGAAAAACGACCCGGGCGCATATGCGGCCGGGTCGTTAAGGCGAAATCAAAGCGTTATACCGTTCAAGTCACTAAAAAGTCCCTGGGTCGAACGGCATCAGGGCGAACCCTGTCTTTGTTATTCACTGCCAGGGAATTACTTGGCTGGTGCTGGTGCGACTGCTTCTTTCGCGTCGACTTTAGCTTCGTCGGCTTTTGCTTTTGCCTTCACTACTTTGTGATGGGCTTTGACCTTGGTCTTTTCTGCGCCAGCTACTTCTTCTTTCGCGCCGGCAGTTGCGCTGGCTTCCTTGGCTTCAGTCTTGACTGCAGCTTTGGTTTCTTTGACTTCGGCTTTAGTCACTTCCTTGCTTTGTTTTACTTCAGCTTTTGCCACTGGAGCGGTTGGAGCAGGAGTCTGTGCGAATGCTGCGCTAGCGAACAAGCCGACGATCAGTGCGGAGATTGCGTTTTTCATGGTGTAGTCCTCAAGTGAAGTTGATTAAGTGGGTTAATTCCCGTGTCGCTGAGTGAAAAACGCCGGGCCTCGACGATGCGTTGACGGGTATTACATCCGCTTACCGGGTATTACACCTGCTTACAAACGGCGCTGCATGCTCAGGCACTCATACTCTTTTTGCTGCGGTCTTTAACCGGATCACAGCTCTCTTCCTTTGTCGGTTTTCGTTCCGCAAAGAGTTGAAAAATCAGGGTTTGCGGTTCTTGAATGTGTCGTGCAGAGACAGGCCGCTATTGGTAATCAGGTCATCAACCTTCCAGCAATTTCCAGCGCCCTCTCTTTTGAATTTCAACGTCGCGTGCCGTGGCGAATAATGCTTGTCGTCCACGGTGAATCTGAAATTAAAGCGCACCGTTGATGCAGTCGGTGTCAGATGCAACACCTGGTATTCGAATGGCGGTTTCGCGGCGCCGTCTTGTGCGTCATCCCAGGGGTCGGCATCCAATGTGCAGGTGTCGTCTTTCTCTCGGCACCGATCTTCATGGTCGACTGCTTTTAAAAATGACGAATGAATGAGCTGGCGTGCATCGGCAGATGGCTTTTGATAGAACTCCCTATGCTTGTCGTGAAGATTTTTTGCAAGCTCTATTGGTGAGTCGCTAAAGCAGGTGGCGTAAGCGCCCGTTGTGTAAATGGCGGCGAACAGTAGGGCGGCGATTGTTTTCATCGGTCTGGCTTTCGCGATAAGCGGGTTCACAGGATGGGGGTTCGGTAGCGCGGAAAAAAACAGTAATGTACCGGACTGTTCCCATTAATACTTGGTGATTCGCTGCTCAAGTGCGATGCACATGGCAGGTCAAATTGATGCGATTACCCGGACCAGAATGTGCAACGTGTCGGGCGGCAGAGCGCGGTTGGGCTGAAAAATCCAACGATAGGGGACTAGCGGGCGTAAATCGTAATGAAAAACGACCCGGGCGCATATGCGGCCGGGTCGTTAGGGTGAAACCTGTCTTTGTTATTCAGCGCTAGCCAATTACTTGGCTGGTGCTGGTGCCGGTGCTACAGCTTCTTTTGCGTCGACTTTAGCTTCGTCGGCTTTTGCCTTCACTACTTTGTGATGGGCTTTGACTTTGGCTTTTTTCGCGTCAACCTTGGCGCCGGCGACTTCTTCTTTCGCGCCGGTAGTTGCTGTAGCTTCCTTGGCTTCAGTCTTGACTGCAGTTTTGGTTTCCTTGACTTCGGCTTTGGTCACTTCCTTGCTTTGTTTCACTTCAGCTTTTGCCACTGGAGCGGTTGGAGCAGGAGTTTGTGCGAATGCTGCGCTAGCAAACAAACCGACGATCAGTGCAGAGATTACGTTTTTCATGGTGTGGTCCTCAGGTGGTTAATTAAGCGGGGCAATTCCCGTGTCACTGAGCAAAAAACGCCGCGCCTCGACGATGCGTTGACGGGTATTACATCCGCTTACCGGGTATTACACCTGCTTACAATCTGCACTGTCGGCTCGATCGCGTTGGGCTTTGCAGCCCAACCTTTCTTACTTCAATAACCGATGGCCGAACCGGACGGCCGCCGCACGTCGTTGGAACCATAGTAGAAACCAGGCCGCACCTTGCCCGATACCGCCGCATCGTTGCCGGAGCTGGCCGAGGTGGCGACGCCCGCCGCGCCCGGCAAGCCGATCATGATCAGCTCCGCCGCGCCCCAGGGCGTTTGCTCGGTCATCTTGTAGCCCATGCCGGCCAGGACTTTCAGCGTGTCAGGCGACAGTCCGCGGGTTTCGTAATAGACCTCGTCCGGCAGCCATTGATGATGGATGCGCGGGGCGTCGACCGCTTCTTGCGGCGTCATGCCGTAGTCGATCACATTGAGCGCGGTTTGCAGCGTGATGCTGATGATCCGCGAGCCGCCCGGCGAGCCGAGCACCATGAAGGTTTTGCCGTCCTTGGTAACCAAAGTCGGCGACATCGACGACAGCGGCCGCTTGCCGGGGGCGATCGAGTTGGTCGCGCCTTGCACCAGTCCGTACAGGTTCTTGACGCCGACCTTGACGGTGAAGTCGTCCATCTCGTCGTTCAAGAAAAAGCCTGTGCCCGGTGCGATCACAACCGCGCCGAAGCGGCCGTTGACGGTGTAGGTGGTGGATACCGCATTGCCGGCCTTGTCGACGATCGAGTAGTGGGTGGTTTCAGGCTTTTCGTGCGGCTCCATGCCGGGCTGCACCTCGGATGATGGAGTGGCTTTGTCGGCGCTGATTTTGTCGCGGATGGATGCTGCGTAGGATTTGCTCAGCAGGCGCTCCAGCGGATTTTTGACGAAAGCCGGGTCGCCGAGGAAGGTGTTGCGGTCCATATAGGCATGCCGCATTGCTTCGCTCATGTAATGGATCGAGGCCGCCGAGTGGTAGCCGAGCGCCTTCATGTCGTAGCCTTCCAGTGTGTTGAGGATCTGGCACATGGTGGCGCCGCCGGAGCTGGGCGGCGGCGCCGAGACGAACACGTAGCCGCGGTAATCGCAGGACAACGGGGCGCTTTCGCTGATTTTGTAGCCGGCGAAATCGGCTGCGGTGATGATCCCGCCGCCGTTCTTGGAGGCGCGTTCGACCGCTTTTGGAATCGCGCCTTTATAGAAGGCGTCGGGGCCGCGTCGGGCTATCGCTTCCAATGTTCTGGCGAGGTCTTTTTGCACCAGCCGGTCGCCCGGCTGCAACGGCGTGCCGTCGCGGCGCAGGAAGATTCGGGCGGCTTCCGGATCTTTTTTGAAGCGTTCGATGGTGGTGTCGAGAATGTCGGTGTCGCCGCGATTCAGGATGAAGCCGTCGCGCGCCAGCTTGATCGCCGGCTGCATCACTTGCATCCGGGTCAGCTTGCCGTATTGACGGTGTGCGCTGTCGAGTCCGAGCACGGTGCCCGGCACGCCGACCGCCAGATAGCCGTACAGGCTGGAGTCGCTGATGACCTTGCCTTCGGCATCCAGGTACATATTGGCGCTGGCCGCGGCCGGGGCTGTTTCGCGGAAGTTGATGAAGGTGTCGCGGCCGTCGGCCAGGTGGATGGTCATGAAGCCGCCGCCGCCGATATTGCCGCAGCACGGATTGACCACTGCCTGCGCATAGCCGACCGCTACCGCGGCATCGATCGCGTTGCCGCCTTTTTTGAGGATATCGACCCCGACCTGCGAGGCCAGATGCTGCGAGCTCACGACCATGCCGTTTTGCGCCTCGACCGCTGGCAGCGATGCGGCCTGTACGTTGCCCAGCAAGACCAGCGCGAGCGCTGATGCGGCCAACGGTTTTAACAACCAATGTGTATATCGCATATCTTCTCCCTTTCGTTAGGTAAACAGCTTGCCTGTATGTTTTTGCGCTACTGCGCGCACGACGACATAATGAGCGCAGCAATTATTGCATTCTCTTGTTGATCCGGCATGGGGTTTCCCGATATCGGTTTGTGTATCATCTGCTTCGTGCTTGCTCTCCTGATGCGCCGCATGTGTTTGACGTATCTAAAACGGTGAAAGTCGCTGCGCTTTTCCACCCTACAACGCCCTGGTAACCCTATGCCCATCCCTCAAATCGATTCCACCCACGATGCCGCTCTGTCCGTTGCCCTCGATGCGGCGATCAACAATAAGACCAAACCGCTCGGCAGCCTCGGCATGCTGGAGCCGCTGGCCAAGCAGATTGGCTTGATTCAACAAACGCTGGCGCCACAATTGCTCGCACCGGCGATCCTGGTTTGCGCCGGCGACCACGGCATCGTCGCGGAAAATATTTCCGCGTATCCGCAAAGCGTGACCTGGCAAATGGTGGAGAACTTCCTGCGGCAAGGGGCGGCGATCAATGTTTTTGCGCGCCAGAACGGTTGCGCGCTGCATATCGTCGATGCCGGGGTGAATCATGATTTCGGGCCGCGCGAGGGCTTGATCGATCTTAAAGTGGCGCATGGCACCCGCAATTTCGCGTGGGAACCGGCGATGACGATGGAGCAGTGTCTCGGTGCGATGCAGCACGGGATGGCGCTGGCCGGATCGCTGGAGGGCAATGTGCTGGGTTTCGGTGAAATGGGGATCGGCAACACGACGGCGGCCGCCGCCATCATGCACAAGCTGACCGGGATTGCGGTCGGCGACTGCGTCGGCGCCGGCACCGGCTTGGCGGCTGACGGCATTCGCCACAAGCAGCAGGTGATCGAGGCTGCAGTCGCCCGGCACACCGCGGCGAACACGGCGCTGGAGGTCTTATCCACCTTTGGCGGCTTTGAAATCGCGATGCTGGTCGGCGCCATGCTGGGTGCGGCGCAACGGCGCATGGTGCTGCTGATTGACGGTTTTATCGTCAGCAGCGCATTGCTGGTGGCGGCGCGCTTGCAGCCGGCGATTCTCGATTACTGTGTTTTTTCGCATTGCTCGGACGAACATGGGCACCGGCGCATGCTGCAGCATCTGGCGGTGCGACCCCTGCTGCAACTTGATTTGCGGCTGGGGGAGGGGACCGGTTGCGCGCTGGCATTGCCGTTGCTGCAGGCGGCGGTCAATTTCCTGTGTGAGATGGCGACTTTTGCCTCGGCCCAGGTCAGCGGCAAGATAGCCTAAGGCCATGTTGCCGACCATTATTTCGCCGCTGCGCTGGGGCCATTGGGGACTGCGCCAGCTGCGTCTGTTTTTCATCGCGCTGCAATTCTTTACGCGCCTGCCGATTCCGCGTTGGGTCGGGTTTGCGCCGGAGTGGCTGCAGCAAGCGCCGCGTTATTTTCCTGCGGTCGGGCTGGTGGTGGCTGCGGCGACGGCGCTGGTGTATGCGCTGGCGGCGTGGATCTGGCCGCAACCGGGGCAGTTGCTGCCGGTGCTGCTGTCGACCATTGCCGGTATTTGTCTGACCGGGGCTTTGCATGAGGATGGCTTCGCCGATGTCTGCGACGGCTTCGGCGGCGGCATGACTGCGCCGCGGGTGCTGGAGATCATGCGCGACTCGCGGATCGGTGTTTACGGGGCGATCGGCATCGGCTTGCTAGTGGCGTTGAAATGCCTGTTGCTGGCCAGCCTGCCTGCGCCGCAAGTGCTTGCGGCTTTGCTGGTGGCGCATCCCTTGTCGCGGCTGGCGGCGCTGGCGCTGATGTGGCGTCTGCCTTATGTGCGGCAAGAGGGCAAGGCGCAAGCGCTGGTGTCGCCGATGTCGTTTGCCACCTTTTGTTGCGGCGGGCTGACGGCAGCGATCCCGCTGCTGGCCGTCGGGCTTGGCGGCTGGCTGTCCTGGATCAGCATTGCGCTTGGCGTGCTGGCGGCGACGCTGGCAACGGCATGGCTGGCGCGCATGTTCGTGCGGCGTATCGGCGGCTATACCGGCGACTGCCTGGGAGCGGTGCAGCAGCTGACGGAAGTCGCGTTTTATCTGGCCTTGTCGGCCGTCGCCGGTCGTTGATTTGCCATTGAACTGCCATCCCCATGCGCCTCTATCTGGTCCGTCATCCACCGCCGCTGGTCGCCGCGAATACCTGCTACGGCAGTACCGATCTGGCCGTTGCCGCCGAAGAACAGGCGCGCGCCTTGCAATCCTTGAGTGCGCTGCTGCCAAGAAAATGCCCGCTGTTCTCCAGTCCTCTGCAACGGTGTGCGGGATTGGCGCAGGACTTGGCCGAGACGTTGGCCTGCGCGCCGGTTAGGTACGATGCGCGGCTGGCCGAGATGCATTTCGGCAAATGGGAAATGTGCGCATGGGACGCTATTGCCCGCAGTGAAATCGACGCCTGGGCCGACGATATGGCTGGCTACCGGCCCGGCGGTGGTGAGAATCTGTTGCAGATGGCGCAACGGGTTTGCGCCTTTTATGATGACTTAAGGCAGTCGCGGCACAAGCGTGCCATCGTGGTTTGCCATGCGGGCACGATACGTTTGCTGCTGGCTTGTCAGTTGGGCTTGTGTTTGGCCGATGCGGCGCTGCATGCGGCGCGTACGCCGCACAGCATCGGCTATGGGGAGTTGCTGGTGGTCGATGCTTAAAGCCCCTAATCTCCAATATTGCCGAGCTTGCCAATATTGGAGCAGGTTTTTAGAGGTGTCTCCATGTCATCGCGTTTGGCACTGCACCCCGACTTTTTTGAACGCCGCCGCCGCATCCTCCGACTTGTACCCCCGACCTTGCGTCGCATTCAATACGCCGCAAACACCTTGCTGGAAAGTGCTATCCGGCATCCAGTAGTACAGGTTCGCATCGGCAAATACTTCAAACGCCTTGCGCGTGTTCCAGCCGCTTGTCTTGGCCAGCAGATAGAACGCTTTGTTGTAGACGCCGCTGCTGTAATGGACCTCCATACCTTCGCGGTATTTCGACGCGTGATCGATCGATTTACCGTCTTTCGGCGGGTTGTTCATATAGCGAAGAGCTCCCGCTCCTTTCTTGATTTCGCGGCCGCTTTCCCAATCGTCGCGCCCCGTCAGGTAATACTTGGACGCGGCGCCGGCAATATCGGAAAACGCCTCGTTCATGCCGCCGGACTGACCGTCGTAAATCAGCCCCGAATACTGTTCGGTAAAGCCATGGCTGAGTTCGTGAGCCACAACTTCAAGCGCCGATGCCAGCGGATAAAAACGAGTAGCGCCATCGCCGAAAGTAGCGGTGGAGCCATCCCAAAATGCATTGTCTTGGTCGTCCAGATAGGGATGTACCCGTATGTAAAATTTGCGTTTCGTCAGCGGTCGCATTTGTAGCCAGTCCAGATACATATTGAATGCCACCGTGCCGAAATAATGCGCATCGTTCAATGGCGAATAGGCGCCGTTGACCGGTTTGTAATTATTGCTGGGGCACGCAAATTGATACGGAGTGCGTGTCTTCCCCTGTTCCGGGTCATTTTTCATATCGATTGTCACGACATCGCCACTGTCCATCCGACAGTCGTTCGTGACTCTGAGCGGCCCATATTTCGTGCCTGGACCATACCAGTACCACCCCGTTTTCTGATTGCCGCCTGGGCCATAACCGTTGGCACGAGGGAGGCCTTCCCATTGTCTGAGTACTGTGCCCGTATTGGCATCGATGACGAAATGAGGACGCTCCGGTCTGGCGCCAGGCATGAAAAACGACACGCGATACACCAATTGCGCCACGTTGTTTTTATCAAGCTTGATAACCAATTCGACCATGTCGTTTTCAGTAGCGTAAGCAGACGCCCTCAGGCTTTTAGCCTGCGCCAGCACTTGCTCGGAGGTCAGCGCCGGCTTGCTTGACGGCAGATCGTTCGCGATGTCGGCAATGAAGCGCCCCCTCAACCGGGGAGCGCCGGCGGCGGCAGATCTCACCGTTGCCGCCGGTTTTTGTTCAACCAGCGCTTCCCCCCACACCGGTACGCCCTGGTAGTACTGCTGGTAGCGGGTTACCGTCGTGCCATTGGGCAGCGTGGTACTGCGTAGCGGTTTCAGGTCGCTTACGTTAACGCCCGGTAAATTTTTAAGACCGCCATTGTCACTGCCGCCATAGGCGGCGCGCGCCTGCGGCATTGCGGCGACATCGATAGGGGTGGCGGCAGATGCCAAAGTCGGCAGCAGACAGGAGGCGCCGAGAACGGCGAATGAACGAGATGCAAAGCTGTGTTTGATCGTAGACATAGATTCTCCTTGAGAGATTGGCAAACAGATGCCTCGTCGGCTCATTAAGTCTAGTAATTTTGTTGACTCATTGTTATCAGATGGCTCTGATTCCTGTATGAGGTGAATCTGATCATGGAACATAGCGTTATGCGCCGAATGTGGAGCACAATGAACGGCGGATGGCGCTACGCTTTTCTGTCGCGTAGCGCCGAAGAGCCGGGTGGGTGCAGCTTGTCAGTTCTTTCTTCGGCACCTATACTCTCCCGGCAGTTGAACGGGGCCCCAGCCGCTTCTGCCAGGTATGCCATGAACAAATTCAGTAACGAAGAGATCGCTGCGGTCTACAAGGTGATTGCCGAACGGCGCGATATGCGGCATTTTTTGCCCGACCCTATCGAACCGGAATTGATGACGCGCCTGCTGCACGCGGCACACCTGGCCCCCAGCGTCGGCTTCATGCAACCGTGGCGCTTTATCCGCATTACCGATCCCGCCTTGCGCGCCGCCATCCACCAGCTGGTCGAACAGGAACGCATCAATACCGCGCATGCGTTGCATGAGCGCGAAGACGAATTCATGCGCTTGAAAGTGGAAGGCGTGCGCGAGTGCGGCGAGCTGCTGGTGGTGGCATTGATGGATAGGCGCGAGGAATATATCTTCGGCCGTCGCACGCTGCCGGAAATGGATCTGGCCTCGGTCTCGTGCGCGATCCAGAACATCTGGCTGGCGGCGCGGGCCGAAGGCATCGGAATGGGCTGGGTATCGCTGTTCGATCCCGAGCAGCTGCGCTTGCTACTGGATATGCCGGCCGGCGCCAAGCCGATGGCGATCCTGTGCTTGGGTCATGTCGAAGCGTTTTATCCGAAGCCGATGCTGGAACTGGAAGGCTGGGCCACCCGGCACAACCTGCAAGACCTGGTGTTTGAGAATAGTTGGCGTCACGATGACAATCGCAATCCGGAAGCGACCTGAATGCAAATCCTTACAAAGAACGTTAAACAAAATGACAGGCGCTGCGCCTCGATGCGGCGTGCTGCGCGATGACCGGCACCGTGCGTAGTGCGCTCGCTATCGCGCCGACCAGGGAGCGCCGCCGGGCATGCACGGTGCTGGCCGGGCTGACTTTGGCGGCACTGGCCTGCATCCTGTTCGCATGCGTGGTCGGTTCGGTCGCCTTGCCGTTTTCAGAACAATTCTCCGCGCTGGCTGAAGCCATGCAGCATGCTGTCGCAAACGATGCGCATGCCGGCTCCCCCTCACTGGCCGCCACCCTGCTGGAATTGCGTCTGGGACGGGCGTTGACGGCGTTCGTGACCGGCGGCACCTTGGCGTTGGCGGGGGTGATGATGCAGGCGCTGCTACGCAATCCGCTAGCCGATCCTTATGTGCTGGGCGTGTCGGGCGGGGCGGCGGTCGGCGCGTTGACGGCGATGCTGTTGTTCAGCGCGACCTGGGTGCTGGACATCGCCGCTTTTGGCGGCGCCATCGCGGTGGCCTTGTTGTTGTTTGTGCTGGCGCATCGCGATCTGCGTGATGTGCGCGGCGGCATGGCGGACGGCAATCCCTCGTTGTTGTTGCTGACCGGCGTGATCGTCGCTTCCGGTTGCAGTGCGCTGGTGAGCTTGATCCTGTCGCTGGCGCCGGACAGCCGCTTGCGCGGGATGGTGTTCTGGATGATAGGAGATCTGTCCGGCGCGCAAGCGCGCTGGCTGCCTTGGTTGATCTTGAGTGGGGCGTTGATTTTTGCGATGCGGGTGGCGCGCGCGATCAATGTGATGGCGCTGCATGCCGAGACCGCGCTGACTCTGGGGATACGGGTCGGCGCACTGCGGCGCGGATTGTTTTTCTGTGCTGCGTTGCTGACCGCGAGCGCCGTCAGCAGCGCCGGCAGCATCGGCTTTGTCGGCTTGATCGTGCCGCATGCCTGCCGCTTTGCGCTGGGGCCGGATCACCGCTTGCTGTTGCCGGCGGCGACGCTGGTCGGCGGCTCTTTCCTGGTGCTGGCGGATACGCTGGCGCGCAGTCTGGCGGCGCCGCAGCAGTTCCCGGTCGGGGTGATCACGGCCTTGATCGGGGTGCCGCTGTTCCTGTTGCAGTTGCACCATATCCACAAAAAATAACATGATGCAGACGCTGAACTTATCGTTGCGGATGGGCGAACGGCTGTTGGTCGCCGGGCTCGACTGGCAGATTGAGGCCGGCCAATGCTGGTGCGTGATCGGCCGCAACGGCGCCGGCAAAAGCACGTTGTTGCGGGCGCTGGCCGGTTTGCATGGCCCGGCTGCCGGCAGCTTGCAATTGCAGGGGCGGGCGTTGCAGGATTGGCCGCTGGCGGAGATCGCCCGCCAGCGTGCCTTTTTGCCGCAGGGCCGCAACGATGCATTCGGCTATCGGGTGATTGAGACGGTGCTGACGGCACGTCATCCTTATCGCGATTCGGCCTACTGGGATTCGGACGCCGACTATCAGGCGGCCGCCACTGCATTGCAGGCGCTGGATGTCGGCGATCTGGCGCAGCGCGACGTGCGCAGCTTGTCCGGTGGCGAACGGCAGCGGGTGGCGATTGCGGCGGTGCTGGCGCAGGACACGCGCTGGCTGTTGCTGGACGAGCCGACCAGCGCGCTCGATCTGGCGCATCAAGTCAGCGTCATGCGCTTGCTGGCCGGCTTGTGCCGCGACGCCGGCAAAGCGGTGGTGATGGTCAGTCACGATCTGAATCTGGCGCAGCGCGCAGCCAGCCACGCCTTGCTGCTGATGGGCGACGGCCAGTGGCAAGCCGGGCCGGTGACCGAGGTGATGACGGCACCGCTGCTGAGCCGTTGTCTGGGACATCCGATTGAAGCGGTGCAACATGGCGATCGGCTTATTTTTCTGGCGGTCGAGGAAAACACACGATGAACAAATCATGACCCGTACGCTGATATTGGGCGGCGCACGCTCCGGCAAAAGCGCGCACGCCGAGCAACTCGCGACGGCTACCGGCAAGGAGGTGATCTATATCGCCACCGGGCAGGCGGGCGATGCCGAAATGGCGGCGCGCATCCGCCACCATCGGCAGCAACGCAATGCCGCCTGGATCACGGTCGAAGAGCCGCTGGCGCTGGGTGCTGCCATCGCTCGCTGGAGTGCGCCGCAGCGCTTGGTCCTGGTCGATTGCCTGACTTTGTGGCTGTCCAATTTGCTGTTCGCCGAACAGAAGAATTTTCCTGAAGTGGGCGAAATCATTCCGCCCGCATGTTTTGAACAAGAGCGTGCGCATTTGCTGCAAGCGTTGGCGCAAGCCGCCGGCGATGTGATCCTGGTCTCCAATGAAGTCGGGCTGGGCGTGATACCGCAGGGTGCAATTTCGCGCTGGTTTGTCGACGAAGCCGGCCGTTTGAATCAAGCGGTGGCAGCCGGGTGCGAACGGGCGGTGCTGGTTGTTGCCGGTTTGCCGTTGAAGCTGAAAGGTTGAAGAAGGCGATGATGCGTTATCTGTTTTTTGTGTTGTTCGGGCTGCTCCCGCTGGCCGCGTCGGCCGCTATCAGCGTGCATGACGATGCCGGCAATACCGTGGTGTTGCAGCGCCCGGCGCAGCGCATCGTGACGCTGGCGCCGCATGCCACTGAGCTGGTGTTTGCAGCCGGCGGCGGCGAGCGGATTGTGGGCGCGGTGGACTACAGCGATTACCCGCCTGCGGCGCGCAGCATTCCGCGCATCGGCGATAGCCGCCAGCTTGATATCGAACGCTTGATCGCGCTCAAGCCGGACTTGCTGGTGCTTTGGCTGTATGACAACTCGACGCACCAGCTCGAACAGTTGCGCGCATTGGGCATCCCGATTTTTTACAGCGAGCCGCGCAAGCTGGCGGAGATTCCCGATAGCGTCTTGCGCCTGGGGCAGTTATTGGGCAGCGAAAAAATCGCCCGCAAAACCGCCGCCGAACTCAATCAAAAATTAAGCAACCTGGCGAACCAATATCGCGCTCGCTCGCCGGTGCGGGTGTTCTACCAAGTGTGGGATCGCCCGCTGTACACGCTCAATGGCCAGCATATTGTCAGCGATGCGATCCGGCTGTGCGGCGGCGAGAATATTTTTGCCAAATTGCCGGCCATGGCGCCCAGCGTCAGTGTCGAGTCGGTGCTGCTGGAAAACCCGGAAGCGGTGATCACCGGCGCCACGCATCAGCAGGCCAGCAGCGGACTGGAAATCTGGAAGCAGTATCCGGCGTTATTGGCGGTGCGGCGCGGGAACCTGTTTGTGCTCGACGCCGACCTGCTGAGCCGTGCCGGCCCGCGCATGATAGATGGCGCGGCGGCGTTGTGCCAAAGCCTGGAACAGGCGCGCAGCCGTCGCGTTGGTCAGCGATGAATTTCCACCTTCGACTCCGATAAAATTCCCCTCGACTTGTATAGGCATACAATGCGGCTTGAGAAAAAAATCCATAGAGCTTGCATAAATCACTGTTTTTTTATACAGTGCTGCTTGCTGTCCCAGATCCTTCACTAATTTTGTCGAAAGAACCACCATGGACGATAAAAAATCCGCAGCCAATCCGGATAAGAGCAAGGCTCTTGCCGCAGCCTTGGCGCAAATTGAAAAACAATTCGGCAAAGGCTCGGTCATGCGCATGGAAGACGGCGCCGTGGTCGAAGAGGTGCAAGTGGTCTCGACCGGCTCGCTCGGGCTGGATATCGCCCTGGGCGTCGGCGGTTTGCCGCGCGGCCGGGTGGTCGAGATTTACGGCCCGGAATCGTCCGGTAAAACCACGCTGACGCTGCAAACTATTGCTGAAATGCAAAAACTGGGCGGCACCTGCGCCTTTATCGATGCCGAGCACGCGCTCGACGTCGGCTATGCGCAAAAACTCGGCATCAACCTGTCCGAACTACTGATCTCGCAACCGGATACCGGCGAGCAAGCGCTCGAAATCACCGATGCGCTGGTGCGTTCCGGCGGCGTCGACCTGATCGTGATCGACTCGGTGGCCGCGTTGACGCCACGCGCTGAAATCGAAGGCGACATGGGCGATTCGTTGCCCGGCCTGCAAGCCCGCCTGATGTCGCAAGCACTGCGCAAATTGACCGGCAGCATCAACCGCACCAACACGCTGGTGATCTTCATCAACCAGATCCGGATGAAGATCGGCGTCATGTTCGGCAATCCGGAAACCACCACCGGCGGCAACGCACTCAAGTTTTACGCATCGGTGCGGCTGGATATCCGCCGTACCGGCTCGATCAAGGCCGGCGACGAAGTGATCGGCAACGAAACCAAGATCAAAGTCGTCAAGAACAAGATCGCCCCGCCATTCAAGGAAGCGCACTTCGACATTCTTTATGGAGAAGGCACTTCGCGCGAAGGCGAAATCCTGGACCTCGGCTCCGATGCAAAAATCGTCGACAAGTCCGGCGCCTGGTACAGCTACAACGGCGAACGCATCGGTCAAGGCAAGGACAACGCCCGCAACTACCTGAAAGAACGGCCGGATCTGGCCCGCGAAATCGAGAACAAGGTGCGCGTATCGCTGGGCGTGCCGGAACTGGAAGCGATTCCAGCCCCCGGGGCAAACGATAAGGCAAGCAAAGCGGATAAGGCGGCGGACAAAGCCGCAGCTAAGGCAGCTGCCGCGGTACCTGCCAATCAAGATCTGTAATTTGTAGGGCACCTTGAAAAACCGTAGCGAGCGGTTCAAGGTCGGGGCGAGAAGCGCAACCGTACGGAGGTACGGCGAGCATCGCAGCTTCGAGATTGGATCGCGCAGTAGATTTTTCGAGGTGTCCGGTTACCGACATCGTGCCGGCAACCGGTTATCACTGAAATAGTGAATAAGCTGAATGGCTGCATTTATTCTTACACAATGAATGAGTGATTCAGACAGGCAAGTCGCCCGACCTCAATCAAAGTTCCCCGCAATGGCCAAACTGCAAATAAGTCTCAAAGCCAGAGCGCTACGCTACCTGTCCGCACGCGAACATAGTCGCCTGGAACTGACGCGCAAATTGTCACGCTATGCGCAGGAAGGCGACGACATCGAGGCCCTGCTGGATACACTGGAAGCCGCCAAGTTATTGTCGCAATCGCGTTTTTCCGAATCCCTGATACACCGGCGCGCCCACCGTTTCGGTAACAGCCGCATCCTCTCCGAACTCCAAAGTCATGGTATTGACGCTGACGCTTTGGTCGATATCAAAGCCGATTTAGCCAGTGGAGAAGTAGCCCGCGCCCGCGAAGTCTGGCGCAAGAAATTCGACCGCCCGCCGGCCGACGCCGCGGAACGCGCGAAGCAGATGCGTTTCTTGCTGCAGCGTGGGTTTTCTCATCGGGCGATTCAGGCTGCGGTGCGGGGTGGTGGTGATGAAGACGAAAATGATTGTTAATGTATGGCACGGTTATCCTGCGATTCTCATCAAAATCGCTGGGCCATCACAAGCTGTGCTAGAATTTTGGGGTTTTTGCAAACCCGCAGGAGCGGCAGTTACCATAGAAACTGTGGTAACGACACGCAAATCACCTCACCAATATGTCTCTGACAACTTCATCTTCCCGCCGCGCCTTGAAGCACACCCGCGCGATTCACATCGAAGCGTTCGTACGTGACGATGGCCTATGGGAGTTGGACGCGCGCATTACCGATACCAAAGCTTCCGATCTTCCTTTACTTACTGGCAATTTGCCGGCAGGCGAGCCTTTGCACGACTTGTGGTTGCGGTTGACACTAGACCGTCAGTACACAATCGTTGCGGTCGACGTTAATTCGGACGCGGTACCATATCGCGGCTATTGCGACACCATCGGCCCCGCATACAACATCCTGATCGGCCTCAGCCTGGTCAAAGGTTTTCGTCATGCGCTCAAGGAGCGCATTGGCGGTGTCCAGGGCTGTACGCATTTGACCGAATTGGCGCAGATATTGCCGACCGTCGCGATTCAGGCTTTTTCCAGCGAGTTCGGTAACGGCGACGTGTCGGGGGCAAAAGTCGAAGCCACCAAGCCGCCGCAACTCGATCATTGTCATGCTTTACGTAGTGAAGGCGCAGTCGTCGCCAAATATTATCCGAAGTGGGCAATCAGCCCTCCAGTAGAAGTAACTCCCAGTCAGTCCCAATTATTCAACCAAGCAAGTTCATTTAAATCAGTGTCAGAAGGGAAGCTCGCATGAAAATCCATGAGTATCAGGGCAAAGAAATTCTCCGTAACTTCGGAGTGACAACACCGCGTGGCATCCCGTGCCTGAGCGTCGATGACGCGGTCAAGGCAGCCGAAACCCTCGGCGGTTCGGTATGGGTGGTCAAGGCCCAGATCCACGCCGGCGGTCGCGGCAAGGGCGGCGGCGTCAAAGTTGCCAAATCGCTGGAACAAGTGCGCGAATACGCCAACCAGATTCTCGGCATGCAGCTGATCACGCATCAAACCGGACCGGAAGGCCAAAAAGTCCGCCGATTGCTGATCGAAGAAGGCGCCGACATCAAGAATGAACTGTACGTCAGCATGGTGACCGACCGTGTTACCCAACGCGTGGTGCTGATGGCATCCAGCGAAGGCGGCATGGACATCGAAGAAGTCGCAGCCAGCCATCCGGAAAAGATTCATCAAGTAGTGATCGATCCGGCCACCGGCCTGACCGACGCCGACGCCGACAGCATCTCCGCCAAGATCGGCGTGCCTGCTGCTTCGATCGCCGATGCCCGCGCCCAATTGCAAGGTCTGTACAAGGCTTACTGGGAAACCGACGCTTCGCTGGCTGAAATCAACCCGCTGATCCTGACCGGTTCCGGCAAGGTCATCGCGCTCGACGCCAAGTTCAACTTCGATGCCAACGCCTTGTTCCGTCATCCTGAAATCGTCGCTTACCGCGACCTGGATGAAGAAGATCCGGCTGAAATCGAAGCTTCCAAGTTCGACCTCGCCTACATTTCGCTGGACGGCAACATCGGCTGCCTGGTGAACGGCGCCGGTCTGGCCATGGCCACCATGGACACCATCAAATTGTTCGGCGGCGAGCCGGCCAACTTCCTCGACGTCGGCGGCGGCGCGACCACTGAAAAAGTGACCGAAGCGTTCAAGATCATGTTGAAGAATCCAGGCCTGAAAGCCATCCTGGTCAACATTTTCGGCGGCATCATGCGTTGCGACGTGATCGCCGAAGGCGTGATCGAAGCTTCCAAGGCCGTTTCGCTGACAGTGCCGCTGGTGGTCCGCATGAAGGGCACCAACGAAGAAATCGGTAAAAAAATGCTGGCCGACTCCGGCCTGCCGATCATCTCGGCCGACAGCATGGAAGAAGCCGCGCAGAAGGTTGTTGCTGCGGCTAACGGTAAATAATAGGACAAGGAACAGACATGTCGATCCTGATCAACAAAGACACCAAAGTCATCACCCAAGGCATCACCGGCAAGACCGGCCAGTTTCACACCCGCGGTTGCCGCGATTACGCTAACGGCAAGAATGCTTTTGTCGCCGGCGTCAATCCGAAAAAAGCAGGTGAAGACTTCGAAGGCATCCCGATTTTTGCCAACGTAACCGAAGCCAAGGCCGCTACCGGCGCCAATGTTTCCGTCATCTACGTACCGCCGGCAGGCGCAGCAGCCGCAATCTGGGAAGCGGTCGAAGCCGAACTCGATCTGGCCATCTGCATCACCGAAGGCATCCCTGTGCGCGACATGCTGGCATTGAAAGACCGCATGGCAAAAGCCGGCAGCAAGACTTTGCTGCTCGGACCGAACTGCCCAGGTCTGATCACACCAGACGAAATCAAGATCGGCATCATGCCAGGCCATATCCACAAGAAGGGCCGCATCGGCGTGGTCTCGCGCTCCGGCACTTTGACCTACGAAGCAGTGGGTCAATTGACCGCGCTGGGTCTGGGTCAATCGTCGGCAGTCGGCATCGGCGGCGATCCGATCAACGGCCTCAAGCACATCGACATCATGAAAATGTTCAACGATGATCCTGATACTGACGCCGTCATCATGATCGGCGAAATCGGCGGTCCGGACGAAGCCAACGCTGCGTACTGGATCAAGGACAACATGAAGAAGCCGGTGGTCAGCTTCATCGCCGGCGTTACCGCGCCTCCGGGCAAGCGCATGGGCCACGCCGGTGCGTTGATTTCCGGCGGTGCCGACACTGCGCAAGCCAAGCTCGAGATCATGGAAGCCTGTGGCATCACCGTCACCAAGAATCCATCCGAAATGGCGCGCTTGCTGAAGGCGATGTTGTAATCGGTAGTTTTGTTTAGTTAAAAAGGGAGCTTCGGCTCCCTTTTTTTGTTGGCGGGTCAATACAATATCCCGATTAAACGTGCTTGCTATGCTTCCTGTCGGATTGACGATGCCAGCCATCAGTTTTATCTTGCTGTCATCGAAAGAACCAACGAAAATAGTGAGATCCGGCAACTTGACCGCTTAGAAATCTTTTCACCGCTTAACTTTCATGTTTCAACATAACTCGCCAGAATTTGCCGCGAAAACGGATATTGGCATGGTACGGACGCAGAACGAAGACGCCGTATTGGTCAATGAGTCGCTGCATTTGGCCGTGTTGGCCGACGGCATGGGTGGTTATAACGCCGGCGAAATTGCCAGCAGCATCGCTACCGTCGCGATCCAGGAAGAACTGGAAAGCCAGCTTCAGGAATATCATCGGCAAGACCAGCCCGAAGGCGAACCGCCGATCCGCCAATGGCTGATGGAGTCAGTCCGCCAAGCCAATAACGCCATCATCAATGCCGCCCGCCGTGAGCCGGAATATCGCGGCATGGGGACCACTGTGGTGGTGGCCTTGTTCCGAGACGATTGCGTTGACATCGCGCACGTCGGCGATTCTCGCGCATATCGCTTCCGCGACGGTCAACTCGAACAATTGACGCGAGACCATTCCTTGCTGCAAGAGCAGATCGAAGCCGGGTTGATCCGGGCTGAAGATGCCCAGTTTGCTTACAACCGCAACGTCGTCACGCGCGCAGTCGGCGTCGATTTCCAGCTGGTGGTGGATGTCAATCAGCATTCGATACAGCCCGGCGACCTTTATTTGCTTTGCTCCGACGGCTTGTCGGACCGGATGCCGGCAAGCGATATCGCTCGCCTCATCAGCGATGCGCAAGGCGACATCAAGAAAGCATGCAATATGCTGGTCCAGGCCGCCAATGCCTGTGGCGGGCAGGATAATGTGTCGGTGATTTTGATAAAAATACCGGAGAAAACAGAGTAATTGCCGGGTTGCCGATCGAGGATTTTTCAGCCTCGATTGTTGCAAGACAGCACTACACTACAGCTTGTTTCAACAATCAAAAGCGCACGGAAGAAATTAAAATGCCGGACCGTTCCGTGTCATCAGGTGTGCCTAGATTGTTTTAGCTTATTTTTAAAGATAAAAAGCGTTTCCCGAGAGAGAATGGCATGGCGAAGATCATCCTGACCAAAGGCGGTACAGTTTTACAAGAAATGACGCTCACCAAAGAGCGCACTACCATTGGTCGTCGTGCCCATAACGACCTGGTGATCGACAACCTCGCCATCAGCGGCGAGCACGCTGTCATCATCACCATCTACAACGACTCGTTCTTGGAAGACCTGAACAGCACCAACGGCACCCAGATCAACGGCCACCCGGTGACCAAGCATTTTTTGCAGCACAACGACGTGATCCAGATGGCGCGCTACAAGTTGCTGTATGTCGTGGAGTCGGATCAAGAGATCAAGGACAGCCGGCCCAAGATATTCCCGGCGCCGCGCCCCGACGCCATCATCACCATGCTCGACGGTCCCAGCGCCGGCAAGGAAATGATGCTGACCAAAGTCCTGACCACCATCGGCCGCCCCGGCATCCAGGTCGCTATCGTCACCCGCCGTCCGCAAGGCTATGAACTGACCCATGTCGAGGGAAAAACCCACACTCGGGTCAACGACATACCGGTGAGCACCGGCGCGCGGCAGTTGAAGGATGACGATGTGATTGATATCGCCGGGACTTTGATGCGGTTTTCTTGGAAAGCTGCGTAATAGTTGGTTGAGGCCGTATCGATAACGATCTTTTTCACCCTGAAAAATTAGCTGTTCCTCTTAGGTGTGAAGGCCGTTCACACAAGCAAAAGCCGCATCTGGCACATGTTTGGTCAATAGTGCTACCGGTAAATAGTTGCCAAGTGACGAGATCTGTCAGTCCAGTACAAAAATACTGCCAATTTTCCTCACTAGTTCCCCCGGCTTTTCGTGAATTGCAACATATTTCCTGCTGGCACAGACATTGCTCTATCTCATGTGTAGTGACCCCCCTTTTTTCTTAACTGGAGATTTAAATGAAATCGATGAAAATGATCCAACGCGCACAACGCGGTTTTACCCTGATCGAATTGATGATCGTTGTTGCGATTATCGGTATTTTGGCTGCTGTGGCGATTCCTCAGTACCAGGACTACACAATGCGCGCTAAACTGTCGAACGTGGCAGCTGGCGTTGGACCTATCGAACTGGCTATGGGTGAGTTCTTCCAGACAAATGGTTCGTTCCCAGATGCAACTGCACTGACTAGCGCTGGAATTAATATCAAGCCTACCAAGGAAGCCACTTATACGATCACTAGCGCTGCTAACAACCCTACCGGTCAAATTACCGCTACTTTGAACACTTCCCTCGGTACCAATGTCAACTCGGGCGGTACGATTAAATTCGATGCAGCTCCGGTCGTTGGCGATACTGTCATCATCTGGAAAGCGTCTGTGGGCACGGGTATCACTAACCCAGCTGCTATGAACTACATCACAACCAAACTGAGCGGTACCTAATAAGTGCTGTCAGCTTGTATATGATTGGTGTGCTATTTGCTGCGCCCTTCATGATGAAGCCCCTCCTCGAGAGGGGCTTTTTTTTACTACAGTTTTAACCTCCAATGCACCGGAGATATGGATATTCTCCGCTATTCTTTGTAGCCGCCACGCGAACTACATTGCTTGATGCCGGGAATAGGTCGGATTCCAGAAATGACACATGAATCACTTCCATGAATACGGAAGCTGATTGTAAGAGAGCACGGAGCTGAAAAATTGAAACAGATTGACACCAGCAATTGGATATTGATTTTACTTGGACTGCTGTGTCTGATGCCGTTTGTTCAACCGTTTCATAGTGCGCCGATTTCCTCACTATTCGCAGAATGGCAGGCATTCCTAGTACTGTGGATAGCCCTGCTTATTGCTTGCTTTCATGGCAAAGGCATACGCCAGTCGGCAATCCCAAAGATTTCCCTCGTTGGACTTTTGTTGCTTACGTTCACGGCAATTCAATTTGTTATTCGCCCACCTGAATACGTGCAGCAAGTGCTCTTGCCGATGTGTTATTTCGTCAGTTTGTGTGGTGCGATCCAACTAGGATTTTGGTTGCGCCAACATGGCCTGATTGAACGCAGTTTGTTATTGCTTGCAAGTTTTTTTGTTTTTGGCGCCGCATATACCGTGGCGGTGCAGTTTGTGCAATTGCTGTGGCCTGATTTTTCCGCCATGCCGTTTATGATTCCGAGACTGGGAGGCCTTAACCCATATGGCAATATTGGACAGACCAATCATGTCGCTACTTATCTGGCGATCGGTTGGGCCTCTGCCCAGTATCTGTTATCTCGCGGCACGGTTCGCCTAAGATCCTATTTGCCATTCTCATTCTTTTTGTTTGCCGGACTTATCCTGACCGGACAACGAAGCGGCTTTATATATGTAGTTTGCCTGAGCGCGTTGTTCTGGCGTTTTCCGATGACTGCCAACGCTGAGAGCGCATCGCCCCGCCGATTTGTGTGGGTTTGCGGCATGCCGTTAATTTATCTGCTGCTGAATTATCTGCTGCAAGTCGTATTTCATTATTTGGGAGCGGAGTTTTTCACTGCATCGCAACGTTTGAATAGTGGTTGGGACGAACGTTTCAAGTTATTACAGATAGGCTGGTCGCTATTTACCGAGGCGCCGTGGTTTGGCATTGGTTGGGGACGCTTAGCTTCGTATGAGTTTTTGAGGGCGGATGTATTGCCGACCATGCCTGCCAACCACGTCCATAACATTGTCGTGCAGTTGCTCACGGAAACCGGTATTTTTTGCACTGTGGCCGTCCTGTCCATTGTGTTCTTGTGGCTGTTGCGACTGGTCAAATTTCCATCATCGCCGGAAAAGCAATTTGTGATTGGGGCGATTATCGTCCTGAGCTTGCATAGCCTAGTCGAATATCCACTTTGGTATGCTTATTTTCTTTTGCCGCTTGGCGTTCTTGCCGGTATGTTCGAGTCGAGTGTAATTCGCTTGAAATTTCCGGCTATGTTAACCAGCGTAATTATCAAGGGAAGCAGCTTCGTTGCCATAGGCGTATTGTTCTATTCATTTTTCGAGGCCATATACGTGACTGACATGTATGGCAGAAGGTCTATTAATTTCTATTCGCGTACTTTGCGTGTCGCGGAATTGAAGGAACTGGCGCAAATGCCGAGCCAATTTTTCCTCAAGCCTTATATCGATTACATCGATAGCACCGGACGCATCTTGAATAGCGAAAATTTGCCGGAAGACATGGCTATCAATCAGCGCTTATTGAATACCATGATCGACAATAATGTGATTGTCCGCCAAAGTATTTACCTAGCGATGGCGGGACGCGATGCAGAGGCGAAGACGACCTTTTTGAGAATGAAAAAAATATTCCCAGACCGGGCGTCTGAAATGCTAGATATGGTTCAACATACTGCCAAGTTCACAGGCAATGAAAATTTGACCGTATTTTCAAAATGGGCCACTGAGGTTGTCGCGCAAAAGTAAGTGAATTTGTTGGCTTTTCTAAGGATGCGATATGTTCAGCGCTCAACGGACATTAACTATGCCTGCGGTTAGCGCAGATCCGGTTGCCTCGTCCAGGATATCTATTTCAGTATTGGTTGTGATTGCAGCGGTAATTGGACCGTTGAGGTTATTTGAACTGGTAGGTGACGCTAGTTATCATGACAAGCAGCGGATTCTGGAAATTTTTTGTGTAGTTTTGGTTACCTTGTTCAGCACGTTCGTCTTGGTCCGGCGGGACAAAATCCGGCTTTTGCATGATCGTCGCTCAGCGAATTTTTTGGCGTTATTCTTTTTACTCGGCCTAGTGTCCAGTGTCGTAGCTTATTCGCCGCGACATGCTTTGTTTGAGTGCGCTAATTTTCTTCTGTTGATCATCACGTCTTTGCTGCTTGCATCGGAAATCAGTGCCAAGGGTGATTCCTTGCTGGACAAGATATTGTTGTTATGCGGGCTGGGATGTGCCATCTATATTTTGATCGAGATCATCATCTATGTTGCAGTGATCAATGTAGCCGGCCAACCATCGGATTTAATATTTATTTTTGGTTTCGACAATTACCGGTTTCTGAATCACGTTCAGACGATTACCTTGCCATTGCTGGGTCTGTTCACTATCCGCAGCAGTGACCGAAAGAAAAAAATATTCGCCTGGATCGTTACATCCTTATGGTGGACGCTGCTTTTTGTCTCGGCCGGGCGCGGCACTTTTATCGGCATATTGGCTGGTTTGTGCATGGCGTGGATTTGTCTGCGGAAAGATGCCTTGCCGTGGTGCCGGATAATGTTGTTGTCGGCGCTTGCCGGCTTTGGTGCTTATCTTTTGTTTTACGTGTTGATCCCGGTGTTGCTGGGTTTGCAGCCGTTCGGGTTGCTATTGTCGGTGGTCAGTCGAACCGCGACAAATCCGGATTCCAGTCGTTTGCCATTGTGGATACGCGCATGGGAAATCCTGGTTGCGCATCCGTGGTTGGGAGCAGGGCCCTTACACTTCGCTCATTTTGGACGCACTGTACAAAATGGTGCGCACCCGCATAACTGGGTATTGCAGATTGCTTGTGAGTGGGGTATTCCAGCCTTGCTTTGCCTTGTAGCTGCCATCGTGCTTGGCTTCAAAAAGCTGCTGGCAGTACGTCAATATTTGGCGACCGCCGACATCAAGAACCGCCTGACTCTGGCGGCATGGCTGACGACCGGAGTGGCGATTCTGGTGGATGGTCTGGTTTCGGGATTGATCGTTATGCCGACTAGCCAGTTGTGGATTGCGTTGTATATCGGCTGTGCCTGGGGCTGGGTCTGTTCGCTTGCTCCGGCACAGTCCGTGGCTGAAGTACAGTTGTCGATTCCCGGGCGGGTGGGCGGAGTGCTTGGGATGCTGACACTGCTCTATTTTCTGGGTAATGGCTTGTGGCCTGAAATACAAAATTTGCCTTTGCATGAAGAACAGGCGCTACAGAAGACTTCGTACGGCGAGCCCATGTTGCATCCGCGGATTTGGCGGGCCGGGTATTTTTAATCCAATTTATATACGCTGATTCGTTTTGAAACCGTAAGGGGAACGCACTATTTGCAACATGCCGTTCAGGTACGGGATTTGACATGGTTCTTTCTTTAAGCATTGATGTCGGAAGGCGCTTCGCTTTTCCGACCTATGCGGTAAGGCGGATTTTTACGATTCCGCCACCCAATCCCCCGATTTCCCCCCATGCTTTTCAAGCACCCGCACATCAGTAATCACCATCCCCCGATCCACCGCCTTGCACATGTCATAGATAGTCAGCAAGCCGACCTGGACTGCAGTTAGCGCTTCGCCTTGAAACCATTGCCACGCTTAGGTTTACACGGAATCAAGCATACTGATGTTGCCGGTGAAATCTCGCTAAATTAATCAATTCTGCCTCACGGAGTGGGACAAAAATGGGACAGGATTGTTGCCCTGTCCTGCGGCAAGTGTAAGGGGAATTGCTCATGTGTTCAACCGGCGAACTGCGGGGATAGATAGACCCGTGTTTAGCAAATGGAGGAGTGTCGTAGCCGGGCCGCTTTAGACTCAGGTGAGTTCCGAGTCGCCGCTGGCTAACCTCACTGATTCACTACCGTTTGCCGGTAGTGAGCAGGAAGGATTTCACTAGGGGCTAAATCCCTCTCTATTTGCCCTTCACACGAGGGGCAGCAACAGGCACATATACATCCCATTTCTTATAATTCTTATTCAGAGTTTGAGCGCACAGTACCCAAACACTTTTATTAGACAACCCCCGATCTTCTGGCACCCATTTTGTCTTGAGAGGAACTACGCATTTAGGGACCACAATTTTTAGATTAGGGTCCAGGGTTTCCCAATTGGTGTGATTCTTTGTATTTTCCTGCGCGACAAACTTCCTGGCCTCTTCTCTGATTTCATAGAGGCCATGCTTAGTAGCTGTAGTGTGGTCATCGTCAATACCCTGATAGGCGGATTGAGAAAAACACGGAATCGAAAAAAGCGCGATAGAAACAAGCAGCAATTTGACACTGTTATTCAATCGTGACTGTGCCAACATATTTTCCATTCTTGTTCATTTGATTGGAGGTTGCCATTTTCTAGCAGTAAGCAGGAAGGATTTCATTAATTGATGGTCGCGGCTAAATATCAATATCCGATGCCCGAAGGAATATATCTTCTGGAATGTACGCATTACGAATAGCAATCAGATTTCCATCACGAGGACTCATAATAAAATCTTTCACATAATAGCCTTCAACATAGCGACTTTCTAAAGAAATATCCTCGCAGCACCACCTATCAGGATCTATTCCAATGGCGTTAAATTCCGGATTAAATGTAAACAATCTATACTCGTGCCAAAACTGACTATCCACATCAAAACGCCAATAGTTTAGTTCGGCAATACGTTCACCATTCAAGCAAAGCCACCAGCCAAAAACTCGACCGAAATCTGTTTTTTCGTGTGAACTTTCAGAGGCCTTTTTTCGATGAAACATTACAGTTACCTCTCCGAATTTGAAATTCACTTTTTGTCAATATGGTCGGCAGCCCAACTTGCACCGTAATAGCCGCCAACGCCAAATATAATTCCACCAACCAATCCGGTAACGACAGCACCGGGGCCTGTTTCTATTCCGGCTAATGCACCTATTTCGCCACCAATTGCGAAACCGGCCCTCGCTCCCGCCCATCCTCCGGCTTGCCTGATTACTTCGGCGGAAATTGGCTTAACACTTTTCACCTTGATGGATTTCTCAGTGGCCTGCTCTAATTCATAAGCAGTAAAGACTATGCCTATAACACCAACCACCTTAACTACCCGTACACTAACTGTAGTAGCCGCTAATGATCTTGGCGTAAATATAGCTGCTGCAGGAATCTTCTCACCATGAAGTAGAACTTCACCTTCATGCTCCGTAATTGCTTTGATAAGTTTATCAATTCTCGGTGCAGTGTGAGGGTGCGCAACTTTATACTCTGTTAAAGATTTTGCTATTTCTTCAGTAGATATAATTTTGATACCTGCTTTATTTAATTTCTCTATGTCAAAATATATTTTCTTCCCTAGAAAGTCTCCCGCCCCATTTGGAAATAATGAACTCGTTGAAATAAACGGAGATACGTTATTCCCCATAACGTGCTCTATTGGAGTAACGGATTTCCCCCATCCCTTAGGTATTAATCCAAATTTCTCAGGATAAAACTCACTGTGAATTTGAGCTTCAGTCAAGCCAAGTTTTTGAAGTTTCAAATAATTTTCTGGAGTGGCAAGAAAACCTTTTCGTACCAAAAAACCATCTTTCCCCGGCTGTTCGATAACCACATAATTGAATGCCACAGCTGGCATCCCAAAACCAGTAATGTCATGGAGTGAGTCGGCAGTTGTATTCGTTTTCGCTATGAATTTAGAGGCGCACATTACCATTTCTCCAAGGCAGGTACGCCGATTAAGATAGTCAAATTTTCTGATTCATCAGTGTAGACACGGTCACAGCACCCATTTTCATCCGTAACCCCTTTGTATTCATTTCCTGATTCATCGGTGATGTGATAAGGCGTATTGAGAATAGGATTGCCTTCTTGATCCTTAATTCGAACTTGCTCATCGTATCGTTGTGTTTTGGATTTCTCAAACCGGGTCAAAAAGGTGATGGCCTTATTAATATTTGGAGTGCCTGCGCCTGCGGCAATAAGGGTTGCCCCGCAACTGGTCATATCCCCGTGTAAGGCAATGAATTGCCCGCTTTTGGTGGGGCAATTTGATGAACCTTCGGTAATCGTCTGAATGCGTGGTGAGCATTTAGGGCAGTACACGGTATCGCCCACACGTGCCATGCCAATGTCGTGCCAAACGGAGGTTTTGTCCCCGCTAAGGACCACTCCCCCATGACTGGTTTTATCCCCGATGATGACAACTGCCTTTGGTGTATTTCCGAAAGTTGGGCGACTCATATTTGCTCGTATGCAATGAAACCCGGAAGTTAGCACGAATCACGAACTAGAACCAAACCTCAGCGGCAATCACGCCATCTTTTGTTACTCCTGGAGTCTCACCTATAAGCAGTCTCAGTAAGACCCCCATAGCGCTCGCTGTGGAAGCATCACTCAATCCTCTCAAAGCCGCATCGTTGCCAGCTGTTCTATCAGATGACTCGCATTACACGTGAGCGTGGAGCATTGAGTAAGGATGACCGGATTGACGTGCTGGCGATGGCGGTTGCGTATTGGACTGAGCAGATGGACAAGGACGTGCAGAAGACGCTTCAGGAACATCACGAGACGATGCGCGATGCTGACCTGGAGGCGTTCCTGGATGATGTCTTTGGTAGGGCTAGGACGGGACCTAGCTGGTCAAGTACGGGGCATTAATTTGCGGCGGTTCTGACTTGTGCTGAATGCTTCAGACGCCCAGATTGGCCAAAACTCAACTAGCTTGTTAGATATCTCGACGGCCTGCTAGAGCGCCTAGCATTTTTTCCGGAAGGAAATATACTCAAATTTTATACACGCGAAACCTCCTATGTCCAATAACGAAGACCCAGTTTGGGTCGTTTACGACCTATATAAGACCGCACGACTCAATGTGAAATATTACTCCTCTCGTCTTGCTAGAGTAGAGAGAGAAAACCTTTGCCTTGAGATTCTTATCGCAATCACAGCACCAACATCAGCAGTCGCGGGCATTTGGTTTTTCAAGACTGATATAGGCAAGATATTGTGGGTAAGCTTATCGGCGATAGCTACCATTGCAGCAGTAATAAAACCATTCCTAGGCTTACCAACGAGAATAAAAAATATTGAGCATTCCTTGTCGGGCTATCGTGCACTTGAAAGCGACTTGGGAGATATTGTCGATCAAATAAAATTTGACAGGGGATATACCAAGCCTGCCCAAAAGATGTTTGATGTGGCGCAAAAGCGGAAAAAACTTCTTGTCGGTTCATCGCCTGAAAATAGACAAAATAAGGCGCTGATCGAAAAGTACACCTCAGATGTTAACAAAGAACTTCCACCAAATTTCTTTTTTGTTCCGCGAGTACAGCCATGACTACACAAAATCCAAATCAGCCACAACCGCGGCCAGAGCCGCAACCACAGCCCACGCCTAGTCCTGGGTACTTTCCTGTGCCGCAGCCTGTACCTGGGCATGCGCCTGAGCATGTGGAACCTACTAAACCGTGGCCCAGATAAATTTTGAAAACCTGGGAAATCAGGGCAAAGAAGGTAGGGCTGGGAACTGGGGATCGAGCCGCTTCGACCCGATCTGTGATGGTCAAGAATGGTTCTATCTCATTTGAATTCATGCAATTATTTTGAGACAGAAAATCGGGCTAGAGACCGCATGCCGCATAGCTCTAGCCCGTTTACTAGCCTCTAAACCCCGACTATAGCAGGGAGGCCAGTGGTTACACCTATAGTGTAGCTAGTGGTTATGCTAGTAGTTGCCTTGTGGCAGCGCTGTGGTTTACCTAAGATTACACAGCCGGAGTAAATACCTGCACACCCTAACTAGACAGCATCCCTTGATAAGCGGAGGCTCCGTCATGCGCCTAGTCCTCACAGCCATTATGTGTATCGTGTTGACCGGCTGCGCGAGCGGCTATCAACAATTTTACAAGCCGTACGTTGATGCAAGAACGCTGACAGATGTTCACTTACTAGGGGCAGGGGAAAAGCCGCAGATAATGTCATCTACCGATCTGCAACGCGATGTCAAGATTGCGGCGTCTAAAGGGTATCGCCCAATAGGGGCCTCGTCCTTCAATGGACAGATGGAATCCGAACAAGCGGTGATCAAACAAGCAACGGCAGTCGGGGCAGTTCTTGTCTTGGTAAGCTCAAAGTTCACTGAGTCTAGGACAATTACCACTCCGCTCTTTCTTCCTAACAACCAGACCACCTACAGTTCCGGCTCTGTGTATGGAGCATATGGCAGCGCGAATTACTCCGGCAGCAGCACAACATACGGCACGACTGTCGTTCCAATCACTAGACAGCAGCAACGCTACGATCAAACGGCAGTGTACTTTGTGAAGTCAACAAAAAAGCCGAGGTTTGGACTGCTTGTCAGCGACCTACCGCTTGAACTTAGATCGAAATATGAACGCAACACGGGAGCTATAATCAACGTCGTTATAGAGGAGTCCCCAGCATTTCTAGCCAATGTACTGCCCGGCGACATTCTCGTTGAATTCAACGACACGTTGATCATTAACGCAAAACATGCCACCGATCTAATGCAATCCGCACCTTCAAAGGGGGGCAAGTGCGTCCTCAAGGTTATTCGCAATGGAACAGAAAAATCCATCGAATTGCATCTCATACCTGGCTAACTCTTTGATAAGCTTGGCAAGGGGGGGGGCACGCCTGCGGACGTATCAAGGCTCAGCACAGGTGTCCCAAATAATTAGCCAGAAAAATTCGTGCGCCCTCTGATAAGCTCAGGACCACCTCATCCCCCCTCTGGTCCCACACGCGCCACGATTCAATGATGCCAGCGGCTGCTAATGGCTGGCACTAGCTCGGCAGTCAGCATTCACGCAACTACGTACGGCGCTAATGTGGTTCTGATAGTAAGCGTTATTCAACGATCAGCAGTAACACTGTACGAAATGGAACGGATAAGTACAGGGGTGAATCAGTGTGTACGAAAGTAAGCTTGTAAACGATTCGGACATGCCTTATTATTCGTACACCAAATTCGTACACCCAATTCGTACATAAGGAAGTCACCATGTCCAGAGTCTTTGCCTACTGCCGCGTATCCACCACAGACCAGACCACCGATAACCAGCTTGCCGAAATCAAAGCAGCAGGATTTGCCATAGATGCTAGAAGGGTAGTCAGAGAGACGATTAGCGGTTCTGTTGCCGCAACCGAGCGGCCAGAGTTCTCGCGCTTGATGGACCGGCTGGAAAGTGGCGACGTGTTGATTGTGACGAAGCTGGACCGGTTGGGTCGCAATGCTATGGATGTACGGGCTACGGTCGAGCAGTTGGCGGCACTCGGTGTACGTGTCCATTGTCTGGCTCTGGGCGGCGTAGACCTGACCAGTCCTGCCGGTAAAATGACGATGCAGGTTATCAATGCCGTGGCAGAGTTCGAGCGAGACTTACTGATTGAACGAACAAATGCTGGCATCAGTCGAGCAAGGGCCGAAGGGAAAACGTTCGGCAGGCCGTCAGCACTATCTGAGACTCAGCAAGCGGAAGTGCTACAAAGATTGTCTAAAGGCGATGCCGTAGCTCTGCTGGCTCGTGAGTATCAGACGACTCGGCAGACAATCATGCGGGTGCGTAGCAAGGCGGCGTGACCACTAACTAGCCGTCCACCGAACACACTGGGGTGCTAATTGCTTCTGAAATTGCTAGGAATCCATAGAGGGGCTAGCCTATGTGTTAGATCGGGGGCGACGATTTCAGAGTCCCAAATCAGATCACCATCATTTCGTATACCAGTAACATTTGTCCGCTCGGACGTGCTGAAAAATCCTTGGGCGAGGTGCTCCGCTCGGTATTTACTTGCCGATAGAATGCCCCAAGTCTCCCAGAAATTTTCAGTCTTAACGGCAAAATTAATTGACCCAGATCGTTGAACACTTGGGTAGGATATTGCCGAGACTCTGGGGTATTTTTTGAATGCCAAGTCGCAGATGTACGACGAAAGAGAATAGGGTTTTTCATCCTCTACCAAACAATCGTGAAGGAACGAATCAACGATTAGATAAGCCATAGCTTCGTTTCGGTCGCAAGCATTGAGCATATTGTCTAACATCGCCGATTGATTACTTGGTACCAGTCGTCCCCGGCCAGAGCGTTGAATATAAGCGAATTCGCCAATGGGAAGAACTCGATAGCTTCTCCCTGGCCTTACCTGAAATAGAGCTAGCAGAACGTCATCGTTCTCCACACCGGTTTCACTATGAGCGGTTTCGGTTCGGTCTGCGAGATACAGAAGGGGGGAGCCGGAGGCGTTAGCCCGTCCTGGCCCAGCAGGGGAGGTTGTGGGCCAAATAAGATCAAGATACGACGTTATTTCGTCACCCGCATTTAGACGTCTTGCGCGCTTGTATATCCAATCTTGGCCCCAATCCATGCTGAGGAACCCGTGACGAGAAACCAAGTAAGCGATCATTTGATGTTGCACCGCGAGGGGCTCAGAAGGAAATCGCCTAAGCATCGGCACTATTTCTTCTAGCGGTATGGGCGGGTGTTGTTGCGTAAAGGTTTTAAGCGTCATCTGACGGGGTACGACAAGGATGCGGTTGATTGATATTTATAGGATACAGGGTTCCAATGTCTGGTCTAATTGGTGGCGCAAAATGCCATTCACAAATGAAGCTCTTCAATTGCGGAGTCCAAGGCACGCTCTCTGGAATTGAGATAAGAGGTTCGTTTTTGAATTCAACAGACCCAGATTCTTATCGACCTGAGAGCTAGTACTGGTTTGATTATTTGCTCAGCTCTTGTAAACGGTAAGCCACGCTTGTATACTTTGCGCTTCACTGAAAAACAGTGATCGGGTTTGGCGACCTGAGCAGCGAATGTGCGAAGATGCTTTTACAGCTCTTGTTGCACGCACACACCATTATGCAACCTTCTATGGTGGGCTTTGGTGGGGAGGGCTTCGGCCCTGCCGGTTCTATGCTGCCGGTTCGCCAACCCCACCTTGCGCCCACCACCCTCGTTTGGCGATGAGGAGTGGGATTTAACCGCTAGCATAGAAGGTACAACATCGTGGCAACACTTCAAATCCGTAATACCCAATTCATCATCGAACAATCCATTGACCTCCTGTACATCCGGCTCGGCCGTCTGGAAGTCTGCATGGAGTCAACATCCCATAGGCCGGCAGGGAAAGGTCTAAATCGCATCCTGGAAGTATGGCGTGCACCTCAAGGCCATACGGGAAATGGCAGCTACAACTCCGCTCATTACTTCGTATTTGGTAAGCGCATGTTCTGGAGTATCGAGACATGCTGATATCTTTTGGAAAGTACGAAATATTCGCTTGCCGTGACAGATTCATTCGGCATTACGAAACCAACAGGATTCTCGAAGTGACCAAGGGCGAAGACGTCGGTCATTACGACATACTTCTCCTTAGGCGCTGGCAGATAATCCTTTCATACAAAGAGGAACAGCTATGCGAGCAGGATTACCCGTATTAGTCTGATTTTTCAGCAGTAGAAAACAAGAGGTGCATCAGGATTGCTAGCATGTGCAAGCGAGGCCCTGATAGCACCTCTTTTTGTTTTGTGATGCTCATCTCTGGAAAGAAGTCACAGGCCGAAGAGGAAATGCGGGTGTGGCTTCCCGCAATAGTGCCTCTAAACCCCGGCTATAGCGGCAACAGATTCTTAGCTTGATGGTCTGTGACCGGCTCATGGCTGGCGCGCTTCTATGCTCCGACTAATGAAGCAAGATTTGACGTCGTGTCTAAACCCACACTTACGAAGTAAGAATCGAAGGTGCTTCCAAACCCGGACTAACGACGCAACAGATTCTTACTTTTCTCGGCGACGCCTGCCGGTTGCTATCGCTCGTCTTCCTGTGTCTGAGCACACCAGGAGACCACTATTTCTCGACTTTAAAGGAAGCCTATGGGCATATGCAGAGTCCCGGGGTGCAATCTCGTTACCAACGGATACAGCACCTATTGTGGGACACATAAAAGATGTAATCGAAGGCACGGTCATCCCCAACAAAAGAGCGTCACGCTGTATACGCTCAGGCCGTATATGGAACGCGTAGCGGCGCGAATGGAGAAGAACTCAAGTAATCCTACTTGGTCCATTCTGCGTGACCGCTGGTACTCTCTAATTGCGTCTGCGAAGGCTGTGACTGTCGAATGTCAGAGCGGCGCGGCATTTAACCGTAACGTACTGGAAGCGTGGAGCAACATCGAGAAAATCAGCAATAGTGCTGATTCCTCCCAGGTCATCACTGTCGTGCTTGCTATGTACCTAATGCGTGACGATTCCTCTCATCGCTTCAAGTCAGAGGCAGCATTCGAGAGGCAACTTGTGCGTCGGTTTCGTGCGTTGGCTCCACACTATGCAGGTGAGTATTACGACCAGCATAGCGGGAAAACCAAGCGGGTCTATCGTGATACGCGGCCACGCACCGCAGTGATACTTGCAGGACTTCTCAAGGAGACTTTCGGTGCTGCGGGGTTGGTCGTAGCGAGACTGGAACAGCAGGAGGTTAACAGGCTTCGAGACGACCAGCAAGCGCTACAGGAGGCATTGAGTGCGCTTGCGTAGGCGCGATGCAGACCCGGAACGGGATGGCTGGTTTAATGGATTCAGAACTGCGAGGAATTCACAACTGAAATTGCTTGTTAGTGAAGTGGTCAATGAAATTCTGACCTATGAAGCTGAAAGCGGATTGCGTAGCCGGAAGCGGAGGGCCGCAGACCTAGCCGTATTTGAGATGCAGGTGGAGGCATTAATCTGCGATGCCGCCTTACGTCACCTTGAATGGCCTGGGGGGTATGTCAGTATCACTTTTTCACACCGCAAGTTGAGTAGGCGAGACCGTTACCGTTCCCGTGTACTGTCGGATACGATGCCCAACCTGCTCAAACTCCTGGGGCCTCAACAGATGCATCTGCTAGATGTCCACCTTGGACATAGCAATCCCGTCGATAAGTCCCAGAGTAAACAAACCACGTTCAGGGCAAGTCCGGCGCTACTGTTGAGGCTGGCCTCGCTATGGCTGACCCCGGCTGACTTCGGCGTCCACCAAGATAAGGAGGTGGTTGAGTTGAGGGATAAGCGACCGGATGTATTCGAAAGAGGGGCATATTTGCAGTACAACGATACACCGCAGACCAACACCTACAGGAATGACCTCAAGATCATCAACGACTGGATAGATGCCGCAGATATCGACCTCATAGATGGACGCAGCATGGCAAGACTAGGGGAGCGGAGATTGCGCCGGGTGTTTAATAATGGTAGCTTCGAACTAGGCGGCAGACTGTTCGGCGGCTGGTGGCAAGATATGAATAAGCAGGACCGGCTAGACATCCTCATTGATGGCGTCCCTACTGTAACTCTGGACTTTGCACAGATGGGACCGAGGATTTTGTATGGCATGGCTGGCGTTTCCTTTGATTGTGAAGCATACGCAGTGCCTGGATTTGAGGACCGCAGACCTGGAATTAAGAAGCTCTTTGCTGCAATGACCTACGCTGCAGCACCGCTCAGACGATTCCCTGATGGTACCGCCAGCTTATTCTACAGAGGCACCAAGGTGCGGCACGTCACCGAGGCAATACAGACCCACCATGAGGCAATCTCAGGTTTGTTCTACTCAGGCGCTGGCCTTGCCGCGATGTATCGTGAAAGTGAAATCATGGTGGAGATGTTGCTGACCCTGAAGGCAGCGGGGATTGTGGCCCTGCCAGTGCATGATGCCTTGATCGTCGCAGAGGACAGGAAGGAAGAGGTCAAGACTGTGATGCTGGCAGTGTTCCATGCACAGACCGGAGTGGATGGAAGCATCACCGAAGAATGTCCACAGCGGTATGACCACTGCGCCCCAGGACCAAGGCAAATAAGCAGGTGTCGCCACAGGTAGTCAGTGCGAGCATTGCCGGTACTACTTCAGGTTTCGTCACTGGAAGCCTGTGTAGTCACTACGGTGTTATCTCTTGTGCGGGAGAGTAGGTCATACCAACTTAGGTAACACAGCCAGACAATCTCCATACACTATAGATACACAGCCTGCTCACCTATAGAGGGGGCCGTAAGAACTTCCACAGTCGTCCGCATCACGCCAAAACCCGTAGCAAATCCCACGCATCACCCAGAGACCCACGCCTAGCCTTTCCTGTTCAACGGGAGGTCTACTCCTGCGCCTTTGCGTTTCTTAACTCGTAGGTGTTTGCCCATCAGCGGACATTCATCAATTTATACATAGGAGTAATACAGATGAACTTTACTAAGCATGACATGTGCGCAGTGGCGAATTCGCCCGTAGCACTAGATGCATTTTCCCAATTCGTGAATAGCGCGGATTCAAAAGCCAGAGACAGTATTTACCGAATTATTACGGAAGCCGCCACCTATTCAGCATCCCAAGAGTGGGTCGCATCTGTGGCTGCCAATGGTGGTCGCAAAGAGTATTCGAATAAAGCCAAGATCAAACACGCAGCAAAGGTCTAACCATGCCACGACAAGCACAGCAGCAAATCACTGCGCGCCCGCAAGACGCAACCCCGCAGCGTCAACGCGAAGTTACCCAGATTGTGGCACGTCCGGTGGACACCACAGTCCACGGCTCCAGTAGCAACTCGGAACTCGATGGTCTGATAAGCGGCCTTGCTTCATTCAACCCGCACCTTCAGACATACGTCAAACAAGAGAACGAGTTCAATGCGAAGGAAGCCGCACTTACCGGCGAATCCCAGGCACTGACCGCTTCTCTCGATCCGGTCAACGCCAGCCGTGTTCCCGAGTCGATGCCGGAAGGTGTCAACCCGGCATTTCGAGAACACTTCGATTCCTCCTATCGGAAGATCACCGGCCAGCGCCTGGGCATCGAGGCCACCGCTGCCATCTCTGCCGAGTACGACAAGCAGAAGATGACAGACGGTTTCAACGTTGACGGCTTCCTGTCCGAGCAGTTGCAGCAGCACACCGCTGGCATCTCTGACCCGACCGTGCGAGATGAAGTGGCGAAGCAGGCTATTCAGATGTCCCGAGGCATCCGCGAGCAGGACAACAAGATCAAGCTAGGACAGCTTAAAGACTCCACCTTGCAAAGTGTAAATGCCGTAATGGGCAACGGAATCGAGCAGGCCGGTAACGACCCGCATAAACTCTTCGAGTTCTACCAAGGGCTATCCAGTGACAACAAGGCGTGGCAGCAGTATCTGACGCGGCCCGAGTTGGTCCAGCAGTTAGTCACCAAGGTTGCAGCGCAGTCCATCAATGACAAGGGTTCGCCTGCGTTGTTCGATGCGTTGGACAAGATCAAAGACCCAAAAACTGGGATGACCATTGCGGATACCAACGCAGAACTTGGCGTCCACATTGCGCAGGCCAGAAAGCACGCCGAAGCCGAACAGGAAAAGCGTATCGAACGCGATTCACAACCATTTCTTACAAAGCAGCGTGTGGATTGGGATGTTTCCGTAGAGGCTGGCAATCTCATCCCGGTGGAAGTCCTGGCTAACAGCATCGGGGTAGGTAAGCAGTTCTCCTCGCATGAGGCGGCTGCTGCGTTCGATAGACAGCAGCGGGAGAAAGTAGCAGGCATGATGGACCGAGCCGAAGCTCTGCGAAGATGGGACAACGGCGAGGGATGGGCATTGGCTCCTGATTTGCAGAAATGGGTATCTGAGCAGAAGACGGACGGCATTGTTAAAAGTATTGCTGGTGCGATGAATGACCCTGCGCAGCTAGCCAACCTGAAGGACGCGGCCAATCAACTGGCTAGAATCCACGCGACAGGTCAAGCGACGATACCAAATGAAGGATTGAAGCGCTTAATCAATGGGCTGTCTGCTGTTCCGCCAGATGCCAGCGGCAAGCCTTCTCAACGTTTCCTTGTGGCTGCCGCACTCTACAAGAGCTTCCCTGACAATATCCGTAACTTGTATTTCGATGAAGACACAGCCGGATTGATGGATGGGTTTGTAGCTGAAACGGACAGCGGTGTTACACCTGAGTCGGCCTATCAAACTGCATACCGATCTATTTCTCCTGAGGCCAAGGCGCAAGAGAAGGAACGGTCAAGTAATCCAGAGTGGCGAGCAAAAACAAACAAGCTCATCACTAAGGCAGTGGATGAGATGCATTGGCAGGTAACTAAGGACTTCATACCTGGGCGCGACAATTTGCCGGTTAATCTGGGTGTGGTCACACACGGTGGGACGCTGGAAGCACAGCGATTCATGCGTACACATCCGAATGCCAGCGAAGACGTGCTCAAGGCTCATTTAGAGAAATGGACGACTACTAACTTTGTCCATGACACCGAGGCCAATCTTCTCATTGGCATCCCACCCGGTGCGGGAGGTCAAGCTACCGACAAGATGATTGCATGGCAGCAGGCGGAGCTTATTAAGCAATACGGGAAGGACAAGCAGCCAACGTTGGTTCATATGGGTAATGGTCAGTACGATATTCGATCAGAGAAGTATTTAGAGGTCCTCGGCAAGACTACGTTCGACCAGCTCAACAACTCCTTCCGTTCAGCCACAACTATCACCGATGACGACCGCAGGGCACTAGCGGAACTCAACGGCAAGGCCAAGGGCGGCAACCTGTCCACCGATGACATCAACCGGATGGCTCCGCTGATGACCAAGTTGCGCACGATCGGCCAAGACAATCTCATCCCTACGAAAGCGATCAACGATGTTCAAGATAAAGCGTTCCGCGCTGCGGTTGCTAATATTCCTAAACTAACTCTGGGGGCTGCTTCAAGCGTCCTTGCACCTACGCCGCAGTCTGCCAACGATGCACAGGCGCAGAAATCCAGTACGTTCCGCTTCATGCAGAACGTCAGCGGCAGGACAGGCACTCTCGACCTCACGGCAGCACTGACCACTCAGGGCGAAGGTGTCGTATTGAAAGCATCCCCCGACCCGGCAGGTGGGGCGGGCAACAACATCGGCATGGGGTACAACCTCAAGGCCAACGCCGGGACCATCAAAGAGGACTTCAGGAAAGCAGGCATTCCACCTGAGGCTACCGACGAAATCATAGCGGGACGCAAGAGCATCACCCAGGAGCAAGCAGAACGGCTGCTGATAGCCACACTCCCACGCTACGTTGACAAGGCGAAGACGACCGTTGAAGCCAAGTATCCAGGCATGTGGAACCGCCTCACCCCGCAACAGCAAGCAGTCATCACAGACGTGGCCTATCAGGTCCGCGACTTCAACAAGTTCGGCCCGTCCATTGACGCAGTGTTCTCAGGCGACCAAGAGCGCATCAACAAGGCGTTCAAGGTTGTCTACACAGACCGCAACGGTATCCAGAAAGAAGACACCCGCAGAAACAACCTACGGGCAAACATGCTGGCAGGGACGGCCAAGTTCAACGCGGTGACTATGAATAACTAACACAAGGAAATACATGGCTGACATCCAGCAGGAAGCAGCAGACCTAACCAATAGCATCCTCAGTAAATCTATCGAGGCATTTTAGCCGCTTCCTCACGGCTGACCGGCAGAAGCATCTACTCATCAAGCAACAGCATCCAGACCTGGATATTCGGTTCGTATTCTCCCGCTCCAAAACCACCATCTCCAAGACCAGCAATACCACTTATGGCGACTGGTGTTTGAAGTACGGGTTCCAGTATGCGGACAAGAGCATCCCGGACGCGTGGCTGAAGGAGACACAAAAAATTAAGTAACTCACACCGACAAGGAATCAAGAGCATGAGCACCCAAGCAACTTTCACTTTCGTCCCTGGATTGACATTACGCGTGGCTACCGGAACCGATAACAATCCGTGGTTCGCGGCTACAGACATTGCTGCCGTGCTTGGCATAAAGAACCCGTCAGAGGCATTAACGCGGCTTACTGATGAACAGCGCTGTCTCAGTTTAACTGAGACAAGTGGCGGGAAACGCAGACTGGCGATGGTCAGCGAAGCCGGACTTTACGCCTTAGTTCTCCGTAGTCGTAAACCCATAGCTCAGGAGTTCAGAACGTGGGTCACATCCATAGTCCTCCCTGCAATCCGCAAGGACGGTGCATACGTGATGGGCGAGGAGAAAGTTGCAACGGGTGAGATGTCCGAAGATGAATTGATCTTTAAGGGATTCACTGCTCTCAAGGCAAAAGCGGAGCGCCTGATGCAAGAACTGAAAGCGGCACAACCTGCCGTGGAATTCCATGAAAGCTATATAAATTCAGCCGGAACGCAAACGCTCACGGAAGTCGCTAAGGCGCTGGGCATTCCTTCGAAGATGTTCTTTGATTTTCTTCAGAGCGATGGCGTTTTGTACAGACGCAGCAAGCGCACACCGTTACTGCCTAAATCTGTGCATGCAAAGCGCGGATACTTCGAAATCAAGCAGGATATCAGCAACTCAGGATTCTCCAAGCCTCAAACGCGAGTTACTCCGGCAGGCTACGTATGGCTTTCAGAATGCTATGGGTACATGGGACGCCGGCATTAAGTAGATGGCAACTAATTGTTGCCAGTAAGTAATTCGCTATGCTAAATTGATTTCCGTCTATTCATAAGAAGTTGCCCAACAAGGAACGCCGTGAAAAATTATATGAACAAGTATCTGCCGTGGATGTGCTGGTCGCTCGTAGCTTGGTGCGTTCTGTCTCAGCTTCTGGGTGTTAGCCAAGGTGTGGCAGCAGTCGTTGGTTTTGCTCATTTCTTTTTGCTGCTCGTGCTACGTGCCCTCGCTACCCAGAACTGGATAGCTTTGGGCGGCATCGGGGTAATCTTTATTGGTATCGTCGGTCTTTTCTTTCCGGGTTCCCTGCAAGGTGCCAACCCGATATACGCAATAGCTGTTGGTGCGTTGGTATTGGGTGGAGGTATTAAACTGGATGCGAAATCTTAACGGAGGTCGATTTGCTCGCCACCAATGGACGGTAGTGAGCAAATTAAGCCAATTAACCGTGCCCCAATAATTACGCTACCCAAGTCTTTCCAGTAGGTCAGAAGGCCGAAGGTGGGTGTAGCGCTTCAACATCTGCATGGATTTATGGCCCGTTATGGTCGCTACTTCTATCATGTTGAAGCCCTTCTCGAAGAGCCTGGAAGTGGCTTCGTGGCGGAGGTCATGGAACGTCAACCCCTCAATGCCGCATCCTTTGCGAGCTTTAGAGAAGTTCGCTGAAATGGTATCAGCATGCATAGAAAACACAGACTCTTCCTTATTTCTTGCCGGTTTGAACGTGCCCGAAGTGGAGGCAATGGTTAGGATGTCGTTGATGCTGGTTATGGATTCTAATGCATCCACAGCGCGGGACGATAAGGGAACGGTGCGAGACTCTCCGTTCTTAGTGTCATCTAAATAGACCATTCGGCTTGGTAGATTCACGTCACCCCATTTAAGACCCACCAGCTCACCTCGACGCATCGCAGTCTCAATGGCAATAATAATGATACTCCGTAGGCGCAGGTTCCCGTTCTGTACGCACCATCGTAAAAGGGCGGTTTCTTCGCCGCCATATAGGCGTCTTGTGCGCCCCCTGGGGAGCTTTGGTTTGCGTATGTTCTTCGTAGGATTTACTAAGTGTTCTAAACCCCAATCTTTACGGGCCACTTCGTACAGGTGCGAGATGACGGCAAGTTCCAGTCGTATGGTGTTGCCGCCAATTGAGGCTAAGATGCGGCTGTCCCTGTATTCCGCTAGATGCTTGCCACGGATGGCGGATAGGGGAAGGGATGCTAAAGAATTGTGCAACCAAACGTTGATGCGGTTGCGTTCACTAGATGCACTTTTCTTGAAAGGTGTAATTTCTTGGGAATAGCGGATAAGTGCGTTGCCCAACGTTAATTTGTCTGCCTCCTGCAATGTGTCGCCTAGCCCCTGAAGCATTAGCCGTTCCCGTTGCGCTGCCCACTGGACTGCCTCTGATCTTGAACTGAATGTGCGGACCACTTCGGGGTAACCCTTGATGCGGCCCCGAGCTTGATATTGGCGGGGGCCGCCTTTTCTAATTTGCGCCATGTCAAAATCTCCTGATTCTAGATAGACGATTGACGCCTCATCGTGAAATACGGCGAAGCGTTCTCTATCCGACAGGATGACGAGCGTGTGTTATCCCAATTTTTGTGCGAGAACTTCGGCCTTGGGATGGTAGTAGCGCTTCAGCATTTGGATGGTTTGGTGTCCGGTGACCGCCGCTAACTCAATCACATTCGGTAGCTTCTCAGCAAGGCGGCTGGTGGCAGTGTGCCGCAGATCGTGAAAATGCAAATCGACAATGTGGGCGCGAGCGCAGGCTTTCCGGAATGCGGCATGCATTGCCATGTCTGTAAGCGGAAATACACGGGCATCGGAAGCGCGGGGTAGTTCGGCCAAGACTGCTACTGCTTTCTTGGATAGCGGCACTGTTCTGCCTGTACCGTTCTTGGTCATAGGCAGAAACGCGGTCTGGTGCTGAAGGTGGACATTTTCCCAGCGCAAGGCCAGTAGTTCCCCACGGCGCATTGCCGTTTCGAGAGCCAGTATCACCAGCGGGGTCATCCATCGGTTGCGCCTTCCTATGGGCCGAAGCTCGGCCAGAAGTCTTGACTCTTCATTAGTATTTAACAGGCGGCATCTTCCCTGCGGTGTGGGCGGCTTGCGAACCAGCGCACAAGGATTTGCTACGGAGAGGCTCCATTCCTTCCGGGCATGCGTGATGATGCCGGATAGTATGCTGAGTTCTCGGATGATTGTGCCAGCGGATACGGATTTAAGGCGTTCGTCCCTATAGTTCGCTATGACCGATGGCGTCAGCCTCTCCATGCTGTAAGCTGCCATCTTTTGACGCTGCATGAACCGGATGCCTTCAGCCTCCCGCTTGGCTCCCCGCTTTGACGGGGTGACCTCCTGCATGTAGCGTTCAAGCACATCAGTGAGCAACCAATCCTTGGACTGATTGAGGGAGAAGTGTGTCCCCTTATCAATTAAGGATTCGATACATCTGGCCCACATCTGGGCTTCTGCTTTGGTGGCAAATGAATTTACTTCGTCGGGAAATCCCTTACGTCGTACTCGGGCCTGCCATACGCCCGAACGTTGTCTGATTGATGCCATACGCCTTCCAATTGGGACAAGCGTGGGACAAGAACTGATTTTTAGCTAAAAATACTCCCGGAAATCTGCCTAGAATCGGACTAGTGCGCGCGGGTAAGAGAGATTGATCGAAGAAATATTATTTATACGAATCAATTACTTATAAGATTCCACCATCCAATCCCCCGATTTCCCCCCATGCTTTTCCAGCACCCGCACATCAGTAATCACCATCCCCCGATCCACCGCCTTGCACATGTCATAGATAGTCAGCAAGCCGACCTGGACTGCAGTTAGCACTTCCATCTCCACCCCTGTCTTGCCAACAGTTTCCGCCTGTGCGGTACAACTGATACTCGACTGCGCAGCATCGACGGCGAAATCAACCGCAACCCGCGTCAGTGCAAGCGGATGGCATAGCGGAATCAAGTCGCTGGTGCGTTTGGTGGCCATGATGGCGGCGATACGGGCGATGCCTAGCACGTCGCCTTTTTTTGTCGTGCCGGACTGGATCAGGGCCAGTGTTTCAGCTTTCATGCGAATGGTGCCGCTGGCAATCGCGATTCTATGAGTGTCGTTTTTGGCGCCGACATCGACCATGTGTGCCTGACCGGATTGGTCGAAGTGGGTCAGGTTGGGTGAGGTTTTGTTGGTCATGACTGCGGTTTTCTATGGCTATGGTAGTGAAACAGGGAAAGAGCTTTTCTCGGAACAATAATCGACTGCGGGTATCATAGCACCGTGATTTTCACTCTTTCCAATTCCATGAATCGACCATTGCCGTCACGGCGGCGCCTGTTATTTGTTGCGCTGCTCAGTGTCTTTTGCACATTGCCGCCGACGCTTGCTCCCGCATTCGCAACGCAAAATCTGCCGACGCTGGGGGATACTTCGCGCGAATCGTTGTCGCCATTGATGGAGCGCAAGCTGGGCGAGGAAGTCATGCACGATATCCGGCGCGATCCCGATTATCTGAACGATGCGCCGCTGCTCGAATACCTGAATAATTTCGGCTTGTCGCTGGTTGCAGCCCGGCCGGAGGTGCGGGGCGAGGCTGGGTTCGATTTCTTCTTTTTTGCGGTGCGCGATCCAGTCTTGAATGCGTTTGCGTTGCCGGGCGGTTTCATCGCGGTGCATTCCGGCTTGCTGCTGGCGGCGCAGAGCGAATCGGAGCTGGCGTCGGTGCTGGCGCATGAAATCGGCCACGTCGCGCAGCGCCATATCGCCCGCATGCTGGGCAAGCAAAAACAGGATTCTATGATCGCGCTGGCGTCGATGTTGTTGGGGGCACTGGCGATGCGCGGTAGTGGCGATGTCGGTTCGGCGGTGATGATGGGCGGTACCGGCCTGGCGATGCAGCGGCAGTTGAATTTCAGCCGCGATGCGGAACGTGAGGCGGATCGGATCGGCTTGTCGATTCTGGGCGATGGCGGCTTTGATACTTCCGGCATGGTGGCGTTTTTCGGTCGCCTGCAGAGCGCTTCGCGTAATTATTCGGACGTGATCCCACCTTATTTGCTGACCCACCCGCTGACCAGTGAACGGATCGCTGATATCGAGGCGCGGATTCGCGAGCAGCGTTACCGGCAGCGTGCCGATAGCCTGGATTTCCAGTTGATTCGAGCCCGTACGCGGGTGTTGCAGGACGATTCGGAAAAAGGTTTGCGCGAGGCGCAAGCATTCTTCGAAGTTCAATTGACCCAAAATCCCAAACCGCAAATCATCGCCGCCAACTACGGTTTGGCTTTCATCGCCCTCAAGCGGGAGGCCTATGACAAGGCGGAAGCTTTATTGCAGCAGGCGGTGGCCGCAGCATCACCGGTCAAGCCTAGCGTGGTGCTGACCGATCTGGGCATCGACATCAAGCTGGCGGCGCATCAGCCGGCCGAGGCTTTGCAACTGGTAGAGCGGGCGCGCCAGGAATTTCCGTTGTCGCGCGGTGTTGCTCATCAATATGCCAAGGCGCTGATCGCCGGTAAGCGGCTGGATGAGGCCGGCCGTTACTTGCGCGAGCAGGCACAGTTGTACCGGCAGGATGCTGATGTCCAGAACCTGCTGGCGCAGGCCTATTCGGCGCAGGGCAAGCAGGCATTGCAGCATATGGCATTGGCTGAATCGTATGCGCTGACCGGCAGCGTGCCGGCGGCGCTGGACCAGTTGCGCATCGCGCGCAATGCGCCGGATGCGGGGTTTTATGAGCAGTCGATCATCGATGCGCGCGAGCGGGAATTGCAGGCGCGCTGGAAAGAAGAGCTGAAGGAATCCAAGGAGCGCTAAGGGCACCTCTAAAAACCTACTGCGCGGCCCAATCTCCGGGCTGCGATGCTCGCCGTACCTCCGTACGGCTGTGCTTCTCGCCCAGACCTTGGGCCGCTCGCTACGGTTTTTGGAGGTGCCCTTAAGCCTGCCGCGGCTGTAGTACAAAGCCGAAATGCGCAGCGATATTCTCTTGTGCAATTCGCTGTACCGGCAAATCCGTTCCGGCGTATTGCCAAGTCAAAACGCCATCGTCCGCCGGATCCGTCAGCCATCCGAGCAAGCGTTCATCCGCGACGATATTGTCATCCATCCGCAAGCCGGCCAGACATTGTGCGAGGTCGCGATCGTCCAGCGCCGCGACTTTACCGTTGCCTATCAGTAGCAGCCGTCCTTGTTCCGTCAGCATGGCGGCATCAATCGCGCTCATTGCTTCACCGGTCTGCAGCACAAAACCCAGTGTTGGATCGGTGTGCGCAATGTACGGCGTCAGTGCCAAGTCGATATACACGCGCTGCGGACCATTCTGGAAATACCAGCGGCCTTCAGCGTCGACTCCGTAATTGCGATGAATAAAGCCGAGCAGTGCCGCATGCACGATTTTGTCGCCCGGCAGGTTTTGTCGTTGCGCCTGCTCATCGCGCATGCGCCAGGCGCCGCGCGCATCCAGCGCCAGCCAGCCGTAGCAATGCGGCACCTCGGGCCATTTGGCCATGGCCTGTTTGACGATGTGATCCATGTAATGATTTTTCTAATTGGTCAGGATACGGATTGCAGAAACCCGATCATGCGTTGCGGCAGCCAGTCCAGGCGTCCGGGCGGGTTGCCGCTGGCGAAGCCGACATGGCCGCCTTGCTCCGGATATTCCAGCGTGACGCTGGCCGCGGCGCTGCGCGGCAAATGTTGCGGCGGCAGGAACGGATCGTTCCTGGCGTTGAGCACCAGCGTCGGCACGGTGATGTCATGCAATACGTGTTTGGCGCTGGCTCGGTCCCAGTAATCTTCCGTGTTGCGATAGCCATGCAGCGGCGCCGTGACGATATTGTCGAAGTCGTACAGGTTGCGCGCCTGCAGCATGCGCTCGCGGTCGAACAGGCTGGGGAATTGGTTGAGTTTTTCCAGCGATTTGGTTTTCATCGTGCGTAAAAAAGCACGCGTGTAAATCCGGTTGAAGCCGTGCGCCAAGGCAGCGCCGCCGCCGGCCAAGTCGAGCGGCGCAGAAATCGCGCAAGCGCCATCCACGATTTTCGCTTGATACTGTGATTCGCCGAGCCAGCGCAATAGCGCGTTGCCGCCCAGCGAGACGCCGGTCGCATAGAATTTTCCGAATTGTTTGTGGTCGCGGCCGGCGGCCAGGCGACGCAGTATCCAGTCGATCTCTTGCGCATCACCGGAATGATAGAAGCGCGGCGCCTGATTGATTTCACCGGAACAGCCGCGAAAATGAGGTACCGCGCCGGACCAGCCGAGCGCCGCGACCTGCGCCATCAATGCCCGGCTGTAGTGGCTATTGGATGAACCTTCCAATCCGTGAAACAAGACGGCCAGCGGCCGCCCCGGCTGGCCGTCGACGAAATCAATATCAATGAAATCGTCATCCGGAGTATCCCAGCGCTCGCGCCGGTAAACAACTTCAGGTTTGCTGATGCAAGTGGCCGGATAAATGGTTTGCAAGTGGCCGCCAGGTAACCACAGCGGGGCGCTGTAAGGGGCGGGAGATGCGGAGGAACTCATACAAATGCTTCTTGTTGTCGTGTAATTAATAGATAGGCCGGCTACGGTCGAAGATCAAGGATTATCTTTATTTTTTTGTATCTTCTCCATCCCAGTACTCCATTGTTGCCGACTGGCGATATCCTTCGCCGGTCAGGCGCACGCTGACTCGTCCCGATTTCGGATAAACGATCACATCATTGGGGTTGCTTTCTCCCAACACCAAATAGCGGCACAGCGTTTCACCATGATTTAACAGCGCGTGACCGGCCTTTTGACCGGCAGGAAAGCAAGCATAATCGCCAGCCGACATCAGGTATGACTTGTCCCCGAGCAGCAGCGTGACTTCACCCTCCAGTATCAGCAGATGCTCTTCTTCCAGCATGTGATAGTGCAGAGGACATGATTGTTTGCCCGGATCGAGCTCTTCGATCGCCACGCCGACATGGGAGCCGCCGCCGAATTTCCCGAGTCTTCGAAAGCGGCTGCCGAAGCGATCGCCTTCTGACCACGTTTCTACCGGTACATCTTCAACCCGGAACGGTTCGAACACGCCGTCGGCATTGACAGACGAGGGATTGTTTTCCATCAGGAACTCCGTGAAATGGTTGGTCGGCTATTGTGCCGTGATTTCCGACAGGGTGTTGAAAATGGCGTGAGCGGGATTGGATACGGACGCCTCTAAAACCGTAGCGAGCGGTCCAAGGTCGGGGTAAGAAGCGCAGTCGTACGAGAGTACGGCGAGCATCGCAGCCCCGAGATTGGGACGCGCAGTAGGTTTTAGAGGTGTCCTAATGCAGCATGGCGGTCGACATCGGCTCATCCGGCGCCGCACCGGGCGCCACCGACGCGTGATGCAGTACCAGGCACCAGCCGCGCGGGGTTTTCAGGTAAACATTGGTGGTCAGGATATGCATTTCCTGCGGCGGATCGCCGGCCTGATGTATTTCCTCAATCAGGTTGTGAATGCTGGTCGACATATTGTGTGTGGCGTGCAACTGGCGGGTGCGGATATGCACGCCGCCGCGCTCGAACAGGGTTTCGAATGCGGCACGGATCGCGGCATGGCCTACCAGTCTTGGCGAATTCGGATGTACGCAGACGATGTCTTCATCGTCGGCCCACAGCGCCATCATGGCTTCGATGTCGGCGCGGCCCAGGGCGTCATAAAAGGCTGCTTCGGTTTCTTCGGCTGAGCCGTGCATCAATTTTGCGCGTGGCATGTTGAATCCTTTTTCCAAAATGGCCTTAAAAAGCGAAAAAGGGAGCATCGCTCCCTTTTTTTTTATTCATGCAAACAACGCTCAATGCCCCTTGACCACGGCACCCGGCTTGAGCCGGTATTGCGTGCCGCAGTATGGGCATTTGGCGCTGCCGGTGCTGGTGACGTCCAGGAACACTCGTGGATGCGATGACCAGATCGGCATCAGCGGGTTGGGGCAATGGAGCGGCAAGTCTTTGCCGTCAAGTTCGACTGGGGTCTGGATGTTTGCTGCTGTCATTTGATTCTCCGTATTTCTGCTGAATTTCCGAAAGCCGAATTGTGCCCGGCTTTCCATTTTTAAACCAGAGTTAACCAATGCTGATATTTGGGGGACTTGCCGGCCACAACGTCAAAGAACATGGTTTGTATTTTTTCTGTGATCGGTCCGCGCTTGCCTTCGCCGATGACGCGGTTGTCGAGTTCGCGGATCGGCGTGATTTCTGCCGCGGTGCCGGTAAAGAAAGCTTCGTCGCTGCAATACACTTCGTCGCGTGTGATGCGTTTTTCGATCACTTCGATGCCGCTGTCGCGCGCCATGCTCAGCACGGCGTCGCGGGTGATGCCTTCCAGGCAGGAGGCCAGGTCGGGGGTGTAGATCTTGCCGTTCTTGACGATGAACACGTTTTCGCCGGAGCCTTCCGATACATAGCCGTCGGTGTCCAGCAGCAAGGCTTCGTCGTAGCCGTCGGCCAGCGCTTCCTGGTTGGCCAGGATCGAGTTGATGTAATAGCCGCTGGCTTTGGCGCGCACCAGCGAGACGTTGACATGGTGGCGGCTGAATGACGAGGTCTTGACTCTTATCCCTTTCGCCATGCCTTCTTCACCCAGATATGCGCCCCAGGGCCAGGCGGCGATGGCGACGTGGATGGTATTGCCCTTGGCGGCGATGCCGAGCATTTCCGAGCCGATCCAGATCAGCGGCCGCATGTAGCAGGATTCCAGCTTGTTTTCACGGACTACCTGGATTTGCGCATCGATCAGGGTTTGCTTATCGAACGGGACATGCATCTGGAAGATCTTGGCCGAGTTCAGCAAGCGCTGGGTGTGTTCCTGCAAGCGGAAAATCGCTGTCCCCTGTGCCGTCTTGTACGCCCGCAGACCTTCGAATACGGCCATGCCGTAATGCAGCGAGTGCGTCAAAACGTGGATGTTGGCGTCGCGCCAGTCGATCAGCTCGCCGTCTTTCCAGATTTTGCCGTCGCGATCAGCCATGGACATATCGAAATCTCCAGTAAGTTTTGATGTGTTTTATGGGGGGGGGGCTGGGGTTGTTTATCTGTTGCGCCGATATGCAGATTAAGGCGTCATTTTAACGGATTCGGCGGGGCCGAACTCCTCGGAATATTGCGCTTGTCCGGTCGGTTTTCCGGCCTTCGGCGCCGACTGGCAGATTCCCGAATATCGTACTACGCTTAGATGTTGTACAACGCTTACGGTCTGGCTTTGCTGATGGCAGGGCGGGCTTGTTCAAAACGGTGTTTTGATGGGTGCTGGTGGAGTAAAATAGCGCCTTTTCCTCATCCATATTGTCTGATCGACATGAAATTCAATCGACTAAGCGACTTGATCGCGCAACACCAACTGCAAGGCAAGCGCGTTTTTATCCGTGCCGACCTCAATGTGCCGCAAGATGCCACGGGCAATATTTCCGAAGATACACGTATCCGGGCCTCGGTGCCGGCCATTCGTCAGGCGCTGGATGCGGGCGCGGCGGTGATGGTCACTTCCCATCTGGGACGTCCGGTCGAAGGCGAATTCAAGCCGGAAGACTCGCTGGCGCCGATTGCAAAACGCTTGTCGGAGTTGTTGGGGCAACCGGTTGAATTACGTCAGGACTGGGTTGACGGCGTTGCCGTGGCGCCGGGGCAGGTGGTGCTGCTGGAAAATTGCCGGGTCAATAAAGGCGAGAAAAAGAATAGCGACGAGCTGGCGCAAAAGATCGCCAAGCTGTGCGATGTCTACGTCAACGACGCGTTCGGCACCGCCCATCGAGCCGAAGCCACCACCCACGGAATTGCCAAATTCGCTCCGGTCGCCTGCGCCGGTCCATTGCTAGCGGCTGAACTGGATGCCTTGGGCAAGGCCCTGAACCAGCCGGCGCAGCCGCTGGTGGCGATCGTTGCCGGCTCTAAGGTATCGAGCAAACTGACCATTTTGAAAGCGCTGGCCGACAAGGTCGATAACTTGATCGTCGGCGGCGGCATCGCCAATACATTTTTGCTGGCGGCCGGTTTGAAGATAGGCAAATCGCTGGCTGAAGCCGATCTGGTGGATGAGGCCAAAGCCATCATCGACATGATGGCCAAGCGCGGCGCTTCGGTGCCGATCCCGGTCGACGTGGTGTGCGCCAAGGAATTCTCGGCCACCGCGCAAGCGATGATCAAGGACGTCAAGGATGTGGCCGACGACGACATGATTCTGGACATCGGTCCGAAGACGGCAGCGATGCTGGCGGCGCAAATCGCGCAAGCCGGCACAGTGGTCTGGAACGGCCCGGTCGGCGTGTTCGAGTTCGATCAGTTCGGCGAAGGCACCAAGACCCTGGCGCTGGCGATCGCCGATTCCAAAGCATTCTCGATTGCCGGCGGCGGTGATACGCTGGCTGCCATCGCCAAATACAAAATTGCCGACAAGATCGGTTACATCTCGACCGGCGGCGGCGCCTTCCTGGAATTTTTAGAAGGCAAGACCCTGCCGGCGGTCGATATTCTGTTGCAACGCGCTAGCTAATTCCCAATTCCCGCTATCTGTCCATGTTGTGCTGAAAGGTTATCCATGCAAAGAGCCACCAAGATCGTCGCCACCATCGGACCAGCGTCAAGCGACGCCGACACCCTCAAGCGGATGTTTACCGCCGGGGTCGATGTGGTACGCCTGAATTTTTCGCATGGCAAAGCGCAGGATCATATCGACCGCGCCAACCTGGTGCGCGAAGTGGCGGCTGCATGCGGCAAGCAAGTGGCGATCATGGCCGATTTGCAAGGCCCCAAGATCCGCGTCGGTAAATTCGAGCAGGGCAAGATCGAGCTGCAAAACGGAGAGAAGTTCATCCTTGACGCCGATTGCGCGATGGGTGATCAACAGCGCGTCGGCCTCGATTACAAGGCCTTGCCGCGCGACCTGAGGCCAGCCGATGTGCTGCTGCTGAACGACGGCCTGATCGTGCTGGTGGTCGAAAAAATCGTCGGCAACGAAATCCATACCGTCGTCAAATGCGGCGGCGAGCTATCCAACAACAAGGGCATCAATCGTCAGGGCGGCGGCTTGTCTGCCCCGGCGCTGACCGCCAAGGATATGGACGACATCAAGACCGCGATGAGTTTCAAGGCGGATTATGTCGCGGTGTCGTTCCCGAAGAACGCGACCGATATGGAAATGGCGCGGCAACTGGCCAATGTCGCCGGTGAAGCCTACGATCACAAGCCGATGATGATCGCCAAGATCGAACGGGCCGAGGCGATCCCGGTGTTGCAGGAAATCCTCGACGCGTCCGACGGCATCATGGTGGCGCGCGGCGATCTGGCCGTGGAAGTGGGCAATGCCGCCGTGCCGGCGCTGCAAAAGCGCATGATCAAGATGGCGCGCGCCTCCAACAAACTGGCGATCACGGCGACCCAGATGATGGAGTCGATGATCGTCAATGCGGTGCCGACCCGGGCCGAAGTATCCGACGTCGCCAATGCCGTGCTGGACGGCACCGATGCGGTGATGACGTCGGCTGAAACCGCCTCCGGCAAATATCCGGTGGAAACGGTCGAAGCGATGTCGGCGATCTGCCTGGAAGCCGAGAAATCGGAAGACTGCAAGCTCGATGCCGATTTCCTGAATGTCAGGTTTACCCGCGTCGATCAGTCGATCGCGTACGGCGCGCTGTTTACCGCGCATCACCTGCGAGTCAAGGCGATTGCCGCGCTGACCGAATCCGGTTCGACCGCATTGTGGATGAGCCGTCACAACATCGACATCCCGATTTTTGCCATTACGCCGAGCGTGACCACGCAACGCAAGGCAGCCCTGTATCGCAATGTACGTACTTTCGAACTGGCCAAGTCCGACGACCGCGAAGCGGTGTTGAAAGCGGCGCAGACGCTGTTGCTGGCCAAAGGCGTGGTGCAAGCCGGCGATCTGGTGGTCGTTACATGGGGAGAGCCGATGGGACAAATCGGCGGTACCAATGCGCTCAAGATCATGACGATCGGCGAACACTGATTAGTTGGGGACAGAGTAATTCGCTGCAGGGTCAGCCTTGGCGGCTCTTGAACTCGGTCCCGCGATGATGAAATTTTTTTTATTGGAGTATCAACATGCCTCTCGTATCCATGCGTCAATTGCTGGACCACGCTGCTGAAAACAGCTACGGTCTGCCAGCCTTCAACGTCAACAACCTGGAACAAGTCACCGCCATCATGCAGGCGGCCGATGAAGTCGGCGCGCCGGTCATCATGCAGGCGTCGGCCGGTGCCCGTAAATATGCCGGCGAAGCATTCTTGCGCCACTTGATCGAAGCCGCGGTTGAAGCCTTCCCGCATATTCCGGTGGTGATGCACCAGGATCACGGCCAGTCGCCAGCGGTTTGCATGGCAGCGATCAAATCCGGCTTCACCTCGGTGATGATGGACGGTTCGTTGCAGGAAGACGGCAAATCCGTCGCCAGCTACGAATACAACGTGGAAGTGTCGCGCAAAGTGGTCGAGTTCTCGCACGCGATCGGTGTTACGGTCGAAGCGGAACTGGGTGTGCTCGGCTCGCTCGAAACCATGATGGGCGACAAGGAAGACGGTCACGGCGCGGACGGCAAGATGACCCGCGAACAACTGCTGACCGATGTGTCGCAAGCAGCCGACTTCGTCAAGCTGACCCAATGCGACGCGCTGGCCATCGCCATCGGTACTTCGCACGGCGCGTACAAGTTCTCGCGCAAGCCGACCGGCGATATTCTGGCGATCGAGCGCATCAAGGAAATCCACACCCGCATTCCGAACACCCATCTGGTGATGCACGGTTCATCGTCGGTGCCGCAAGAGTTGCTGGCAGAGATCCGCGAATTCGGCGGCGACATGAAAGAAACCTACGGCGTGCCGGTCGAAGAAATCCAGGAAGGCATTCGCCACGGCGTGCGCAAGATTAATATCGATACCGATATTCGCCTGGCAATGACCGGCGCGATTCGTCGTTATCTGATGGAAAACCCAAGCAAGTTCGATCCGCGCGATTACCTGAAGCCGGCACGCGAGGCCGCCAAGGCCGTGGTCAAAGCACGCTTCCTGGCGTTCGGCTGCGAAGGCCAGGCCGCCAAGATCAAACCGATGTCCCTGGAAAAAATCGCCGAGAAATACAAAAAGGGCGAACTCGCACAAATCGTTCAGTAAGCGACCGTGCAGTAATTTTCCGACATCCTGCAAGCGCGCTAACCCGCCAGGTTGCTGATCAGAAATCGGCAGCCTGGTTCTGACTTATGGAATCACCATGACAAGCCCGTATCTATCCTCCCTGTTTCAATCCACCATCACCTCCCTGCCGCTGCTCGGCCGCGGCAAGGTGCGCGAAAACTACGCCGTCGGCGACGACAAGATCCTGATCGTCACCTCCGACCGCCTGTCGGCTTTCGACGTCATCATGAATGAACCGATCCCGGGCAAGGGCAGGGTATTGAATCAGATGTCCGACTTCTGGTTTGCCAAACTGGCGAACATCGTGCCGAATCATTTGACCGGGATTGCGCCGGAATCGGTGGTGGCAGCGGATGAGGTGGAGCAGGTGCGCGGTCGTGCGGTGGTGGCCAAACGTTTGCAGCCGATCATGGTTGAGGCGGTGGTGCGCGGTTATATCATCGGCTCCGGCTGGAAGGACTATCAAGCCACCGGCGCGATTTGCGGCATCACTTTACCGGCCGGCTTGCAACAGGCGGCCAAGCTGGAAGAGCCGATTTTCACGCCGGCCGCCAAAGCCGAAATGGGCGAACACGATGAGAACATCAGCTTTGCCGAGATGGAAAGCCGCATCGGTAAAGAGCTGGCCGAGAAGATCAGAGCCGTCAGTATCGAGCTGTACAAAACCGCAGCCGACTATGCGGCAACGCGCGGCATCATTATTGCCGACACCAAGTTTGAATTCGGTCTGGATCAAGACGGCGTATTGCATTTGATGGATGAGGTGCTGACCGCCGATTCGTCGCGTTTCTGGCCTGCATCCAGCTATCGGGTCGGCATCTCGCCGCCATCGTTCGACAAACAATTTGTGCGCGATTACCTGGAAACGATCACCAGCTGGAACAAGACCGCACCGGCGCCGGCCCTGCCTGCCGATGTGATTGAAAAAACCGGCGCCAAATATCGTGAAGCGCTGCAAAGCCTCACCGGCGAAACCTTGAAGGACTGATGATGAGCAACGCAGCAGCGGTCAATCAACCAGTAGTCGGCATCGTCATGGGGTCGTCCTCCGATTGGGACGTGATGCAGCATGCGGTCGCGATCCTGCAGGAGTTCGGGGTTGCGCATGAAGCGCAGGTGATTTCCGCGCATCGCATGCCGGATCAGATGTTCGCCTATGCGGAAAGCGCGCGCACACGCGGCTTGCGCGCGATTATCGCCGGCGCCGGCGGCGCGGCCCATTTGCCGGGCATGATCGCCGCCAAAACCATCGTGCCGGTGTTGGGCGTGCCGGTGCCGTCAAAATATTTGCGCGGTGAAGATTCATTGCTGTCCATCGTGCAGATGCCGAAAGGCATTCCGGTCGCGACCTATGCGATCGGCGAGGCCGGTGCCGCGAACGCCGCATTGTCGGCGATAGCGATGCTGGCCACGACCGACGACGCACTCGCCAACAAATTGCTGGCTTTCCGTGCCAAGCAGACGCAACTTGCACTTGATATGAAATTGCCTCCCGTATGAGCAGTAAGCAACAACCATTGACGCCGGTCCCGGCATCCCCGCTAATCCCAAGCACTGCGCCCGCCACCTGGCTGGGCGTGATGGGCGGCGGTCAATTGGGCCGCATGTTCACGCACGCGGCCCAGGCCATGGGCTACAAGGTTGCGGTGCTGGAGCCGGAACAGGATTGCCCGGCGGGACAGGTCGCCGACCGCCATTTCCTGGAGGATTACACCGATCAAGTCGGATTGACCGAGATGGCTGAGCTGTGCGCCGCGGTCACCACCGAATTTGAAAACGTCGCGGCGCAGAGCCTGGCGTGGTTGGCTGAACATACCTTCGTCGCCCCTGCGGCGGCCTGTGTCTCGATTGCGCAGGATCGGATCGAAGAGAAGCGTTTCTTTACGCAATGCAGTGCTGCTTCGGGAGTGCATCCGGCGCCGCATCAAGTGATTGCGTCTGCGGCGGACATCGACCGCATTCCAGCGACATTGTTGCCGGGGATTTTAAAAACGGTGCGGCTCGGTTACGACGGCAAGGGCCAGGTGCGGGTGCGCACGCTGGATGAGGTGCGCGCTGCATTTGCCGAGATGCATGGCGTCGCCTGCGTGCTGGAAAAAATGCTGCCGCTGGCGTACGAGGTATCGGTATTGGTGGCTCGTGGCACCGACGGTGCGGCGGTGGTGTATCCGATCGCCGAAAACGTGCATCGCGACGGCATCCTGTTTACTACCACCGTCCCGGGGCCGAACGTCTCCGACGATTGCGCCCGGCGTGCGCAACAGGCTGCGCTGGAGATCATCGGCCAACTCGGTTATGTCGGCGTGTTGTGCATTGAATTTTTTGTGCTGCAGGACGGCTCGCTGGTGGTCAATGAAATGGCGCCGCGTCCGCATAACAGCGGCCATTACACGATCGACGCCTGCGTCACCAGCCAGTTCGCGCAGCAAGTGCGGGCGATGGCGCGCATGCCGCTGGGCGATACGCGCCAGCATTCGCCGGCGGTGATGTTGAATATCCTGGGCGATGTCTGGTTTGACGGCAGCGGCGATCACGTGCGTGAACCGGCTTGGGATCAAATCATGGCACTGCCGGGCGCTTATCTGCATCTGTACGGCAAAGCGCATGCGCGGCGCGGCCGCAAGATGGGACACATCACCTTTGTCGCGACTACCCTGGCGCAAGCGCAGCAACAGCTGGCCGCCGCCTGCAATATTCTTGGTATTTCGCTGTAATGAACGGCTCGACTATTGATCTGCAAGCGATCCAGTTTGCTGCGTGCAAGCTGGAAGCCGGCGAGCTGGTCGCGTTTCCTACCGAAACGGTGTACGGCCTGGGTGCCGATGCCGAAAATCCAGCTGCGGTGGCCAGCATTTATGCCGCCAAAGGACGCCCGTCCAACCACCCGGTGATTGTCCATGTCGCGCCGGAAGCGGATATCGGCTACTGGGTACAAGCGATTCCGCCGCAGGCGCAACTGCTGATGGATGCCTTCTGGCCGGGACCGCTGACGCTGATTTTGCCGCGTGCGGCACACATATCGGATGCGGTTTCAGGCGGTCAGAGCTCGATTGGCCTGCGTTGTCCGTCGCATCCGGTAGCGCAGGCTTTGTTGCGTGCCTTCAAAGGCGGCAAGGGCGGCATCGCCGGCCCATCGGCCAACAAGTTTGGCCATGTCAGCCCGACCACCGCCCAACATGTGCGCGACGAATTTGGCGCTGACGCCGACAGTCCGATCGCCTGCGTGCTGGACGGCGGCCAAAGCGAAGTCGGCATCGAGTCCACCATTATCGACTTGTCGCGCCTTGCCACGCACGGCCCGGTGCTATTGCGTCCCGGTCATATCAGCGCCGCCCAAATCGGCGCTGTGCTGGGCGTTGCAGTGCAGGCGGCAGATGCGGCAGCGCCACGCGCATCCGGCACGCTCGAATCGCACTATGCGCCGCGCACTCCTGTGCTGCTGGTGGCTTCGGACCGACTGGCGGCGACCTTGCAGCAACTGCAGCAGGATGGGCAGCGCTGTGCATTGATCGCTTATTCGACCTTGGCGGCAACATCGTTGTGCGCACAGTTCCCGATGGCGGCCGATCCGCAGGCCTATGCACACGATCTGTACGCGGCATTGCGCAATATGGATCATGCGGCTGCCGATTTGATCGTGGTCGAGGCGCCGCCATCTGATCTGGCCTGGCAGGGAATCAACGACCGCCTGCGGCGTGCAGCCCACGATTCAGCGGCCATCCTTGCACGTTTTCAAAAATAGTTTGCTGTAAGAAAGCCACAACTATAGTCAAACCATGCTAAAGCTGGCATAGTATAAAAAAAGAATAGCACGCGCGTTCTTTTCGTAAGCGGCAAACATGAGGGAGGTATTCGTGGAATCACGAATATCTTCAGTTCTACAAAAGTAAAGCAATAAGAGAGCGTTATCTGGCCCATCCAGATCCATCAGGCGCCGCAAAATGGGTTTGTACTGTATTCAAGCAGGCCAAGATCCCGCACTAAAAATGAAGTCCATCTTTGGAGAAGACACACATGAAAAAACAATTTTCCGTATTGCCAAAACTCGCTGCGTTGTCCGTACTAGCAGCATTTGCAGCCCCTGTCATGGCGCAACAGGCTGGCGATAACCTGGTCAACGTCGGCTGGTTCCATCTGAAACTGCAGGATTCCAGCGAAACATTGCGCATCAACGGTAATCCGGTTCCTGGTTCTGGTGCCGGCGTTAAGGATACCGATACGTTGGGCGTCCAACTCACTCACTTCTTTACCGACAATATCGCGCTGTCGACAGATTTGGGTCTTCCACCAAAATTCAAACTGAACGGCGAAGGCACCCTGAGCGGAGTCGGTCAGATCGGTACGGCTAAGCAATGGAGCCCAGCCGTGGTCGCGAAGTATTACTTTGGCGAGCCTACCAGTCAGTTCCGCCCATATCTGGGTGCCGGTGTTACCTATGTCTGGTACTCCGATATCAAACTGAATGACAGCTTCCAACAGTCGTTGAGCGGCATTATCAGTCGCGGCACTTCCAGAGGGCTTAAGACCAGCGCAGACCTGAGCAGCTCTTGGGCGCCGATAGCGAATGTGGGTGTGGTCTATAACTTCGACAAAAATTGGTCCGCCAATTTCTCATTGTCCTATGTGCCTTTGAAGACCAAGGCTGACCTGACCACTCAAACACCGGTCGGTCCGGTCCACAGCACTACCAAGCTGACTTTGAATCCGGTTGTCACCTTCCTGTCGGTCGGTTATCGCTTCTAAGTCGCTGTCGCAGAGCCTGATTTACAAAGCCCCGATTTATTAATCGGGGCTTTTTTATTGCCCTTTGCTGGTGCCGCAGACGGGGGTTTATCTGAGCGTGCAGCAATTGGAAACTGCGTCGACAAGCGTTGATGGATTGCGTTACAGTTCAATCGTAACGACAAGATAAACCGGAGGATACGACAATGACGAACGAAGTTGCAGTATTAGGAGGCGGTTGCTTCTGGTGTCTGGAAGCGATCTATCAGGAAATCAAAGGGGTGCAGCATGTGGAGTCCGGTTATACCGGTGGGCAGGTCGTCAATCCCACTTATGAGCAGGTATGCGAAGGAACTACCGGTCACGCCGAAGTGGTGGCTGTAACATTCGATCCCGATCAAATTAGTTTTCGTGAGCTGTTGGAGATTTTTTTCACGATTCACGATCCGACCACATTGAATCGCCAGGGGAATGACGTCGGTACGCAATACCGGTCAGCGATTTTTTACCAATCACCACAACAGAAACAGGTCGCTGCTCACGTCATTGCGGAAATGGCCAATGTATGGGACGCGCCAATTGTGACTGAGTTGAAGCCGGCCGAAACTTATTACAAAGCCGAGGATTATCACCAGAACTACTTCCGCCAGCATCCGCTGCAAGGCTATTGCGCATTTGTGGTGGCGCCGAAAGTGGCGAAATTGCGGAAAATGTTTATCGATAAGGTCAAAGCCTGACAATCGCGGACGTCCGCTGATTACTGTTTTCGAACAAGTTTCAAATCAGTGATCAGCGGCCATCGTAGTCAGGTTTGATCGTATATATAGCGGCGAGACCAGGGCAACGTCGTCGCGCTACGCCCGGCTTTGCGGCAAATGACTTGATACAGCGAAATCCAGTCGCGCTCAAAGCCGTATGAACTACCGGCCAGATAAAGACGCCAGATGCGGAAGCGTCGATCATCGACAGTTTTCCTGACTTCATCTGCCCGTGCTTCCAGGTTGTCCGCCCAAATACCGCAAGTCCTGGCGTAGTGGCGGCGTAGATTTTCCAAATCCAGTACTTCCAGGCCGCCTTCCTGCATGGTTTTTAACACCAGGCCGATGTGCGGCAATTCACCGTGTGGAAATACATACTTGTCAATAAATTCACCGCCGCCGTAAGGCGATTCGCCGTTGTCGATATCGGTCGAGGTGATGCCATGATTCATGGCTACTCCATCGTCGGCTAACAAGGAGCGGATGTGCGAGAAGTACAGGGGCAGATTGTTCAGCCCGACATGCTCGAACATGCCGACGCTGGTGATGCGATCAAAGGTACCCGTAACATCGCGATAGTCTTGCAGGCGAATCTCGATTTGGTCGCTGAGGCCGGCTTGGGCGACGCGTTCTTTGGCCAGCGCATATTGATTTTCGGAGAGCGTGACGCCGACACATTTGGCACCGAATTTCTGTGCTGCACGCAATACCAGCGCACCCCAGCCACAGCCTATATCGAGCAGGGTGTGGCCTGGTTGAACCTGGATTTTTTTTAAGATGTGATCGATTTTTTTCAGCTGCGCTGTGTCGAGATCTTCATCGCCATTTTCAAAATAGGCACATGAATAGACCATGTTCTGGTCCAGCCAAAGTTTGTAGAAATCATTCGAGACATCGTAGTGATAGCGGATTGCTTCCGCGTCCTTGGCCTTGTTGTGCCGGGAAGTGCGACTAATGCGGGAAAATTTCCCATGCGGCTTAAGCGAGTTGGCAGCCAAGGCATTGGCGACAGCGATGACTTCCTTTACTTTGCCTTCGACCTCGATCTTTCCCTCGACGTAGGCTTCGCCGAGATTCGAAAGCGAAGGCGTCAGCAGGTAAGTGAGGGCTGATACATGCGGCACGCGGACAGTCACCTGAGGTGCGGTATTGCTGCCGAAGTCAAATTGTTGGCCGTTCCATAATTCAAGCCGCAATGGCAGCGCAGCCCGATGGCGAATGTTATTGACCCAGTTTTCAAGCTTCTTTTCCCAGAACACGATTTCTCCTCCGGCGAATTCATACTTGTACCGAGCGGTCGTCAGCGACCGCGGACTATGCAGTGGGATTTATGGCTGAAGGCGTTGTCGCAGCCAGTGACCATCTGCATCAAGAGTGTACAAAATACGGTCATGTAACCTCGACCTGCGACCCTGCCAAAATTCTACCGTATCCGGAAAAAGTCTGTAGCCGCCCCAATTCTCTGGCCGCGGCGGATGATCGCCAAACTGCTGCTCTGCTTGTGCGTACCGGGCTTCAAGCGCATCGCGGGTCGTGATCGGCTGGCTTTGCGACGATGCAACCGCACTGAGGCGACTGCGCAGTGGGCGGCTCTGAAAATAAGCATCGCTTTCAGCATCGGAGACGCGTTCGACGCGGCCTTCGATCCGTACCTGACGTTCCAGTTCGATCCAGTGAAATAGCAGCGCGCCGTACGGATTCTCCGATAGCTCATGTCCTTTGCGGCTCGCATAGTTGGTGAACCAGGTGAAGCCATTCTGATCGAAGTGCTTGATCAAGACGATCCGCGACGATGGCCGCCCATCTTTACTGACGGTCGCCAGGCTCATGGCATTGGCCTCAGGGACTTCGGCATTGATGGCATCATCAAACCATCTTTTGAATTGCGTCATCGGATCGGCGGCAGTGTCTGCTTCCGACAGGCTGGCCTGGCTGTAGTCGATTCTGCGGTCGGCTAAGGACTTGCTGTTTTGTTCGTTCATACTTGAATACCCCGGCGCTGCTGCATCGCCGCTCCTAGTTGTTTCATTTGTTCCTCGCTGAAAATCCGTTTTGCCATCGGCGCAATCCACGCTTCTTCTTTTTCCATATGGGCCGAGTACATGCTGGAAAACTGGTTGACGTCCTGGGCTGATAGTGCCGCTGTCTTGTCAGTTATTTCGCCGCCGGCAATCTGCACCAATTGCTTGTTAAGGGTTTGCCAGAGTTTATCCATCTGCGCATGTTCGCTCAGAATTTCCGGCATCAACTGGTCTAGCAGGCGGGCATCGTCATCTTGTGCGGTTGCGACCAACATCGGCAATAAATCGACTTCTTCGTCGGCGTGATGATGAGGTGCGGCCTGGTTGAAATATCGCATGATGCTCGCGGCTGCTTGCCGGGCCCCGGCATCAACACCGTGTTGCTGCAAATGGTTAAGTAACTTTTGCAGCGTCGTCAGTTGCTTGCGAATCCGTTCGTGACAATGTTTAAGCACGGCGATCGGCTGGTCGAAATCTGGCGCCGTATCGATTAATGAATTGAGCATGATGTTTAGAGGTGTGACGGTGGGTTTGTCGAGTAATCCGCTGGTCGCAAATATCAGGCACGCTTGGCGATGATGCTCATCTGATAATGTTCTGGAATGTTGCACAAGCTCTATTAAAGCACTACAAAATAAATCCGTCATGAGGAGCCGGTAAAATAGCGCCAATATCGATAATCGAGTTCGACCGAGCTGCTACTGCCTACGGTTTTCTTGTCGAACTTATCGTTCTGCCATTTTTACTTTCCCGTTAAAACATGCCTTCATCCGCTGTATCCTGCGCACCTGCGAGTTCCGTTCCTCTTGATATCAATCTGGACGATATAGATTTTGACCGTCGTTTCGGCGGTATCGCGCGCTTATATGGCGCGCCGGCGCTGGCGCGTTTTCGGCAAGCGCATGTGTGCGTGATCGGTGTCGGCGGTGTTGGCTCGTGGGCCGTCGAAGCACTGGCGCGTAGTGCCATCGGCAATCTGACGATGATTGATCTCGATAATTTGGCTGAGTCCAATGTCAACCGTCAAATCCATGCACTGACGGATACCCTCGGTCAGGCCAAAGTGACCGCATTGGCGGAGCGTATCGCACAGATCAATCCTTACTGCCGCGTGACCGAGGTGGAGGATTTTATCAACGCCGATAATATCGAGGAAATGATCGGTAACGACCGTTATGACTATGTAATCGACGCCATCGACAATGTTCGTGCCAAGACCGCACTGATTGCATATTGTCGTGAAAAAGGCGTTCGCCTGATCACTATTGGCGGCGCCGGCGGGCAGGTCGATCCAACCCGCATCGAAATCCGCGACCTTGCCCGGACCGAGCAAGAGCCGTTGTTGGCGAAAGTGCGTAAGTGTTTACGTTCGCAACATCGTTTCCCGCGCGGCGACAAGAGTCGTTTCGGCATTGATGCGGTATTTTCGACTGAACCTTTGCGGGTGCCTGTGAATGAGGAAGTCTGCGCCGTCGATGCTGAAGCTGCACCTGGCGTCACCGGGCTGAATTGCGCCGGTTACGGCTCGGCTGTAGTGGTAACGGCGACCTTCGGACTGGTTGCGGCGGGCCACGTGTTGCGCAAGTTGGCTGCGAACTAGCCGCATCGTCTGCAGGTGAGTCGATGACGCCGGCGACGCATGTTTGACATGCCAGGACCGCCTCAATAGAATCCTGTAACACTATTTCCTGGAGAACCGATTTTGGACAGTTGTACCAGTACCCGTGGATGGGCATTCAGCTCGCCGCCATGCGCATAACTTAGTAGACCTTCCTCCGCTACAGTTTGCGCATTGACGCGCTGTAGTATCTCGGTGATAGCAAGTCACCGCCGCATACACCCCTTCCGTTTTATTTTTGTTCCGCCAGCCATTGATCCAGGATTGGAAAATGGTGTGCGTGCGCTTGAAAGGTAGTTGACGATGGATTGGCAAATTTTTACGTTGCGAATATTGCTGGCACTGACGCTTGGCTCATTGATCGGAGCTGAACGACAAATGCGACAGCGTATGGCGGGCTTGCGCACTAATGCTTTAGTGGCGATTGGCTCTTCGCTGTTCGTCATGGTGTCGGCATTCGAATCAGACCCGCAAGGTGCGACTCGGATTGCGTCTTACGTTGTGTCCGGCATCGGTTTCCTTGGGGCTGGTGTCATCATGCGCGAAGGGATTAACGTGCGGGGACTCAATACGGCAGCGACGCTGTGGTGTTCGGCCGCAGTTGGTGTGTTGTGCGGTCTTGGGCACGCGCTAGAAGCCGCCATCGGTGCGACGGCGATTCTTGGCGCAAACGTGTTGCTGCGCGGCGTCTCACATATGATCAATCAGCAGGACCTGCATAAAGCTACTGAAGTGGAGCAGGTCTATCGACTATCAATTGTCTGTCGGCCGGACGACGAGGTACAGGTTCGCACGTTGATGCTGCATATGCTCAATGGCATGCCGCATCTAGTGGTGCAATCGCTTCATAGCGAAGATTTGCCATTAGGAACACAGCTCGAAGTGCGGGCGGATCTGATCACCTCACCCAGTAATCATCTACAGCTGGAACAGATAGTCAGCCGAGTTAGTTTGGAAAAAGGCGTGAGTGCCGCCCGCTGGGCTGTTTTGAATGTGGCTGAGGTGTAGAAGAGTAGCGAGGCATATCTCTACCTGATCACCACTGAGTTGAAGATTTGCTGGGTGATCGCCCTCTAGCTTAGTAGTGATATGTCGATTGAAAGGCCGAGCGAATTCTGCATGCGCCATAGTCAAAATGACGGCAATAAAAATTCTTTTCAAAATTGCTTGCCAGTGTTGAAAAAGGTTTGCTATAGTTCGCCTCCCGTTGAGAACGACGCGAAATAAAGAGGCAGCGAAGGCTGTTTTGAGCGCTCAATTCGAGATGGGAAGCAGGTGAAGAAACGGTGGTTGAGTAAAGAAGTTTTTCGGAAGAGTAACAAAAAGTAGTTGACGAAAAACTGGAAGCGCCACATAATCTCATTTCTCTGCTGCTGACAAACAAAACGCTTTGTTGGTGACGCGAACGACGCAAGTCGGCGCGACAGCGGACCAGGTTCTTTAACAATTAACAGTCGATAAGTG
>NZ_JBHSMT010000020.1:0-1648 GCF_042654985.1 Paraherbaspirillum soli | reverse complement strand
GTCGGGGGTAGCCCGACAGCTAGTCATATATGGACGCCCTCAGTTTGACAAGCATTCAATCGACGATCACAAACAGGTAAAGATTGCAGCCATATATCCGGACTTTTGTGGGGTCGATATCCCTCTGTCCCTGATGGAATATGCTGACCGGCTCCTCTATCACTTTTACGTGCTCAAAGCACGGTGACTAGCTCGGGTTGTGCCGGTCACGGTCTGACCAGTTTTGCCATCATTTCATGTTTGCCTGAGCAATCTGTGGAAGCCCTCCTTGGTTACGTTGATACTCTTTGCTGACTACGTCATGTCTTTCTCCAACCGTGCTGATTACGCGTCTGCGACAGCAGGGACGTAATCAGCACGGAACCGTCTGTCGTTATGCGTCAACAGCGCCCATACGATTCTGGCATTCTTGTTCGCCAGAGCGACCGCAGCCACATTCTTGTGACGTCGCGCCAGCAGCTTGCTGAGCCAGGTCCCGCCAGGCTTGTCTTCTGCACGCCGGATCACTGCTCTGGCCCCGTGAATCAGCAGGGTGCGCAGATAACAGTCGCCGCGCTTGCTAATTCCTAAAAGCAGCGCTTTGCCGCCGCTTGAATGCTGCTTCGGCACCAACCCCAACCACGCCGCCAGTTGTCGCCCATTGGCGAAGCTGCTGGCATCCCCAATCGACGCCACCAATGCACTGGCTGTAATCGGCCCGATTCCAGGAATTTCCGCCAGTTGCCGGCTGATAGCTGAATTGCGGTGCCACAGTTGAATCTTCTGATCCAGCTCTTCTACCTGCTTGTCGAGTTCCTTGAAATGCTGATACAAGCGCTGCAACAGTTCTCGGAAACTGTCCGGTAAATTGGTCTTTTCCAGCAGCTCCGGCAAGCGGCGCGCAATATCCGCCATTCCCCTTGGAAGGATCACGCCAAACTCCGACAGCAAGCCACGAATCTGGTTCGACTGTGCGGTGCGCGCTTTGACGAAGCTCTGGCGCACACGGTGCAGCGACAAAATTGCTTGTTGTTCCTCGGTCTTGATCGCCACAAAGCGCATATTCGGCCGGCTCACGGCTTCGCAAATCGCTTCTGCATCGGCCGCATCGTTCTTGTTTGCCTTCACGTACGGCTTGACGAATTGCGGTGCCATCAGCTTGACGGTATGTCCCATTTCAACCAATTTCCTAGCCCAGTAATGCGCGCTGCCGCATGCTTCCATTCCGATCAGACAAGGCGGCAGCTTGATAAAAAACTCCAGCATCTTGGCGCGACTCAGCTTCTTGCGCAGGACGGCTTTTCCATGACTATCCACCCCATGAATCTGGAAAACGCTCTTTGCCAGATCGATGCCAATAGTAGTAATCTTCATGTCGGACGCTCCTTTCATTGTTAGTGGACGGTAACGATTTCCACTATGGCACCTAGATGCCGTATTTGAAAGAGGGCGTCCATTCCATTACTTTTCTTGCTTCGCCAAGAAAAGTAACCAAAAGAAGGCGACCGCAAAGCCACTGCCTTCCCTTCGGTCAGGTCCCCAAATGTGTCGCCTATCAGTCGGGTGTGAAGGCAAACTCGCTGCGCTCAGACAAGCCTTCCCACAATTCCCGACTGACAGCCGCCACATTTGGCAGCGTCCCAATGCGGAATTCAAATTCAACGGCAAC
>NZ_JBHSMT010000019.1:0-1504 GCF_042654985.1 Paraherbaspirillum soli | reverse complement strand
GACGGATCGCGGAAGGTTGTCCGGGTGTTGGAAGTCCCGGTTCCTGTATCAGAGAAGGCTGTTAGGCAAATCCGGCAGCGTAATTCAAGGGTATGGGACGAGCGAACTTGTTCGCGAAGCAATCGGAAGTGGTTCCAAGAAAAGCCTCTAAGCTTCAGTCTAACGAGACCGTACCGCAAACCGACACAGGTGGGCGAGATGAGTATTCTAAGGCGCTTGAGAGAACTCGGGAGAAGGAACTCGGCAAATTTGTACCGTAACTTCGGGATAAGGTACGCCCATGTAGTTTGACTGGCCTGCGCCAGAAGGACGAAAGGGCTGCAATAAAAAGGTGGCTGCGACTGTTTAATAAAAACACAGCACTCTGCAAACACGAAAGTGGACGTATAGGGTGTGACGCCTGCCCGGTGCTGGAAGATTAAATGATGGGGTGCAAGCTCTTGATTGAAGTCCCAGTAAACGGCGGCCGTAACTATAACGGTCCTAAGGTAGCGAAATTCCTTGTCGGGTAAGTTCCGACCTGCACGAATGGCGTAACGATGGCCACACTGTCTCCTCCCGAGACTCAGCGAAGTTGAAATGTTTGTGATGATGCAATCTACCCGCGGCTAGACGGAAAGACCCCATGAACCTTTACTGTAGCTTTGCATTGGACTTTGAACCAATCTGTGTAGGATAGGTGGGAGGCTTTGAAGCGGGGACGCTAGTTCTCGTGGAGCCATCCTTGAAATACCACCCTGGTTTGTTTGAGGTTCTAACCTTGGTCCGTTATCCGGATCGGGGACAGTGCATGGTAGGCAGTTTGACTGGGGCGGTCTCCTCCCAAAGTGTAACGGAGGAGTTCGAAGGTACGCTAGGTACGGTCGGACATCGTGCTAATAGTGCAATGGCATAAGCGTGCTTAACTGCGAGACTGACAAGTCGAGCAGGTACGAAAGTAGGACATAGTGATCCGGTGGTTCTGTATGGAAGGGCCATCGCTCAACGGATAAAAGGTACTCTGGGGATAACAGGCTGATTCCTCCCAAGAGTTCATATCGACGGGGGAGTTTGGCACCTCGATGTCGGCTCATCACATCCTGGGGCTGTAGCCGGTCCCAAGGGTATGGCTGTTCGCCATTTAAAGTGGTACGTGAGCTGGGTTTAAAACGTCGTGAGACAGTTTGGTCCCTATCTGCCGTGGGCGTTGGAAATTTGAAGGGGGCTGCTCCTAGTACGAGAGGACCGGAGTGGACGAACCTCTGGTGTACCGGTTGTCACGCCAGTGGCATTGCCGGGTAGCTAAGTTCGGAAGAGATAACCGCTGAAAGCATCTAAGCGGGAAACTTGCCTTAAGATGATATTTCCCGGGAACTAGATTCCCCTAAAGGGTCGTTCGAGACCAGGACGTTGATAGGCTGGGTGTGGAAGCGTAGTAATACGTTAAGCTAACCAGTACTAATTGCCCGTGAGGCTTGTCCCTATAACCTTAGCAGGTTATATGATGAGACTTATTTGTTTGCCA
>NZ_JBHSMT010000018.1:0-1920 GCF_042654985.1 Paraherbaspirillum soli | reverse complement strand
GCTCATCGGCCCGAACGTCTGCGGCCCCGCCGACCACACATGAAACGCGCCGGGCGTGCGGCCGACCAGCCCATCCTCGGCGCCGCCGATCACCAACTCGCTATGCCCGCCTTGCAGCCGTATCCCCTGCTTGGCTCTCAGGTGGATCCAGTCGCCGGTGCTGATGATCTCCACCACTTTCTGCGCGATCAGTTCGATGTCGTCGCTCTGCGCCTGGATCTGTACTTTGCCGCTGGCGGCGACCAGTTTGATGCCGAGCTTGTGCACGAACACCGACCATTTCTCGGCGATGCTGGCCAACAGCGATTTGCCGACCGACAGCGATAGCTGCTTGCCGCTGGTCAGCGCGATATGTTCGCCGCTGGCGATATGGGTCGATTGCGCGGTCGTGGTTTCGATGCCGGCCGGACTGGCCAGCACCAGGTGCGGTGCGGCCAGTTCCGGGAAGCGGCCGGCTTCGCTGCTGCCGCCGGCGCCCTGGATCGCAGCGTTCTGCGCCTGGATCGCTTGCGCGACCTCGCTTTGATCGACGCTGCGCTCTTGCGCCTGATGCTGTTGCGCCAGATCGGCCAGGCTGGCGTGCTGCTCTCTGGCCTGAGTCAGACGTTGCGCCGTTTCGCCAAGGTCGGTGATGTGACCGTGCGCCTGGCTGCGGCCTTCGGTGGTCAGCAGCATGCCGTGGGCCGCTCTGGCGACGCCGTGGCCATCGCTGCGCAATTCCCAGCCATTGCCGCGGGCGTCTTTGCGCCCCGCATTGCCGTCGATGCGGGTGATGTGGCCTAGTGATAGCTGGCTGTGCTGATGGTCGCTTTTGAGCTGGGCCTGGATTTGCTGTTCGGTATCGTCCAGGATCAAATGATTGCTTCGCCCGGCCGCACTATTGCCGCCGCCCGGCATCAGTTCGCGGCTGCGGAGGCCGGACAGCGCTTGCTGGCTGGGCAGCTGCCACGGCGGCTGGTTCATCTGGTTGCTGACTCTGCCTATGCACAACGGCAGATCGGGATCGCCGCCGTCGAAACCGATCACGACTTCTTGTCCGATGCGCGGCAAATGCAGGCTGCCTAGCTGGTTGCCGGCCCACATCTCGGCGCTGCGGATCCAGCAACTGCTGTTTTGGTCGTTGTGTCCAAGCCGGTCCCACGCAAACTGGACCTTGATGCGGCCCAGCGCATCGACCCACAAATTCTGTCCTTCCGGCCCCACCACCTTGGCGGTGACCACCCCGGCTATCTTGGGTTTGGGGCTGTTGCGGGCGGGGCGGAATTCTTGCTCGCGCGCCGGATGAACTTCAAACTCGGCGTCGACCCGATATTGCTGGGCGTCGGGATCGCCGGGGCTTTGCGTTGCCTGCGCCACGTCTTCGATTGTCAGGCGGGTCGAGACGATGATGTACTCGATGTTGGCGGCAGCGTGCGGATGCTGTTGCAAGGTAAAGGTACACCCCGGCACCATGCCGCGCAGCGGCCCGGAGCCATGGGCGCGGCGGCCTTGGCTGCTCATCGCCTGCATACGCATCAGCGCGATGAACTCGCCTTCGGCGCGCGGATGATTGGTGGTTTGCTGCGACCCGGCTTGCGGTTGGGTGTAGTTGGCATCGACGCGCCACTCGTACATCTCCTGATTATTCTGCGCCGTCGGACGCGGCTCGCTGCGGCGCACCGTCAGATCCGCCTTCGGCCGCATGTAGTCGTAGTCGCGGCTAGTGTAAGTGCCGGCGGTCAGCCGGTGCGCGGGACTGAAGCTGCGGATGGTTTCTTCCGCTATCCGGTTGCCGTCCGGGCGGAATTTCAAGACATGGTAGGTGCTGCTGGCGGAGGGTCTGAACGCCGCATTGGCGTCGGCCAGGATCAGGCGATGCGCGCCGTCGCTGTGCTCAAAGAAATAGCTGATGCCCCATTCTTCGCACAGGCGGCTGAAAAA
>NZ_JBHSMT010000017.1:0-1809 GCF_042654985.1 Paraherbaspirillum soli | reverse complement strand
CCCCATCGCATCTAACGACGGTGCAGGAATATTAACCTGCTTCCCATCAGCTACGCATCTCTGCCTCGCCTTAGGGGCCGACTCACCCTGCTCCGATGAACGTTGAACAGGAAACCTTGGGCTTACGGCGTGGAGGCTTTTCACCCCCATTATCGCTACTCATGTCAGCATTCGCACTTCTGATACCTCCAGCATCCTTTACAAGACACCTTCGCAGGCTTACAGAACGCTCTCCTACCATATGCTTACGCATATCCGCAGCTTCGGTGACTGGCTTAGCCCCGTTACATCTTCCGCGCAGGACGACTCGATCAGTGAGCTATTACGCTTTCTTTAAAGGATGGCTGCTTCTAAGCCAACCTCCTGACTGTTTTAGCCTTCCCACTTCGTTTGCCACTTAGCCAATCTTTGGGACCTTAGCTGGCGGTCTGGGTTGTTTCCCTCTTGACGTCGGACGTTAGCACCCGGCGTCTGTCTCCCAAGCTCGCACTCATCGGTATTCGGAGTTTGCAATGGGTTGGTAAGTCGCGATGACCCCCTAGCCATAACAGTGCTCTACCCCCGATGGTGATACTTGAGGCACTACCTAAATAGTTTTCGGAGAGAACCAGCTATTTCCAAGTTTGTTTAGCCTTTCACCCCTACCCACAGCTCATCCCCTAATTTTTCAACATTAGTGGGTTCGGACCTCCAGTGCGTGTTACCGCACCTTCATCCTGGCCATGAGTAGATCACTTGGTTTCGGGTCTACACCCAGCGACTGAACGCCCTATTCGGACTCGATTTCTCTACGCCTTCCCTATACGGTTAAGCTTGCCACTGAATGTAAGTCGCTGACCCATTATACAAAAGGTACGCAGTCACGGAACAAGTCCGCTCCTACTGTTTGTATGCACACGGTTTCAGGATCTATTTCACTCCCCTTCCGGGGTTCTTTTCGCCTTTCCCTCACGGTACTGGTTCACTATCGGTCGATATCGAGTATTTAGCCTTGGAGGATGGTCCCCCCATGTTCAGACAGGATTTCTCGTGTCCCGCCCTACTTGTTGCAAGCTTAGTTCCACACACCTCATTTCGTGTAAGGGGCTATCACCCTCTATGGCTGCTATTTCCAGAGCATTCCACTATGACGCATGCTAATACTTGCGGCTGTTCCCATTTCGCTCGCCACTACTTTGGGAATCTCGGTTGATTTCTTTTCCTGCAGCTACTTAGATGTTTCAGTTCGCCGCGTTCGCCTTGCACACCTATGTATTCAGTGTGCAATACCCTAAAAGGGTGGGTTTCCCCATTCGGAAATCTGCGGATCAAAGCGTGTTTGCTCGCTCCCCGCAGCTTATCGCAAGCTACTACGTCCTTCATCGCCTGATATCGCCAAGGCATCCACCATGTGCACTTATTCACTTGTCCCTATAACTTTAGCTTCTGGCTGCGTTCACAGCCAAAAAGCGGTTATAGAGGTATTTCTATGAGTTTAGCGTTTGCCGTATCCAAAGCGTTATCGCATTCTCTATGTGGCTTGCGCCCATAGAGTCTTTTGAGAACTCTTTACATACTTTTTTGATTGATACAATCATACCCATCAACAAACAATGTCTTGTTTGCTGACGAATCTTTACTTCTTCTAGATTGTTAAAGAACGGTAAAACCATTGATCTTAAAAAGACCAAACCTAAATCCCAGTGCATGCTATCCGCACCGACTTAGGTTTGATATTTCTCACCAAGGAAACTTGGTGGAGGTTGACGGGATCGAACCGACGACCCCCTGCTTGCAAAGCAGGTGCTCTCCCAGCTGAGCTAAACCCCC
>NZ_JBHSMT010000016.1:0-6938 GCF_042654985.1 Paraherbaspirillum soli | reverse complement strand
CGCCGGATTCCGGATCTGAGCATTTACCTGCTTGATGCCGAAGGCGAGCCGGTGCCGGTCGGCGTCGCCGGCGAGATGTATATCGGCGGCGCCGGCGTCGCCCGCGGGTATTTGAACCGGCCGGAACTGACGGCGCAACGCTTCGTGCCCGATCCGTTCTCGGCGCTGCCTGGCGCCCGCATGTACCGCAGCGGCGACCTGGGACGCTGGCGGGATGACGGCACGATAGCCTACCTGGGCCGCAACGACTTTCAGGTCAAGATTCGCGGTTTCCGGATCGAGTTGGGCGAGATCGAGGCCAGACTGACGGAGCATCCGGCGGTACGCGAAGCGGTGGTGCTGGCGCGCGAAGACAAGCCGGGCGACCAGCGCCTGGTCGCGTATATCGTCGCTGCCAGGACGGTCGACGCCGAACAACTGCGCACCCACCTGAGCGCGCAGCTGCCGGACTACATGGTGCCGGCCGCCTACGTGCAGTTGGAGCAGATGCCGCTGACCTCGAACGGCAAGCTCGACCGCAAGCAGCTGCCGGCGCCGGCCACCGATGCGTATGCGGCGCATGCTTACGCAGCGCCGCAGGGTGCAACCGAAACCACGCTGGCGGCCATCTGGTCCGAGCTATTGCAGATTGAGCAGGTAGGCCGTCACGACAATTTCTTTGCCTTGGGCGGCCACTCGCTGCTGGCGGTGACGCTGATGGAACGGATGCGCCGGCAGGGATTGCCGGCTGAGGTGCGGGCCTTGTTTACCGCGCCGACAGTGGCCGGCTTGGCCGCTGCGGTCGGCGTTGAGAATCAGCTGGTGGCGGTGCCGCCCAACCTGATCCCGCCGCAGTGCGAAGTCTTGACCCCGGCGATGCTGCCGCTGATCGCCTTGAACAGCGTCGAGCTTGCCAGCGTCGTCAGCACGGTGCCGGGCGGCGTCGCCAATGTGCAGGATATCTATCCGCTGGCGCCACTGCAGGAAGGCATCCTGTACCACCATTTGATGGCGAGCGAAGGCGATCCGTATTTGCTGGTGGGCCTGACCAGCTTCGACAGCCGGGTGCAATTGCAACGTTATCTGACAGCGTTGCAGGCAGTGATCGACCGGCACGACATTTTGCGCACGGCGGTGGTATGGGATGGCGTGCCGGAACCGGTGCAAGTGGTGTGGCGTCATGCGCAATTACCGATAGAGGGCGTCCAGCTGGACCCGGCGGCGGGAGATGTCGCGGCGCAATTGCGGGCCCGTTTCGACCCCCGCGAATACCGGCTGGATATCTCGCAGGCGCCGTTGCTGCGTACCTGCCTGGCCTACGATGCGCCGCAGCGGCGCTGGCTGTTGCTGACCTTGCTGCATCATCTGGCGGGCGATCACACCACGCTGGATGTGGTGCGCGCCGAGATTGAATTGCATCTGCTGGGCCGGGCGCAACAATTGCCGGCGGCACTGCCGTTCCGTAACTTCGTCGCCCAGGCGCGGCTAGGGGTGACGCCGCAAGCGCATGAAACTTTTTTCCGCCAGATGTTGGCGGATGTCGATGAACCGACCGCGCCATTCGGCTTGCTGGAAGTGCGCGGCGACGGCAGCGGACTGGAAGAAGCGCAACTGCAGCTGGATCCGGACTTGGCACGGCGGCTGCGGCAGCAGGCGCGGCAACTGGGGGTGAGCGCCGCCAGCATCTGCCACCTGGCTTGGGCGCAAGTGCTGGCGCGGGCCGCCGGACGCACGGATGTGGTGTTCGGGACGGTGCTGTTCGGCCGCATGCAGGGCGGCGAGGGTGCGGATCGGATGATGGGATTGCTGATCAACACGCTGCCACTGCGGATCAAAATCGACGAGCAAGGAGTGGCGGCCAGCGTCCGCCGTACCCATGGCTCGCTGGCTGAATTGCTGCAACACGAGCATGCGTCGCTGGCATTGGCGCAGCGGGCCAGCGCGATTCCGGCGACCACGCCGTTGTTCTCGGCCTTGCTCAATTACCGACACAGTGCCGACAGCGCCGCGCCATCGGCCGAGCAGCAGCAAGCCTGGGCCGGGATCGAGATGTTGTCGGGCGAAGAACGCACCAACTATCCGCTGGTACTTGCGGTCGACGATCTGGGCCAGGGCTTCCGGTTGACCGCGCAGGTGGCGGCAGCGGTGGGCGCGCTGCGGGTGTGCGACTTCATGCAGACGGCGCTGGAGCGGCTGGTCGTGGCGCTGGAGACAACACCGGAGCAAGCGTTGATCAGCGTCGATGTATTGCCGGCGGCAGAACGGCAGCAGGTGGTCAGCGATTGGAACACGACCCAGGCCGCCTATCCGCAGCAGCAATTGATACATCAACTGTTCGAAGCGCAAGTCGTCAAGACCCCGGACGCGGTGGCGCTGGTGCATGAGGATAGCCAACTGAGCTATGCCGAACTGAATCTGCAGGCCAACCGGCTGGCGCATTACCTGATCGCGCTAGGCGTCAGGCCGGACGACCGGGTCGCGCTCTGTGCCGAACGTGGCCCAGAGATGGTGGTCGGCTTGCTGGCGGTGTTGAAAGCAGGAGGCGCCTACGTGCCGCTGGATCCGGCCTATCCAAGCGAACGGCTGGCGCACATGCTGGCCGACAGCGCACCGGTGGCGCTGTTGACGCAAGCCGGCATAGGCGGCGCTTGGCAACAAGTACTGAGCACCATCTCGTCCACTTTGCCGGTGCTCGATCTGGCGGCAGCGGCGCCGCAGTGGACCGGACATGCCGCGCACAATCCGGATCCGGCCGGCATCGGCCTGAGCGCCAGCCACCTGGCATACGTGATCTATACCTCGGGTTCGACCGGCAAGCCGAAAGGGGTGATGGTCGAGCATCGCAATGTCGCCAATCACATGTTGTGGATGCAATCAGCGTTCGCACTCACTGCGGACCATGCGGTGCTGCACAAGACGCCGTGCGGTTTCGATGCTTCGGTTTGGGAATTCTTTGCGCCGCTGTTGTCCGGAGCGAGGCTGGTGCTGGCGAAACCGGATGGGCAGCGTGATGTCGCCTACCTGGCCGAGTTGATCCAGAGTCAGGAGATCCACACGCTGCAGGTGGTGCCTACGCTGCTGAGCATGCTGCTGGAGACCCCGGCTTTTGCCGCCTGCCACTCACTGAGGCGGGTGTTTTGCGGCGGCGAGGCGCTGGCGGCGAGCTTGATCGCGCGCTTCCATGCGCAACTGCCGCAGGCGCAGTTGATCAATCTATACGGTCCGACCGAGGCCACGATTGATGCCACGTATTGGGTCTGTCCGCCGGGTGCGTCGGCCGCTTCGATCTCGATTGGCGGTCCGATCGCCAACACCCGGATTTACCTGCTCGACGCCCAAGGGCAGCCGGCGCCGGTTGGCGTGGCTGGCGAAATTTATATCGGCGGCGCCGGCGTCGCCCGCGGTTATCTGAACCGACCTGAATTGACGGCGGAACGTTTCATGCACGATCCGTTTTCGGCACAGCCCGGGGCTCGCATGTACCGCAGCGGCGACCTCGGACGTTGGCGGGCGGACGGCACGATAGCCTACCTGGGCCGCAACGACTTCCAGGTCAAGTTGCGCGGTTTCCGCATCGAACTGGGCGAGATCGAAACACAGTTGGCCACCCACCCGGCGGTGCGGACAGCGGTGGTGGTGGCGCGCGAGGATAGCCCGGGCGACCGGCGCCTGGTGGCGTATGTGGTCGCCGCCGAGGACGCCAGCGAACGGGCGGTCGATGCCGAGCACCTGCGGACCCACCTGGGTTGGCATTTGCCGGATTACATGGTGCCGGCCGCCTACGTGCAGCTCGATTGCATGCCGCTGACGCCGAGCGGCAAGATTGACCGCATGCGCTTGCCGGCGCCGGAAGCCGATGCCTATCCGGTGCGTGTTTACGAAGCGCCGCAAGGCGAGATCGAAACCACGTTGGCCGAAATCTGGAGCGACTTGCTGAAAATCGAACAGATCGGCCGCCACGACAATTTCTTCGAGCTGGGCGGCCACTCGCTGCTGATGGTGCAAATGATCTCGCGTCTGCGCCACGCGTTCGGGGTCGACATCGCGCTGCAGGATGTGTTTGTGAGTCCGACCCTGGCCGCGCTTTCCGAACAAATCATCGATTCGCAGCTGGCTCAATTCGATCCGGTCGAGCTGGCCTCGGTGTCGAATCTGATGCGCGACACCGCTTGAGGTCACCTCTAAGAACCTACTGCGCGATCCAATCTCGGGGCTGCGATGCTCACCGTACCTCCGTACGGCTGCGCTTCTCGCCCCGACCTTGGACCGCTCGCTACGGTCCTAGAGGCGACCTTGACTAATCTCTTAATGGATTTGCAGTGTTTTGAATGTGCATATACAACAAACAGGAGCAAGCGTGAAACAGAACCAGCTAGGCAATTTGTCGGTAGTTGAACGGGAGCGACTGTTGAGATTGGCGCAAACCGCCAAACTTAAACGAAAGTCGATTGATGACGCTGCGATTGTCGCGGTCGACGGCGTCGAGCGGCAAGCGCTGTCGTTCGCCCAGCAGCGGCTGTGGTTCCTGGAACAAATGGGCGGCGTCAGCCAGGCCTATCACATCCCGGCCGGCTTGCAGTTGAACGGGCAACTCGATCATGCGGCGCTGGCGCAAGCGCTGGACCGTTTGCTGGCGCGGCATGAAGCGCTGCGCACCACGTTCCACGAAGTCGACGGCCAGCCGCGGCAGTGCATTACGTCGGCGGAAGAAAGCTGCTTTCTGTTGTTGGAACACGACTTGCGCGACCATCCGGAGCCGGCTGAAGAGCGCGAACGCCTGCTGGCCGAAGAAGCCGGCACGCGGTTCGACTTGAAGCACGGCCCGTTGATCCGCGGCCGCCTGATCCGCGAAGCGGCCGAGCAGCACACGCTGCTGATCACGATGCACCACATCGTCTCCGACGGCTGGTCGATCGGGGTCTTGGTCAATGAATTCAGCGCGCTGTATCGCGCCTACCAACAAGGTCAGGACGATCCGCTGCCGCCGCTGACGGTGCAATACCCGGACTACGCAGCATGGCAGCGGCGCTGGCTGACGGGATCGGTGTTGCAGCAACAGGCCGACTACTGGCAAGCCAATCTGGCGGGAGCGCCGGCGCTGCTGGAATTGCCGACCGATCATCCGCGCCCGGCGCAGCAGGATTATGCCGGTGCGGTGATCGATTGCCGGCTGGATGCCGAGCTGACCCGGGGCTTGAAAGCGCTGAGCCAACGCCACGGCACGACCTTGTTCATGACCTTGCTGGGCAGCTGGGCGCTGCTGCTGGCGCGCCTGGCGGGCCAGGATGAAGTGGTGATCGGAACGCCGACGGCGAACCGGGGCCGGGCCGAAGTGGAAGGTTTGATCGGTTTCTTCGTCAACACGCTGGCGTTGCGGATGGATGTCGGCGACGCGCCGACGGTGGCGCAACTGCTGGCGCGGGTCAAGCAGCAAGCGCTGGCGGCGCAACAGCATCAGGAGCTACCGTTCGAGCAGGTGGTGGAACTGACGCGACCGGTGCGCAGCATGGCGCACAGCCCGCTGTTCCAAGTGATGTTCGCGTGGCAAAACGCGCCGCAAGGCAGCCTGGCGTTGCCGGGCTTGACGCTGACGCCGCTGGCATTGACGCAGGCGACGGCCAAGTTCGACCTGACGCTGGCGCTGGGCGAGGTCGGCGACACGATCGCCGGCAGTATCGAATACGCGACGGCGTTGTTCGAACGCAGCACGGTGGCGCGCTACCTGGGCCATTGGCGCACCCTGCTGGCGGCGATGGTGGCCGACGATCAGCAATCGGTAATGCGCTTGCCGCTGCTCATGTTCAGCGAACGGCAACAGTTGGCGATCGGCTGGAACGCACCGCAGGCAAGTTATCCGCAGCATCAATTGATTCATCAACTGTTTGAAGCACAGGTCGCCAAGACGCCGCAGGCGGTGGCACTGGTGCACGAGGATGCGCAGCTGACTTATGCCGAACTCAATCTGCAGGCCAACCAGCTGGCGCATTACCTGCGCGAGCAGGGCGTCAGGCCGGACGACCGGGTCGCGTTGTGCGTAGAGCGCGGATTGTCGATGATCGTCGGTCTGCTGGCGGTGTTGAAGGCGGGCGGCGCCTACGTGCCACTGGACCCGGCCTATCCTGCCGAGCGCTTGGCGCACATGCTGGCCGACAGCGCGCCGGTGGCGGTACTGACGCAAGCCGGCATCACTGGCGCTTGGCCGGAAGTATCGGCCATCATCCCGTCTAGCGTGCCGGTCATCGACTTGACGGCCACGGCGCCGCCCTGGGCCTGGCATGCGACGCACAATCCGGATCCGGTCAGCATCGGCCTCAGTTCGGCCCATCTGGCGTATGTGATCTATACCTCGGGCTCGACCGGCACGCCGAAGGGGGTGATGGTCGAGCATCGCAATGTGACTCGCTTGTTCGCCGCCACGGCTGACTGGTTTCATTTCGGCAGCGACGACGTGTGGAGCTTGTTTCATTCGTTCGCGTTCGACTTTTCGGTCTGGGAAATCTGGGGCGCGCTGCTGCATGGCGGGCGGCTGGTGGTGGTGCCGAAGGACATCGCACGTTCGGCCGACGATTTCTATCGCTTGCTGTGCCGGGAACGGATCACGATCTTGAACCAGACCCCGAGCGCGTTCCGGCAACTGATCGCGGCGCAAGCTGGTAGTCAGGATGTGCACCAATTGCGGCATGTGATTTTCGGCGGCGAAGCGCTGGAAGTGGCCACGCTCGCGCCCTGGTTCGCGCGCAACGACGAGCAGCGCACCCGGCTGGTCAATATGTACGGCATTACCGAAACCACGGTGCACGTGACGTATCAGCCGTTGACACGGGCGGATTGCGAGCGGCGCGGCGCCAGTCCGATCGGCCGCCGGATTCCGGATCTGAGCATTTACCTGCTTGATGCCGAAGGCGAGCCGGTGCCGGTCGGCGTCGCCGGCGAGATGTATATCGGCGGCGCCGGCGTCG
>NZ_JBHSMT010000015.1:0-1810 GCF_042654985.1 Paraherbaspirillum soli | reverse complement strand
TGGTGGGTCTGGTTGGGCTCGAACCAACGACCCCCGCGTTATCAACACGGTGCTCTAACCAACTGAGCTACAGACCCGCTTGGATCAGTACGAGCCTTCCATCAACTACTATGCATCGCTGCACACCAGCCTTTGACCGATACCTGTTCTTCTTTATTAACAGACGATAAGTGTGGACGCTTAACTTTCATGCAAACTCTAGAAAGGAGGTGATCCAGCCGCACCTTCCGATACGGCTACCTTGTTACGACTTCACCCCAGTCACGAATCCTACCGTGGTAAGCGCCCTCCTTACGGTTAGGCTACCTACTTCTGGTAAAACCCGCTCCCATGGTGTGACGGGCGGTGTGTACAAGACCCGGGAACGTATTCACCGCGACATGCTGATCCGCGATTACTAGCGATTCCAACTTCATGTAGTCGAGTTGCAGACTACAATCCGGACTACGATACACTTTCTGGGATTAGCTCCCCCTCGCGGGTTGGCGGCCCTCTGTATGTACCATTGTATGACGTGTGAAGCCCTACCCATAAGGGCCATGAGGACTTGACGTCATCCCCACCTTCCTCCGGTTTGTCACCGGCAGTCTCATTAGAGTGCCCTTTCGTAGCAACTAATGACAAGGGTTGCGCTCGTTGCGGGACTTAACCCAACATCTCACGACACGAGCTGACGACAGCCATGCAGCACCTGTGTAAAGGTTCTCTTTCGAGCACTCCCAAATCTCTTCGGGATTCCTTCCATGTCAAGGGTAGGTAAGGTTTTTCGCGTTGCATCGAATTAATCCACATCATCCACCGCTTGTGCGGGTCCCCGTCAATTCCTTTGAGTTTTAATCTTGCGACCGTACTCCCCAGGCGGTCTACTTCACGCGTTAGCTGCGTTACCAAGTCAATTAAGACCCGACAACTAGTAGACATCGTTTAGGGCGTGGACTACCAGGGTATCTAATCCTGTTTGCTCCCCACGCTTTCGTGCATGAGCGTCAGTGTTATCCCAGGGGGCTGCCTTCGCCATCGGTATTCCTCCACATCTCTACGCATTTCACTGCTACACGTGGAATTCTACCCCCCTCTGACACACTCTAGCCGTGCAGTCACAAATGCCATTCCCAGGTTAAGCCCGGGGATTTCACACCTGTCTTACACAACCGCCTGCGCACGCTTTACGCCCAGTAATTCCGATTAACGCTTGCACCCTACGTATTACCGCGGCTGCTGGCACGTAGTTAGCCGGTGCTTATTCTTCAGGTACCGTCATTAGCACAGGATATTAGCCCGCACCGTTTCTTCCCTGACAAAAGAGCTTTACAACCCGAAGGCCTTCTTCACTCACGCGGCATTGCTGGATCAGGGTTGCCCCCATTGTCCAAAATTCCCCACTGCTGCCTCCCGTAGGAGTCTGGGCCGTGTCTCAGTCCCAGTGTGGCTGGTCGTCCTCTCAGACCAGCTACTGATCGTCGCCTTGGTGAGCCTTTACCTCACCAACTAGCTAATCAGATATCGGCCGCTCCAGGAGCACAAGGCCTTGCGGTCCCCTGCTTTCATCCTGAGATCGTATGCGGTATTAGCTAGTCTTTCGACTAGTTATCCCCCACTCCAGGGCACGTTCCGATATATTACTCACCCGTTCGCCACTCGCCGCCAGGGTTGCCCCCGCGCTGCCGTTCGACTTGCATGTGTAAGGCATGCCGCCAGCGTTCAATCTGAGCCAGGATCAAACTCTTCAGTTTAATCTCTGTTTTGTGGCATTGCTGCCTGCCCTCGCGGGCATCGCTCACTCAAAATACTGACAGGCCGCTTCTCAAAT
>NZ_JBHSMT010000014.1:0-290278 GCF_042654985.1 Paraherbaspirillum soli | reverse complement strand
CGGATATATGGCTGCAATCTTTACCTGTTTGTGATCGTCGATTGAATGCTTGTCAAACTGAGGGCGTCCATATATGACTAGCTGTCGGGCTACCCCCGACGAGCTTCCACGGAGTAGCGACCGTATTAAGTAACGACGAACGATTGCAACCGCATGCACTCCGTAGCCCGTTAAAAGGGGTCAGAGTAATTTTCGTCAAACAGCCGACGAAAAAAAACTCTGACCCCATTTAACTCTGACCCCATTTAACTAATTTTTGCGGTCGCGGTCAGGGCGAAAAACTGAGATCACCAAGACGGCAAGCGTAAAAACAGTCCTCGGCACTCTGACCCCGTTTAACTGCATTGATGAATCGCGACCAGAATCATATAAGGAGACTCTCCTCATGGGCCCCAACATCCTGCTCGACGTGGTATCAGCAGTCCTGGACCAGCCGGTCACCGCCGGCGACCTGGCCAGCAGTTTGCACAATGCACGCTATACCTACCTGGCACGCCTGCTGCACTACCGGATCGCCACCCTGCCCGACCCGAAAGACATCGAGCAATGCCTGACGCTATTGCAGGAGCTGTCCGAGCAGGCAGCGACCGACGTGCTGCGCTCGCCCGCGATGTGCCAATTGCTGCGGATCGGCAGCGGCGGCGAACAGTCGATCAAGGACCTGCTCAAGATCGCCCATGCCACGGACAGCGGCCAATACCTGGATGCCTGGTCACTCCTCGGCGACGTCTGGCTGGGGCAAGATGTGCCGCCCGGATGCCTGCCGCTGGAATACCAGGACAAGCGCTTTTGCGGCCCTCGGCTGGCATGCGGCCTGCCGCTCGATCTATCGCTGCCGGCGGCGCTGGAGATACCCTCGGCCGGACTGCAGCGCCCGCGCCTGCTGAGCCGGCACGACACCAATTACGCGTGCGAATGCCTGGATGCGGCGGTAGAAATCCTGGAAACAAGCTCGCCGCTGGGACACAGCATTTTTTCGATGCTGGCCACCAACCTGGTGCTGCGCACCGAAACCAGCCGGCCGTCGGAATGCTGGGGCGCGACCTCCGGCGCCGCCATCGGCCGCATCGTCGTGGTCAATGCGGCGGCGGCAGCGCATCCAAAGGCGCTGGCCGAAGTCTTGCTGCATGAGGCGACCCACTGCGCCATAGATTGCGCGGAACTGAGCCGCCCGCTGGTGCAATGGCATGCCGCCAGCACCGCCGGCAACACCATACCGTCGCCCTGGACCGGCAATCCGCTGACGCCGCATGCCTATATCCACGCCTGCATCGTCTGGGTCACACTGCTCGAGTATTGGCACTGCTATCGCCGGCTATACGGCGAAGATGAGATCTCGCGCGCGCGCTTGCTGTTTATCGAGCGCGGTTTCAAGGCGATGGATGGCGCCGACCATCTGGGTAGCATGGCGGGCCAGATGTCCGATTTCGCGCCGCAGGTAGTGAACCTCACCCGCGAGTCGGCACGCGCGGCTTTTTCCAACTAATCAGGACTGCCGTCGAGCAAACTCGAGCAGTTGCCCTTCCAGGTCGACCGTGCCGACTTCGGCGAAGCCGCTGCGCACCACCTCCATTGCATGCTCGATCAAGTCGCGGTCAAGCATGTTGGGCAAGGCCTCCAAAGAAGCTCTTCCGCTCCCGGCAAGATGACTGCAAGGCAGCGCCGCGCGCAACGGACTGCCCTCCTGCTCGGCCAGCATGCGTAAGGCGACGCAACAGACGTCGTACCACCTGACCGGATGGATGCCGATCGACACATGTACCGAGTAGGTATCCGCCACCGGTTCGTGAATGATGCCGCGCGGCAGATAGAGGCTGTCGCCCGGTTCCAGCACCACCTCCTTGTAAGTGCTGCTGACGTAATCCTCGCCGATCCGGAACCGCTCGTCGCTCAGCGGCAAGCTGCGATGCCCCTCATACAAGCGCCAGCGCTTGCGTCCGGTGATTTGCAGCACCACCAGATCATGTGTGTCCCAATGCGGCGGCGTGCTTTTCTTGGACGGCGGCGTCAGGTAGGCGTTGGTCTGCGCCTCGCAGCCAAAGAATTTTTCTGTCTCGATCCGCAGCCGGTTCAGCGCCGGCGACCATTGCTCCACCGAGCGCAGGATGATGGTCGCGCCCTCGCGGTGCAAATTGAGAGCGCGCTCCTTGTTGACGTAAGAAGCGCCGTCGCAATAAGCATTCTGCGCCAACGGCAGGTCGTCTTGCGCCAGGTTGAAGTTGGTGGCAGGGATCCTGATCGAGGTCACCAGCCGGTCGATCTCGGACAAGCTGATCAGCTGCTTGAAATAGTCCGGATCACGGCGCTGGATCAGGAGCATGGCCCGGTCCAGGTATTCGGACACAAACGTCCTGGCCGTGATCGGGGCGAGAAAAGCGGGAATGGTGTGTCGATCTGCCAATTGTTCACTCCGTCATTTGGTCTGCTGCGAACAGCAGGTTGAGCCGCTCTTTCATATTGATTTTTGCCGATGGACAGGGAGCATGCCCCTCGTGCCACGATTTCGGGCACTGGCCGCCGCACACCGGCAGCATGTTGCAGCTGGCGCATTGCAAATGCTCGCCTTGCAACAGTTGTTGGTTGAAGTTGTGCAGCTTGTTAGCCGGCGTCTCGTTGCTGCCGGCATGCAGCTTGGCGCCGCTGCGCACCTTGATGCTGCTGACCGGAATCCGGATTTCGTAGCTGTTCGGCTGCCCGTAGGCAGGAACATAAGGCACTTCGGTGCAGTTGAAAGTGGCGCCGTAAGCATCGACCACCTCGGCTTCCCGCTGGACCGACATGCACACAATTTTGCGGCGCGGCGGCAGCAAGCCGACCTGGAAGCCGAGCCGCATTTGCAAGGCCAGCCACTCGACTTCGCATTGCGCGAACTCTTCCCGGTCCAACGCTGTCTGGTCGGCGTCATTGCCCCAGGCGTAGACCGGCGAGGTGTAGAACTGCACCCGCTGCGCCAGCCCGGCTTGCGCGATCTGTTCGATCAGCGGCGCCACCCCGTCGGCATTCAAGCGGTCGACATTGCATCGGATGACCAATTTGAGTTCGGTGGCCGCGGCGACCGAGCGCAGGTTATCGAATATTTTGCGGAAACTGCCCTTGCCGGTTTTAGTGAAGCGCAAGCGATCGTGGTCCGCGGCCAGACCGTCCAGCGTGATTTCCGCCTCGCTGATGCAATGCTGTTCCAGCAGCTCCCTGGCGATGGCCGGGGTCAAGCCGATGCCGTTGCTGATGATGCGGGCCGAATAGCCACAGCCCAGTTCCTTCGCCAGCGCCTGTGCGCTCGCGCCCAGACGGCGCATGACCGTCAGGCCGGTCAGCGGTTCGGCGCCGAACCAGCCGATTTTGAGGTGCCGATAACGGCCCGAAGCCAGCCGGGCACGGATCCGCTGCAGGAACTCCTCTTGCTGCTCCTCGCCCAGCCATTTTTTACTGTGTTCCTGGCCGCAGTAACTGCAGTCCAGTTGGCACCATGCGCTGGGCTGGACCACCTGGTACAGCACGTCTTGCTGTTCGATCGCGGCCATGTTTTCGCTGACGACGGCGGCAAATTCATCCTCGTCAGCGGGGACCAGCACCTTGGCTTCGATCAGCCGCTGAACTGCGTTTGGCGGCAGCGCGTCCAGTGCGCCGTCCTGGATCCGTCGCCAAGTGAGTTCGTCAACAGTCAGCGGTGAACTTGAACGGGTCGGAAACACCACCCGTCCCTGAAAACCGGTGCGGGCAGCCGACAACAGGTCGCTGGTGACGATATACCTGGATAGCTTGAGTGAGGTAAGCATCAGTATCCCCGTCGGCGGGCAAGCTCGGCCCTTGATTTGTTATTTTCAGTATCGTCAGCTGTAACTGCTTACCTCAGCTGACGATACTGTTTTTGCTTGCGACGTACTGTTTGCGTAAGGATGAAGACAAATCGGAATGACGAAGACGGCCCGGATCATTAACGCGCCGGCTTGCTCAGCACATTTTGCAGCGCTGTTTCCAGGCTGACGTCCACGGCGCCGCAGGAGCCGTTTTTGTCGAACACAGCGCGCAGGTCCGCAACGCTGGTCGCGCCGCACGATCCGTTCTTGTCGAAAAATGCCACCGGTGCGATTTTTGTCACGTCCTGCAGCTCGGCAGGCGTCATCTGATCGACGTTATGCAAGGCGTCATTGATTGCTACTTGCGAACGTGCCAGCAAAGCTTTCACTTCGGTCCTAGTTGCCATGATGATCTCCTTGGTAATCGTTTCTGAGGGTAAGTCATCGAATCCTGTGGGCACCTCGAAAAACCTACTGCGTGGCGCAATCTCGGGGCTGCGATGCTCGCTGTACCTCCGTACAGCTGCAGGTGTTGCAACTTCGTCGCCCCGACCTTGAGCCGCTCGCTACGGTTTTTCGAGGTGCCCCTATATTGCCGTAACGCAACCGAAGCGTAGTACACTGCCCATCGTTATTCAAGGCGCGTTTTGACAGCTTTTTCAGCCCGGAATAAAGGACGTTTTCAGGCGCTATTTGGCTTGAATAAATAGGCAAGCCAAACGCACAACACAACATATTTTCCAAAGCCAAAAAATGAAAATGCACACAATACTCGGACTGCTCGGCGTCGCCGTTCTGACGGTTGCTGAATCCGCTATCGCCGCCAGCGAACAAATACCCCAGCACGCCAACGTCATGGAGCAAAAGAAAAATGCGCTGCTGCGGATCGAGCAAGGCGCGATTGCGACCATAGGCGCAGGCCGCAACTTGAACGGCATCGCCGGCACCACCAATGACTTCAGGGGGCAGCCTTTGCCGGCCTTTATCATTTTCGACACTTCGGTTCCCGAGTCCCGGCTGACGGCCTTGACCAACTTCCAGGGAAGACTTGCGGGAACCATGGATTGCAAATTGATCCAGTTGGGTAACAGCCCGGACGTGCCCTCCGTCAAGCTCGCCGTGCTGGCGCAGAACTGCACCATCAAGCAGCTGAATCATTGAATCAGGCCAGTATTCCAATGCCGCGACCAGCGCAACATCCGCCATGATGCTGACCATCGCGGTTTTCATATGCGTCAATCTGGTGTTTTGTAAAAAGGATGGGCGTAAATTTTCGTAATGGAATAACGCAGACCAGGTCATTTGCAGCGCTCGACCTGGTCTGCCGCTCAAACGCCCATCAGCGTCAACAGGCGGCAACCTGTTCCACCCCCGCCCGCCGGTCCCCTCCGGCCGCATACAGTCCCGCACTCAGCGCTTGGCCGAGAGCGGCAATATGCGGGGCAATCATCATGGTTTGATGGGTTCCCGGCACCGGTATCAGACGTATCCAGGTTTCCGGCAAAACCAGGTTCCAACCGCGCAGCGGCGGATAGCTGTTGTCGTCCTCTGCGCAATACAGGTGGAGCGGGACGGCAATCGGCGGCGCGGCATAGTCGTAATAGGCCTGGCATATGGCGCGATGACGCGCCAGGATTTGCTGGACTTCCGGTATCGCTAGACCAGGCAGGAAATCAGGCATGATCGCGCTCTGCCGCGCTGTCTCTATCAAGGTCGCCAGATCCATATCCATTGCCGCTGATTTCAATCTATCAACCGCTAGCAGCAGGTCTTCATTGTCGGCAACCGCAGACTGCATCATCGTCAGCAGCAAACTTTTGTCGTCCGCTTCCAGCACGCACCGTGCGTTGGCGTCGTCAAGTGCGCAATGGGCATCGAACAGTCCAAGAAACTCGACAGCGTGACCATGGTTCATCAGTTGCCGCGCAACTTCATAGGCCAGCACGCCGCCGAAGGACCACCCTGCCAGGCGATAAGGCCCGGCCGGCTGCACCTCCCGTATCATTTCCACCATCCGCAACGCCATGCTTGGTACGGTGCATAACTGCTCCTCCGCAAACGGCACGGACGGCAAGCCATAGACCGGAATCTCGGCATCCACGAAAGTTGCCAGCTTATGCGCGTAGATCAGGAAACCGGTGCCTTCATGCATCAGGAACAACGGCCGTTGAGAGCCGCCGGCGCGTATCGCCAATGCGCTTTGCTCCTGCGGCTTGTGACGCGCGATATGTTCGGCCAGGGAGACGATGGTCGGATGCATGAACACGTCTCCCACTGAACTGGCAATCCCCCTCTGTCCGAGCAAGTTGACCATATTCACGGTCGACAATGAGTGTCCGCCCAACTCGAAAAAATTGTCGTGACGTCCGACCTGTTCGATTTTCAGTAAGTCGCTCCAGATTTCCGCCAGCGTGGTTTCGATCGCGCCTTGCGGCGCTTCGTAAACACGCACCGGATAGGCGTCGGCTTCCGGCGCCGGCAAGCGCTTGCGGGCCAGCTTGCCGTTTGGCGTCAGCGGCATGCTGCTTAGCTGCACATAGGCCGCCGGCAGCATGTAGTCCGGCAAATGCATGCTCAGGTGAGTGCGCAGGTGCTCGGCGACGACCGCCGGCTGATCCGCTTGTGCGATGTAATAAGCGACCAGCCGTTGCTCGCCCGGGCTATCTTCGCGCGCCACCACCACTGCTTCGCGTACTGCTGGATGGGCGCTCAGCCGTGTTTCGATTTCGCCCAATTCGATGCGGAAACCGCGGATCTTGACCTGATAATCCTTGCGGCCCAGATACTCGATATTGCCGTCCGCCAGCCAGCGCCCCAGATCGCCGCTGCGGTACATGCGGGCTCCGGCTTGTGTCGAGAACGGGTCGTGCACAAAACGCTCCGCGGTCAATTCCGGAAGATTCAGATAGCCGCGGGCGACGCCGGCGCCGCCGATGTACAACTCGCCGCTGACGCCCACCGGCACCGGCTGGCCCTGTGCATCCAGCAGGTAAATCTGCGTGTTGGCGATCGGCCGGCCGATATGCAGCACTGGAGCCGACTCCGGCAGGCGGCCGGAAGTAGCCACCACGGTGGTCTCGGTAGGACCGTAGTTGTTGATCAGCGAGAATGGCAGCGGCTGTTGCGGTAGTTGGCGCAAGCGATCGCCGCCGATCAACAGCTGCCGCAACCGCGGATTGCGCATCCCGCTGGAGAGCGCCAACTCTGCCATCGGTGTCGGCAGAAAGCTGACATCCAGATCTTGCCTAACCCACCAGTCCAGCAAGGCGGCCGGGTCCTTGCTCTGGCGTTCTGATGGCAACAGCAATGTTGCCCCAATACACAGTGTCGGCCAGATCTCCCAGGCCGCAGCGTCGAATCCCAGTCGCGCCACGCAGGATGAACGATGGCCGGCCTGCAAGGCGAAGGCGCTGCAATGCCAATCAATCAAATTGACCAGATTGCGATGCTCGACCATCACCCCCTTCGGCCTACCGGTCGAGCCCGAGGTATAAATCACATACGCCAGATGGCTGGCGCTCAGGCCGATGGCGGCCGGATCCGGATTGTGCGCGGCATGCCCGGCCCACGGCGGCGCCACTGCCGCCAGATCGAGCGCCGGCAAAGTGGACGAGATGGTGCTCAATACTTGTTGCCAAGCGCCGCCTATGCCGGCTTGCGTCAACAGCGCCACCGGCGCGCTGTCGGCCAGCATGTGCGCCAGCCGCTCGCCCGGATAGGCCGGGTCCAGCGGCACGTAGGCGCCGCCCGCCTTCAACACCGCCAGCAAGCCGACCACCATCTCTGGGCCACGTTCGGCACAGAGCGCGACCCGGTCGTCCGGCCTGACGCCTAGCGCGATCAGGTAATGCGCCAGCCGGTTGGCCTGCGCATTCAGTTCGGCATAGGTCAATTGCGCATCCTCATGCACCAGCGCCACCGCGTCCGGGGTCTTGGCGGCTTGCGCTTCAAACAGCTGATGAATCAATTGCTGCTGCGGATAAGCGACCTGGGTCGCGTTCCAATCCATCAGCACCTGCTTCCGTTCTGCCGCAGGCAATACATCGACGCTGATCAACGCCTGCTCCGGCGCCGTCTCCAGTGCCGCGACCAGCCGTTCCAGCGCCGTCTGCATGAAGTCGCACACCCGCAGCGCGCCCACCGCTGCCGCCACCTGCGCCGTCAGCCGAAAACCCTGGCCCAGGTCGTCCACCGACAACACCAGCGGGTAGTTGGTCCGCTCTTCGCCTGCCAGCATCTCGATCCCGGCCCAGGCTTGCTGCGCTTCTGCCGACGGCGCGAGGCTGTCGGCGCTGTGACGGTAATTGAGCAGGGCCGAGAACAATGGCGTGGTCGCCGGAATCGCGCTGGCCCGCTGCGCCAATGCCAGCGACGCATGCTCGTGTTGCAGCAATTCGGCCAGCAAGCCGTGGGTACGGCGGACACTGGCCGCCACCCCTTGCTCGTCGATTTTGATCCGCAATGGCAGCGTGTTGATCAACAATCCCATCATCCGGTCGGCACCTTCGCCGCCCTGCATGCGCCCGAACAGCACCGTCCCGAACACCACATCCGTGCGCCCTGCGGCCCGCGCCAGCACCTGCGCCCAAGCCAGGTGACAGATGCTGGCGGCGCTCACGCCCAGTTGCCGCGCCTGCTGCCGCAGCCGCCGCGCCAAACCCGGATTCAATGGCCGTTGCGCTTCTTCCAGTCCGCTACCGTCGCCGCGCACCTCCAGCAAGCCGAACGGTGCGGTCGGTTCATCGACGTCTGCCAGCATGTTCCGGAAGAACGCCTCATGCGCTTCTGGCGTCACGCCTAGCCGTGCCTGGGCGACAAAGTTACGGAACGGCAGCGCCGCCGGCAGCTGCTGCGCCCGGCCCAGCAGATGCGCCTCGATCTCGGCGCGCACCACGTCCAGCGTGGTGTGATCGCCCGCCAGGTGATGCAGCAAGGTCAGCAACAGCCAGCGCCGCTGCGGCGCATCGTAGGCCAGGCAAGTCCGCAGCAACGGCGCTTGCGAGATATCCAGCCGGTATTCGCGAGGATCGAAGCGGGCCCGCAATTGCGCCGCGATATCTCCCGCCGCCGGGTCCAGCTGGATCTCCTCTATCGGCAAGCGCGCATGACGCCACACCACCTGCACCGGTTCCGGCACGCCGTCCCACACCACTGCCGTGCGAAAAACATCGTGCCGGTCGATCACCGCTTGCAACGCGCTCAGATAGCGCTCCAGTTGCATCCGCCTGTCGAAACTGGTCAGGCCCATCAACAGATACGGATCGCCCTCGCTCGCCATCAAATGATGGAACAGGATGCCTTCCTGCAGCGGCGCCAGCGGATAGATATCCTGCACATTGGCGGCGCCGCCCGGCACCGTGCCGACGACGCGGGCAAGTTCGACGCTGTTCAGCGCGATCAACGGCAGCATCGCCGGGGTCAAGACTTCACTCTGCGGCGGGATCAGGTTGGGCGGCACCGCCAGCCGGCTTTCGCCACCTACCGCGGCGGCCAGCCCGGCCACTGTCGGCGCGGCAAACAAGGCCCGCACTTCCGCTTGCAATCCTTGCCGGCGCATCCTGTCCATCAGCGTCACCGCCAGCAAGGAGTGGCCGCCCAGCGCGAAGAAATTGTCATGACGGCCGACCTGTTCGATTTGCAGCAGCTCGGACCAGATGGCCGCCAGCGCGCTTTCAATCTCGCCTTGCGGTGCGGCATAGGCATGCACCGCATAGGCGTCGGCGTCCGGCGCCGGCAACTGCTTGCGGTCGAGCTTGCCGTTCGAGGTTAGCGGCATCTGCTCCAGCTGCACATAGGCGGCCGGCACCATGTATTCCGGCAGATGGATGCCAAGATCGGCACGCAGCTGCTCGGCGTCGAGCGCCGCTTGCTCCGGCTGCGCGACGACATACGCGACCAGCCGCTGGTCGCCCGGCTTGTCTTCGCGCGCCAGCACCACCGCCTCGCGTACCGCCGGATGCTCCGTCAACCGCGCCTCGATCTCGCCCAGCTCGATCCGGAAACCGCGAATCTTGACCTGGAAGTCGTTGCGGCCCAAATACTCGATCGTGCCGTCCTGCCGCCAGCGCCCGAGGTCGCCGCTGCGGTACATGCGGGCGCCGGGCTGCGCCGAGAACGGATCGTGCACGAAGCGTTGCGCCGTCAACTCGGGACGGTTCAAATATCCTTTTGCGACACCGGCGCCGCCGATGACAATCTCGCCGGCGACGCCGACCGGCACCGGTTCGCCCTGTGCATCGAGCAAGTAAATCTGGGTGTTCGCAATCGGGCGGCCAATCGGGACCGACTGTTCCGCTGCGTCGATCTCGGTGACTTCGTAAGTCGTGGCGAAGGTCGTCGCTTCGGTCGGCCCGTAGCCGTTGATCAGATGGTGCGGTTTGCCTGCCCGCAGTACCCGCGCGCACGAGGCCGGATCGCAGCGCTCGCCGCCGATGATCAGAAAACGCAAGCCGGAAAATGCATGCGGCACGAGCGCCGCGCATTGATTAAAAAACGCCGTGGTCAAAAAGAGTACAGTGACCCCTTGCCGTTCCAACGCTTGCGCCAACAGCGCCGGGTCGAGCAGCGTTGGCTTGTCGATCACCACGATCCTTCCGCCATTGAGCAATGGCGCCCACACCTCCATGGTCGACGCGTCAAAGGCCGGATTGGCGGCAAACGCGACCCGGTCGCCGGCGTCAAAATTGGCGTAGCCGTTATTCAGCACCAGCCGCTTGACGCCTCGATGCGACACCAGCACGCCCTTGGGGTGGCCGCTCGAACCCGAGGTATACATGATGTAAGCGACGGTCTCGCCATCGGCCGCCCCTGCCGGATTGTCGGTAGCCGTGAATGCCTTGCTCTCGACCGACAGCGGCTGATCGATGTCGATGCGCGCCACCGCGGCCAACTCGGGCCAAGCACTGCCGGCGGTGGTGAGTACCACCTTCACTGCACTATCGCCTGCCATGAAAATCTTGCGCTCGTCAGGCAGGGCCGGATCGATCGGCACATAGGCCGCGCCGCATTTGAGGATCGCCAGTTGGGCCACCACCAGTTTCAGCGAGCGCTCCAGCTGCAGCGCCACCCGTTCGCCCGACTCGACGCTCAACCCTATCAAGTAATGCGCCAGCTGGTTGGCCTGCGCATTCAGTTCGGCATAGCTCAGTTGAGTATCCTCATGCACCAGCGCCACCGCATGCGGCGTCTTGGCGACCTGCGCTTCAAACAGGCTGTGGATGGATTGCCCGGGCTGATCGTCGGTGCCGGTGTGGTTCCAGCCGGTCACCACTTGATGCCGCTCTACCGCCGACAGCAGCGGCAAGCGCATCACCGATTGCTGATCGTCGGCCACCATCGCCGCCAGCAGGGTCCGCCAATGGCCCAGGTAGCGCGCCACCGTGCTGCGTTCGAACAGCGCCGTCGCATATTCGATGCTGCCGGCGATCGTGTCGCCGACCTCGCCCAGCGCCAGCGTCAGGTCGAACTTGGCCGTCGCCTGCGTCAACGCCAGCGGCGTCAGCGTCAAGCCCGGCAACGCCAGGCTGCCTTGCGGCGCGTTCTGCCACGCGAACATCACTTGGAACAACGGGCTGTGCGCCATGCTGCGTACCGGCCGCGTCAGTTCCACCACTTGTTCGAACGGCAGTTCCTGATGCTGTTGCGCCGCCAGCGCTTGCTGCTTGACCCGCGCCAGCAGCTGCGCCACCGTCGGCGCGTCGCCGACATCCATCCGCAACGCCAGCGTGTTGACGAAGAAACCGATCAAGCCTTCCACTTCGGCCCGGCCGCGGTTGGCCGTCGGCGTCCCGATCACCACTTCATCCTGACCCGCCAGGCGCGCCAGCAGCAGCGCCCAGCTGCTCAACAAGGTCATGAACAAGGTCGTGCCGTGTCGCTGACTCAGCGCTTTCAGCCCTCGCGTCAGCTCGGCATCCAGCCGGCAATCGATCACCGCGCCGGCATAATCCTGCTGCGCCGGGCGCGGATGGTCGGCCGGCAATTCCAGCAGCGCCGGCGCGCCCGCCAGGTTGGCTTGCCAATAGTCGGCTTGTTGCTGCAGCACCGATCCCGTTAGCCAGCGTCGCTGCCATGCCGCGTAATCGGGGTACTGCACCGTCAGCGGCGGCAGCGGATCGTCCTGACCTTGCCGGAACGCGCTGTATAAAGCGCTGAACTCATTGACCAAGACCCCGATCGACCAGCCGTCGGAGACGATGTGATGCATCGTGATCAGCAGCGTGTGCTGCTCGGCCGCTTCGCGGATCAGGCGGCCGCGGATCAACGGGTCGTGCTTCAAGTCGAACCGCGTGCCGGCTTCTTCGGCCAGCAGGCGTTCGCGCTCTTCAGCCGGCTCCGGATGGTCGCGCAAGTCGTGTTCCAACAACAGAAAGCAGCTTTCTTCCGCCGACGTAATGCACTGCCGCGGCTGGCCGTCGACTTCGTGGAACGTGGTGCGCAGCGCTTCATGCCGCGCCAGCAAACGGTCCAGCGCTTGCGCCAGCGCCGCATGATCGAGTTGCCCGTTCAACTGCAAGCCGGCCGGGATGTGATAGGCCTGGCTGACGCCGCCCATTTGTTCCAGGAACCACAGCCGCTGCTGGGCGAACGACAGCGCTTGCCGCTCGACGCCGTCGACCGCGACAATCACCGGCAAGGCCGTCGTTTCAGCAGAGTTCAGTCCGGCGGCAAACTCTGCCAACACCGGCTGCGCAAACAACGCACTCAGCGCCACTTCCAGCCCCAGGCTATGCCGCAGGCGCGAAATCATTTGCACCGCCAGCAAGGAGTGGCCGCCCAACGCGAAAAAATTGTCGTGACGGCCGACCTGCTCAATCTGCAATAGCTCGGACCAGATGGCCGCCAGCGTGGTTTCGGTTGCACCCTGCGGCGCTTCGTAAGCATGCACCGCATAGGCGTCGGCATCCGGCGCCGGCAGACGTTTGCGGTCGAGCTTGCCGTTCGACGTCAGCGGCATGCCGTCCAGCTGCACGTAGGCGGCCGGCACCATGTAGTCCGGCAGCTGCGCGCTCAGATGGGTACGCAGCTGCTCGGCATCGACCGTCCTGGCAGCGACGATATACGCGACCAGGCGCTGGTCGCCCGGCTTGTCTTCGCGCGCCAGCACCACCGCCTCGCGTACCGCCGGGTGCTCCGTCAAGCGCGCCTCGATCTCGCCCAGCTCGATCCGGAAGCCGCGAATCTTGACCTGGAAATCATTGCGACCCAGGTAGGCTATCGTGCCGTCCTCGCGCCAGTGTCCCAGGTCGCCGCTGCGGTACATACGGGCACCGGGCAGTGCCGAGAACGGATCGGACACGAAGCGTTGCGCCGTCAGTTCCGGCCGGTTCAAATACCCGCGGGCGACGCCGGCGCCGCCGATATACATCTCGCCGGCGACGCCGACCGGCACCGGCTCGCCTTCGGCATCAAGCAGGTAAATGCTCAGATCCGGAATCCGGCGACCGATCGGACTGGCGCCGCGCCGCTCGCAATCGGCCCGAGTCAACGGCTGGTACGTCACGTGCACCGTGGTTTCGGTAATGCCGTACATATTGACCAGCCGGGTGCGCTGCTCGTCGTTGTGCGCGAACCAGGGCGCGAGCGTGGCCACTTCCAGCGCTTCGCCGCCAAAAATCACATGCCGCAGTTGGTGTACATCCTGGCTGGACGCTTGCGCCGCGATCAGTTGCCGGAACGCGCTCGGAGTCTGGTTCAGGATCGTGACCCGTTCCCGGCACAGCAGGCGATAGAAATCGTCGGCCGAACGCGCGCTGTCCTTCGGCACCACCACCAGCCGCCCGCCATGCAGCAGCGCGCCCCAGATTTCCCAGACCGAAAAGTCGAACGCGAACGAATGAAACAAGCTCCACACATCGTCGCTGCCGAAATGAAACCAATCAGCCGTGGCGGCGAACAAGCGAGTCACATTGCGATGCTCGACCATCACCCCCTTCGGCGTGCCGGTCGAGCCCGAGGTATAGATCACATACGCCAGGTGGGCCGAACTGAGGCCGATGCTGGCCGGATCCGGATTGTGCGTGACATTGCCGCCCCAGAGCGACGCTGCCGCAGCCAGATCGATGACCGGCACGCCGGGCGGGATGCCGGCCAACACTTCCGGCCAGGCACCCGTGATGCCGCTTTGCGTCAGCACCGCCACCGGCGCGCTGTCGGCCAGCATGTGCGCCAGCCGCTCCGCCGGATAGGCCGGATCCAGCGGCACATAGGCGCCGCCCGCCTTCAGTACCGCCAGCAGACCGACCACCATGCTCAGTCCACGCTCGACGCACAACGCCACCCGGTCGTCCGGCCTGACGCCCTGCTCGCGCAGGTAATGCGCCAGTTGGTTGGCCTGCAGATTGAGTTCGGCATAGCTCAGTTGTTCATCCTGATACACCAGCGCCACCGCATCCGGGGTCTTGGCTGCCTGTTCTTCAAACAAGCTTTGAATGCATTGTTCGCGGGGATACGCGCTTTGGGTCGCGTTCCATCCGCTCACGACTTGTTGCCGTTCCGATGTGGACAGCATCGGCAAGCGCGCGATCGCGCAATCCATGCCTTCTACCGCGGCCTTCATCAACGCGGCCAGTCGGGATCGAATGCGCAAGATCTCATCGCGTCCGAAGCTGCCGGTGTTGTAGTTAAGCTCAACCACGACATCGTCTTCCTGATGGTAGTTACAGACCGCAATCGCGAGCGGCGCTTGCTCAAATCCATGGTTGAGCCGGATCACCTTGCTTTTGACATCGCCGACAAACAGTTCGCCGTAGTAGGTTTCAAACGACAGCGAGACGTCGAACAATTGCTTGCGTCCGCTTTGCGCCAGTTTCAGATTGCGATTGATCTCCGCGATCGGCAAGCGTTGATGGCGGTAGCTGCGGCGCAATTCGGCGGCAACGGTCTGCATGACATCGACAAAAGACTGATTTCGATCAAGCGCAATCCCGACCGGAATCATCGACGAGAACATGCCGAAGGTTTTCTTGTCGTTGGCCGTGCTGCGGTTGTGCACCGGAACGCCGATAGCAACTTGGTCCAGATCGCTGACGCGGGCGAAATAGATGCTCACCAATGCCAGCATGAAATGCATGCTGGAAAATCCATGTTCGGCTGCGAATGCATTCATGCGATTGAAGAATGCGCGCTTGATCGGCCACAGCACCTGGTCGCCCGGCGAAATTTCTCGCGCCGCCGGCGCACCCGTCTGTGGCACCAGCGGCGCCGGCAGTGCCGTAAAGCGCTCGCTCCAGAATTGCTGGTCGTGCAAAAACCGCTGCGAAGCCAGATAAGCCTGATCCTTCGCGATGAAATCAAGATAGGACGGTCCGGCTTCAGAGTCGCTGGTATCGAGGCCCAGCATCCGGTTGTATTCATTGCTGACGCCCAGCGTCGCAAGCGACACACTGATGCCGTCGGCGATCAAATGGTGATAGCGCTGGAACCAGTAATAGCGGGAACGGCTGGCCCGCACCAGTTGCATTTCCCACAGCAAGCCGCCATAGAGATCGAATGGCTGACTGAAGGCTTGCCGCATGTGTTGCCAGGCCCGGTTGTTGCCGTCGGCCTTGTTGGAAAAATCAATCACCGGCACGCAGCTATCGACCCACGGCAACACCTGCTGTCGCGCCATGTCCGACTCTTTGATGAGTATCATCCGGCATGCATCGTTCTGATCGACGAAGCGCTTGACGGCGTATTCAAACAAGGGGGCATCGATCTCGCCGTCGATTTGTATCGCGGCGCCGACGTTGTAATGAGGCAGGTCCGGGTTCAGCGTTTGATCCAGCCAGATAACTTGCTGCACAGAGGAGAGTGAATGGGCGGTAGCCGCAGTGCCATTTGAATCAGTGTCAGGTGGAGCGAATGTATCAACTAAGTTCAACATAACAATCCTCTATTCATGGTCTTGATGGCACAGGCAATCTGCCGAACGCATGGCGCGCTGTGAAAGGTGTTTTTTTTCGGTCGACGTCACGGACTCTCGCGTTGCATAGCTGTGGAGAGTCGGTCTTCTACTGCGAAGTAAGGATTGACCGTCGAAAGCGAGAAGGCACAGTCGGGAACGGAATAAGCAAATACTGATGGTTGCGAGCGCGTGCTGATGGAGATTTCATTGCACTCAGCATGCTGCCGCTCAATGGCACCATAACGATTGTTGCAACGCCGCAAATAAAAAAATATCGGCTAAAAGTTACTCTATATAAACTATAGAATCCGGTAACTGTGCGCTTTGACAGGGTTTCGTATCGCTTGTCTGCAGCATCATGTTGCAAAGCAATATTTGCACGCGCTGCGAGCCGATCTACAATGCCGCTTCGCTTCAGCACAAAGCAACCGATGACCCAGCCTGCCAATATGAAACGCCCCACTTGCCCGCGTTGCCTGCGCCCGCAACGCACCTGCATATGCGACTGGATCACCGCCACCGAGCATGCGGCCGAGGTGCTTATCCTGCAGCATCCGTTGGAAGTCGATAACGCCAAAGGCAGCGCTCGCCTGCTGCACCTGAGCTTGCCTCGCAGCGCGCTGGAGATCGGCGAGGTATTTGCCGAAGCAGCGTTGCAGGCATTGCTGCATGCGCCTCTTCGTGCGCGGGAGAGCGGCGAAGCGGACGTTGAACGGACCATCAAGCACACAATTTTGCTGTATCCGGACAGCCCGCAAGATCAAGCCCTCAAGCTATCGACGCCGCCAGCTTTGGATGAAGCGATATTGCGTGAGCCGGCGCAATGCCGCCTGGTGGTGCTGGACGGCACCTGGCGCAAAAGCCGCAACATGCTCTACCTCAATCCGCTGCTGCAAGCCCTGCCGCGGCTGGCCCTGCGCGACACGCCGGCATCGCACTACCTGATCCGCAAAGCCCATCGCCCGGAGCAGCTTTCGACGCTGGAAGCGACTTGTTACGCGTTAATGCAACTGGAAAACAACGATCAGAAATATCGGCCTTTGCTCGACGCGTTTGACGGTTTTGTGGCGCAGCAGTCTGGATACAGATTGGATCCGCGCGAAGCGAAATGACGGGTATCTAAAGTAGCCGGAAATCCTAGAATGGAAATTAGCTTTTCGAGGCTAACTAAAATTTCTGAGGAGGCAATCGTGCGCATGCTATTGAACGTCAAATTTCCCCACGCCGAGTTCAACCTTGCCGTCAAGGACGGCAGCGTCGGCAAGAAAATGGACCGGATTCTGGATGAGCTAAAACCGGAAGCGGTTTATTTCACCGAACAGCAAGGACAGCGTTCCGCGCTGTTGCTGATCGACCTCGCCGATCCGTCGAAAATCCCGGCGCTTGCCGAGCCATGGTTTCTTATCTTTAATGCGACTGTGGAGTTAAGGGTGGTCATGACGCCGGAGGACCTGAAGCAAGCGGGACTTGAGGTGCTGGGCCGGAAATGGTCGTCGTAGAGACTGTTGCTAATCGGGGGACACAGACGAAAAAAAACCCGCTGACCTGATGGTAGCGGGTTGAATCCAAACCTTAGGAGGTGTTGGAGGAGACAGGTGTAACTATATGGCGCTGCAACATTATTGTCTGCTTTATTCTCCGAATATCAGTTATTAGTAATTGATATATCTTGCGTGTTGTCGCGCCGCACAGGGTTGCGCTCGATTTTCTTCGGTCGGCTGGTCGAAATACCATTTCCGCCGCTCCTGTCATTTTACTAAACAAATTTCACTATCATTTTTTTCAAACGAAAAAAAACCCGCTGACCTTGCGGTAGCGGGTTGAATCCAAACCTTAGGAGGTGTTGGAGGAGACAGGTGTAACTATATGGCGCCGCAACATGACTGTCTGCTTTATTCTTCGAATACCAGTTATCAATTAATCGCATATCTTGCCGGCACCCGGCCCCGCCGCCTTTTAAATCGGCCCGCGGTCGATGCGCTTGCTCAGGATGATAGAGGTCGAGGTGTGGCGCACCCCTTCCATCGCGCCGATCTGGTCCAGCAAGCGGTCCAGCTCGTCGGTCGACTGGCAGCGCAGGGTCAGCATATAGTCGATCACGCCGCTGACTGCGCACAGGGTTTCCACCTGGGACATTTTTTGCAGTTGTTGCACCAATAAGGGCGCGTTGCGGGAGTCGATCGAGATGCCGACGTAGGCGCGCACCGCCGGTTGATATAACTCCAGGTCGAGCCGCACGCCGTAGCCGGCAATCACCCCCTTCTTTTCCATCGCCGCCAGCCTGGCGATCGCGGTGGTCCTGGCGACGCCGACACGCTTGGCGATGGTGGCCATCGACATGCGCGCATCGTCCATCAGCAAAGCCAGGATCTGGTGGTCAACTTCATCAAGTTTGTCTCTCATCGCTACAATCCATCTTATAAGGTGGTCAAAGTGTATCGTTATTATATATTTTGACGACTATTTACACTCTATTATCTGACTTTGCTTGAATTTAGAATATCGGCAGCACTTACCGCGGAGGCGGCATTAAGGGCATCTCTAAAAACGGTAGCGAGCGGCCCAAGGTCGGGGCGAGAAGCACAGCTGTACGGAGGTACAGCGAGCATCGCAGCCCCGAGATTGGGACGCGCAGTAGGTTTTTAGAGGTGCCTTAAGTGTGGACATGCGCTGTCGCATACTGAGCTGGCTGTATCGGCACCACCACTGGCAGCGTTACTAATAGACAATAATCCACGATACGAGTGACAGCTATGACTACCAAATTGATTCTTTTAGGCGCCGGCAAGATCGGCGATGCGATTCTTAATCTGCTGTCGCATACCGGCGATTACATTTTGACTGTCGCGGATCGCGATCCGCAACGTTTGCAGTATGTGCAGCAGGCCGGCTTTCCGAACGTGACGACGATCCTGGCCGATATCTCGCATCCGCAAACCGTGAGCAAGCTGATCCGCGGCCATGACGTAACGCTGTCTGCTTGCCCGTATTTCCTGACGCCGGTGATCGCTGCCGCGGCCAAAGCCGAGCGCTCGCATTATTTCGACCTGACCGAAGATGTCGAGAGCACCCGCTTCGTCAAGCTGCTGGCCAAGGACGCAAACACCGCTTTCGTGCCGCAATGCGGTCTGGCGCCGGGCTTCATTTCGATCGTAGCGAACGATGTTGCCAGCCGCTTCGAGCAATTGCACGACGTCAAAATGCGGGTCGGTGCGCTGCCGACCTTCCCCAGCAATGCGCTCAAATACAATTTGACCTGGAGCACCGACGGTTTGATCAATGAGTATTGCAATCCTTGCGAAGCGATTGTCGATGGTCATCTGCGCGAAACCTCGCCGCTGGAAGAGCTGGAAAACTTTTCGCTGGACGGCATCAATTACGAGGCGTTCAACACTTCTGGCGGCTTGGGCACTCTGTGCGACAGCTTGCGTGAGAAGGTGCAGAACCTGGATTACAAGACCGTGCGCTATCCAGGCCATCGCGACATCATCAAGATCCTGGTGCGCGATTTGCAATTGGGCAAACTGGAACGTCGTCCGATCCTGAAGGAAGTGCTGGAAACCTCGATCCCGATGACCAAGCAAGATGTGGTGTTGACCTTCGTCAGCGTGTGCGGCATCCGTGAAGGCCGGCTTGAGCAAGAAACCTATGCCAAGAAGATTTACAGCCAGCATGTGAACGGTCAATTGCTGTCGGCGATCCAGCTGACCACGGCGGCCGGCATTTGCGCGATGGTGGATCTGGTGGTGCAAGGGGTGTTGCCGCAAGTCGGTTTTGTGCGGCAGGAAGAAGTGACGCTGGCGGATTTCCTGGGCAATCGCTTCGGCCAGTTTTATGCCAGCAACGCGCCGGGCAACAGCGGCTTTGCGCCGGCCAACCATGCTGAATTCAGCAAACTGAAGGCGGTTGCTTAAGGTTTCATTAGCTGCTTCAAAAAAATCGGCCTGAATAACTCTTGCGAGTTATTCAGGCCGATTGTCATTTGTACCAGCCGCCTGGCTAATTGTCGAAGCAGGCAAACGCCCTGGCCACAGCCGCATGCGCGTCATGCTCGATGATGGCGTTATGCGCCACCACCACCCGCTCGAACGGCCACTGCAGAATTTTTTGGGCGCTGGCGCGCGCCGCTTGCCTGTCCTTGACCAAAAAACGCACTGTACGCGGCACCGCAAGCCGGGTGCGGACGCCGGTCAGGCGTGCAAAAACCTTGGCCGCAAATGCCAAATCGCCGAGCCACAACTGACACAAGTCGGTGACGATAAGCGTGCGCGACGCTTTGTGCAGCCACACGGTCTCATTGCCAAACGGGATACCGTCAAAAAAACCTGGTCCAGATCTTCGCGCCACTCCGGCTCGATGGTTCGCGTCAATTCATGCATGCCTGCCAGATCCGGCCGCTTGGCAAGCAGCCCGGGCGCTCCGAACAGTCTGGCCTGCGGAAAAGCAGCGAGGTATTTCGAGACGAACAAATGGTGGGTCTTGTTGGGTGCGACGACAAACTGCACCTGGCCCAGAGCCGAAAGCTGGGAGTGGATCTCAGCCGATAGCGGCACCGGCGAATGGATCCACAGCCCGCCATTTTTAAGGCGCACCACGGTCATGCGCGAGGACATCCGCAGGCCGCTCACCACGAACTCGTGCTGCGCATGCCATATGTTGGGGGCGATAGCTTGAAGCATTGCAATGACCTCACTTGATACGAAACAGGAGTGAGGCATTATAGGAGTTAAATAATTTCTACGTAACAACAGCAGCGTAGGGTGGAAAAGCGTAGCGTCTTCCGCCGTCCTGGATGCATCAAGCGCAGGTGGCACATCCAGCGGCGGATAACGCTGCGCTCATCCGCCCTACTCCTCTATTTTTTAAAAAGCGATCCGTATCCCCGCCGACAGGACATTGTTCGCCAAACCGCCTCTGCCAAGCTGGGCATCGTAGTTGGCATACCAGCTCCAGCTCTTATCCACCGCGGTCGTGATGCCAATCCCGGCCCAGCCGCTATTGCGCGCCAAGCCGATGCCTTGCACGGTAAAGCCTGCGCCCGGGGCGCCGACGAAGGCGGCGCCGAAATCCAGCTTGCCGTCGTTGAATCCATGTTGCCAGGCGGCGTAGGCTTGCAGAATGCTGCTGCCGCCGACCCAGTTCCAATGGGCATCGCCGCGCAATCCGAGCAGGCCCGCGGTTTGCTGGTACGACTGACTATTGGCGCTCAGGCCGAACGGGCTGCCGCTTTCGGTGAAGCCGCCGCGTTTGAGTCTATCGTAGGCAATCCCGGCGAACGGGGTCAGGTTGGATGTCGCGGACAGTTGCCGCACATAACCGGTTTCGACATAAGCGGAAAACACCTTGTCGCTGTGCTCGGCCGACAGGCTGTCGGTCTCGCTGCCGACGATGGCGGTACGATTGACTTTGTTGTTGACGCTGGCGACGCCGGTGCGGCCGGAGACGTAAATCCCGTCCTGGGTCAGCGCATAACGGCCGTACAACGAGAGGCCGGTATTCTGGCTTTTGGAAACGCCGCCGAAACGGTCGAAATTGGCCCGGCTGTCCGAATAGGAAATCGCCGCGCCGACAATCGCTTTGTCATTCAGGCGGGTATCAAAGCCGAACTGGCCGCCCCAGGTGGAAGTGTTGGCGCCGGCATAGCCTGCTTCGGACAATTTGCCGGAAGCGCCGATGACGCTCGCCCACAGGCCGCTCTGGGCCCGCGCCGACTGGCTGTCGCCCAACAAGGCCAGACGGTTCGACAGGTCGCGGTTGACTGCTTGCGACTGCTGGAATGTCAGGGCTTGGGCCGATGCATGGATTTGGCCTGACAGGCTGTCGAGGACCTGGGCTGCGGCGGCAATGTTGGCGGTACGCTCCAATGCCGCGGCGCTGGCGACAAAGGCGGCATTGCCGCCGCCGGCGTTGCCGCTGGCGACCATGGTGTCGGCGGCTTTCAGTGCTTGCTGGACGTTGGCGGCGCTGCTGTTGCGGGTGGCGTCGGCCGGGAACGCTTGCGCCGCCAATACCGTGACGTCGTTACGGGAGATGTTCAGATCGACTTCCTTGGCGCTATAGGCCAGCGTCGCGGTCAGGAAGGTGCCGGGGTTGAAAGTGATGCCGTCATGCTCGAACGAGACATCGCTGAATTGTCCCGTCACGCCGTTGGCGGCGGTCAGCACTTTGCCCTTGACCCCGACTTGCTGCGTGACGTAGCCGGATGGATCGCTGCTGCCGGCCGGCGTGGTGGCGACCAGGTGCGAACTGCCCAGCGCGGCGCTGCCGCCGACCGTCAGAGTGGTATTCAATTGATTGGCCAGCACCGCGTTGGACGATGCGGTGTAATTGGCGACGATGGTCATGCCGGCGCCGGTATTGCTCAGGCGGCCATTGTTGACGACGCTGCCGCCGATCCGGCCGCCGGCGCCGGACAGCGTGCCGGCGGCATCGACGGTGACCGCGGAGGCAATCGAACCGGTGATGTTGAGGGTGCCTTTGACCACTTCATTGGCGCCGGTATAGGTGTTGATACCCGACAAAGTCAGCTGGCCGCTGCCATCCTTGATCAATCCTGCATCGCCGCCGATGTTGTTGCTGAAGGTGGCGCTGGCCGCATCGAATGTGACGTTGACGTTGTTGCCGAGCGCCAGCCGGGTATCGAATAGCGCCGGGCCGTTGGCTGCCTTGCTGGCGTTCAACATGCCCCAGCCGTAAGTGGCGGGATCGCCCATGCTGGTGGCGGTCGACAGGATGGTCTGGCGTATCAGGTCGGCATTCATCCACGGATAGACTTGCTGCACCAGCGCCGCAGTGCCGGTGACCGCCGGCGTGGCGAACGACGTGCCGTAGACGCGGCTGCCGGCGCTGGGCGAGATGAAATCGCCGGGGGCCGCCAGGCACCAGTTGGCGGCTTCGCCGCAGCGATTCGAATAGCTGGACAGCACGCCGGGAGTAGTGTCGCTGCTGGAATAACCTTGCGCGCCGCCGACCGCATTCACCGCGACCACCGCGATCCAGTTCTTTTGCAGCGCCGGATACAGCGCCGGCAAACCCGCAGTTAAAGTGGGATGGGCGCTGGCATCGTTGCCGGCGGCCCAGATAAACAAGCCGCCCTGCGCCGCGTACGGCTGATAAATATTGTAGTAAGTCGCGGCATCGGTGCCCGGCGTGGTAATCGAGCCAAAGCCGTTCGACTGGTTGAAAATCCTGACGCCCTTGTTGAACATGTCTTGATAGATCTGGCTGCTGAGGATCAAGCCTTCGCCAGTGGTACCGGAAGCCGCACCCTGTATCGTCGCGGCGGGCGCGATGCCGTAGCTGACGCCGGCCAGCGCTTCCACCACCTCGGTGCCGTGCGGATTGCCGTTGGCGCCGCCGGCGGAATAGACGGTCTTGGTCAGGCGCCCGGCATACTCGGGATCGGAGACGTTGAAATCGGTATCGACCACGCCTATCGTCACGTTTTTTCCGGTAATGCCGCGTGCATGCGCGGGGTTGGCATTGCTCGGATCACTGGCGCTCAGGGCCGGCACCGTCGAGCTTGACGGCGGCGGCGCTGTCGGGGTGGGGGTCGCAGCGCCGGGATTCTGGCTGCCGCCGCCACCGCCGCCGCAAGCGGCCAGCATGGTGAGGACGGCAACCGACACGACGGACAACGGAAAACGGCTAGGAAAATGGCTTACTGGTTCGCGATTCATAACTCTCTCGGGGAGGGATAACTTGCAGCGAACACTTACCTGACCGAGGGTGTCTTGGTAGTACTTTCACGTCAAATTGCGTGGTCAAAAATAATGACCGCAAAGATACCTTCGGCTCCCCGATTTCACAATAAATCGCACTAAGTAATCTAAGAAACAGCTAAATGCTATGAAAACACAGCATGAAATATCGTTAATTTTCGCGTTAAATAACAACAAGATATCAACAGATAGCTGCTGAACGGCAACATGATGGCTATTCGATCAGGCGTCGAAACTGCATCGCCGCTACTTGGGGAGGTGACTCTTGCCGCTGCTGTCGGGTGCGCTGATGTCGCCCCCCGACATGCCCCTGACTGCCGGCCTTGGCCCGGAACCGGAGATGTTTTCCGACGAGGCCGGCTGTGTTGGCGTTTGATTGGGGAGTGTGGTACTTGGATTGGTCGGGCTGGCCGGATTTCCCGAGCTGATCGTATTTATCGGGCTGGTCAGGGCTGCGGCTGCCGGCGACGGGAGGGATTCCGGCGCAACAATGGTCTTTGGCAACGGCGTTAATAGATGCCCATTTTGCGGCGGCGGTACGCCTTGGGCCTGCGCCGCCATGGACAGGCCGGCCAGACTGAGCGGGATGATGTATTTGAGAGTGGAATAAATGCGGGTTTTCATTTCATTCTCCGGATCGTTGTTGGGCTGCTGGTTTGCAGCTGATATTACCTGGATGCATCGTCAGCTAGCATACGCCCAAACGTTCACTGTGCATTGTCGATTGCAATCTTTGCGCATCGACGAACGAAAGGGCACCTCTAAAAACCGTAGCGAGCGGCCCAAGGTCTGGGGGAGAAGCGCAGCCGTACAGGGGTACGGTGAGCATCGCAGCCCAGAGATTGGGTCGCGCAGTAGGTTTTTAGAGGTGCCCGAAAAAGCCTGCCTCGCAAGGCAGGCTTTCAGGCAGCGCGACTCACATCGCGCTCAACGCCGCTTTCCAAACTTCCGGCTGTCCCAGAAAACGCCCGGTTTCCAATACCGTCATTTGCTCCCCTCTTTGCCATACAAAAGTCGGAAAGCCCCGACCGCCGACCCGCGCCAACAGCGCCCGGCTGCTGTCGATATGCGCCTGCGTGGCAGCCCCGCCAAGGCGCACGATTTCGGCCTCGAACGCGGCCTGATCCAGGTCGATCTCCGCTGCCAGCGCCTGCAACACAGCCGTCTCCGCCACCCGCTGGCCCTGCACGTAATGCGCCAGCTGGATCCGCTCCAGCAGATCCGCGCCGCGCCCTGCCGTCGATTGCGCCGCGAGCACGGCGGTGATCGGCGGCGTCGAATCCAGCAGCGCCGTAGTGTCGAGCAGCAAACCGTCGAAATAGGCATGGCCGAATGCCTGCCCGGTCAGCGCCGCAATCCGGTGGTCGTGCGGCATCACGTAATCGCGCAATGCCTGGCTGACCTGCTTGCGATTGGCGCCGCTCATCATACCGCCGCCGTGCAGCACGATACCGAGGCCGTCGACTTCGCGCGCGGCCTTCAGCAAAGGCGCTGCGCCGTAGCACCAGCCGCACATCGGGTCGTAGATGTAATGCAGAATCGGGGCATTGCTTACCATTTCATTTCGCCTTTGCTGACCTTGGCGCCGAGTTCCAGCGAGGACTCGCCTGTCAGCCCCGGATAGTGCTTTTTCATCGCCGCGATCAGCTCGGCGGAATCCTTGGCCTTGGTCGTTTCGGCTTCATAGGTCTTCAGGTAGTTGCGGGTGAAGCGGACCGATTCTATGGTTTGCGGCGCGCCGGCGCTGAAGTGTCCTGGCACGACAGTGACCGGTTGCAATGCTTCGATCCTATCCAGCGTCTTCAGCCATTGCTGACGCGCAGCCGGGGTCTGGGTGTCGGCGGTCCAGACGTGCTGATTGCCGTCCACCACCACGCCACCGACCACCGCCTTCAACGAAGGAATCCAGACGAAGCTGCGGTTGGCGCCAGGGCCATCGAGGCCGATCACTTCCAGCTTGCGGCCTTCCAGCGTCAGCGTGTTTCCTTGTAATGCCTCAGGGACGATCAGTTGCTGCGGCGCATTGACGCCCAGTTTCGGTCCCCAGAATGCCAGCTTGGCCTGCATGGTCGCCTTGATGTGGGCGATCACCGGCGCGCTGGCCACGATCTTGACGTCCGGATAGGCCGCCTTCAGCACTTCCAGGCCGAAGTAGTAATCGGGATCGCCGTGGCTGATGTAAATCGTGGTGAGCTGCTTGCCGCTGTCCTGGATTTTTTTCAGTAATTGACCGGCGTTGGCGCGGTCGAACTGGGCGTCGATCAGGATCGCATCGCGCTCGCCGCTAATCAGCTCCGAGGACACCGGGAACATGCCGTTGGCGCCGGGATTGTAGACTTCCAGCGTCAGTGGCTTGGACGCTGCGACGGCGGAACCGGCAAACGCAAATCCAAGCGTGGCGGCCAGCAGCGAGCGGAACAAAGTGCGTTTCAATTTCGATTTCAACATTGCGATCTCCAGAAAGGGATAAAGAACCGCCATCATAGTTGCCAAAAACGTCGCAAAAAACCCCATAATAGTGCGCAGTTAGTTGCATGGATCGAGCGAATCATGGATAGGCTGATAGCAATGCGTGTTTTTGTGGAAGTGGCGGACCGCGGCAGCTTGACCGCGGCCTCGGACCAACTCGATATGTCGCGGGCGATGGTGTCGCGTTATCTGGCGGAGCTGGAAGAATGGGTCGGGGCCCGCTTGCTACACCGCACCACGCGCAAATTGAGCCTGACATCGGCCGGCAGCGAAACCCTGCCCCGTTGCCGCCACATGCTGGAACTGGCCGGCAAGATCCAGGCCTCGGCGGCGCCTCCCGACAACACCCCGCGCGGCACGCTCAGACTGACTTGCAGCATGTCGCTGGGGCAGGCTTACCTTGCTCCGGTCCTGACCCGCTTCCTGAAACAATATCCGGGCACCGCGGTCTCGATGCTGCTGGTGGATCGTGCGGTCAACCTGATCGAAGAACGGGTCGACCTGGCGATTCGCATCACCAATGCGCTCGATCCCAACTTGATTGCGCGCAAACTTGCCGTCTGCCGCTCGGTGGTGTGTGCTGCGCCGTCCTACCTGCAACAACACGGCACGCCGAGGACGGCTGAAGAATTGGCGCTGCATAACTGCCTGACCTATTCTTACTTCGGCAAAAGCCTGTGGGAATTCGAAAAAAACGGCGCGCCGGTGGCGGTGCCGGTCGGCGGCAACATGAGCGCCAACGAATCGTCGGTGCTATTGGAAGCCGCTGCCAGCGGCGCCGGCATTACCTTGCAACCGCTGTACTCGGCCGCACCGCTGCTGCGTAGCGGCAAGCTGGTGGCATTGCTGGGCGATTACCAAGCGCGCGAGATGAACATTTACGGCGTGTACGCGTCGCGCCGGCAAATGCCGGTGATCCTGCGCGTGATGCTGGATTTCCTGGTCGAGCAATTCGCGGCCGATGCCGATTGGGATGGGTCAGCGGCCTGATGCAATTCAATCGAAATCCGCCACAAATCTGCAAATGAGCTGCCAATTGAGTCCGCCTTTGTGTAATGCTTCTTCGCTTATCAAATAACGTTCGTCCGCTTCAACCAATACATCAATGCAAAAAATCTCCGTTCTGACCCGTACTACCCTGATGTTCCCGCTAGCCCTGGTGTTATTCGAGTTTTCGGTTTATATCGCCAACGACATGATCCAGCCCGGGATGCTGACTGTGACGCATGAATTCGGCGCCAGCGCCGCGTGGATGGCTTCGGCCATGACCGCATTTTTAGTTGGCGGCGCGCTGTTTCAATGGCTGTTCGGCCCGCTCTCGGATCGCATCGGGCGGCGGCCCGTGATGTTGGGCGGCACCGTCTTTTTTATCCTGTCCTGCCTGGCAACCTTGCTTTCCAACAGTATTGAAAGCTTCATTTTGTTGCGCGTGGCGCAGGGCATGGGACTCTGCTTTATTTCCTCCGTCGGCTATGCCGTGGTGCAGGAAGCTTTCGAGGAAAAAGCCGCGATCCGGGTCACTGCGCTGATGGCGAACGTGGCCTTGATCGCGCCGTTGATCGGCCCGGTCGCGGGCGCTTTCATGATTGAAATCTGGCCCTGGCGCATGGTGTTTGTGTTCATCGCCGCAGTCGCCTCGTTGGCCTTGATCGGTCTGGCCCGGCACATGCCGGAGACGGTCATATCGCGCGCTGAAAAATTGCCGCTGATACAGATCTGGCACGACTATCGCGCGGTATTTACCAACCACCGCTTTTTAATGGGCGCGCTGTGCATCCCGCTGCTGGCGATGCCGTTGATCGGATGGATCGCCATGTCGCCGCTGATTCTGGTGGCGGATGGGCACTTGAGCGTGGTCGAGTACGGCTTTTGGCAAATCCCTGTGTTCGGCAGCCTGATCGCCGGCAACCTGGTCCTGGCGCGCCAGGTCGACCGCTGGCGACTAGGCAACTCGGTCAAACTGGCCTGGTATCCGATCGGGCTGGGTATTGTAATCATGCTGGTGGGCGCCGCCTTCCTCGACAAACCTTATTTCCTGGTGGCCGGCATCAGCGTGATTGCGTTCGGCGAGGGACTGTCGTCAGCGGTCATGATTCGTTTCACGCTGACCGAAAGCACGATCTCCAAAGCCACTGCCGGCGCCGCGCTGGGTATCATCAACATGCTGCTGTACGCGATCGGCATCGAGCTGTACAAGCTGTTCTACCTGCACGCCGGGATGATGGGATTTGCGTTGCTGTCGACCGTGGTTGCGCTGGTCTACTGGTATTTGTCGCGAGGCGTGGTGCGCCGGGCGATGCTGGCGCGGGTGACGGGGCATGGGGTGACGATCTGAGTCTTGCAAAACTCCAGCGCGGATTGACACCGCGCTGGACATCAAACTGCTTAGTCGTGAATCTGCTGTGAACCGATGATGCTCATGAATTCGCGGCGGGTGGCCGGATCGTCGCGGAACGCACCCAGCATACGGCTGGTCACCAGACTGGTGCCGGGTTTATGAATACCGCGCGTGGTCATACATTGGTGCGAAGCCTCGATCACGACCGCAACCCCCTTCGGCTGCAATACTTCCTGCAAGGCATCCGCAATCTGCACAGTCATCTTTTCCTGAATCTGCAGACGCTTGGCATAGATATCGACCAGCCGCGCCAGCTTGGAAATACCCACCACCCGATGATCCGGCAGATAGGCCACATGCGCCTTGCCGATAATCGGCGCCATATGATGCTCGCAATGGCTCTCGAAACGGATATTGGTCAATATCACCATCTCGTCATAACCTTCCACTTCCGAAAAAGTGGTTGACAGGATCTCGATCGGGTCCTTGCTATAGCCTGCGAAAAATTCTTCGTAGGCACGGGCTACGCGCGCCGGCGTATCCAGCAGCCCTTCCCGGTCCGGATCATCGCCGGCCCAGCGCAACAGGGTACGAATGGCCGATTCTGCGTCAGCGCGGCTGGGACGCTCGGGCGATGCAACCAATGCAACGGGTTGCGACTTATCTTTTAAGGCCATCTGGATTACCTTTATCTGTTCTGAAATGGAATGTGTTTTTGCCGGTCTAAACTGAACCGCAGAGGAAGCAACAAGCAGCATGATAGCGAAGGCACAGAATTTTGCACTGCAAGATCGAAAATCGCTCAGTGGACTGTAACAGCCGATTCGAGAGCGAAGGGCGCGTTCCCGGCGCGCAGGGCAAGGCGCAAAGCGCAGCAATAGCGAGACTATTGCGAGCATTTGCAACGCCGCCATGCGTGTCGGGTACGTGACAGGCGCTCTTGAATTGGTTGCTACAGTCCGCTAGTAGTAAGCTGTTACTACCCGGCATTTTTTCGCCATTGCATGTTCGCCAATTTATCCCAGCAGTCCTCCCATGAAGTGTTACTGAAAGGTCTACCATGAGCGCAAAGAAAATCCTGATCCTGGCCGGCGATTACGTTGAAGACTATGAACTGATGGTGCCGTTTCAAGCACTGCAGATGGTCGGCCACCAAGTCGATGTGGTCTGTCCCGACAAAGCTGCCGGGGACCAGGTCCGCACGGCGATCCACGACTTTGAAGGAGATCAAACCTACAGCGAAAAGCCGGGTCATCGCTTCACCTTGAACGCCACCTTCAGCGAAGTCGATGTCGGCCGCTACGATGCATTGCTGATCCCCGGCGGCCGCTCGCCGGAATACCTGCGCCTGAATCCTCGCGTGATTGAAATCGTCCAGCAATTCGCTGCCGCCGACAAACCTATCGCCTCGGTCTGCCACGGCGCGCAATTGCTGGCTGCAGCCGGGGTGCTGGAAGGAAAAACCTGTTCCGCCTATCCCGCCTGCGCGCCCGAAGTCAAACTGGCGGGCGCCAAATATGCCGAAATCGATATCGGCGCCGCGCACCGCGACGGCAACCTGGTGACCTCTCCTGCATGGCCGGCGCATCCGGCCTGGCTGGCGCTGTTCCTGCAGGCCTTGGGCACCCGCATCGAGCTGTGATGCGCTGTCGTTGAATGCTTGTGCTGTCGCTTGCCGACAGCACAAGCAAGATCTGCGCAGCCATATGGAAATCGGGAAATAGCGCACAAGATGCATGGCCACGGCCTACCATATGGCCTTTAACAGAAGAAGGTTCCGCCCCATGCTTGCGCTCACAAAAACTTTCGGATTATTCCTGCTGACCGCTCTGGCGGAACTGCTTGGCTGCTATTTGCCGATGCTGTGGCTCAACGGCAAAGGCTCGCCCTGGCTATTGCTGCCGGCGGCCATCAGCCTGATGGCGTTCATCTGGCTGCTGACGCTGCATCCGACGGCCAGCGGCCGGGTTTATGCCGCGTATGGTGCGGTCTACATCGCCGCGGCGATTTGCTGGTTATGGAGCGTCGACGGCATCACGCCCAGATGGACCGATCTGGGCGGGGTCGGGCTGGCACTGGCCGGTGCGGCAGTGATAGTGCTGGGCTCGCGCGCTTGAAGTTGCAATCAACGCACCCCGATCAGCCCCAAACCAAGCGCAAACGCCAGGTACAGCAGCCCGAACAAGGCCAGCCGGCCGCCGCTCAACATGCCCCTGCGCAGCAAGCCGTACAAGCCGGCAATCGACAGCATCGTCACCGCCGCCGCCCAGACCAGCGCGGAGTTCAGCATCCACGGTGTAAACATCAGCACCAGCGCGGTCGGGATGGTGGCCTGGATCATCATGGCGCCGCTGATATTGCTCAGCGCCAGCGTCTGCTTGCCTTGCCGCACCCAGATCACCGCGTTCAAAATCTCCGGCAACTCGGTGGCGATCGGACTCAGCAACAAGGCCGCCAGCTGCGGCGAAATCCCAAGCCAGGGAGCGATTTCCCCCAGTTGATGCACGAATAGCTGAGAGCTGAGGAAGATCACGACCAGCGCCACCACCGTTTGCAGCAGCGCCCAGCCTATCCCCGGCAGCGGATCGTGCGGGCGGAACTTCAGCGGTTCCAGTTCATTGATTTCGGCATCGGCATCCTCTTCCTCTTCCTTGCGCATCTCGCCCCAGATATAAACGCCATAGGCCAGTAGGAACAGCCAGCCTAGCCACGGTTTGATCGCGAACGCAACCAGCCCGAGGCCGACCTTGAGCACGAAAATCCCCATGAACCAGGATTGATCGCGACTCAAGCGGCCGGCCGCGCTGGCCGACAGCAAAATATTGCCGCTATTTTTGCGCTGCAGGATAAACACCAGCCCCACCACCGCATAGGCAATCGTGCTCAATACCAGCGGCCCGGCAAGCGCCGCGCCGACCCCGATTTCCCTGTGCGCGGCATCGGCGCCGAACACCACCGCGACAAAAGTCACCACGCTTTCCGGCAAGGCGGTGCCGAAAGCCGCCAACACCGTACCCACCGCGCTTTGCGCGATGCCGAGCCGGCGTCCGACCCATTCGATGCTATTGACGAAATACTCACACGACAAATAAATAAGGACGGCGGAACCGAGCAAGAGCGCAATGGCGAGCATCATGCGTGCGCTCCCGGGCAATGAACAGATGGCTGAGGCGCAAGAAATGCGCTGGCGGCGTATGAAAGCGGTAAAGAGATGAGAAGACGCATCAGGAGTTTCCTAGGGCCGGGCACTGACAAATGGCGCAGCGCCTTGGCCCGGCCGGGTAAAGGCATTGCACCATAGGTCTTGCCAAACCGTGCGGTCGCGCATGCCATGGCGATATGCGCCAAGTATGTTGACATGCGCTCTTCACATGAAATGAAGGCGGCTACTCCCCTAAGGAGGCGCAATATTAGCACCGAAATATCGACGCTTGCAACGCGGCAATGACGCGGAGGCATCGACAATTGTAGGTCGGAAAAGCGTAGCGCCTTCCGACATATTGCATGCCGCCGAGAAATGCCAGGGACTTGACCGTCTGATGCGATTCACGCCGTCGGAAGGCGCTGCGCTTTTCCGACCTACTGCTGAACGTGGCGTAGGAAGTCATAAGGTGCGAGGATGAACAACTCGGCGCCAAATCACGCCCGCACCGCACAAAAGGATAAAATGGCGATCTTTTCGATTTTTATCGCCATTTTCCCAGCGCAAGACAGGGTTCATGCCGTTACCGGCGACTGTCCTGCAATCTGATTTTTTTGAAGCGGAGCACATTTTCATGAAATGGGCAGTAGTCAGCATTTTTCTTTTATCGGTTTTGTTCGTGCACTTTCGCGGCAAGGCACGCCTGCCTTTTTTCCGGCAATTGTTCGACCACTCGTCGATCATGGCCCCGCTCAATATCTTCATGTATTTGTTTTCGAAGGTGCCGACCAATACCCCCTACCTGCCGACCAGCACCTTCAACGACCTGAAAGTGCTGGAAGACAATTGGGAAACCATTCGCGATGAAGCCAAAAGCCTGATCGGACTGGAAAAAATTCGCGCCGCGGAAAAAAACGACGATGCCGGCTTCAACTCTTTCTTCAAGGCCGGCTGGAAGCGGTTTTATTTGAAATGGTATGACGCCAGCCACCCGTCGGCCGAGAAATTCTGCCCGAAAACCGTGGCCCTGCTGCGCAGCATACCGAGCGTCAAGGCCGCAATGTTTGCCGAACTGGGACCGGGCGGCATGCTCAATCCGCACCGCGACCCGTATGCCGGCTCCCTGCGTTACCACCTGGGCCTGGTCACGCCCAACGACGACCGCTGCTTTATCGAAGTCAACGGCGAGCGCTACAGCTGGCGCGACGGTCACGGCGTGGTGTTCGACGAAACCTACATCCACTGGGCGCATAACGACACCGCCATCAATCGCATCATCATTTTCTGCGACATCGAACGGCCGATGCGTTATCGCTGGGCGCAGGCGATCAACCGCTGGCTCGGCAAAACCATGATGACCGCCGCCGCTTCGCCGAACGAAACCGGGGACGAGACCGGCGGCATCAATAAGCTGTTCCGCTTCGTGTGGTCGGCCGGCCAATATCGGCGGCGCTTGAAGAAATTCAGCAAACCGCTGTATTACGTGGTCAAGTTCGGTTTGATCATCGGTGCGGTGGTCGGCATTATTTATATCTGATTACAGCTTATAAAAAAGGGTGCCGCGGCACCCTTTCTCTTTACTTGCTTCGTGCTGGCAAAATCTTGCCACTAACGCTGCCGAAACCGACGCGATAACCATCGCCCTGGCACCAGCCGGTCATCTCCACCTGGTCGCCGTCCTGGATGAAACTGCGCTGCGAACCGTCGGCCAAGGTAACTGGGTTTTTACCGTTCCAGGTCAACTCCAGCAAACTGCCGTAGGAGTCCGGCGTGCTGCCGCTGATGGTGCCTGAGCCCATCAGGTCGCCGATCCGCGTATTGCAACCGGACACCGTGTGATGCGCCAACTGCTGCGTCATGGTCCAGTACATCGCCTTGAAATTGGTGCGGCAAATGGTTTGCGCCGGCGCTGCATCCGAGGTCTTCAGGCTCACTTCCAGCGCGATGTCATAGCCGTTGTTGCCGCTCTGCCGCAAGTACGGCAGCGGCTCGGGTTGCTGCACCGGGCTGGCGACGCGGAACGGTTCCAGCGCTTCCATCGTCACCACCCACGGCGAAATCGAAGTCGCGAACGACTTGCTGTTGAACGGGCCGAGCGGCACGTATTCCCATTGCTGCAAATCGCGCGCGCTCCAGTCGTTGAGCAGGACCATGCCGAAAATATGCTGTTCGGCGTCGGCGATATCGATCGGCTCGCCCAGCGCGTTCGGCTGGCCGATGATGAAACCGGTCTCCAGTTCAAAATCCAGCTTGCGGCAGGCGCCGAAGATAGGCGCTTCGGCATCCGGCAATTTCAACTGACCGTTCGGACGCTGCACCGGCGTGCCGCTGACCACCACCGAACTGGCGCGGCCGTTGTAGCCGATCGGAATGTGCAGCCAGTTCGGCAGCAGCGCGTTGGCCGGATCGCGGAACATCGAGCCGACATTGGTCGCATGCTCTTTCGACGAATAGAAATCGGTATAGCCGGGAATTTCCAATGGCAGGTGCAGCGTGACCTGGTCCTGCGCGACCAAGGCCTTGGTGCGCAGCGCCTGGTTGTCGCGCAGCTGCAAGTTATCGTGCTGCAGCAATTGGCTGATGCTGGCGCGGGTGCTGCGCCAGGTTTGCCGGCCCAGCGCGATGAAGGGATTCAGGCTGGCTTGGCGGAATACATCCGATCCCACGGTCAGCAATCCAGCCTCGGACAGTTCGGCCAGATCCAGCACTTGGTCGCCGATCGCCACGCCGACCCGCGGCGCAGGATTGGCGGCGGTGCTGAACACGCCGAACGGCAAATTCTGGATCGGAAAATGGGATTCCGGCGGCGTTGGAATAAATGATTTCAACGCGGGGTCATTGGTTTGCATAATCTTTTCTCTCTCTTTTTGGTGTTAGTGCGTCGATAGTGTTATGGCTGGCCGTTGAAATGCTTTTTCAAGCCATGCCAGCATTGCAGATAATCCTTTTGCAAATGCGGCGTGTCCAGCGCATAGCGGGTCGGGTGAATCAGGTAGCGGCTTTCAAACATGAAGGCCATTGTATTGTCGATCCGGTGCGGCGCCAGCGCAGCGTTGCTGGCCTTGTCGAAAGTCGCCGCGTCCGGACCGTGACCGCTCATGCAGTTATGCAAGCTGCCGCCGCCGGGCGCGAAGCCGTCGGCCTTGGCATCGTAAGCGCCGTGCACCAGTCCCATGTATTCGCTCATCACGTTGCGATGGAACCATGGCGGCCGGAAAGTGTTTTCCGCCACCATCCAGCGCGGCGGGAAAATCACGAAATCGACATTGGCGGTGCCGGGTGTGTCGGAGGCCGAGGTCAGCACGGTGAAGATCGACGGATCGGGATGGTCGTAGCTAACCGTGTTGATCGTGTTGAAGCGACTCAGGTCGTATTTGTACGGCGTGTAATTGCCGTGCCAGGCGACCACGTCCAGCGGCGAATGATCGATCCGGGCGGCCCATAATTGACCACCGAATTTGGCCACCAGCTGGAACTCCCCTTCGCGTTCTTCGAAGGCCGCCACCGGCGCCAGGAAGTCGCGGGCATTGGCCAGCCCGTTGGAACCGATCGGCCCCAACTCTGGCAGCTGGAATGCTGCGCCGTAATTTTCGCAAACGTAGCCGCGCGCGACGCCGTCCGGCAATACCATCTGGAACCGCACGCCGCGCGGGATCACCAGGATTTCGCCCGGCGCTACTTCGAGCTCGCCCATTTCGGTGCGCGCCAGCAAGCGCCCCTGTTGCGGCACGATCAGCAACTCGCCGTCGGCATCGTAGAAGAAGCGATCCTGCATCGAGCAATTGGCCGTATACAGGTGAATCGCGATCCCGACCTGGCTGGCCGGGTCGCCATTGCCGGCCACCGTGATCAGGCCATCGATAAAATTGGTAGGCGCATCGGCCGCCGGAATCGGCAGCGGGTTCCAGCGCAACTGGTTCGGCGGCGCTGCGACTTGATTGAACGGGCCGCTGGACAGCAGCCGATTGTCGATTTTTTCAAACGCATGATGCATCGCCCCCGGCCGTATCCGATACAGCCAGCTGCGCCGGTTGTGGGCGCGCGGTGCGGTGAAAGCGGTGCCTGACAGTTGTTCGGCGTACAGGCCGTACGGTGCTTTTTGTGGCGAATTTTGCGCCGGCGGTAGTGCGCCGGGCAAACTTTCACTTGCAAAGTCGTTGCAAAAGCCGGATTGATAGCGGAGCTCGCCGCTCTGGTTTGGTACTGGCATATTCATTGGTTCTCTCCTTAATTGGCCGTACTGACGTTGGCTGCAATACGGTTTGATGCATGTGATGCGCTGCCCATCAGCACCAGCATCAGCGCCGATACCAGCGCCGGGACCGCCAGTACGATGAAGATGGTGCTGTTGGGCCAGTTCAGCCGGATCAGTTCGCCGCCGAGTACCGGCCCGACGATCGACCCGATGCGGCCGACGCCGAGACTCCAGCCGATGCCGGTCGAGCGCAAGGTGGTCGGATAGTAAGTGCCGGCCATCGCATTGACCGCCGGTTGACCGCCGACGATGCAGAAGCCGGCAACAAGAATACTGGCAAACAGGAACACCAGCGACACCTCGGGACGGCCGATCAGCGCTACCGAAACAGCGGCGATCAGGAACACCGGAATCAGCACCCGGCGGAAGCTGGAGCGGTCAATCAACTGGCCCATGATCAGCGTGCCGAACGTACCTCCGATCTGCAAGGTGGTGCCGGCCAGTACCGCGCTGGCGGTCGACAGGCCGGCGTCCTTGGCAATCGTCGGCAGCCAGTTCGACAGGAAATACAGATTCACCAGGTTCATGAAATTGATGACCCACAGCAGCAGCGTGACCTTTGCCCGGCCGTCGCGGAACAACTGCATGACCGGCGCGCCCTTGCCTGCTTTTTCGCGGACGATGTAGCGCGTGCCGCCATCGACCGCGACGTTAGGGTCGATCCGTCGCAGCCAGCGGCCGACTTGCTCCAGCTTTTTGCCGCGCAACACCAGGAACTGCATCGACTCCGGCAGCCAGAACAGCATCAGCAAGCCGATCACCAGCGGCACCGCGCCGCCCACCAGGAACACCGACTGCCAGCCGAAACGCGGAATCAACGCCGCCGACAGCAATCCGCCCAGCACAGCACCCAGCGTAAAGCCGCAGGAGACCAGCATCATCAGCGTCACGCGCTTGCGCAGCGGACTGTATTCCCCCGCCAGTGCCATGGCATTCGGCATGATCGCGCCCAAGCCGAGGCCGGTGATGAAGCGCAGGATTTCCAGCTGGCCGACGCTGCCCGCCATCGGCGTCAGCAGCATGCAAGCGGCAAAGAACCAGGTCGCGCCGATCAGCACCGGACGCCGGCCGATACGATCGGCCAGCATGCTCAAGGTCAACGAGCCGACCAGCATGCCGAATAAACCGGCGCCGAACACCGGCCCCAGATTCGCCTTGGCGATGCCCCAGTCATGGATGATGGCCGGCGCCACATAACCCATCGCCTGCACGTCGAAGCCGTCGATGACCAGGCAGATGCCGCACAACATCAGCATCACGATTTGAAATCCGCCGATCCTGCTGCGGTCGATCAAGGCGGGAATGTCGATTGCGCCTGCTGCGCCTATGGCACCTACTGCGTCCGTTGCATCGTTGTTCGCTGTCGCGACCATCCATGTCTCCTGGTTATTTTTAGTGTCTCGCGACCGTACCGAATCAGGCGAAGCGCTGATCGAGTGCTGGCCGCGTCGGATAATTTTGCCATTATCATCCTTTTTATTTTGCATAAAAATAGGTAATAATTAAAATCATTTTTTAGATAGATTAAACAATCATGGATAGGCTGGAATCGCTGCGGGTGTTTTGCCAGGTGGTCGAACTGAATAGCTTCAGCCGCGCGGCGGAGCAGCTGGAAATGTCGAACGCCACCATCACCAACCATATCGCCAGCCTGGAACGGCATTTCGGCGTGCGCCTGCTGAACCGCACCACGCGCAAGATTTCGATGACCGACGATGGCCATAGCTGCTACCAGCGTGCGCAACGGCTGCTGGGCGACATGATGGAACTGGAAGGCGCATTGCAAGGCGGGCGCGCCACGCCGCAGGGGGTGTTGCGGGTCGATGTGCCGACCGTGATTGCGCGGGTTTACCTGGCGCCGGCGCTGTCGCGCTTTACCGAGCTGTACCCGGAACTGTCGATCCGGGTTAATGTCGGCGACCGCATGGTCGATATGGTGGAAGGACGCGGCGATGTCTGGCTGCGGATCGGCGAGCTGAAGGATTCCGGCATGGTGGCTCGCCGCATCTATCAACCGCGCAATGTGTGTTGCGCCGCGCCGGATTTTTTGGCGCGTCACGGCACGCCGCGCACGCCGCAGGAGCTGGCTGACTTTCGCTGTCTGGCCTTCATTCATCCGAACAGCGGCCAGAACGTGCCGTGGACTTTCAGCAAGGGCAAGCAACAGTTGAGCTGGCAGCCGCCCGGCAATATCTCGATCAACCACGCCGAAACCCTGATCCAGGCGGCGGTCAGCGGCGCCGGCATCGTCCAGTTGCTGACCTTGTCGCTCAACCCGCAGATGCGCGACGGCCGGCTGGTGCCGGTGCTTGCCGACTGGGCCACACCCGGGCCGCCGGTGTCGGTGGTGTATCACCAAAGCCATCAGCTGTCAGCCAAGGTGCGGGTGTTTGTCGATTTCGTGACTGAACTTTTTGCCGGTCTGGATTGACGTTTTACAAATAATTGCCGGTAAGATGTGGCACTCCCCCACCTTTAGGAGAATTTCATGCAGTGGATTTATCTGGGCATTGCCATCATCGCCGAAGTCATCGCCACCAGCGCCTTGAAAGCCAGCGCGGAATTCACCCGCACGCTGCCGTCGATCATCGTCGGCGTGGGCTACCTGACCGCGTTCTATTTCCTGTCGCTGACGTTGCGCACCTTACCGGTGGCGGTGGTCTACGCGATATGGTCGGGCGCCGGCATTGCACTGATTGCGCTGGTCGGCTGGCTGGTTCTCAAGCAAAGCCTGGATGCCGCGGCACTGTGCGGGATCGGCTTGATCGTGTCCGGCGTCGTGGTGCTGAATCTGTTCTCGAAATCAGCCGCGCATTAGCAGGGTGTTGCAAAACTACTGCGCGCACCGATTTTTGGTCTCCGGTGCTCATCGTACAATCCGTACGACTCCGCTCCTCGACCAAAACTCGGCACGCTCGCTACGTTTTTCACCGCCCTGCATCAAGCCGGCCACAACGGCGGCTCATCCATCAGCGCAATCTGCTCGCGCAATTCAAGTATCCGGTCCTGCCAGTAGCGCTGGGTATTAAACCAGGGAAACGCCACCGCAAACGCCGGATCGTCCCAGCGCCGCGCGATCCAGGCGGCATAGTGAATCAGCCGCAAGGTGCGCAGCGCCTCGATCAAATACAATTCGCGCGGCTCGAAATCGCAGAAGTCCTCGTAGCCGGCCAGCAAGTCGCTCAACTGGCGCACCATATCCTTGCGTTCGCCGGACAGCAGCATCCATAAATCCTGCACCGCCGGCCCCATCCGGCTATCGTCGAAATCGACGAAGTGCGGTCCGGCATCGGTCCACAGCACATTGCTGCCGTGGCAATCGCCATGCAAGCGCAGATGGCGGACGCTGCCGGCGCGCTCAAAACAGTGGCGTACGCCTTGCAGCGCCTGCGTCACGGTGCTGCGGTAGGCCTCCAGCAAATCGTCCGGCACGAAGCCTTGCGCCAGCAGATAGGCGCTCGGGTCTTCGCCGAAACTGGCGATATCCAGGGTCGGCCGCTGCTGATAAACCTTCAAACCGCCGACCGCATGGATGCGCCCTAGAAAACGGCCCAGCCATTCCAGCGTGGCGCGATCTTCCAGCTCCGGCGCACGGCCGCCGTGACGCGGAAAAACCGCAAACCGGAAGCCTTCGAATTGATGCAGCGTTCGACCGTCCGCGTCCGCCCATGCGGCCACCACCGGGATTTCGCGCTCGACCAACTCCTGCACGAAACCATGCTCTTCCAGGATCGCGGCATCGCTCCAACGTTGCGGCCGGTAGAACTTGGTCACCAGCGGCGGCCCCTCTTCCATGCCGATCTGGTACACCCGGTTTTCATAGCTGTTCAGCGCCAGCAGGCGGCCGTCGCCATGCAAGCCGATGCTGTCGAGCGCGTCCAGTACGGTGTCGGGAGTCAGGGTTGTGAATGATGCAGGGTTTGGAGTATTCATGGCGGCTATTGTAAACGCCTGCAAACTATTAAACTAAGCGTTTGCCAACGCCGAGGAAAACCTGATGGGAGTCATCGATTTAAAACAAGCCGCGTCCGAATTGCCATCGGCCTGGCGCTCCGCTGTGATCGGACAAGTCGGCGCAGCCAGGTTGAAGATCCTGCGCATGGATGGCTTGCCTTACGAAGAAGAAACGCATGACTACAATGAAGCGTTTCTGGTGCTGGACGGCCAAATGAATTTGATCGTTGCAGGCCGGACCGTCAGCATCCGCGCCGGCGAAATGTTTGTGGTCGATGCCCATGTCCCGCACTCGGTAGCGCCGGGCAGTCACGGCACTTTGATGTTCGTCGACGTTTGACAGACTATTTTCCAAAAAAAATAACTTCCACTCCAGGAGCCAACTTTGCCCGCCATCGCCCTCAATCACTACAATCTGCGCGCGCCGCGCGACCTGCTGCTGCAACTGAAGGATTTTTATTGCGAAGTGGTCGGACTGGAACCAGGCCCGCGGCCGCCTTTCAACAGTTTCGGCTACTGGCTGTATGCCGGCGGCCACCCAATCCTGCATTTGAGCGAGGCCAAGGCCGGCGATCCCAGGGCGACGCATACCGCCACCACCTTTGATCATGTTGCCTTTAGCTGCGTCGATCCGGAGCAAATGGAAGCGCGCTTGCAGGCGCGTCAGGTGCAATACGAAGTGGCGCATGTGCCGGCGTCGACGGAGAAACAAATCTTTTTTCAGGACCCGGCCGGGAACGGCGTCGAGTTGAATTTTGCAATGACGGCTTAACAAGCAGCTCAACCAGCAGATCGAGAACAACACCTTATGCCGCGCTACCAGTATCGTATTTTGAATGTGTTTGCCGAAACGACTTTTGGCGGCAATCCCTTGTGCGTGTTCGAGGATGCCCGCGGCATGAGCGACGACACCATGCAAGCCCTGGCGCGCCAGTTCAATCTTTCGGAAACGACATTCGTTCTGCCATCCGAGATCGCCGACGCCCGGGTCCGGATTTTTACGCCCGGTTTTGAAATGCGCTTCGCCGGGCATCCGACGCTAGGCAGCGCGCACGTCGTCCGCGAACTGCGGAAAACAGGCGATAGCGTCAAGCTGGAATTCAAGGCCGGCGTGGTCGCGGCATCGGCCGACGGCAATGTCTGGACGTTTACCGCGCCCGCTTCAGCGAACCAGGCAGCAACGCCATCCTTCACGCGCAGCAGCGGGCTGCCCAATGCATTCATCGCCGGCATGCTCGGTCTCAAGGAGGACGACCTCCTCAGCGATCCGCTATGGGTGGATACCGGCAGCGACCAATTGCTGGTCCCGCTCAATTCGGCGGACGCGGTGCGCCGCGCAGCGCCGGCCAGCGACCAGCTGGGGCATTGGCCGGTCAGCAGCCTGGGACGAAAAACGGTGTACGTATTCGCCTTCGTCAACGATGGCGAAGAGCAACGGGTATTGGCGCGTTATTTTTTCGCGATGCAGGGCGGCGCCATCGGCGAAGATCCGGGCACCGGATCGGCTTGCGCCAACCTGGGCGGCTGGCTGCTTGAAACAGGACGGGCAATTCCTGCCCACATCCAGGTAAGCCAGGGCGAGGCGGTCGCCCGGCCCTGCCGTTTATTGCTTACTGTCACTGAAAACCGGGAAATACAGGTTGGCGGCAGAGTGATAGAACTCGGACGCGGCAGCGTGGATATTGAATAGAGGCATTGCTAAAACATCGTAGCGAGCGATTTTTTATGGATACTCATTAAATATTTTGCAGCTTGAGCGGATTTCAATCATAAAATCCGTATCCTCATTTTTTAAGCTCATCCCCATGAATCTCGACGAACCCCTGTCAGACAAAGAATTTGACGAACTGGACGATTTTTTGTTGTCCGATCGCTGTGCCGAAGACTGCATGACGATGGACACGCTGCACGGTTACCTGACCGCGCTGGTGGTCGGCCCGGAACAGGTATTGCTGGGCGAGTGGCTGCCGCATGTATGGGGGCCGTCGCTGAAAGACGCGCCAAAGTTCAAGTCCGACAAGGAATACGAAAAAATCGTCGGCCTGATCGCCCGCTACATGAATGAAATCGCGGTCACGCTGGAAGTCGCACCGAAAGAATACGAACCGCTATTTTGCGAGCACGAACACGAAGGCAAGAACCTGCTGGACGGCGAAGCCTGGAGCTGGGGCTTCTGGGAAGGCATCAATCTGCGCGCCAAAGCCTGGGAACCGATCTGGCATTCCAACCTGGCAACGGTAGTGCGGCCGATTTACCTGCTGGGCGCCGAAGAGCTGGAAGAAGACGAAATGCGCCTGCGCGAAGATCCGGTGCAACGGCACAAGCTAGCGGTCGAAGTCGAAGCTGCGATTCCCGAAATCTATCGCTACTGGCTGCCGCACCGCAAATCGGCGGTCACCACCATCCAGCGCGAAACGCCGAAAGTCGGCCGCAACGACATGTGCAGTTGCGGCAGCGGCAAGAAATTCAAGAAGTGCTGCGGGAAAGAAACGGCGGAGGATTAAGCTGGCGGGTACGTAGGGCGGAAAAGCGCAGCGCCTTCCGCCGTGTTGGATGCATCAAACGCATGTGGTACATCCAACGGCGGATAACGCTACGCTCATCCGCCCTACGCTAATTACGCATTAATAAAATGCTCACGGTAATAGCGCAGCTCTTCAATCGACTCAATGATGTCGGCCAGCGCGGTGTGCTTTTGATGCTTCTTGAAACCGCTTGCCAGTTCCGGTTTCCAGCGCCGGCATAATTCCTTCAGCGTCGACACATCCAGGTTGCGGTAATGGAAAAACGCTTCCAGCTTGGGCATGCTGCGCGCCATGAAACGGCGATCCTGGCAAATCGAGTTGCCGCACATCGGCGACTTCCCTTTCGGCACGTATTTCTTCAGGAACTCGATCAGCACCTGTTCCGCGTCAGCCTCGGTGACGGTCGAGCTTTTGACTCGCTCGATCAGTCCTGAACGGCCATGCGTACCTTTATTCCAGGCATCCATGCCATCCAGCATCTCATCCGATTGGTGAATCACGAACACCGGCCCTTCCGCCAGGATATTCAATTGCGGATCGGTGACCACAACCGCAACTTCAATGATGCGATCGGTGTCCGGGTTGAGCCCGGTCATTTCCATGTCGAGCCAGATCAGGTTGAACTCGTTGGGCCGCAGCGGCGTCCCCATAGGAGCGGGAGCGGCGGCAATCTCGGTGGCTTGTGACATAATTGTTCTCTTCTGTATTTGGTTCGGCAAGTTCGGTATTTTCTCACATAGGGGCGGCATGTCTTCACTTGCATTTTCGGTTTTATTCGTAGTTTTTCTGGCAATCACCGTGGGAGTACGCTTCTGGCTGGCTTCGCGCCAGATTCGCCATGTACTCAGTCATCGGAGCGCGGTGCCAGCCGATTTTGCCGAAAAAATCCCGCTGTCCGCGCATCAAAGAGCGGCCGACTACACCATCGCCAAGACCAAATTCGGCATGATCTCATTGCTGGTCAATGCCGTCGTCCTGATCGGCTTCACGCTGCTGGGCGGCTTGCAGTGGGTTTCGGGTTTGCTGTTCAACCAGGCCGGACCCGGCATGACATATCAACTCGGCTTGCTGGTCGCGGTGGCGGTGATTTCCAGCTTGATCGACCTGCCGCTGGAGTATTACAAACAATTCGTGCTGGAAGCCCGCTTCGGCTTTAACAAGATGACTCCTCGCCTGTTTTTTGTCGACCTGGTGAAAAACACATTGATCGGCGCCGTCATCGGCTTGCCGCTGGTGTGGGTGGTGTTGTCGTTGATGGCCAAATCGGGCGACCACTGGTGGCTGTATGCGTGGCTGGTGTTCAGCGGCTTTCAGTTGCTGATGCTGGTGCTCTACCCGACCGTGATCGCGCCGCTGTTCAACAAGTTCACGCCGCTGACCGACGACACCCTGCGCGCCCGCATCGAAGGCTTGATGGGCCGGGTCGGCTTCGCCTCCAAAGGCTTGTTCGTGATGGATGGTTCCAAGCGCAGCGCCCACGGCAATGCGTATTTCTCGGGTTTCGGCGCCGGCAAGCGAATCGTCTTCTTCGACACCCTGCTGGCACGCCTGGCGCCGCAGGAAATCGAAGCGGTACTGGCGCATGAACTCGGCCATTTCAAGCTTAAGCACATCGTCAAACGGATCGTCGTAATGTTCGCGATTTCACTCGCCTTCCTGGCCTTGCTGGGCTATTTGAAGCAGCAAGTCTGGTTCTACACCGGGCTCGGCGTCAATCCGTTGCTAGCCGCCGATCTGAGCAACAACGACGCGATGGCCTTGATCCTGTTCATGCTGACCTTGCCGATTTTCACTTTCCTGTTGTCGCCGCTGGCGTCGATCACCTCGCGCAAGCATGAATTCGAAGCCGATGCCTTTGCCGCCAAATACACCGACGCCAACGATCTGGTGGCGGCACTGGTCAAGCTGTATGAAGACAACGCTTCTACCCTGACGCCGGACCCGCTGTATTCCGCCTTCTACGATTCGCACCCGTCTGCAACGGCCCGCATCAATCACCTGATGGCCGCTCATGCTTGATCACGCTATCGGCACCGGCATCGTTATCGCCGCACATGGCCGTCACTATCTGGTACATGCCACGGTTGGATCGGAATCGCTTAAATTGCAATGCGTGACGCGCGGAAAAAAGAGCGATGTCGCCGTCGGCGACCGGGTCAACTTGAAACTGACCTCGCCCAATCAGGGCGTGATCGAAGCCATCGGCGAACGGCATAGCTTGTTGTATCGCTCGGACCAGTACAAATCCAAGCTGCTGGCGGCTAATGTCACCCAGTTGTTTATCGTGGTGGCGACCGAACCGGGCTTTTCCGACGACCTGATTTCGCGTGCGCTGGTGGCGGCGGAAGCGTCCGGCGTCACCGCCCACATCGTGCTGAACAAGACCGATATCGCCGACGCGCTGCCGAAAACCCGGCAGCGGCTGCAAACCTATGCCAGCCTCGGCTATCCGGTACACGAGGTATCGGCGCGCGCATTCCCGGAACAAACCTGCGCCACGCTGATGCCGCTGCTCAAGAGCCAGTCGACCATCCTGATCGGTCAATCCGGCATGGGCAAATCGTCGCTGATCAATTTGATCGTGCCGGATGCCGATATTGCCACCCGTGAAATTTCCGCGGCGCTGGATACCGGCAAACACACCACCACCTTCACCCGCTTGTACGAAATCGACGCCGATACCGACAGCCCCGCAAGCATCATCGACTCCCCTGGGTTCCAGGAGTTCGGCCTATATCAGCTGAGCGAAGGCATGCTGGAACGCGCTTTCCGTGAATTTTCACCGCGTCTGGGAAAATGCAAGTTTTACAACTGCCATCATTTGAACGAGCCGAACTGCGCCGTGCTGGAAGCGGTCAAGGCCGGTGAAATCTCGGCCATGCGGCATCAGCTGTATGTGCAATTGCTGCATGAATCTTCGCAAAAACTATATTGAGCGCGATTGCCGGACTCCTTTTATCGGCACAGGCGATGCTTCCGCAGCCCTCCCACCTGTGCTGTCTTCATGGGTATCTTTTCCAAGCAAATCCCTTATAATTGAAGCACTTACAATCTTCGGCGGCAGGCGCCAAACTGGGCGCCATTTTCATTTATGGCAATCAAACACTATCTGAAGTTTTCCGATTTTTCGCTGGACGAATACGAATACGTGATTGAGCGTAGCCGTGTCATCAAGCGCAAATTCAAGGATTATGAACAGCACTATCCGCTGCTCGACCGCACCTTGGTGATGGTGTTCGAGAAAAACTCGACCCGTACCCGCCTGTCGTTTGAAGCAGGCATGCACCAGCTGGGAGGCGCCGCAATCTACCTGAATACCCGCGACAGCCAGCTGGGACGCGGCGAGCCGGTGGAAGATGCGGCGCAAGTCATGTCGCGCATGTGCGACGTCATCATGATCCGCACCTTCGGCCAGGACATCATCGAGCGCTTCGCCGCCCATTCGCGAGTACCGGTGATCAACGGCCTGACCAACGAGCAACATCCGTGTCAGGTGCTGGCCGACGTGTTTACCTACATCGAACATCGCGGCTCGATCGCCGGCAAAAAAGTGGCCTGGATCGGCGATGCCAACAACATGCTGTACTCCTGGCTGCAAGCGGCGCAAGTGTTCGGCTTCCACGTCAACGTCTCGACCCCCAAAGGCTATGACATCGACCAGGCCCAGGTGGCCGCCGACAACGATCGTTACACGCTGTTCGCCAGCCCGTCCGACGCTTGCGAAGGGGTCGACCTGGTGACCACCGACGTCTGGACCAGCATGGGCTATGAGGCCGAAAACGCGGCGCGGCTGAAAGCCTTCGACGGCTGGATCGTCGATCAAGCCAAAATGGCGCGCGCGCAACCCGATGCGCTTTTCATGCATTGCCTGCCGGCCCATCGCGGCGAAGAAGTCTCGGCCGAAGTCATCGACGGCCCGCAGTCGGTGGTCTGGGACGAGGCGGAAAATCGCCTGCATGTGCAAAAGGCACTGCTGGAATATCTGGTGATGGGCAGAATTGCGGAATCTGATTAGTTAAGGACAGACATGATCGATCACACCGGCATTACCGTTGCCGATTACGCCAAAAGCAAGGCGTTTTACACACAAGCTCTGGGCGCCATCGGCTATCTGCTGCTGCTGGAATTTCCGGCAAGCGTCACCGGCAACACCGACGTCGCCGGTTTCGGCGAACCGCACAAACCCGACTTCTGGCTATCCAATGCAACCGCGCAAAAACCTGCGCACCAGCAAACAATGCATTTCGCCTTCCGCGTGTCGAACCGCGCACTGGTGCATGCGTTTTATGACGCCGCGCTAAAAGCCGGCGGCCAGGACAACGGCGCACCCGGCGTGCGCTCCCACTATCACCCGAATTATTACAGCGCATTTGTGACCGACCCGGATGGCCACAATATTGAAGCTGTCTGTCACGAATCCCCATAATCATCATTCATACAGAGACATCAGAAAGCGAATCATGAGCGACGCAAAAAAAGTAGACGTAAAGAAAGTAGTGCTGGCTTACTCCGGCGGACTCGACACCTCGGTCATCCTGAAATGGCTGCAAGATAATTACCAATGCGAAATCGTGACCTTCACCGCCGATCTCGGCCAAGGTGAAGAGCTGGAACCGGCACGCCAGAAGGCATTGAAATTCGGCATCAAGGAAGAAAACATCTACATCGACGACGTGCGCGAAGAATTCGTCCGCGATTTCGTATTCCCGATGTTCCGCGCCAATACCGTGTATGAAGGCGAATACCTGCTCGGCACTTCAATCGCCCGTCCGCTGATCGCCAAGCGCCTGATCGAAATCGCTCGCGAAACCGGCGCCGACACCATCTCGCACGGCGCCACCGGCAAGGGCAACGACCAGGTTCGTTTCGAACTCGGCGCCTATGCGCTGATGCCGAACGTGAAGATCATCGCCCCATGGCGCGAGTGGGATCTACTGTCGCGCGAAAAGCTGCTGAAATATGCGGAAGATGCCGGCATCGCCATCGACATGAAACACAAGAACGGCGGCGCGCCGTACTCGATGGATGCCAACCTGCTGCACATCAGCTTTGAAGGCCGTCACCTGGAAAACCCAAGCGCTGAAGCCGAAGAAAGCATGTGGCGCTGGACCGTCAGCCCGGAAGCCGCACCGGACCAGCCTGAATACCTGGATATCGAATACGAAAAAGGCGACATCGTCGCCCTCAACGGCACCCGCATGTCGCCTGCGGCCGTATTGACCGAACTGAATCGCCTCGGCGGCAAGCATGGCATCGGCCGTCTCGACCTGGTCGAAAACCGCTACGTCGGCATGAAGTCGCGCGGCTGCTACGAAACCCCGGGCGGCACCATCATGCTGCGCGCGCACCGTGCAATCGAATCGATCACGCTCGACCGCGAAGTCGCGCATCTGAAAGACGATCTGATGCCGCGCTATGCGTCGATGATTTACAACGGCTACTGGTGGGCGCCGGAACGGGTCGCGCTGCAAACCCTGATCGACCACACCCAGGCGACAGTCAACGGCTGGGTCAGAGTCAAGCTGTACAAGGGCAATGTGATCGTGGTGTCGCGCGATTCCAAAACCGATTCGCTGTTCGACATGAAGATCGCGACCTTCGACGAAGACGGCGGCGCCTATAACCAGGCCGATGCCGGCGGCTTTATCAAACTCAACGCGTTGCGGATGCGGATTGCGGCAAATGCACGCAATGCACGCGGCAAGTAACAGGCTGGATGAACAAGAAACGCCCCTTTTTCCGGGGCGTTTTTTATTGGTGTGCTGCTTTCGACAAATTTAACCTCAGGAGCCTCTTCAGATGAATACGCAATTCGACCACGTATCGGTGCTCAAGCAAGCCAACGTCTACTTCGACGGCAAGTGCGTTTCGCACACCGTCATCCTGCCGAACGGCAGCAAAAAAACCCTGGGCGTCATCCTGCCGTCCTCGCTGAGCTTCAACACCGGCGTCGCCGAAATCATGGAAATCACCAGCGGCGCTTGCCGCGTGCGTCAAAAGGGACAACAGCTGTGGATCAAATATTCCGCCGGCGATCGGTTTGATGTTCCGGCCAATTCCAGCTTCGATATCGAGGCGGCGGAAACGGTGAATTACGTTTGCCATTTCGGCTGATAAAAAAAGCCCGCAGGGCATGCGCACGCTGCGGGCAAAATCCAAACCTTAGGGAGTGTGGATGAGACAGCCCACACTTTAATGCCTCAATGTGACCTGTTTATGACAAGGACTGGAAGGTAGGTCGGAAAAGCGCAGCGTCTTCCGACGTGCGGCGAGCCGCCGAAGAGTGTTAAGGGCTTGACTGGCTGATGCAATTCACGCCGTCGGAAGGGTGCAGCAGGGATTTCAGATGGCATGCCATCTGCCTGCGGAACGGTATTCGCTTGCAAGCGAATACGCGCCCTGCAAGGGCTGCGCTTTTCCGACCTACAATACCTGTCAGACGCTAAATAAAAATCGGTTCCGGCTCCAACGCCACCCCAAAACGCGCCATCACATCAGCCTGCACTGCCTGCGCCAGCCGCACAATATCCTGCCCAGTCGCATCACCGCGATTGACCAATACCAGCGCCTGTTTTTCGTAGATGCCGGCGGCGCCCAGGGTTTTCCCTTTCCAACCGCATTGATCGATCAACCAACCCGCCGCCAGTTTGAAGTTCTGATCCGGCTGCAGGTAACTGACCAATTGCGGATGCTGCGCCAGCAGCGCGTCGCGCTGTGCGGCAGGCACAATCGGGTTCTTGAAAAAACTGCCGGCATTGCCGATCAATGCCGGATCGGGCAACTTGCGGGTCCGGATCGCGATCACCGCATCGCTGACATCGCGCGCGGTCGGCGCTTGCAGCCCTCGCGCATCCAGTTCTTGCGCGACATCCGCATAACGCAGATTGGGCTGCCAGCGCTTGGGCAACGCCAGCGTGACGTCGAGCACCACCGCCCTATCGCGCAAATCATGTTTAAAGACGCTGTCGCGGTAACCGAAAGCACAAGCGGCACGGTCCAACGTCAATATTTCACCGGTGTCGATGTCGATTGCCGTCAGCGCATGAAAACGGTCTTGCAGCTCAATCCCGTAGGCGCCGATGTTTTGAATCGGAGCGGCGCCGACGCTGCCGGGAATCAACGAAAGATTTTCCAGGCCGCCCAATCCTTGCGCCAGCGTCCATTGCACCAGCCCATGCCAGCTCTCGCCGGCGGCAGCGCGGACATAAGTGGCGTCGGCGTCGTCGCCGACAATTTCCAGCCCGCGATTGCACATATGCAAGACCAGCCCGGCAAAGTCTTGCGTCAACACCAGATTGCTGCCGCCGCCCAGCACCAGGCGCGGCAACCCGGACAAATCGGATGCGCGCCTGAATGCGTGCAAGGTCTGAACGGAAGTGACCGGCAAATAAGCGTGAGCGACGGCGTCGATGCCAAAAGTATTATGCTGGCGTAGCGAAAAATCGTATTGAAGCGGGAGTGTGGATGCGGTAGAAGTCATAGCTTCGGGATTATAGACGCATCGCTCCGGGACAACGCAATAGCCACCCGGTTTGTTGTCCGATAGAATGCGCGTTACTTGAAATAGTTTGAACCCATTGAAGGAGTACCACCATGCCATCATTCGATACCGTCTCGGAAGCCAATCTGGTCGAAGTCAAGAATGCCAACGACCAAGCCAACAAGGAAATCTCGACCCGTTTCGACTTCAAGGGCAGCGACGCCCGGATCGAGCTGAAAGAGCGCGACCTGACCCTGTATGCCGATTCCGAATTTCAATTGAACCAGGTGCTCGATGTACTGACCTCAAAACTGGTCAAGCGCAATGTCGACGTGCGCTTTCTGGACAAGGGCAAGATCGAGAAAATCGGCGGCGACAAGGTGAAGCAAGTCATCAAGATCAAAAACGGCATCGAATCCGATGCCGCAAAAAAAATCGTCCGCATCGTCAAGGACAGCAAGATGAAAGTGCAAGCCAGCATCCAGGGCGACGCCGTGCGCATCACCGGCGCCAAGCGCGACGATCTGCAAGCCGCGATGGCGATGCTGCGCAAGGAAGTGGCTGATTTGCCGCTGGAATTCAACAACTTCCGCGACTAATCACCGCGATCAGTCACCTGTTCTCTGCAACTTCCGGCGGATAGCGCTGCGCTGATCCGCCTTACGGCGCACCCTCAATTCTTCAATAAGAAAATCGAATACCTCATGCGCCCACTGATTCTGAGCTCCAGCCTGTTCCTGTTTTCCTCCATGCTGATGCCGGCCCAAGCGGCCGATATCGGCGTGGTCGGCCTGTTTCCCGGCAAAGCGGTGCTGGTCATCAACGGCTCCTCGCCCAAGACCTATTCGGTCGGCAGCAAAGTGACCGACGACGTGCTGCTGGTCAAGGCCGACGGCTCCAGCGCGACCTTGGAAGTCAAGGGCAAGCGGCAAGTGATCGGGATTGGCGAATACGTCAGCCGCAGCACTCCGGGCGCATCGGCCAGCGTCACCCTGAAAGTCAATCCGCAAGGCCATTTTGTCGCGCAAGCCCAGATCAACGGCGGCATGATGACGATGCTGGTCGATACCGGGGCGACCATGATCGCCCTGCCTGCTTCGGATGCGGGCCGGCTCGGCGTCGATTACAAAAAGGGACGCCCGATAACGGTGAATACCGCCAACGGTCCGGCGCCGGCGTTTATGGTCACGCTAAACACCGTCAAGATCGGCGATATTGAAATGAATCAGGTTGAAGCGCTGGTGCAAGAACGCGGCCTGCCGTTCGCCCTGCTCGGCATGTCGTTCCTGAACCGGACTGAAATGCGGCGCGAGGGTGAAATGATGGTGCTGACGAAGAGGTTCTGACTCTTCAATTCATTGCGGGATCGAGTTCAAGAGCCCGTTCAAAATCCATAGCCGGCCGTAGGGCGGATGAGCGCAGCGTTATCCGCCGATTGATGCGTCACATGCATTCGATGTGTCAGAAACGGCGGATAACGCTACGCTCATCCGCCCTACTTGCTACTTGCTGAAATACGGCGCGAGGGTGAAATGATGGTGCTGACGAAGAGGTTCTAACTCTTCAATTCATTGCGGGATCGAGTTCAAGAGCCCGTTCGAAATCCGTAGCCGGCCGTAGGGCGGATGAGCGCAGCGTTATCCGCCGATTGATGCGCCACATGCGTTCGATGTGTCAGAAACGACGCTTCAATTGCAATGAAAAGCAGTTTAGTTTCCAGCACTGCTATTCAACAACCGCCGCTCCCTGACCGCCGCCGCCAACCCTTCCAGCACCGCCACGCTTTCTTCCCAACTGATGCAGCCGTCGGTCACCGACTGGCCGTAGGTCAATTCCTTGCCCGGCACCAGATCCTGACGGCCGGCGATCAAGTGCGACTCAACCATGACGCCAACGATACGATTGTCGCCGGCGGCCACCTGGCGGCCGATATCGGCGCAGACCGGAATCTGGTTTTCCGGCTTCTTCGAACTGTTGGCGTGCGACGCATCGATCATCAGGCGCGATGCCAGACCGCTGCTGGCGATGTCCTTGCACGCCGCATCGACGCTGGCCGCATCGTAGTTCGGCGTTTTGCCGCCGCGCAGGATGATGTGGCAATCTTCATTGCCGATGGTCGACACGATCGCCGAATGGCCGCCCTTGGTCACCGACAGGAAATGATGCGGCTGCGACGCAGCCTTGATCGCATCGACCGCGATCTTGATATTGCCGTCGGTGCCGTTCTTGAAGCCGACCGGGCAGGACAGGCCGGATGCCAGTTCGCGATGCACTTGCGACTCGGTGGTGCGAGCGCCGATTGCGCCCCAGCTAATCAGGTCGGCGATGTATTGCGGACTGATGACGTCGAGGAACTCGGTACCGGCCGGCAGGCCCAGTTCGTTGATATTCATCAGTAATTCGCGCGCCATGCGCAAGCCGTCGTTGATGCGGAAACTGTTGTCCATGTACGGATCGTTGATCAAGCCTTTCCAGCCGACCGTGGTACGCGGTTTTTCGAAATAGACCCGCATCACCACTTCCAGCTCGCCCTTGAAACGGTCGCGCTCGCCCGCCAGCCGGCGCGCATATTCCATCGCTGCCTTGGTATCGTGAATCGAGCATGGTCCGATCACCACCATCAGGCGGTCATCCTGGCCGTGCAAAATGCGGTGCAGCGCAACCCGGGAATTTGCCGCGGTATCGGCAACTTTCTCGGAGCAGGCGAATTCGCGAATCAAATGGGATGGCGGGACTAACTCTTTCATTTCTCGGATGCGCAAATCGTCGGTGCGTAGCATGGTTTTCTCCTGACTCTAAAAGTGACGGATATAAAAAAACCGCCCTCGGGGGCGGTTTCTTAGAAAATTCGGTTGGCTCTTTTATTACGAACGCTTACCGCTTTTCACCGCCTTGGGGCTGGAATAGCTAAAGTAAAAAAAGAAGTAAGCGCGTGCGAAAGACATATTTTTCAACAGGTTTTTTAAAAAGCGAGACTTATAGTGCAGCAAAATCGGCCATTTGGCAAGCCCGGCGGCCGAACGCCGCGCATCTTCCGGCGCGTACTCGTGAAAAATGCGCGTCGGAGGCAACGCTAAGCAGGGTGTTGAAAAACGTCGCGAGCGGGTCGAGTTTTGGTCGAGGAGCGGAGTCGTACGGATTGTACGGTGAGCACCGCAGACCAAAAATCGGCACGCGCAGTAGTTTTTCAACATCCTGTTAAGGCGTCAATGTGAAATTGATCCCCGACTGATTGGCGTTGGTGATGTCCACCGATGGATTCGATATCGTCAAATAACCGTTGGCCGACGCTTCCAGCGCGTACTTGCCGGTGCCGGGCCTGGTGTTGGTCTGGGTGGCAAACACGATCGGCAAATTGGTGCTGAATTGACCAAGCTGCGGCGCGGCTGTCGGCAGATTCAATGCGTATGCGCCGGTCGTCACATTCGCGCCCTGGTATTTGATCGTCACCGTAGGACCGGCGGCGAAGCTTTGCTTGGCTGCGACATAGCCGATTTCAGTGGCGCTGGCCGGATTCAAGGTGACCGTGCCGCTGATGATGCCGGCAGCCGTGGCCGCGGATTGCAAATTGATAGGCACGTTAGCGCTGCTGACCACCACTTTGCCGGTGGTGCTGGTGACCGGGACGTTGGCGATGACGGTGCTGGCGCTGTTGTCAGCGGTGATCACGACGTCATAGTTGCCGGGCGCCAGACGAGCCAGCAAAAACTCTCCGGTCGTCATATCCGGCGCCGTCGAGCGCACCACCGTACCGTTTTGCTGCGCGGTGACCATCACGTGATTATTCAGCAAGGCCGGATTGATAAAACCGTCGATGCCGTTCAAGTCGGTCGGAATCACCTTGACCACAGGCTTCAGCGCGAATCCGCCATTGCCCTTCTGCACGATGGATTTACAGGCATCGAAATCGAGCACCAGATCGGTCCGCAATCCTGACACGACGTCGAACTGGTTACCGAGCTTGACGCCGCTTTGTACCGAGCTCGGAGTATCGAGAGAAATCTCATTGACTGTGCCGGCCGGAACCACCGAATTGGCGAAACCCGAACCCAGGTTGGGATCGAGCACCAGGCGCAACTGGGTGTAATGGCCGGCGACCAGATTAACCTGGCCCAACTGTTCCAACACGCCGTTGGTCAGGTCAAGCAAATTGATTTTGCGCGCTGGGTTCAACGTAATGTCGGCCCAGCCCGGATCGTTGTCGCCGGCCACCGCGCTTTGATGCGCGCGCACTTTGTTGACGGTGACATTGACCGCATCGAACCCGCACGACGGCGCATCGGTCAGCGCCACGCTCAAGCCACCCGCCCCTTGAAATGAGCCGCTAGCGCTACCACCGCCGCCACAGGCCGCGAGTAAGGCCGCGGCCGATATGGCAGCTGACAGGCAGAGGAGGCGAATACGATATTTCATGGCATTTCCTTATCTTCAATAGTTGCTTTTGGTAAAAATAAGCATCATATATAAATCGACCGCAATACGCTGATCAACACTCTGCCGGCGCCACCATATGGATGTGCGCAATCCCGTCCTCATCATAAATTTCACCGACCGCTTCAAACCCGAATCGACCGTAAAAGCGCTGCAGATGCGCTTGCGCACCGATCTTGATGGCGCTACCGGGAAACAAGCTGGCCGCTTGCGCCATCGCCTGTTGCATCAGTTCATGACCGGCGTTGGATCCGCGCAAAGCCGCCGCGGTCACTACCCGCCCGATCGACGGCTGCTCAAATGCCAAGCCCGGCGGCACGATGCGGGCGTATGCCGCCAACTCGCCATCCGGCAGATAGCCGAGGCCGTGCCATGCATGCGGATCGAGGCCATCGGCATCCTGGAACAGGCAAGCCTGCTCCAGCACAAAAACCCGCTGCCGCAATTGCATCGCTGCATACAACTGCAGCGTTGTCAGTTGCTGGAACGGCAGCCAGTGCCAGTGCAGCATCGAGTCGCGGTTCTTTCCGTTTGACATATTTATCTCCAGCGTCATACGCAGTTTGGGAGTGAACAAAGCGCGAATTGTACTGCGGCTTGCCGCACGGCAGCGGGGCGTAGCGGCCACACCGACCACCCAACACCCTGTTAAAGATGCCAGTGAGAAATTCTCGTTTACATTTTAAATGCGAATCATTACTATTCGCATTAACAAAATTTACCATGGGGAACAAAATGGTTCATCACAATATCCTGGACAGCATCGGCGAGACTCCGATCGTCCGCCTGTCCCGCTTGTTCAACGATCCGCGCTGCGAGGTCCTGGCCAAGCTGGAGCTGGCCAATCCCGGCGGCAGCGTCAAGGACCGGCCGGCGCGCTACATCGTCGAGCGCGGTCTGGCCGACGGCTCGATCCCGGCGCATGCGCATATCGTCGAAAGCTCCTCTGGCAATCTGGCGATCGCGCTGGCCATGGTGTGCCGCATCCACGGCCTGTCTTTCACGGCGGTGGTCGATCCGAAAATCTCGCCCACCAATCTGAATATCATTCGCTGCTACGGCGGCCAGGTCGACATCGTTACCGAAAAAGATAGCCAGGGCGGTTACCTGGAAACCCGCATCAAACGCGTCAAGCACCTGCTGCACGAGCTGCCGGGATCGGTATGGATCAACCAGTACGCCAATGAGCGCAACTGGCAGAGCCACTACCACGGCGAAGGCGAGGAAATACTGCGTCAGCTGGACCGTCCGGCCGACTACCTGGTGCTAGGGGTCAGCACATCCGGCACCTTGCACGGCGTCACCCGTCGCTTGCGCCAAGCCTGGCCGGACCTGAAAACGGTCGCCGTCGATGCGGTCGGCTCGGTACTGTTCGGCACCCCGCCCACTCCACGCGACCTGCCCGGCATCGGCGCCAGCCGCGTGCCCGAACTGTTGCAGCGCGACGAAATCACGCAAGTCATCCACATCGACGACTACCAATCGGCGATCGGCTGCCGCCAGTTGGTCGAGCGCGAAGGGATTTTCGCCGGCGGCTCGTCCGGCTCGGTGATCGCCGCCATCCAGCGCCTGTCCGCCGAGTTGCCGCGACCGGCGCGCATCCTCACCATCCTGCCCGACCGCGGCGATCGCTACCTGGACACGGTCTACGACGACGACTGGCTGGCGCGCATGCACCAACGCCACTTGACCCGCATCAGCGGAACTTCCATCCACGCCAATACTGGACAAACAGCATGAGCAACAATATGACTACCACCTCCTCAACTGCTACCCCAACTGCGCCGCAACTGCTGTATCTGAGCCGGGCCGACCTGGTCGCGCTCGGCGGCGCCACTTCGCAACCTTACGTCGATGCGATCGGTGCCGGACTGGCGGCGCACGCCCGCGGCGACTACGTGCAACCGCTCAAACCCTATCTGCGCTGGGACGGCGCCGACCACATCGCCGACCGCATCATCGCCATGCCCTGCTATATGGGCGGCGAGCAGGCGGTGGCAGGCCTGAAATGGATCGGCAGCCGCCAGCACAATCCGGCCCGCTTCGGATTGGAGCGCGCCAGCGCCGTGATTGTGTTGAACGACGCTCAAACAAATTACCCAATCGCACTGATGGAAGGCGGACTGATCAGCGGCATGCGCACCGCAGCCATTACAGCCGTCGCCACTCGCCACCTGGCGCGCAGCGGCTTTAGTGAGGTCGCCTGCATCGGCTGCGGCCCGATTGCGCGGATGCAGATGCTGACCTTGCTGGAGCAGTTCCCGGCGATCACCAGACTGCATCTGTTCGACCTGTCGCCGGCGGCCGTCGACGCCCTGGCCAGCACGCTGGCCGAGCGCTTCCCCGCCGTCGCCTGCATCCGCGCCGTCTCGGCCGAAGCCGCCGTGCGTGCCTCCGAGGTGATCGTCACCTGCACCGTGGCCGACGCGCCCTATCTGCATTTCGACTGGCTCAAGCCCGGCACCTTCGTCAGCAATGTCTCGATCATGGATGTGCACAAGGATGTCTATGAGAAGGCCAACAAGGTCGTGGTCGACGATTGGGAGCAATCCAATCGCGAGAAAAAAATCATCAACCAACTGGTGCTGGAAGGCCGCTTCAGCCGAGAACGATTGCATGCCGAACTTGGCCAGATCGTCATCGGCGAAAAACCCGGCCGCGAAAGCGATGACGAAATCATCCTGCTCAATCCGATGGGCATGGCGCTCGACGACCTGGTGTGCGCGCGCCACTTCTACCAGTTGGCGCAAGCGGGCCAGGTCGGCACCCGACTGCCGCTGTACGGCTGAAGCCCATGCATTCCACGCATCCCTATCAGCAACGGCTGGCGCAGGACCTGTTCGACGCACTCTGGCTGGAAGACCTGTACGGCTTTCGCAGCCGGTGCATTTTCCATCCGCCGGCCGCTGGCAACGACGACGCAGCGGTGCTGGAGGTGGTGTTGGACGCCGAGCGCTCGCTGCACTGGCACGGCCGGCCGGCTAGCGGCTTGCGGCCGTTCCGGGTTGCTAGCCGCCCTGCCGTGTTGCATACCGCCACCCTCAAGCTCGAGCTGGAACTGGTCAAGGCGGTCGACACCTTGCAAAGCGCAGACTGGTGGCAGGACCGGAGCGGCCGCTGCGCCCGCTTCTTCCGTTTGGCCGAACGCCAGGCGGCGCACGCCGCCGAACACGAAGCGCGCATCCTGGCGCGGCTGGCGGCCGCACCGGAGCAATTACTGAGCTGGGAAGCCTTGAGCTGCCTGAAAGACCGGCCGTTCCACCCACTTGCGCGCGCCAAGGATTGGGGCAACATCGACGCCACCTCCTATTCTGCAGAAAGCACGACGGCGCTGACGCTGCACTGGGTCGCCGTACCACGCGATCAAGTGCGCGGAACCGACAACGCCGGCCAGCCGCTAGCGGCAACCTTGCTCGACCCGGCGCAACAAGCCGCGCTGCACGCCACAGCCCACGCTTGCAATGCCGCCGGCGACGCCTATTTATGGCTAGCGGTGCATCCATGGCAATGGAGCTGGTTCAAGCGCAACGCAGCAGCATCGGTGCTGAACGCCTGCGTCGACCTCGGCAGCGGCCCGGGCACGGCGACCCCGACCGCCTCGCTGCGTTCGCTCGCCGTCACCGGATGCGGCGCCACCCACCTCAAACTGGCGCTCTCGGTCAACGCGCTGGGCGCGCTGCGCACGCTGCCGCCGCGCTATCTGCACAACGGCATGCTGGCCAGCGCCTGCCTGCAACAGCTGCGCCAGCGCGACCCCTGGCTGGCCGCGCATCTGTCCTTGTGCGACGAGGATCGCTGGTGGGCGCTGTCGCAAGAAAATACGCTGGCAGCCGAACCGGGCCAACTGGCCTGCCAGATCCGGACTTACCCGACGCCGCCCGCTGCCACGCTGATCCCGATGGCGGCCTTGCCGGTGCAAGCCGCCAATGGCACGCTGCCGGCGTTCGAACACCTGCTCGCCACCGCCGATGAAGACGCAGCCTGGACATTATTCGGCACCATCGCCCGCATGCTGCTGGAGCTGAGCCTGCGCTGCTTGGCGCATGGCGTGATGCCGGAACTGCACGGACAAAACGTGCTGCTGGTCTGCCGCGGCCGAGACGTCGGCGGGTTGCTGCTGCGCGACCACGACACCCTGCGCATCTGTCCGCCGCTGATGCAGGCCCAAGGCGTCACGGTGCCGGCTTACGAAATAGATCGCAGCACGCCCAACACGCTGGAACTGGACAGCCCGCAGGCGCTGCTAGCTTATCTGCAAACGCTGGCGATCGAGGTCAACCTGTACGCCATCCTGGCGGCGCTGGCCGAACGCTACCGGCGCGACGAGGCGCATGGCTGGCAGCTTGTCCGCAGCGCTCTGGAAGATTGCCTGGCATGCGTGCCGCTGCCGCCGCACATCGCCTCTGACATCCGCAGCCTGCTGCTGGACGCCGCCGACTGGCCGTTCAAGCAAGTACTGGCGCCGCTGCTCGGCCGCGCCAGTTTCGGCACCGGCATGCCTAGCGCGATGGGCCGCATCAACAATCCAGTCAGTCATCCGGCATGAGCGCCAACTCCCGCAACCTGGTGCTGCTGCTGACCTGCCAGGCAGTGACCACGCTCGGGCTGATGATGCTGGTGCCGATCATGCCGCTCTACATCGCCACCCTGCTGCCGGTCGATGCGGTGGATGCCGTCAGTGCCGCGCGCTGGAGCAGCCTGGCGCTGGCGGCGCCGGGACTGGGCACGCTGTGCTTCGCGCCATACGCCGGCCAATGGTGCGACCGCTTCGGCTATCGCCGCATGCTGCTGGTGTCGCTGATAGCGTTCATGATCAGCATGCTGCTGATGGCATTGAGTCCCGGGATTGCCGGCTTCATGCTGGGCCGGCTACTACAGGGCATGAGCACCATCGGCGTGGTGCTGACCGCCTTCATCGGCCATGTCAGCAGCGACCATTCACGCGGACGTTCGCTGGGTTTGCAGGAAAGCGCGGTCGCCTGCGGTGCGCTGGCCGGTCCGGTGTTGGGCGGCATGATGCTGGATTACTGGTCGCTAAAGCCGCTGCTGACCGCCAGCGCATTGGTGACCGGCGTCGCCGGCGCGATCCTGTGGAGCCAGCTGAGCGAGCCGCCAAGGACGGCTTCCTCAAGCCACGTGCAGTTCGCCGGTTTGCGCAGCGTGCTGGCCGCGCCCGACCTGCGGCGCTGGATGCTGGCTGCCTGCCTGGTGCAAGCCGCCGTATTCGCCTTGATCAATGTGTTCGCCCTGTATATCGCCGCCCGCTTTCCGCATGCCGGCGCGCTGGCCAGCAAGACCGGATTGCTGCATGCGTTGGGCTGGCTGGCCACCATGCTGACCGGTCCGCTATGGGGCCATCTGAACGATCGCGGCGACCCGCGCCGAAATTTCATGCTGGCGGCCGGCGCTTGCGCGCTGTGCATGGCGTTGTTGACCGGCGTCGATCAACTTTGGCTGGCAGGCTTGCTGCGCGTGATTCAGGGCGGATGCTACGCGGCGCTGATGCAGTCGATGTTGTTGGCCTGTAGCCGCCAGTTGCCGGCCGCGGCCTATGGCCACATCACCGGCATCAGCCGCAGCTTCATGGTGCTCGGCCAACTGCTGGGGCCGCTGCTGATCATGATGTTGCTGCCGCTACTGGCGCCGGTCCAGCTGCTGTGGCCGGTGGCAGCCCTGTTCCTGAGCGCCGGCCTGCTGGTCCGCCGCAACCGCCAGGCAGTCTCAGTGTCTCCTGTCCAAAATTAAAGAAAGGATTTCGATGTCTTCCCACTTGCCGCAACTGGCTGCGGTCGATCGCCGTCTGCTGGAGCAATACCTGAACACCTATTGCCGCGAAACCGCCTGCTTCGACCCGCGGGTCATTTCAAGCGAAGCCGATCCGGCAGCTCTGCGGACGCAGTTCACCGCCTGGCGCGCTGCCGGACTGATGCCGTATCTGCTGTCGTTTGCCCCAGCCGACATACAACTGGCCGGCGCCTTCAGCCATTTCTCGGCTATCGGCTACCACCGGGTGGCGCCGTTCGCCTGGATCGGCCGCAAGGATAGCCGCGATTGGCAGCCGCTGAACGACGCCGCGCCGCTGATCGACATGATCGCCGATGCGCTGCCTTCAGGCTGTCATCAGCGTCGCGAGCGTCTGAAGGGATTGATGCACAACAGCGTCGACAAGGTGCGCCGCTTCCATCGGCATCCGCCGCCGGCGCCGCGGTCCGCTTTCGTGGCAGCCGAACAGGGACTGCGTTTCGGCCACATTTTCCATGTCACATCCAAGGCTTCCGACGGCTTCAGCGAACAAGACATGCAGCGCTACGCGCCGGAGCTGGGCGCTTCGTTCCGTCTGCATTATTTCGCGGTAGCGGCCGGCTTGCTGGAAGTGCGCGGCGTCAATCGCAAAGCGATGCCGATCGATCCCGAGGCCGCCCGTTTCGCCCGGGATTTGCTGATCGACGGCGAGTACCGGCTGCTGCCCTGCCATCCGTGGCAAGCCGATTATTTGCTGGGACTGCCGGAAATCGACGCACTGATCAAAAATCGCTCGCTGATCGCGCTCGGCCCTCTGGGCGAAGTCGCCTGGCCGACGTCCTCGGTGCGCACCGTGTGGCTGCCGGCCCAGAACCTGTTCCTCAAACTGTCGCTGAATATCCGCATCACCAATTTCGTCCGCAACAATCCGACCGAACATGTGACGCGGGCGCTGGATGCCAGCCTGGCGCTGTCGCTGTTGCCGCCACAGGCACGCGAGCAAGCGGCGTTCCAGATTCTGCCGGAGCTAGGCGGCCAGACCTTGAAACTGGCGGATGAAGCACTGCGCGCGGCATGCGCGGTGGTGTACCGGCAAGCGATGCCGGCAGCCGCGGCCGAACAGATCCAGGTGCTCGCGGCACTGCTGGAAGAACCGGCCGAGGGCGAAATCCCGCTGCTGAAGCTGCTGCGCCAGGCGGCCGAGTCCGGCAGCCAGCCGCTCGATCAAATACTCGTGCGGCAATGGTGGCAGCGTTACCTGGATGTCTCGCTGATGCCGCTGCTGCAGCTGTTTGCCGACTACGGCATCAGCCTGGAAGCCCACTTGCAAAACGTGATGGTGGCCTTCGATCAAGGCTGGCCGTTGCGCGGCTACGCGCGCGACATGGAGGGCGCCAGCATCAGCCGCCAGCGCTTCCCCTTCCTCGAGCAGCTGGCGGCCGACAGCCCGGCGCTGTACGACGAGCAACAGGCCTGGCATCGCTTCCAGTATTACGTGCTGGTTAACCACATCGGCCACCTGATCGCCTGCCTGGCGCGCACCGGCCTGATCCTGGAAAACACGCTGTGGCAGGACACGGCGCAGCGCTTGCAAGCAAGCGGCCTGCCGCTGGCGCAGCAACTGCTGCAACAAGCCACGCTGCCGGCCAAGGCCAATATGCTCAGCAGCTTTCAGCAACAGGGCGAACGTCCGAGCTGGGTCACGATCGCCAATCCGCTTCATCAATTTCAAAGGTAAACCGATGCAGCCACACGAATATCAAAGCCTGATCGACAGTCCGGCCTATCGACTAGCCAGCCGCCGGGTGCTGCGCCAATTGCTGGAAGCGCTGTTGTTCGAGGACGCCTTGCCGCATGCCGCATGGCAGGCCGACACCCTGACGCTGGCGGGCCGCTGCAGCGACGGCAGCGCCGTCAGCTATCAATGCCAGGTGCTGCGCACTTTCAGTTTCGACCGCATGCGGGTGACGACGCCGCTGCTGCGCTGTCACGGCGATGAGCAAACCGAAGAAGCCAGCGACCCGGCGTTGTTCCTGGCCGAAATCGCCCCCTGGCTCAACGCCGATACGGTCCGACTGGAACAGTTTGCGGCGGAACTGCTGGCAACCCAGATCAAGGACGCGCAGACGCTGCATGCGCGTGCCGGCAAGCTGCTGCGCGGAGCCGACTACGATACGCTGGAAGCGCGCTTGAGCGATGGCCATCCCTATCACCCGAGTTATAAATCGCGGCTCGGTTTTACGCTGGCCGACAATGCCGCCTACGCGCCGGAACTCGCCGGCGGCGTGACGCCGCTGCTGCTGGCAGTGCGCCGCGAGCGCTGCCGCTTTGCCTTCAGCACCATGTTGGACCAGGACGCGGCGGCAAGCGCTCTGCTGGACCACGCCGATGCTCAACATTTTCACGATGAATTGATCCGGCGCGGCTTGCGCCCGCAAGACTATCTGCCGCTGCCGGTCCATCCCTGGCAATGGAACGAGGTGGTCCTGCCCGCCTATCATCAAGCGCTGGCGCGCGGCGAGTTGCTGGCGCTGGGGCCGCTGCAGGCGCGCTATCTGCCGCAGCAGTCTATCCGTACTTTGAGCAACGCCAGCGAGCGCCGCCAACTGTCGCTCAAGCTGTCGATGAACCTGGTCAACACCTCGACCTCGCGCGTGCTGGCCCCGCACACCGTGCAGAACGCGGCCCCCATCAGCGATTGGCTGCGGACGCTGGTAGCGAGCACCGACTGGCCGTCGCCGCTGGCGCGGCCGGTGCTGCTGCGTGAAGTGGCCGGGGTCAGCTTCAGCCCGCAAGCCCCGGCCCACGGCCAGTACGGCGCGCTGGCATGCATCTGGCGCGAAAGCGTGCACAGTCATTTGCTGCCGGGCGAGGCCGCAGTGCCGATGACCGGCGTGCTGCACGTCGACGCCGACGGCCTGCCCTTGATCGATCCTTGGGTCCAGCGCCACGGTCCGGAGCGCTGGCTGCAACGCTTGATCGAACGGGCCTGGTTGCCGGTGTTGCATTTGCTGTGGCGGCACGGCACGGCGCTGGAATCGCATGCCCAGAACATGATCCTGCTGCATGCGGACGGCTTGCCGTCGCGGGTGGCGCTGAAGGATTTCCACGACGGCGTGCGCTTCAGTCCGGCACTGCTGTCCGGCCCGCCTCCGGCACTGACCGCGCCACCAGCCGAACACGCCCGCGTCAATCCCAACTCCTTCCTGCAAACCAGCGATGCCGACGAGTTGCGCGACTTCACTTTCGACGCCCTGTTTTTCGTCAACCTGGCGGAACTGGCATGGCTGTTCGCCCGCTTCTACGAGATGCCGGAAACCCGCTTCTGGCAAATCACCGGCGACGTGCTGCGCGCCCATCAGCAGCGCCACCCTGAGCAGGCGGCGCGGTTCGCGCTGTTCGATTGCTTTGCCGATGCGGTCGCGATCGAGTTGCTGGCCAGCCGCCGCTTCCAGCCGGAAATCCGCCTGCGCACCCGGCTCGCGCCCAATCCGCTGGCGCGCATTGGGGAGCCGCCATGTCGCTGAAAACCCGGTTGCAAGAAAACAAGCCACTCTACGGCCTGTTCTGTTCCACTCCCGCCGCCCTCAGCGTGGAACTGATCGCGGCGGCCGGTTACGACTTCGTGCTGATCGATCTGGAGCACACCTTGATCGGCCCGGAACAGCTGGCCGCGATGCTGCTGGCGGCGCGCGCCGGCAACATCGCGGCGTTGGTCCGGGTAGCTGCCCCGCATCAAGTGGCGCAGGCGCTGGATGCGGGCGCCGAAGGCATCGTGTTCCCGCGTATCCGCTCGCCGCAGGACGCGCAGCAGGCGGTACGCCTGTGCCATTTTTCGCCAGTCGGCGAGCGCGGCTTGAACAGCACCTGGCACAGCCGCTACGGCCGCGACGACCTGGCGGCGGCGATGCATGCGGCCAATGCCCGCACGCTGGTGGTGGCGATGATCGAAGAGCTGGACGGCTTGGCGCAGGCCGCTGCCATCGCCGCCATCGACGGCATCGACGTCTTGCTGGAAGGCGCGGCCGATCTGTCGCAAGCGCTCGGCCTGCCCTGGCAAACCCGCCATCCGCAAGTGATGGCGGCGCTGGCGCGCATACGGCAAGCGGCGCAAGCGGGCGGCAAGGTTTTCTGCGCGCTGCCGCGTTCACCGGAAGATTTCGATGCGGCCTATCAGGACCGGGTGCGCATGTTCATCCTCGGCGACGACCGCGGCATCGCCCGCCGCGCGATGGCCGCACATCTCAGCCAACACCAAGTAAAAGACCTATGAAACAGCAACTGTTACGTAATTTCCTGGACAGCCGCACCGAACCGGTGTGCGCTTATGTGTACGATCTGGCGCATTTGCGCCGCCGTGCCGAACGGTTGCGGCAAGCGCTGCCGCCGCAATGCAGTTTGTTCTACGCGATCAAGGCCAATAGCGACGCCCCTATCCTGCAAGCGCTGCTGCATCGCACCGACGGTTTTGAAGTCGCCTCGTTAGGCGAAGTCGAGCGGGTGCGCGCCATCGACCGCAGTGTGCCGATCATCTTCGGCGGCCCCGGCAAGACCGATGCCGAACTGGAAGGCGCGCTGCAACAACAGGTGATGTTGATCCACATCGAAAGCGAGCATCAATTGCGCCGCCTCGACTGGATCGCGCGCCGCCGCCATCAAGTCGCCGACGTCCTGTTGCGGGTCAACCCGGCCCAGCTGCCGCAAGATGCCAAGGCGACCTTGCGCATGGGTGGCGAGGCGACCCAGTTCGGCATCGACCAGGCGCAGATTCCGGCCATGATCGAATTGGCACTAAGCCTGCCCGGGATTCGGCTCAAGGGCTTGCACCTGCATGCGATCTCCAACAACCTCGATGCGCAAACCCACCTGGCGGTGCTGACGCATTACCTGACGCTGGCAGAGACCTGGCAACAGCGTTATCAATTGCAATTCGAATGGCTCAATGTCGGCGGCGGCATCGGCGTCAACTATGGCGTCGACCATGCCGAACCGCAAGCCCAGTTCGACTGGGAGCGTTTCTGCAACGGGCTGGCGGCATTGATCGCGACGCACCGGCCCGGCTATAAGATGATCTTCGAATGCGGCCGTTTCATCACCGCCGATTGCGGCTATTACCTGGCCGAGGTGACCGACGTCAAGACCACCCACGGCAAGCACTTTGCGATTTTGCGCGGCGGCTCGCACCATTTCCGGCTGCCGGTATCGTGGCAGCACGATCACCCGTTCACGGTGCTGGCGCGCGAGGCCTGGCCCTATCCGTTTGCGCGTCCTGCCGTGCAAGACGCGCCGATCACGCTGTGCGGCGAGCTGTGCACGCCGAAAGACACATTGGCGCGCGACGCCCACGTCGCCCGGTTGCGCGCCGGCGATTGCGTCGCCTTCCTGCTGGCCGGCGCTTACGGCTGGCACATCTCGCATCACGATTTCCTCAGCCACCCGCATCCCGAACGGGTGTATCTGGATGGGTGAACAGACCTGAATCCGGCAGCCGGCCTTTTCAAATACCCTATAAAATGTTGCCTTAATTAAATATTTAAACCATCAATGCGATCTCTTTTTTGACCACCACGCGCCACGATTGCCGTTACCGGCTTGAACCATGACTAAGCTCAAACCTTCGCCCATGCTGAACTTACAGCCGCTCCATCTGGTCCGGCTCGACCTGATCCGCCCGAACGAACAGCATCATCCCGAGCACGCGCTGATGCTGGCCGATACCATCCTACGCGAGCAGCGCTGGCGGGTCCCGGTCACGTTGGAACGTCACAGCCTGGCCGTCATGGATGGCCATCACCGGCTTGAAGCGGCGCGCCGGCTCAAGCTGAAACTGGTGCCCTGCCTGTTGCTCGACTACAGCCAAGTGGAAGTCAGCGCTTGGCGTCAGGACAGCCAGGACTACCTGGTCACGCCGCAAGAGATCGTGCGGCGTTCCGCAAGCGGCGAGCTGTACCCGCCCAAAACCACCCGCCACCGGTTTCCATCGCCGCTGCCGGACTGCGATATTTCGCTCTCGCTGCTGGGGCTGGAGGGCAGTCTGTAGGGCACCTCTAAAAACCGTAGCGAGCGGCCCAAGGTCGGAGCGAGAAGCGGAGTCGTACGGCTGTACGGCGAGCATCGAAGCTCTGAGATTGGGCCGCGCAGTAGGTTTTTCGAGGTGCCCGTAGTCAGCTCCAATTTCACTTCGTATTACATACTCACTGGCCGTACAGCAATCAGCTTAAACGTCATTACGCAGCATTTTGGTTTGGCGGTCGCATTACAGAAGGATTCATTGATGTCGCAATTTCGTTTTACCGTTTTGGCCAGCGCATTTTCACTGGCGTTTTCAGCACCGCATGCAAACGCCCAAACTCCCACCAAAACAGATCAAGCAACACCAGCCTTGGCACCAATAGAAGTAACGGCGCAACGCACCAAAAGCGATTTGATCCGACCGACGCGTCAGGTCAATGTGATCGAGCACGACGAGCTGGATGAGCTGCGTCAGGGCTCTGACAGCTTCGCCACACTGTTGAGCAAAATCGTGCCCGGCATGGCCGACTCCAGTCACACCGCGACCGACTTTGGACAAACCCTACGCGGCCGCAACCTGCTGGTGCTGGTCGACGGCATCCCGCTCAATACCAACCGCGATTCGGCGCGCAACCTGGCCAGCATCAATCCCGCCAGCATCGAAAAGGTCGAAGTCCTGCGCGGCAGCAGCGCGATCTACGGCAGCGGCGCTACCGGCGGCATCGTCGCCGTCACTACCCGCCCGGCCGGCGGCGCCCCCCATGCCGAAACCACGTTTTCAGTGTCCTCGCCGCTATCCCGCTTAGGCCAAGAGGGACTGGGCGGCGAGATCCAGCATTACCTCTCCGGCAGCAACGGCGCTATCGACTACGCACTCAACGTCGATTTGGAACATATCGGCGCTTCTTACGACGGTCGCGGCAACCGGCTGGCGCCGGAACCCAGTCAAGGCGACCTGTTCGACAGCAATGCCGGCAGCATCGGCGGAAAAATAGGCATGCGCATCGACCGCGATCAGCGTCTGCAATTCGCGGCCAGTCATTACGACGTCAAGCAGGATACCGATTACGCGTCCGACCCCGCAGTCGCCAAACTGACCCCTGGCAGCGCCACCGCGCGTCCGCTCAAAGGCTTGCAACTGGCGGATCAAAACCGGATTAAAAACACTCTGTTAAGCGCCGACTACCAGCACCAGGATGTGCTCGGCAGCGCCCTGTCCGCCCAGCTGTACTACCGCGATTTTTTCACCCGCTTTACCCCGTTCGATGCCCGTGCGGTGGCGACCCGCGGCAACAATGTCGATCAAGTGATGCAAAACTCCAGCGTGCTCGGCAGCCGGCTGACGATCAACACCCCTTTGACCTCCGACCAGAAAACCAAATTGACCTGGGGCGCGGACTTCAACCAGGAACGCAGCGACATGCCGGACGATATTTTCGATCCGAAAGCCTACGATGCCAGCGGCGGCACAGTGTTTAAAAAGACCGGCACCGTGACCTATATGCCATCGCTGACCACGCGCAGCATCGGCGGCTTCGGTCAACTGCAACATAAGTTCAGCCAGCAATGGTCGGCCGAAGGCGGCCTGCGTTATGAACGCGCCAACGCCAGCTTCGACGACTTCATCCCGCTGTCGCAATATCGCGCTGCCAAACCGCAAGCGGTCAAAGGCGGCTCGGTCGCTTACAGCGCATGGCTGCTGAACCTGGGCGCGGTGTACTCGCCGGTCAAGCAGCAAGAGTTTTACGCCTCGTTCAGCCAGGGCTTCCAGCTGCCGGACATCGGCCTGCAAATCAGGAACGCCACGCCGCAATTCAAGCTCGCATCGTCCGCCCTGGAACCGGTTAAAACCAACAACTATGAATTGGGCTGGCGCGGCGCATTCGGCAACCTGCTGAGCTCGCTGGCAGTGTTTTACACCACCTCCAAATTGGGCGACGTGCAAAGCTTCAACAATGGCCTGATCCTGACCCGTACCGGGGAAAAGATTCTGGGGGTCGAAGGCAGCCTGGATTATTTGCCGGAAGATTCGGCCTGGGGCGGCGGCGGCACGATGACCTGGATGCGCGGTCGCGAGCGGCCGCAAAACAGCGCCAGCGACCAGATCATGAGCGGCTACCGCATCCCGCCGCTGAAGCTGACCGGCTACCTTCAATACAAGCCGAGCAGCCGCTGGAGCAATCGCCTGCAAGCCACCTACTTTGCGGCGCGCGATTATCGCCTGGACGGCAAGACCGGTTTCGGCCGCAGGCAGGTCAGCAGTTATACGACGCTCGACCTGATCAGCCGTTACCAGCTCGGCAAACAGGATATGGTCAGCGTCGGCGTCGAGAACCTGCTCAATCGTTATTACACCCCGCTATACAGTCAGCTGATGCGCAACAGTAATAACACCAGCCGGCTGCCTGCCACGGGGGCGGTGCTGAAGGTGGGTTATAGCCATGTTTGGTGAGTGCGGCGAATCAGCCTGGGGGATGCCAATACCAAAAGAGCGCGACTTCTCGCGTATCGCGCTTGAGCCCTCGGTACAAGTCCTGATCGAAGCCTTTTAGCGCAAACCCGCAACTGGCGTAAAGCCGGCATGCGGCGACATTGTTGCTCTGGGTTTCCAGCATGACGCCGGCCAGCTGCTCTTGCTGCGCCCATTCGATCGCACGCAGTACCAGTGCCCTGCCGACGCCGAGCTTGCGGGATTGCCGGTCGACGACGATGTTGTCGATATGGGCATAGCCGTTCCAGTGACGCGAGAGCTCGATCTGCCCCGCCAAGCGATCCTCGACATAAGCCAGGAAAACCGCATCCGCCGGCTCATCCCCGTCGTCGGGTTCAGGGTCGTCGGCGAGATAGCTTTTTTCGTAGGGCGTCACAGAGATCACGTCATAAGCCAGCTGCTTGCCATCGAATTTCAGGACCAGCTCATGCTCAACGAGAAAAGTGCCGTCGCAGCGATTGATATCGCCCATTCGGCTTGCGCTTGTTTGAATGACTTTAAGCATGAGGTTCAACGATTTGCTTGGTGTATTTGCAATATTTGATTGCACCTGGATTGTTCAACTTATTTTCTCCAATCGTCAAAGTCGTTTCAATATTTTCGGTTTCGCTAGTGGGCTGTAACAGTGGATTCGGGAGTGAAAGGCGCGTACCCGGCGTGCAGGGCAAGGCGTACAGCACAGCGATCGCAGTTGGGGGAAACGAAGCGCGAATTGTACTGCGGCTTGCCGCACGGCAGCAGGTGCGCAACCGGCCTTTTCAAATGCCCTATAAAATGTTGCCTTAATTAAATATTTAAACCGTCAATGCGCTCTTTGACCGCCGCACTAGCACCACGATTGCCGTTACCGGCTTAAGCGTCGCCCAACAGACCAAAAAATCAAACATGAAAAGCGGCACCACCATCATCGTTGCCTGCAGCGCCGTATTCCTGGCGCAGCTAGGCATGACCATTTATCTGCCGGCGCTGCCGACGATTGCGCAAGACCTGCAAGTCCCAGCCCCACAGACGGCACTGGCACTGGCTGCGTATCTGATTGGAACGGCGCTCACCATGTTGTCATGGGCCAGCTTGGGCGAGCGCTGCGGTCGCAAACCCGTATTGCTGGCGGCCTTGGCGCTGTATGGGCTCACCAGCGCCGCATTGCCGGCAGCCATTGGCATTAAGTCGTTTATTCTGCTGCGCCTGATCCAGGGAATCGGGTCCGGCGGCGTTTCCGTCATGGCCCGCGTCCTGATACGCGACAGTTTCAGCGGCAGCATGCTGGCCAAAGCCTTATCGTGGCTGTCGATTTCCTTTGTGGTTTCGCTGGGGATTGGACAGTACCTCGGCTCGCTGCTGCAGGCCGGTTTGGGCTGGCACGGGATATTTTATGTACTGGCCGGCGGCGCCCTGCTGCTCATGTTGATATTGCTGCGGATACCGTTTGCTGCCGTACCAAGAAAGGAACCGGCGCAAGCGTCCTGGCGTATCTATGCCGCCATCCTGTGTCACGCCGGTTTTCTGCGTCCGGCTTTGGCCGGCGGGCTCGGGTACGCAGCGATCACCGCCTTCAACACCTGCGCTCCGTTGATCTTGCAAGGTCAATTTCATTGGACGGCAAAAGACTACGGGCTTTTGGGCTGGCCGATCAGCGCCGCCTATTTTTTGGGTGCCATCGTCGTTAACAAATTCGTCTTGAAAATCGGCCGGCAACGCTTGATGACATTGGGAATCGCGTTGATGCTGTGCGGCAGCGGCACGATGATCCTCGGCAGCCTGTTCGGCACAGCCTTAGCCGTCAGCTTATGGCTGCCCTACTGTCTTGCGATATTCGGGCAAGCCATGAATTATCCGATCAGCCTGTCCATCGCCAACGACGATTCTCCGGTGCACGGCCCGTATGCCATGGCTTTGTGCGGGCTCCTGCACCAAGTGATTGCAGCGGCGATAGGGAGCCTTGCCAGCCTGCTTCCGCACCAGCATGTCTGGCCCTTATCTTTAATGAACACGCTGTTGGCGCTTGCCGCGTTGATGTGCGTTGTGTTCTCTGGCGGGGCGGCGATTGAAAAGAGAAAGCTCGGCGCTTACATGTAACAAGCTGCATTCTGCCCAAGCCGCACCGCAGCAGCATTTTATTGACACACGCCAACACGCTGACCTAAGATCGCGTTCACTTTATCCGGTCTCAGCACTTGCATTGCTGCTCTACCACACGCCGTCCTTCACCCACTCACAGATCCCCATGCCGACACCACTCTCGTCCCGCTCAACTCTTACGCTGGCGCTGCTCGCCGTTTGCGCAGGCGGCGCCGCACTGGCCCGCCCGGCCGCTGCGGCCAACGCCGAATCGCGTATTACCCAAGTCAAGGTCTATCCCGGCAGTGCGACGGTCGAACGCGTGGCGCTGGCGGCTGCGGGCAGCAAGACGCTGACCTTCAACTGCCTGCCCGCCGCGCTCGACGTCCAGAGCCTGCAAGTGTCGGCCGACTCCGCCGTGCGCATCGGCGAAACCTCGGTGCTGACCGAGCCGCGTGCGCGCTCGGCGGCTTGCTCGACCAACGCGCTCGACAGCCGCATCCGCGAGCTCGAAGACCAAAAGGCCGCGCTGCAATCCGAGAACGACGCGCTGGAGCTGGTCAAGGGCTATCTCAAAAACATCTCGGCTGGCGGCGGCGCAACTGTGCCGACAGCCCGCACCGCAGCCGATGCCAAGAGCGTCAGCGCGATGGCCGACACGCTGCGCCGCACCGGGCAGGACTCGCTGCAAAAACAATATGTGATCAAACGCCGGCAAGCCGAACTCGACCGCCAACTCGAGCCGATGTTGGCCGAGCGCGCACGTTCGCACAGCGATGACGGCGAGGTGGTGGCCGTGACCGTGACGCTGGCCACTGCCCACGACGCCGAGGTCAAGCTCAGCTACCAGATCAGCGGCCCCGGCTGGATCCCCACCTACCGCGCGCTGCTCGACACCACCACCCGCAAGCTGCGGCTTGAGCGGCAAGCGTTGGTGGCACAGGCCACGGACGAGGATTGGCGCGGCGTGAAGCTGGTGCTGGCCACCGGCCAGCCGCGGCGCGACACGACGGCCCGCCTGCCCAGGCCGTGGAACATCGGCATCGAGCCACCGCCTCAGCCGCATAAGAAGGGGGACTTTTCCGATTTCAAAGCGGAAGCAGCCTTCGCTGCTGCTCCCGCCCCTGTCGCCCCATCTGGCCGCATCAGGGCGGTCATGCCAGAGCGGCTATTCGACGTCTCGGTATTCCAAGGCAGCTTCGCCACCGAGTTCAGCGTGCCGAATCCCATCGACGTGCCGTCGAACGGTCAGCGAGTCAGCGTCGCGCTCGGCCAGCATGAAGACACGGTCAAGCTCGCGGTGCGCACCAGCCCGCAGGTCGAGGCCAGCGCCTTCCTGATCGCCGATATGAAACCGCCTGAAGGCGTGTGGCCGGCCGGTCCGTTGCAGCTGTATCGCGACGGCGCCTTCGTCGGCAGCTCGCAATGGGCGCCGCCGACCGAGCAGCACGTGACGCTGTCCTTCGGCCGCGACGAGTTGGTGCGAGTGCAGGTCGAGCCGGAACGCGATAACCAGGGCACTGCCGGTTTTGCCGGCATGCGCGCCGAGCGCAAGCTGCAGCGCGGCTACCTGGTCGAAAACCGCCATCGGACGCCGATCGCCGTGCAGGTGCTGGAAGCCGCCCCGGTCGCGGTCGACGAGCAAGTCCGCATCACCGCACAGTTCGCGCCGCAACCGACTGAACGGGACTGGAACAAGCAGCCCGGCATGATGCTGTGGTCGCAAGACCTGGCGGCCGGCCAGACGACGCACGTGGGTGCCGACTACACGATCAGCTATCCGAAGGATGCGCGCTTGCAGATGCGGTAAAACTGACCTCCCGAAATCGTAGGGCGGAAAAGCGCAGCGCCTTCCGCCGTTGGATGTACCACCTGCGTTCGATGCATCCAAAACGGCGGATAACGCTGCGCTCATCCGCCCTACTTTTACTCTCTGGTGATGAACAAGCAGCCTCTTCTCACCTGCACCCGGATCCGGGTTTGAGGCGTGAAGCCGGCTGCTAATAGCCACTTGCCACGCAGCCGGATCCAGGGGGTTCTGAGCTTACCCTCCGGGCAGACGCCGACGGTTAAATGCCGGTCTGGATAGCTGTTGATTGTGGAAATGGTGGTGGGACGGTCTGGTGCGGGTGGAGATTTGCCTGATTGTTTAGGCGGTGTGGCTTTAGTCATAGTGGTTTCCTTTTGGTTGCGCTATTGAAGCAACCTCCCGCTTTCAAACGGGAGGACGGCAGGCGGCAGGATTGAAAGACCGGAACCAAAAGGAAAAAACCGGTAGCCCGAAGGCTCCCCACCACTGCCGTCCATAGGGACGAGCAACGGTGTTCGTACATAAACCGCATTGCGCGGCATGCACCTTTTGGAATTAAAGGCTTTCAAACCTTATCCTCGATTTTTTTCTCAAGGACGGGGCCGACTATAAACGCAATTGGATGCCATGACAATCCGAGCAGTCGGTAGCTTGGGCTGCAAAGCCCAACATTTCCATCTCCGTCGCCACCAAATGTTGGGCTTTCCAGCCCAACGCTCCAAATTACACTCTGTTACACAGCCCCTGTAGACCCGCCCCCTCGCTAAGCCGTTAAGTCCTGGTATCGGCAGCAAATCCTATATAAGGCGGGGACATGACATTAACGATAAAAAAACGCTGCGTGCTCGCGGCTGCGCTACTGGTGGCCGGCAGCGGTGCGTTGAATGCCCAGGCGCAGGCCGATCAAGCGCCGTTGAACGATTCCGAAAAGGCGCTGCATGTCCTGAATCGGCTGGCTTACGGTCCGCGTCCGGGCGATGTCGATGCGGTCAAGCGGCTCGGCGCCAAGCGCTATATCGAGCAGCAACTGAATCCCGACAGTATTGCGCTGCCGGTCGAACTGACGGACAAGCTGTCCGGCTTATCCACTTATCAACTGACGCCGACCCAGCTGTATCAGCAATACGGGCCGCCCTCTTTCCCGCCTAACAGCGCCACGCCAGAAGAAAAAAATGCGGCGCGCCAGCGCGCCAACAAGGAAATCACGCCGCAAGCGCATCTGGCCCGGCTGTGGCTGGCGACCGAAAGCCCGCGCCAGTTGCAGGAGGTGATGACGGAATTCTGGTTCAACCATTTCAATGTGTTCGAGGGCAAGGATTGGGTCCGCTATTGGAATGCCGAATATGAAAAAGACGTGCTGCGGCCGAACGCGCTCGGCAATTTCCGCCAGCTGTTGGGCGCGGTGGCCCATCATCCGGCGATGTTGTATTACCTCGACAACTGGCTCAGCAGCGGCGCCAATACGCCGGAAGCCAAAGGCCGCTTCAAGGGCTTGAATGAGAACTACGGGCGCGAGTTGCTGGAGCTGCATACGATGGGCGTCGACAGCGGTTATAGCCAGGCCGATGTGATCGCGCTGGCGCGCATCCTGACCGGCTGGACCATTAACGAAAAAGGCATGAAAGATGGCCAGCCGCCGTTCATTTTTAACCCGCGCCGGCATGATGCCGGCGACAAGATCCTGCTCGGTCAGCGCATCCAGGGCGGCGACGCCCAGGAAGGCGAACAGGCTCTGGACAAGCTGGCAATGCACCCGGCCACCGCGCATTTCATTGCCAACAAGCTGGTGCAATATTTTGTGTCCGACCATCCGCAACCGGCTTTGGTCGAGAAGCTGGCGCGCCGTTTCCTGAGCACCGATGGCGACATCAAGGCGGTCTTGCACACCTTGTTCGACAGCCCGGAATTCTGGTCGCGCAGCAATTACCAAACCAAGTTCAAGACCCCGTATCAATATATCGTGTCATCGCTGCGCGCCACCGCGACGCCGGTGCTGAACGTCAAGCCTATCGACGGCGTGCTGAATCAGCTGGGGCAGCCGCTGTATGGCTGGCTGACGCCGGAAGGCTATAAATTTTCCGAGGAAGCCTGGCTCAATCCCGATGCGCTGCTGCGCCGGATCAATTTCGTCAATGGTTTGAGCAATGGCAAGTCGCCGATTGCGCGCAGTGAAACGCCGCCACCGGCAGCTGGATCGACACCCCCGCCGGCGGCCACCGTAGTGCCAGTCGATCCGCAGCAACTGATGCAAACATTGACGCCGATGCTGGATCAACGCAGCTTCGGCACGATTGCAAATGCGCCGCCCAATTTGCGAGTTGGGTTGATTCTTGGTGGGCCAGATTTTATGAAGAGGTAATTGATGAATCGTCGCGACTTTATTCGTAACCTTGGCCTGGCAACCGGCGGCGCCATCCTGATCCCGGTCGGTCTGTCCGGCTGCGTCGTAGCTCCGCCCGCCAAGCCGCAATCACGACCCAGCGCTAGTCCGGCACCCGCAACCGAACACCCGCTGTCCTACGGCACACCATTGAAGCGCGGCCACACCGCAGGCGACGGCACGCCGCGCATGATCGTTGTGTTTCTGCGCGGCGCGGTGGATGGTTTGAATGTGGTGGTGCCGCACGGCGATCGTCACTATTACCAGGCGCGGCCGACGATTGCGGTGGCGCGTCCGGGCGCCGACAACGGCGCGATCGACCTGACCGGTTATTTCGGCTTGCACCCGGCGCTGCAAACACTCAAGCCGTATTGGGATAGCGGCCAGCTGGCGTTTATCCACGCGTCCGGATCGCCGGATATGTCGCGTTCACATTTCGAGGCGCAGGATTTCATGGAAAGCGGCACCCCGGGCCAGCACAATACCCCCGACGGCTGGATGAACCGCATGCTGGGCAGCCTGCCGTCGTCGAACTCGCCGATGCAGGCCTTGACCTTGGGCGAGTCGGTGCCGCGTATCCTGACCGGCAAGGTGGTGGTCGCCAACATGCCGACCGGACGCGACGCCACCAAGCCGACCCTGATCGACCGCCCGGAAGTCAATCAAGCGTTTGCCGCGCTGTATGCGCAGGACGCCGCGCTGGGCAAGACGTACCGCGACGGTATTGCAGCGCGCAAGGAATTGATGGCCGACATCACCAGCGCCGAACAAAAGGCCGCCAACAACGGCGCGCCGCTGCCGAACGGACTGGCGATCGACACCGCCAGACTCGGGCGTCTGATGCGCGGCAATCCGGAGATCCGGCTTGGCTTTCTGGCGGTCGGCGGCTGGGATACCCACGCCAACCAGGGCAGCGGCAGCGGCCAGCTGGCGAACCGCTTGCGGCCGCTGGCGGATGGCTTGACCACGCTGGCGCGCGAGCTGGGCCCGGCGTTCAACGACACGGTGATTGTGGTGATGTCGGAATTCGGCCGCACCTTCCGCGAAAACGGCAACGGCGGCACCGATCACGGCCATGGCAATGCGATGTGGTTACTGGGCGGAAATATTCGCGGCCGCAGCATTTACGGCCAATGGCCGGGGATAGACGACAAGTCGCTCAATGAAGGCCGCGACCTGGCCATCACCACCGACTTCCGCGCCGTGCTGGCGAGCTTGGCGGAAAAGCACATGCGCATCGGCGATGCGGCGATGCAGAAGCTGTTCCCGCAGTTTGCGGCGGGCAGCGGTCGTTCGTTGAATTTTTTGGTGTAAGCGTCACCGGCTTCAACTTGCAACGCGTAGGTCGGAAAAGCGTAGCGCCTTCCGACGTATTGCACGCCGTCGATCAAGGGAACGCCCGATGATCGATTGAAGTTCGTTGCGGTGGAAGGCGCTACGCTTTTCCACCCTACGATGCGTGGCAGACGAATGTCGGCTAGCGCACCAGCGCCTTGATCACCGCCCACTGCCGCCGTGAAATCGGCAAGCGGTGATCGATATCGCGCAGTATGGTTTGCCATGTTTCCATGGTTTTTTCGGCAACGCCGTCATCGGCATCCACCGCATTGGTGGCGCGTTCGACGCCGACGATGGCGTTGCGCGCCACCAGCGCGTTGCGGTGCACCCGCACGAAGTATTCCGCCAGCTCTTCTTCGATCGACACCAGCGAATCTTCGATCAGGTATTCCTTGCTCTTGGTGCGCAAGGTCACGTACTTCAGCTCTGCTTTGAGGTAGATCACCTCGGTCACCGGCACCAGCAGCAGACGGCCGCGCTCCTGCACCGAGAAATACTGACGGCGGCGCGCCATGTCGGGCGCGGCGCCGGCATCGGCCGGCGCCGCCGGTTGCGATGGCCGGCGCCAGCGGCTGGCGCGCATGATGGCTTGCGCCAGCCGCATGGCGCGTACCGGCTTCAGCAAATAATCGAAGGCTTGCACGTCAAACGCGTTGAGCGCGTAATCGTCGTAGGCGGTCACGAAGATAATCAACGGCGGCTCGGTGGCATTTTTTTTGGCGGCGTCGATCAAATGCTCGGCCAGCTGCAAGCCGCTCATGCCCGGCATTTGCACGTCCAGCAACACCACATCCGGCGCGGTGGCGGCAATGCCGTCCAGCGCTGCCTGCGCATGCGCCGCCTCGCCCACCAGATAATGCGGACAGTCGGCGACGATATCGGATAGCAAGGTGCCCAATCTGGCGCGCGCAGGGGCTTCATCATCGACAATAAATATGCGGGGGATCATGGGGAAACGATGAGCTTATCGGTTGGTTAATGATTGCTTGATGGCTGCTTAGTGATTGCTTAATGGCTGATCAGCGTTGTTTATTTTTCTTTGGCGTATTGAGCGCGGCTTTAACGTAAGGAAACCGCACCCGTACTTCGAACTGCCCGAGCGTGGTTGCGGTCGTCAATTGCCCCTCGACATCGTAAAGCAAAGACAGCCGTTCGCGAATATTATCCAGCGCCATCTGGTTGCCTTCTGGTAGCGCTGTCACGCCTTTGCCGCGGTACGGATTATAGGGATTGGTGATGACGATCTCAATCCGGTCCAGCGAACGGCTTAATTGAATCCGGATCAGCGCCGGGCCGGTGCTCGGCTCGACGCCGTAATGTACGGCATTTTCGATCAGGGGCTGCAATAACAGGGTCGGGACCTGGGCTCGATAGATGGTTTCGTCGCTGATGCCGTCGCGCTCCCACTGCATTTTCAGGCGGTCGCCGAGGCGGATCTTTTCGATCGACAGGTATTGCCGACACAATCGGATTTCTTTTTCCAGCGTGGTCATGACGCTGCCGTCGCGCATCAATACCCGAATCAAATCGGCCAAATCTTCCAGCGCCGCTTCGGCCCGGCGCGGTTCGGTCCGGATCAGCGACAGCACCGCGTTGAGGCTGTTAAACAGGAAATGCGGACGAATCCGCGCCTGCAATGCCTGCAAGCGCGCCTCCACCAGCACCGGTGAAAAGGCCTTGGCGCGCAACTCAAAATAGTGTTGCAGCACAATCCCGAACAAGGCCGCCACCAGTGCCGCCAGCGGCATGCCCTCGCCCGCGCTCAGCTGCGAAAACCCGCTGAGAAACCAGCCGAACTCATACAACAGCCGCATCACGATAATCGTCAATACAGCCGGCACCGCCGCGCATAACAGACGCTGCCCCCAGACCGGGATCGCATGCGCCACCCGTTGCAAACAACACAACATGAACAAGGACAGGAAACAGGTCGCTTCAACCAGGCCGGAATGTTCGATAAAACTCAGCAACGCCGTTGACAAGTTGTCCATGCGCAGCAAGGCATTGATCATCATGCCGAGATTGACCGCCATCAGGGTCCGGAACGCGACCCCCAGATTGCAGCAATCGGGGATGACAACTTCGCTGGGTTGCTGGGCGGCAGTGTTGTCAGGCGGATTCGGTGAAGACATTGTTTGGCGCGGGGATGTAGGAATGGGACGGTTGCTTGGCGGCGGCGTTGTTGTTTTGTTTATTGGGTAGCTTATTGGCTTGCTCTATAATCGCGTGATTCACAGACTTACATCCACAGGAATTTCCAGGGCCTCAATTATGACAGCACAACTCTCCAAAAAAGGCGAAGCCTGGTCGGCCCGCTTTTCCGAACCGGTCTCGGACCTGGTCAAACGTTATACCGCTTCGGTATTTTTCGACAAGCGCCTGGCCGAAGTGGACATTCAGGGCTCGCTGGCGCATGCCGAGATGCTGGCCCACCAACAAATCATCAGCGCCGACGACTATGCCGCGATCCAGAAGGGCATGAGCCAGATCCAGGGCGAAATCGCCGCCGGCCAGTTCGAATGGCTGCTGGACCTGGAAGACGTCCACCTGAACATCGAAAAGCGCCTGACCGAGCTGGTCGGCGATGCCGGCAAGCGGCTGCACACCGGCCGCTCACGCAACGATCAGGTGGCGACCGACATCCGGCTCTACATGCGCGGCGCGATCGACGATATTGACGGCCTGCTGCGCGAGCTGCGGCTGGCCTTGCTGGACCTGGCGGAACAGCACGCCGACACCATCCTGCCCGGCTTCACCCACATGCAGGTGGCGCAACCGATCACTTTCGGTCATCACGTACTGGCTTATGTAGAGATGTTCGGGCGCGACGCCGAACGCATGCAGGATTGCCGCAAGCGGGTCAACCGCCTGCCGCTGGGCGCCGCCGCACTGGCCGGCACCACTTTCCCTATCGATCGTCAGCGAGTTGCCGCCACGCTCGGTTTCGACGATGTCTGCCGCAATTCGCTGGATGCGGTCTCGGACCGCGACTTTGCGATTGAATTCTGCGCCGCCGCGGCACTGGTGATGACGCATATCTCGCGCATGTCGGAAGAGCTGGTGATCTGGATGAGCCCGCGGGTCGGCTTCATCGACATCGCCGACCGTTTCTGCACCGGCTCGTCGATCATGCCGCAAAAGAAAAACCCCGATGTGCCGGAACTGGCGCGCGGCAAGACCGGCCGAGTCAACGGCCACCTGGTCGCCCTGCTGACTTTGATGAAAGGCCAGCCGCTGGCCTACAACAAGGACAACCAGGAAGATAAAGAACCGCTGTTCGACACCGTCGACACGCTGACCGACACCTTGCGCATCTTCGCCGACATGGCGCGCGGCATCAGCGTCAAGCCGGAAGCGATGCGGGCCGCGGCGCTGCAAGGCTACGCCACCGCCACCGACCTGGCCGACTACCTGGTCAAGAAGGGCCTGCCGTTCCGCGACGCCCACGAAGCCGTGGCCCATGCGGTGCGCAGCTGCGTCGACCAGGCGTGCGACCTGAGCGACTTGACGCTCGATCAGCTGCGCGCATTCTCGCCGCTGATCGAAGCCGATATCTTCGCGGTGCTGACCTTGGAAGGCTCGGTCGCGGCCCGCGATCATATCGGCGGCACCGCGCCGAATCAGGTGCGGCTGGCGATTCAGTATTTGCGCGAAAAGCTAAGCTAAATGAATAGCGGGACAGAGTTTAAGAGTCACCGAAGCGTGGCGAATTACTCTGTCCCCAGCTAAACAAAAACAATTGCGGGACAGAGTTTAAGAGCCACCGAAGCGTGGCGAATTACTCTGTCCCCAACTGACTAAGCAGGAAGTTTGAAGCACCAACAAGCGATCGTAAAACAGAGCTTAAGCGCCATCGCAGCGTAGCAAATTATCCAATTACCCCTGCTACCGCCCGTAAAAGGCCGCAGCGGGTGTGCACAAAACCGCACTCGCGGTTTGTTCGCTTTTGATCGTAGCTTTTAAGCGACATCCCACCTTTCTTCCAGCGACCAAGGTTTTATTGAAGATCAAGGCAATTGGCGCCTCGCCAAGCCCTCGATTCGCCTGTCATTTAAGTGTTTCCTTATTGTTTATTGTGTATTTGTCCATTAGCATCCCTTCGGCATTACCAATTGATTAATACATCCATCATTGGCATCAGGGAGAAACGCAATGGCAAAACCAGCAGCCAGGGTCGGCGACCCGCTGTCGCACGGCGGCAGCATCATCAAAGGTTCATCTAATGTCTTCATCAACGGCAAGCCGGCCGCCTACGTCAGCAGCGAGGTCAATTGCAGCAGCGACGACAAGCAAACCATCAGCAAAGGCTCGTCCACCGTTTTCATCAACGGCAAGCCTGCCGTCCGCGTCAACGACACAACATCCTGCGGCGCAACGGTGACCAGCGGCTCGCCGAATGTGTTTATCGGCGATGGCGGTAGCCCGATCAGCCCGGAAGCGGCCGGGTATATCCTGTCGCGGCAGCAGACGCCGATGAGCTTTGCGGAACTGGCGGCATTGCTTGGCGTGGCGCCGTTTGGGATGACTGCCGGCGCTACGCTGGCGTCTCAGTTCAGGTCGGATGCGGATCCAGACTTGAACGTCAACGGCTATAGAAAAAATGCATTTGCGGGAAAAGAAACCAATCAATACGACCAGCATTTCGTGGTAGTTGATAGCACTGGCCAACAACCAGCGGAGGGTGTCGCGTACAGCATTAAGGCCGGATTTGGCGAACATCACGACATGCTGGACATCGAAGGTAAAACCGTCGAGGCATATTCCTCGTCGCCGCAAGAAGTCAGCCTGAAATACGCAGTGCAAACGCAAATCGGGGTGGCTAAACGATGAGTATCCCGATTGCCGTTGCAATGACAACGCCTTGCAGTGACCGCGAAGGCGTGCAATGTTCGATGGAGATTTTGCAGCTCCGCGATATCCCGGACACCATGGACAAGATGGGCTGGAAAATGGCAGCGCAGATCATGCGTCATTGGTTTTCGATTGAACCGGCTTGGGTGATGCCGCGCGATATCAAATTAGGGAAAGTTGACCCTCTCAATCTCACTCCAACACAGTACAACGACCAGATTATCAAGATGGCGTGGCTACTGAAATTTCCACGTGCAGTGGAAGCGCTCAACTACCTATACAAGAATTGGACAACGGAAAACGGAATAAACAGACTTAAAGCAAAATTAAAAAAAGCAGGCTGGAAGGCCCAGCATGTGTTGCCGTTCAAGTTGGGCAGTCGTTCCATGTCGGCGCGCGAGCTGGATAGCGTATGCCAGGTCAATATCAAGGAGTTCGGCACAAAACTGGACGTGCTCGACGAGCTGTACGGTGCTATCGGCGAAGGGCTTTTCAAGCTGGCGGTCGTCGGTGAAGCATACCCCGACTGGTTGCTGAAACAGGATACGTTTGTGGTCAAGCACATCGGCATTTACCTGCGCGACACTTACGATTTCAACAGCGACTCGATCTTCGAGCAGAATTTTCCGCTCGGCGTATGGAGCAACAGCCGCTTGCTGCATAAAGCAGAAACAGCGGCATATATGACGCTGTTCGAAATGAAAGATAAGAGCGAGCTGGCCGAGACATTTCCCGGCTTGGTGCCCGTGTTTAACGAGGACTTCCGGCGCTACCAAAAATTGCACAATGCAGGTGGTGATTTCGTGGTGTATTCGGATGTCATGTGGGTGCAAGTACCCAAAGGAATGGAGATACCTATACCGTGGTAACGATTAAAAAACGCTCGTTGATTTTTATCACTTTGCTCGTGCTGGCATCCTGCTTTATTTATTTCAGGTGGCATGAAGGAGCGCCGTATGATGACAAAGAATACAGCCCAAACAAGGAGTTCTATTTCCAGCGATTCAAGGTATTTAGTTTAGGTGAGTGGATACCAGGTATTCGCATGCCAGGACAGGGGGGCGATGCTCTTTACAGCATGAACGGCTATGTAAGAGTGTATTCCTCGGACGATAAATTTATTGGGGAGATATATGCACGTGCAATGCCGATTGCGGAAATATTCTGGCTTGATAACAAACTCATAGTTAACACCGGAGCAGGAGCAATGGATGGCGGCATAATCAAGCTACCGAAAGACGCGGAGACATTAAAAAATATCTCTGCGCTCAGCGAGCCTCGCTATGGAAAGAGAAGTTCATCAAGCGCACTATTGAATTAGTAGAGCCCTGCAAATGCCATATCAATCACAATAAATTTCCCCGGCGTACAAACATTTTGCCTGTACGCCGGGTATAATCCCCCGCCTTACGCAACACCTCCCCCGAGCCGGCCAAAAGCCGCGCCAGTCCAGTGTAAAACACCTCCTTTACCTGGCTAATGAATAAGTTGCGTACAGGGAATTTCGAACCGAAAATCCCTTATACTTTGTTCACTTTTGGTGCACCCACCCAGCGTGCGTCAAGAAAAAAACGATAAGAACTGTGTTCCTTGCAACGCTCGCGCGCGCAGCGGATGGATCGTCCTTGCCGCTTGCCCGAGCTTGTTCGGTATGCAGTCCGCAAGCAATCCGCATTCACTATTTCGGTCACTTGGAGGATACAAAATGCAATTCAACGCCGTTCTTAAAACCGTATTTACGACATCTTCGGCACTCGTCCTCGGTGCCAGCCTGGTCAGTTCCGCGCAGGCGGCCGATGTCAAACTCGGTCTGGCTGCGGCCCTGACCGGCCCGGCGGCCAAATACGGCGTCGCCATCAAGAATGGCTTTACGCTGGCTGCCGATGAAGTCAACGCCAAGGGCGGCGTCAACGGCAACAAACTGGCGCTGGTCGTCGAAGACGAGCAAGGCAAAAAAGAAGAAGCCATCAACGTCTTCAAAAAACTGATTTTCAAGGACAAGGTGCTGCTGGTGTTCGGCCCGACGCTGTCCAACTCGGCGTTTGCCGCCGACCCGATCGCCAACGCCTCGAAAGTGGTCGCTTTCGGCACCAGCAATACCGCCGACGGCATCACGGCGATGGGGCCGTTCACCTTCCGCAATTCGGTCATGGAAGCGGACGTGTTGCCGGTCACCACGCGCGCCGCGGTCAAGCATTACGGGATCAAGAAAGTGGCGATCATTTACGGTAACGACGACGCGTTTACCAAGAGCGGCTACGACGTGTTCAAGGCCACCCTGACCAGCCAGAAGATCCCGGTCACCACCACCGAAGCGTATGCCAAGGGCGATGTCGATTTCAAAGCGCAGCTGACCAAGATCAAGGCCACCAACCCGGACGCCATCGTCTGTTCCTGCCTGACCGAAGAAGCCGCCAACATCATCCTGCAAACCCGCGCCTTGGGCATGAAGCAGCCCTTCATCGGCGGCAACGGCCTCAACTCGCCGAAGCTGTTCGACATCGCCAAGGGCGCCGGCGACGGCACCATCATGGGCAGCCCGTGGTCGTCGGAAAACCTGACCCCGGCCAACCAGGCTTTCATCGCCGCTTACAAGGCGAAATTCGGCAGCGACCCGGATCAATTTGCGGCGCAAGCCTATGACGCGTTGCATATCGTTGCCGCGGCGCTGACGAAGGTCAAACTGAGCGGCGCCATCGACAAGGATAGGGTGGCGTTGCGCGATGCATTGCCGGCAGTGACTGTCGATGGCGCGACCGGCAAGTTTGCGTTCCGCAAGGCGCCGGCGGCCGGCGGCAAGGAAGTTGGCTACGATGCGCAGCAGGAGGCGATTGTGAATATCGCAAAAGGCGGCAAGTTTGTGCTTTTAAAGTAAAACTTTTTAAAAGTTACTACTCCGTGGCCCGTTAATAGAGGTCAGAGTAATTTTCGCAATACTGCTGCGAAAAAAAACTCTGACCCCTATTAACTACTGCTCGCGTACTGCACCCCGGTTAACTAATCTCGCTTGGTATTAAAGAAAAGCCTCCATGCTCCAACAACAACTCATCAACGCCCTCTCGCTCGGCAGCGTCTACGCGCTGTTTGCGTTGGGTTTCACGCTGGTTTTCGGCGTGCTTGGCGTCATCAATTTATCGCATGGCGCGATTTTCATGCTCGGCAGTTATGCCGCGCTGCTGCTGGTCGAACAACTGGCACTGCCGCTGTGGCTGGCGATGGTGATTGCGATGCTGGCGTCCGGCGCGCTCGGTCTGCTGGTCGATTTCCTGGTGCTGCGGCCGCTGCGCGCACGCAATGCGCCGCACCTGGCGCCGATGATCGCGACGATTGGCGTCGCCACCATCCTGACCAGTCTGGCGCAAGGCTTGTTCGGCGCGGAAAACAAGCGCTTCCCGGCCGGCACCATCCCCGAAGACAGTTTCAATTGGGGTCAATTGCATGTCACCGCGGTGCAAATCGGCATCGTCGTGATTTCATTTGTGCTGATGGTGGTGCTGCTGGCGATCATGCGCCGCACCCAGCTCGGCCGAGCGTTGCGCGCAATCGCCGAATCGCCGAAAGCCGCTTACCTGCTCGGCATCAATGTCGAAGGCTTGTTTTACCTGACCTCGTTTGCCGCCGCCGCATTGGGCGGCGCAGCCGGCGTGCTGGTCGGCCTGTCGTTCAACGCGATCACGCCGTTCATGGGACAGCCGATGCTGCACAAGGGAATCGCCGTCATCATCCTGGGCGGCATGGGCGATATTCGCGGCGCCATGCTGGCGGGGCTGTTCCTGGGCTGCGCCGAAGTGCTGACCGTGGCTTATATTTCAAGCGATTTCCGCGATGCGGTGGGATTCGGTTTACTGTTTTTGATTTTGCTGGTCAAGCCGTCCGGCATGTTCGGCAAAGTGCTGGAAAGGAAGGCGTAACAGCATGGGATTCATGGAATGGTGGGACGGCTTCTGGTCGACCTACAACACAGTCATTTTCAGCTTCGGCGTCAACGCCATGCTGGCGCTCTCGATTTACGTCACGCTGTCGTGCGGCTTGCTGTCGCTGGCGAATGCCGCCTTCATGGGCATAGGCGCTTACACCGCAGCCCTGATCAGCATGCAGACCGGCTTGCCGTTCCCGCTGGCGCTAGCCGCCGGCGGCGCGCTGCCGGCGCTGGTGGCGCTGATTATCGGCATCCCTACCCTGCGCCTGTCCGGCGTGTATCTGGCGATGGCGACGCTGGGCTTCGGCGAAGTGGTGCGGGTGGTGGTGCTGAACCTGGACATCACCGGCGGCCCGTTGGGACTGAACGGCATCCCGCTGACCACCGAATGGTGGCATATCGTATTGCTGCTGGCGCTGACGCTGTATCTGCTGGCCAGAATCCGACGTTCGAAAATCGGCCGCGCGTTCGAAGCGATCAAGGAAGATGAAGTCGCAGCGCGCCTGATGGGCATCAACGTCGCCGGCTACAAGCTGCTGGCGTTCGTCATCGGCGCCGCCATCGCCGGCGTTGCCGGCGGCCTCAATGCGCACTACACCTTCACCATCGGGCCCGGCAATTACGCGTTCGAAAACGCGGTCGACATCCTGACCATGGCGGTGTTCGGCGGCAGCAGCACATTGATCGGCCCGACCATAGGCGCGATCGTGCTGACCCTGCTGCCGGAAGCGCTGCGCGACTTCAACCACTATCGCCTGGCCGTCAACGGCTTGATCCTGGTGCTGGTCATCTTGTATTTACCGAAGGGGATCTGGGACCCGCGCCGGATGCGCGCTTTTCTCCAGCGCAAGCGCCGCACGGCGGGAGTCAACTGATGCTGCAACTCAAAAATATCAGCAAGAATTTCGGCGGCCTGCAAGTGCTGCAAGACGTCAATTTCAACGTGCCGCAAGGCGGCATTTTCGGCTTGATCGGCCCCAACGGCGCCGGCAAGACCACGGTCTTCAACTTGATCACCGGCCTGCTGCGCGCCTCCGGCGGCGGCATCCAGTTCGACGGCCAGGATATCGGCAAGGTGGCACCGCACAAGATTACCGAGCGCGGCATCGCCCGTACATTCCAGAACATCCGCGTGTTCAAGGAAATGACCCTGTTGGAAAACGTCGTGGTCGGCATGCACGAGCATATGGGCTACGGCTTTGGCAGCTTGCTGTTCAATCTCGGGTCGTATCGCCGGATCGAGGCCCAAGCCCGCGAGCGGGCGCTAGAGCTGCTGTCCTGGGTCCGCCTCGATCACAAGGCGCAAATGCTGGCCGACAGCCTGTCGTATGGCGAACAGCGCAAGCTGGAATTCGCCCGAGCGCTGGCCACCAAGCCCAAGTTGCTGCTGCTGGATGAGCCGGTGGCCGGCATGAATCCGGCGGAAAAAACCGAGCTGATGACCGAGATCCTGAACATCAAGCAACGCGGCTTCAGCATCTTCATGATCGAGCACGACATGCGCTTTGTGATGGGCTTGTGCGACCGCATCGCGGTGTTGAATTTCGGCCGTATCATCGCCGAAGGCACGCCCGGCGAAATCAAGAATAACCAGGAAGTGATCGAAGCCTATCTGGGCAAGGAAGAAGCGGAATGACGGGCAACGCAAAGCCGATATTACGGGTACAGGATCTGGCGGTTTCATATGGTCATATCGAGGCGGTCAAAGGCATAAGCCTGGCGCTCAACGAAGGCGAAATCACCGCGCTGGTAGGCGCCAACGGCGCCGGCAAAAGTACTGCGCTGCTGGCGATTTCCGGCTTACTGAAGCCGACCCGCGGTCAGGTCTTGCTGGACCAGCTGGAGCTGACCAGGCTGGCGCCGCACAAGATCGTGCAAAGCGGCGTGGTGCAAGTGGCCGAAGGGCGCGCCACGTTGACCACATTAAGCATCGCCGAAAACCTGGCGCTGGGGGCCTACACCCGCAAGGACAAGGCGCAAGTCGCACGGGATCTGGAGTGGGTGTATACGCTGTTCCCGGTGCTGCAGCGGCGACGCGACGGCTTGGCCGGCAACCTGTCCGGCGGCGAACAGCAGATGCTGGCGATCGGCCGCGCGCTGATGGCCAAGCCGCGCGTGCTGCTGCTGGATGAGCCTTCGATGGGATTGGCGCCGCTGCTGGTGCAGGAAATCTTCCGCATCGTCCAGGAAATCAATCGCACCGGGCTGACCATCCTGCTGGTCGAACAAAACGTGCGGCAGGCGCTGCGGATTGCGCAGCACGGCTACGTACTGGAAACCGGCAAGATCGTGCTGGCCGATAGCGGCAGCAATTTGTTGAATAATCCGAAGGTGCTGGAGGCGTATTTGGGTGGGTGATCGGCTGTACCATTGCACCCACTAAAAACGAGAGATAGGGCGGATGAGCGCAGCGTTATCCGCCGTTGGATGTGCGAAGGAATGTAAAACGGCGGATAACGCTACGCTCATCCGCCCTACCCATAGATACGATGAAAACTGGCCTGCTTAATTGCCCGCCACCGTCATGCTCTCGATCAAAATCGAACCAGTCTGCTTGGTGCCGCGAATCAGCGTATCGGCGCCTATCGCCACGATCTGCGCCAGCATCTCCTTCATGTTGCCGGCAATCGTGATTTCCTCGACCGGGTATTGGATTACGCCTTTTTCGACCCAGTAGCCGGACGCGCCGCGCGAATAATCGCCGGTCACGTAATTCACCCCCTGCCCCATCAGCTCGGTGACCAGCAAGCCGGTATCGAGTTTCTTCAACATCGCCTTGAAATTGTCCGAAGATTTGGTCAGCGACGAGGTCAGCGACAGATTGTGCGAACCGCCGGCGTTGCCGGTGGTTTTCATGCCCAGTTTGCGGGCCGAATAAGTCGACAGGAAATAACCTTGCACCACGCCGTCCTTGACCACTTCGCGGCGCTGGGTCTTGACGCCTTCTTCATCGAACGGGGCCGAGCCGACCGCGCCGATCACGTGCGGATCTTCGACGATCTGGATATGCGCAGGGAACACCGACTTGCCCAGCGTATCCAGCAAGAACGTCGATTTGCGGTACAGCGCGCCGCCCGACACGGCTTGCACAAAAGCCCCCAGCAGACCGGCTGCCAGCTGCGCTTCAAACAGCACTGGGCATTTGCGGGTATCGAGCTGGCGTGCATTCAAGCGTGCCAGCGCGCGTTCCGCGGCATAGCGGCCGACCGCTTCCGGCTGCGCCAGTTGCTTTGGATCGCGCATCGACGAATACCAGTCGTCGCGCTGCATATTGCCGCCGCGGCCGGCAATCGGCGCAACCGAAATGGTATGCCGCGAGAACGGATAGCCGCCCATGAAACCGCGCGAGTTGGCGCTGACAAAATGCGATTGCTGGGCGTAGACGCCCGCACCCTCGCTGTTGGTGATCCGCTTGTCGACCGCGAAGGCCGCCGCTTCGCAGCGCTTGGCCAACTCGACCGCCTCTTCCGCCGAGATCAGCCACGGCGAACACAGTTGCAGGTCCAGCGGGTGCATTTCGAGCGTGTCGGCATCGGGCAAGCCGGCGCAATCGTCCTCTGATGTAAAACGGGCAATGTTATACGCCGCCTCGACCGTATCTTTCAGTGCCTTGGCCGAAAAGTCCGAGGTGCTGGCGTTGCCGCGCCGGGTGTGGCCCTCGTCGCCCAAGTAGACGGTGACGCCCATGCCCTTGTCTTTGTTTTGCTCGATGGTTTCGACGCTGCCCTTGCGCACGGCGACCGACAGGCCGCTGCCCTCGCTGATTTCGACCGAGGCGCCGGACGCGCCCAGGTCCCGGGCAAAACGCAATACGTCCTGTGCAAGCTGCTGCAACTGGTCCTGGCTATGGATAAATACGGAGTCGCTCATAGTTGGTTTTCTTTGATTGGCGGATAAAACGGTTATGATAGCAGTCGTTTACAGAATGGTTTCACCCTTAATATCATGCCAAATCCCAATCGGGGCTCCTGCGGCTTCCAGTCCAGCGAGTTCGAACAAGAATACGACCGTCCCTCCAAATCCCAATTGAAGCGCGAAATGACCGCCCTGCAGAAGCTCGGCGAAGAGTTGATCGCCGAATCGCGCGACCGCGTCAAGCGGGTGCCAATGCCGGAAGATGTGCGCGACGCCATCCTTGAGTGCCAACAAATCAAGGATCACGAAGGACGCCGCCGCCAGACCCAATACGTCGGCAAAAAGATGCGCACGCTGGAACCTCACGAAATCGCCGAAATCCAGAAAACCCTGGACAGCTGGAGAGGCTTGTCGAAAGCCGACACCGCCGCCATGCACGCGCTGGAACGGCATCGCGACCGCCTGCTGAAGAACGATGCGGCATTGACCGAGCTGCTGTCCCAGCACCCGGAACTGGATGTGCAGCACACCCGCACGCTGATCCGCAATGCCCGCAAGGAACAGGCCGAGAACAAACCGCCGAAGGCGTATCGCGAGATTTTCCAGCTGTTGAAACAGTTGCAAAAGCCGTCAGCCGAGCATGACGACGCCGATCACCACGATGACGAAGACGAGCACGATGAACGGGACCACGACGAATCCTGAGTCAGCGCCAGGCCAATTGAAAATCGGCCTGGTCTCGATCTCCGACCGCGCCAGCAGCGGCGTCTACCAGGATCAAGGCATCCCCGCCTTGCAGGACTGGTTCACCGCCGCCCTAAGCAGCCCGTGGCAAGTCGAAACCCGCCTGATTGCAGATGAACGACCGCTGATCGAACAAACCCTGATCGAACTGGTGGATCAACAGCGCTGCGATCTGGTGCTGACCACCGGCGGCACCGGCCCGGCGCGGCGCGACGTGACGCCGGAAGCGACGCTGGCGGTCGGCACCAGGGAAATGCCCGGTTTCGGCGAGCAAATGCGCCAGATCAGCCTGCAGTTCGTCCCCACCGCGATCCTGTCGCGCCAAGTGGCCGTGATCCGCGAAATCGCCGATCACGCAGCGCTGATCCTGAACCTGCCGGGCCAGCCGAAATCGATCAAGGAAACGCTGGAAGGTTTGAAAGATGCCGACGGCAAGCAATTGGTGTCCGGCATCTTTGCCGCGGTGCCTTATTGCATCGACCTGATCGGCGGCCCGTATGTGGAAACCAACGAGGCCGTGTGCAAGGCCTTCAGGCCGAAGTCGGCACTGAAATCAAAAGCTGTCTGAACTTGATGACCCGCCGGACTACTGTAGGGCGGATGAGCGCAGCGTTATCCGCCGCTTCACCTTGGTAGACGTACCGAATACAGGTGGTGCATCTAGTGTCCTGAGTTGTTAATTCATTGAATAATTAACAACTCAGGACACTAGCGGCGGATAACGCTTCGCTCATCCGCCCTACCGGCGTTGACCGTCAACGGTTAGTTGGGCGCTGTCTGGCGTTCAAGTCGCTCAGTTGATTAACACTGGCCTTAGTGGATCATGTTCCCGGCGCGCAGTATCCCAATTACGCCGACCATGATCCAGAACACATTCAAAACGCTATAAGCGTTATCCCGCTTAAGCACCGAACACCAGGACAACATGGTGGCGTCGACCGTATTGAAAATCCAGACGAATAAAAACGGACTGTCCGGCCCCAGCCAGCTGACCAGGCTAAAACTAAAAACACGCATCAGCACGCCCACCATTTCGATGGTGCGCATGTATTTGACGACGAATGCATTGATGATGCCGATGCTCATTAGATGAGATTCCTTGAAAGTAAGTCTCCTCTGCAAACCTACTGCGCGGTCCAATCTCGGGGCTGCGATGCTCGCCGTACCTCCGTACGGCTGTGCTTCTCGCCCCGACCTTGGGCCGCTCGCTACGGTTTTCAGAGGAGACTGCAAGCGTGGTAAAAAACGACGCCGATTATATCCACAACCTCGACCTCGAATGTGGTTAAGAATCTGTTTTAAAATCTGCAACCGTCTGTAGGGCGGATGAGCGCAGCGTTATCCGCCGATGGATGCGTCACAGACGCTTGATGCATCGAAAATGGCGGAAGAGTGAAGCAAGGGTTTCGGATGGCATGCCATCCGCCTGCTGAACGGTATCTGCCTGCCAGCGGATACGCACCCTGCAAGGGCTACGCTTTTCCGCCCTACCTGCTGAACTCTGGAATAATGCTGTCCTGACGCAAATCGTCCCCATCAACATTGATCTGAAAACACAATGACAACAAAACTGGAAACCATCCAAATCGAAACCGCCCCGAATCCGGCCGCAGCCGTCATCTGGATGCACGGCCTCGGTGCCGACGGTTCCGATTTCGTGCCTATCGTGGATCAACTGGATCTGCGCGGCTGCCCCGGCATCCGCTTTGTCTTCCCGAACGCGCCGGTGATGCCGGTGACCATCAACGGCGGCTACGTGATGCCGGCCTGGTACGACATCCGCAGCGGCGACTTGACTCAACGCGAGGATGAAGCCGGTTTGCGCAAGTCGCAGGCCGAGATTGAAGAACTGATCGCGCAAGAAATCGCGCGCGGCATCCCGGCCGATAAAATCGTGCTCGCCGGGTTTTCGCAAGGCTGCGCGATGGTGTTGCAGACCGGCTTGCGCCATCCGGCGAAGCTGGCCGGCATGATGTGCCTGTCCGGCTACCTGCCGCTGCACGACAAGACCGACGCCGAACGCCACGCCGCCAACCAGCAGACACCGATTTTCCAGGCGCACGGACGCGCAGATCCGGTGGTGCCGGTGCTCCGCGCCGAACAATCGCGCGACTTGCTGCAGCAACTCGGCTATCAGGTCGAATGGCGCGAATACATGATGCAGCACTCGGTATGCGCGGAAGAAGTGGCGGATATCGGCAGCTGGCTGCGGCGCGTGTTGGGCTAAAACAAAGAAATAAGCAGTCCAGGAACGGCCCGCAACCCATGCGGGCCGTTTTTAATTGCCGACAACAACTCAAGGAAAACATGCGGAACGGGGTAAAACACCGTCTGGATAACATGGGGCGGCCGTTTCGCGCCCTCTTGATCAGCGATGCGCTGATGTTGCTGGCCCAGATGGTCGGCTACGTCGTGCTGCCGTGGTGGATCGCGCATCAAGGCGGCGCCCGCGACCTGGCGCTGTACGGCATGGTGCTGTCGGTCGCAGCCTTTATAGCAATGCCGCTGTGGTCGCCGTTTGGCGATCGGATCCCGAAGCGCACGCAGATCGCTGTCGGCCTGGCGGCCCGTGCCTCCATCGCACTGCTGGTCGCCATACTCGCCAGCTGCGGTCACTACAACATTGTCCTGTTAATCGCTGCGGGAATCGTGACCACCGTGAGCGACACCATCATCACCCCAGCCTCCTCCACCATTGCCGCAGAATTAATCCCGGCAGAGAAGTTGTCGGACGCTTTAAGCCTTCAAAAAACCGCGCAGGCTGCCGGTCGCATTGCCGGACCGGCTTTGGGCGGCGGCATGTTGGCAGCCGCCGGCACGCCGGCCGCCTTGTGGCTGTCTTGCGCATTGCTGATGCTGGCGGCGATGCTGGCGACCCGCATTCCGCCGCCGTCCGCGGCTGTCTTGAAAACCTCGGGTGCGGCGCACTGGTGGTTCGATCTGAAAGCAGGCCTGGCGGTGAAGTGGCAGGTCCCGCTGGAGCGCGGCTGGACTCTGGTAAATTTCATTACGTGGATATTCATGGGGCCCGCGCTCACCATGCTGATTCCGTTGAAGGTGCAAGCGCTGGGTTTGTCAGGCGCATGGCTGGGGGCCTGCGAGGCCGCGCTATCGCTGGGCATGTTGGGCGGCGCCTTGTGGGGCGCCGGATTTCTGGCTAAAACCTTCGGCCGTTACCAGGTCAGAGTCGGCGCCGGGGTGATCCAGGGACTGGCGTTGACACTGGCCGGTTTCACGCAATGGCCGCTGGTGTTGATGGCTGCCTTCCTGTGTGCCGGGATGGCGAACTCGGCGGTGGTCCTGATTGGTCTGACCCATCGGACGCTGGCGATACCCAGGGATTTTCGGGTACGCATCACCGCAGTCAATATCATGAGCACGCTGGTTGCCGGTGCGCTGGGACCGGCTGCGGCCGGGGCGGCATTGACCCATTGGAGCGTCAGCCACGTGTATATCGCCTTTGGCCTGGCGTCGACGGTGTGCGCCACCGGCTTCGTGCTGGTGCCGCGTTTTCGTGAATTCTTCAGTCTGGATCATGAGCAGGTCAAGGACTGGTATCAACTCCAGTATCCGCAGGTATTCCCGGCAGCTGCGGCACAGGGCGAGCATGGACTTGATCGCCCTGCCCTGTCCGCGGCATCAAGCAAAACCTCTCAGGCCGGCAGCGGCGTATAGCCGGCCTCCCTGATTGCCTCGGCCAATGTGGCGATACCAACTTTACTGTCGATCAACACTTTCCTCTGTTCGATCCTGACATCGACTTTTGCGCCGCTGTCGACGTCGTTGATGGCCTTGGTAATGCGGCTCGCGCAATGGCCGCAAGTCATATCCTGCACAGCGAATTCAATCATCGTCGTTACTCCGTTGGTTGTTGGAATCGCCAATATCAAGCTTCCCACCATGGCAAGGTCAAGTTAAAATTCACGCTTGACCTTGCCATGGTGGGAAGGTCCATTATCTATTCGGGTACCTCTAAAAACCTACTGCGCAGCCCCGAAATTGGGCTGCGCAGTAGGTTTTTAGAGGTGCCCATTCACCAACATCCCTGAGCGGAACTTAATCATGAGCAACGCGAGTACAGCCAACACCGAATTCCAATTGCAAATCGAAGGCATGAGCTGCGCGTCGTGCGTCGGCCGGGTTGAAAAAGCCTTGCAAAAGGTCCCCGGCGTGCAAGCCGTGTCGGTCAACCTGGCGACTGAAAAAGCCACTCTCACCACAAGCGGCGCGGTAGCCGCAGAACAGTTGCTGGCGGCGGTGGCGGCAGCGGGTTATGTCGCCGCGCTGCCGGCCGTCGATCCGCAACCGACAAGCCCATCCGCCGGCAAAGTGCCGAGCTGGTGGCCGGTCGCCGCCTCGGCACTGCTGACGCTGCCGTTGATCCTGCCGATGCTGCTGATGCTGTTCGGCGGCGACTGGCAACTCCCCGGCTGGTGGCAATTGGCGCTGGCAACGCCGGTGCAGTTCTGGCTTGGCGGCCGCTTCTATCGAGCCGGCTGGCGCGCGCTGAAGGCGGGCGCCGGCAATATGGACTTGCTGGTGGCACTCGGCACCAGCGCCGCTTACGGCCTGTCGCTATTTCAATTGCTGACGCAGGACATGCACGCGATGGCGCATCTTTATTTCGAGGCGTCGGCGGCGGTCATCACGCTGGTGCTGCTCGGCAAATGGCTGGAAACCCGCGCCAAGCGCCAGACCGCCGATGCCATCCGGGCCCTGCATGCGCTGCAGCCGGAACGCGCGACGGTGCGGCGCGACGGGGTTGACCGCGAACTTGCCATCAGTGCGCTGCAAGTGGATGACCTGGTGGTGGTACGTGCCGGCGAGCGCATCGCGGTGGATGGCGTGGTGCTGGAAGGACAAAGCCACGTCGACGAATCCTTGCTGACCGGCGAGAGCCTGCCGCTGCCGAAACAGCCTAACGATCACGTGACTGCCGGCGCCATCAATGGCGAAGGTTTGCTGCTGGTCAGCACCACCGCGGTCGGCGCCGAAACCACCCTGGCCCGGATTATCCGCATGGTGGAACACGCGCAAGCAGCCAAGGCGCCGATCCAGCGCCTGGTCGATCGGGTCAGCGCGGTATTCGTGCCGGTGGTGCTGCTGATCGCGCTGCTGACGCTGCTCGGCTGGGGCCTGTTCAGCGGCGATTGGCAGCAAGCCCTGCTCAATGCGGTGGCGGTGATGGTGATTGCCTGTCCTTGCGCGCTGGGGTTGGCGACGCCGACCGCGATCATGGCCGGCACCGGGATCGCCGCCCGCTACGGCATCCTGATCAAAGATGCCGAAGCATTGGAGTTGGCGCACCGCATCAGCGTGGTCGCTTTCGACAAGACCGGCACCTTGACCGTCGGCCATCCGACGCTGGTGGCCTGGCAGCCGAGCAGCGACGAACAATCCGCTGCCGACGATTTATTGACTCTAGCGGCAGCGGTGCAGCACAACAGCGAACATCCGCTGGCGCGCGCCGTGATCGCCGCCGCCGCGCAGAAAAATCTACACTATCCGGCCGCATCCAATGTGCAAACGGTGGCCGGTCGCGGCATACAAGCTAGAGTCGGCGATCAGGCTTGTTACCTTGGCAGCTCGCGCTGGATGCGCGAACTGGGCGTCGATACCAGCGCGCTGGAAACGCGCGCGGCGGCGCTGGAAGGCGCAGGCCGCACGGTCTCCTGGCTGGCCGGCGAACTGGACGGCCAGCGCACGGTGCGCGGCTTGCTGGCCTTTGGCGATGCGCTCAAGCCGTCGGCCAAAGCCGCGATTGAACAGCTACAACGGCAAGCGATCCGGGTGGTCATGCTAAGCGGCGACAATTGGGGCAGCGTCGGTGCGGTCGGCAAGCAATTGGGCATTGCGGAAATACATGCGGCGATCCTGCCCGCCGACAAAGCCAGGGTCATCGCCGATTTGAAAAAGAACGGCGCGGTGGTGGCGATGGTCGGCGACGGCATCAACGACGCGCCGGCGCTGGCCGCCGCCGACGTCGGCATTGCGATGTCGACCGGCACCGATGTCGCGCTGCAAGCCGCCGGCATCACGCTGATGCGCGGCGATCCGGCGCTGGTGGCGGACGCGATTGCGATCTCGCGCCGCACTTATCGCAAGATCCGGCAAAACCTGTTCTGGGCATTTATCTTTAACGTGGTCGGCATTCCGCTGGCGGCGCTGGGCTACCTGAATCCGGTACTGGCCGGGGCGGCGATGGCTTTCAGCAGCCTCAGCGTGGTCAGCAATGCCTTGCTGCTGCGACGCTGGCGACCGGCGTCCGGCGCAGCCGCCACCACTGGCAAGACCGTGACCGTATCTGCGATGGAGTCCGCACATGCACACTGAAGCCATGAATATCGGCGATGCCGCGCTAGCCTCCGGCGTCTCGGCCAAGATGATCCGGCATTACGAAGAAATCGGCCTGATCCCGAAAGCGGCCCGCACCGATGCCGGTTATCGCACCTATGCCGAGCGCGATATCCATTTGCTGCGCTTCATCCGGCAAGGCCGGCTGCTGGGATTTTCGATGAAGCAGATTGCCGAACTGATCGGGCTCTGGCTCGATCAATCGCGCTCCAGCAGCAAGGTCAAGCAACTGGCGCTGAGCCATATCCGCGAGCTGGACGACAAGATCAACGAATTGCAAGCAATGAAGGCGACGCTGGAGCGGCTGGCGCACGATTGCCACGGCGATGCGCGGCCTGAATGCCCGATCCTGGAAGGCTTGGGAGGCGGGACTTGCTCCGGTCCAAACCATAGTCAATGCTAAAATCGCGCTCATGTTTCCGATAAGCCGCCTGAAAAACCTGTTGATTTTATTGCTGGCGCTGGCACTCCCGTTACAGGGATATGCAGCGGCGGCAATGGTTTTTTGCGCCTCGTCGGAAACCGCAGAGACCAGCGCCTCTTCCACGCCGCACCACCATGCGGATCAGCAAGTTCAGCTGTCGGATCACTCCGCAACCCATGCCAAGCATGACGCCGCCTCGCACGGCAAAACTTCCAGCTCCTGCAGTTCCTGCGCCGCCTGCTGCATCGGCATGATGCCGGTGTCGACCACGGTCGCCGCCAAGTTGCCGGCATTGAGCGCGCACTACACCCGCCTGAGGCTTTCGGGTTTTGTCGGCTATACGCCGGAAAATCCGGAACGGCCGCCCTCCTCCCTCGTGTAATTCCTTGTCGCGTAGCTTGCCGCTTTTCAAGAGTGGCAAGCCTGATTGCATCGCAATATGATGGGCAATTCCGTCGTGCGCATTTTTGCGCCGGCGTTGGAGGCCATTGCATTGCCTCACATCCACGAGGTTTTCATGTCTATTTTTATGCGCAGGCGCGTGCTGCCTGCCATGTTGCTGGTGACACTGGCCGGTTGCGCCAGCTTCAGCGACGACCACGGCTTTGGCCAGGTGCGCGATATCGCGCAACAGCGGCTGGGGAAAGAAGTCAGCTGGACGCACACCGAAGCGGAACGGGTTGAACTGCAGCAAACCATAGATCAACTGCTGCAAAAGCCGCTGTCGGTCGATGATGCGGTCCAGGTCGCCCTGCTCAATAATCGCAGTCTGCAAGCCGAATACGAAGAGTTGGGGATAGCCGAAGCCAACCTGGTGCAAGCCGGTCGTCTGGCCAATCCCGGTTTCAGTTTCAGCCATACCCGCGACGGCGGAGATATCAAGATCGAGCGCAGTTTTTCGCTGGCCATCATGCAGCTGTTGACGCTGCCGGTGAGCGCCAAAATCGAGCAACGGCAGTTTCAGCACACCAAATTGACGGTCGCCAACCAGGTATTGCAAGTGGCTGCCGCGACCCGCAACGCGTATTACCAAAGCGTCGCCGCCAACCAAAGCATCGGCTATCAGGAACAGGTCGAGAGCGCCGCCTCGGCCGGCAGCGAACTGGCGACCAAAATGGCAAAAGCGGGCAATTTCAACCAACTTCTTGCTATATCCCTACTCATTAAAATCAATGTGTATTCGAGCCAACTTGAGCATTGCGATTGGCACCGACATCATTGCCAGCTTAACTCGCATCCATTCAATGAACGATTTCACCTTATTTCCTCTTAGGATTGAAATAAAGCAGCCGCGACAGCGGAATATATGTCGATTCATTTGTACTTTGGCATAACCATGCCGTGGAGTTGTGGCATTGATCACTCTCCTAATGATCCATAATCCGAGTTGCGATACCTGCATTGTTAGCCTTTTATTTTTGACCTATACTCACGCCCATGTCTCGCATCCTAAAAATCGCAATATTGTGGCTTTTGGTCTTTGCTCTGCCTATGCAAGGCTTCGCATCTTCCGGAATGCTTGACTGCGGGATAGCGCATCATCACCTTATGTCCAACTCTTCAATGCATGAGGAGGACAGCGTGAGTTTTGATCAGGAAAGCCAGATTCATCATCATGAGGTATTGTCGCCAAACGATGACCATCAAGATGTCGCTGATTCTTCCCACACCTCATCGGGAAAAGCGTCTACAGACAGTTCTCACCATCACGGTGCGACCAAATGCAGTGCGTGTGCGTCTTGCTGTCTGAGTGCGGCAATCAGTCCCCCTGTAATCCTTGATCCGATTGCACCGCTCCAAACCGGTTTGGAGTCAAACTCCCATCTAGTTGTCCAATTCACCGCGCACTTTCCGGACGGCCTCGAACGGCCTCCACATTCCCTCGTCATTTAAATTTCAGAATTGAACTGTCGACCTCAGGCTATCGCCGCCTGCCGTCGCACATTGTAGGTTCTGCATTCGCATGAGCTGTGCACTTGCGTGCGCATCTTGCATTTCATTCGATTTTGAAGCATCGAGGACATCATGATTCCCTCCCCCCATACGAGGCGCGCGATCTGTGCCGCCATTGTATTAACTCCGTTCGCGGTTAATGCGCAACCCGCTACAGAAGATCCACAAAATCCGCAAGCGGTTGTTTCTAGCGCGCCCTACAAATCTGTCTTTTCTGATTACAAAAGCTATCAAGATCCTGAATTGCAATCATGGCGGAAGTCCAACGCCGACATCGGTCAGCCCAATGCTATGACCGACACCAGCATGGGAAACATGAAGGGCATGACTGAAAAAAACATGGGGGACATGAAGGCGAACAGCACCACTGCCCCAGAAAAAAAGCCAACAACTCCATCCAGTCATGCGCCGCACTCCATGCCGCATGCGACGCCAAGTCAAAACGGCTTGCAAAAGCCTTAAGAAGCGACCATGCCATTATTTTCTGTCACTCTTCGCCCGATCGCACTCGCAGCTTCAGTCTTGTTCCTGGCCGGCTGTGCTTCATTTTCACAAGACGGCGGCTTCTCGTCGGTACAGTCATTGACGAAAGAGCGTATTGGTCAAGACGTCAAATGGATCAAGTCTGAAGACGATGCCGCAAGCGTTGCCAATACGATAGAACCACTTCTTGCCAAACCTCTCACCGTTGATGACGCGGTCAAGATTGCGCTGCTCAATAACAAGGGACTACAGGCCGATTATGGCGAGTTGGGTATCGCCGAAGCCAACCTGGTGCAGGCCGGACGTATCGCCAATCCATCCTTTTCGTTCGGCCGCCTGCGCCGTGGCGATGATATCGAAATTGACCGTTCGCTGATGCTGCCGGTCATGAGTCTGTTGACTATGCCGTTCGCCAGCAAGATTGAGCGCCGCCGTTTCGAACAGGCGCAATTCCGCGCCGCCGGCGACGCACTGACTGTTGCCGATGAAACGCGTCATGCCTATTTCTCTGCCGTTGCAGCACAAGAAACCGTCAAATACATGGAGCAAGTCAAAGTGTCGGCCGAAGCCGGCGCCGAGCTGGCGCGCAAAATGGCGGCGGTCGGTAACTGGAACAAGCTGGAGCAGGCGCGCGAGCAATCGTTTTATGCCGATGTCACTGTGCAGCTGGCGCGGGCGGCGCAGACACAAGTAGCAGAACGCGAAAAGCTGACGCGTCTGCTCGGACTATGGGGGAAGCGTACCGCATTTCAGCTACCGGATCGTCTGCCCGATCTTCCGAAAGCGCCAGAAGACATTGCCGATGTCGAGGTGCAAGCCATGCAAAACAGGCTCGACATCATGATGGCCAAGCGCGAATTGTCCGGCCTGGCGACATCGTTGGGGCTAACCAAGACCACGCGGTTTATCAACATTCTCGACGTTGGCCTAATGCACAACAACTACAACCAGAGTCCATCGCGCGAAAACGGCTATTCGATCCAGCTTGAAATCCCATTGTTCGATTGGGGCAGCGCCCGAGTGGCGAAAGCGGAAGCGCTGTATATGCAGGCGGTGAACCGCTCCGCAGAAATGGCCATCACCGCGCGCTCGGATGTGCGCGAAGCATATGCCCGTTATCGCAGCTCCTATGACATCGCCAGACATTATCGCGATGAAATCGTCCCCCTCAAAAAGCGGATCTTCGACGAACAAATGCTGCGTTACAACGGCATGTTGATCGGCGTTTTCACGTTACTGGCCGACGCCCGTGCGCAGGTCGTGAGCGTCAACGGCTCGATCGAGGCGCTGCGCGATTACTGGATCGCCGACTCGGCATTAAAGATGGCGCAGACCGGCCGTTCATCCTCAAGCATCAGTAGCAAAGCCGGCGCTTCTGCCGCCGCTTCTACTGATTAATCAACGAATAAGCAAAGGATAGTCACCATGGTGTCACGTAGAGATTTTATTAGCGGCGCGAGTGCGATTGCTGTTGGCGCAGGCTTGGTCAGCCGGGTCGGCGCTGCATCGCTTCCTGAAGCCGTTACGATGGATGGTGCGGCAACCCAGCCGCCGCTTTCGCCGCCAAACGGGCGGCCGTATAACCCGGTGGTCACTCTCAATAGCTGGACCTTGCCTTGGCGAATGAAAAACGGTGTCAAGGAATTCCATCTGGTAGCCGAGCCGGTGGTGCGCGAAATTGCACCGGGCATGAAAGCTCACTTATGGGGCTATAACGGTCAGTCGCCAGGGCCGACCATTGAGGTCGTAGAAGGTGACCGGGTACGGATGTTTGTCACTAATAAATTGCCAGAAATCACCAGCATTCATTGGCATGGGCAAAGGCTGCCTAATGGCATGGATGGCGTAACCGGCCTGACACAACCAGGCATCCAGCCGGGTAAAACCTTCGTTTATGAATTCATTGCGAAGCGGCCCGGCACGTTCATGTATCACCCGCACGCCGATGAAATGACGCAAATGGCGATGGGCATGATGGGGTTCTGGATCACGCATCCGAAAGATCCTAGTCAGCATCGAGTCGATCGCGATTTCTGCTTCCTGCTCAATGCGTACGACATCGATCCGGGCAGCTACACGCCGAAAACCAACACGATGCTCGACTTTAACCTATGGACGTTCAACAGCCGTGTGTTTCCAGGTATTGACCCGATGGTGTGCGGCCAGAACGACCGAGTTCGCATCCGCGTCGGCAACCTGACCATGACCAGCCATCCGATTCATTTGCATGGGCATGAGTTTGTCGTGACCGGTACCGATGGTGGCTGGACGCCACCGGGATCGCGCTGGCCGGAAGTGACCACCGATATCGCCGTCGGTCAAATGCGTGCCATCGAATTCGATGCCACTGATCTCGGCGACTGGGCATTTCATTGCCATAAGTCCCATCACACAATGAATGCGATGGGCCATGAGGTGCCCACCATGATTGGCGTAGATCAGAGCGATGTGCTTAACAAAATCAACCAGCTGGTCCCCGACTACATGGTTATGGGAGACAAAGGCGGTTCTATGGGTGAAATGGAAATGCCGCTGCCGGACAACACCTTGCCGATGATGACCGGTGCCGGCCCATTTGGCGGTATTGAAATGGGCGGCATGTTTACCATGGTGAAGGTACGTAAAGGTCTCGCCAGCAACGATTACAAAGATCCGGGCTGGTACAAACACCCTCCTGGCACGCTGGCCTACGAATGGAAAGGCGATGATGCCGCCATGCCGGTTGCCACTCAGGCACCAGACGCCAAACGCATGGCTGCCAAACCAGGCGAAAAAGTCCTGAAAGTGATCAAAAGAGGAGGTTCACACAGCGATCATTAATTGAATTTTTATCAGCTTTAATTTGTTTTCCAAGCAAGACGACGTTTAATTTTCAACCAAAAGGATCGTTTTATGAAATCTATTTTCATTGCCTCAACCCTGGTTTTATCCTTATCCGCCAATGCCTTCGCGCACGGCGATGACAATTATCAGGCGGCCGCTCAAACACATCAAGGACGCGCCACAGAAATGGGCAAGCCGGGCGATGCCGACAAAGTATCGCGGACGACGGAAATTGATTTGGCCGACACGATGCGTTTCACGCCATCGACCATCTCGATCAAACGCGGCGAAACCGTCAAGTTCATCGTCAAAAACTCCGGCAAGATCAAACATGAAATGGTGATTGGCTCGATGCAAGAACTCAAAGAACATGCAGCGCTGATGTTGAAATTTCCGGAAATGGAACATTCTGATCCAAATCAAGTATCGGTTGATCCAGGCCAAACCGGAGAATTAATTTGGCAGTTCAGCAAAGCCGGCACGTTTGACTTCGCCTGCTTGCAGCCGGGGCACTTCGAGGCCGGCATGCGCGGAAAAATCATCGTTAAATAATGCTTATTATTAAAAAAACTGAAAAGGAATTCTCATGAAAGCACGCTCTATTTTATTTGCAACACTCCTGTTAACCGCGCATTCCAGAACAGGATAGCGCCCATGCTTTTCGAGATGCCTCTGCTACTTACGTTCTCCAGCTGGCACGGCTATTCGAACCGTCCAGGAATTACTCGGCCATGTCCGCTCCTGGCAACACTTTTGAAGCAATGCATGAAAGATGAAGAGGCTAGTGAACTGTTACAGTTCACTAGCGCAGTGGCTGCCTATTTGCAGGGCTTATAAGCTGTCGCGGATTGAACGTCGAAGGAGTTCACGCCAATGCAATGCGGTACGTTTTATCCTGGACGAACACGAGCAGTTGTCGGCAGTGATGCACGGCATGCTGCATTTCGTGCGTCAGATCGATAAAGGAGAGCAGGCGCTGGTACGAGAATTGGAGTACGCGCTCATCCGCTACGAACTGGAGGGCAGCCCTGCATTCCCGGGGTTGCGCGATCTGGTGGAGACGTACGCCAGATTCTATTTCAACCACGTGCATCTGGAAGAGAAAGTGATTTTTCCCGCCGCGCAGCGCCTGTTGACGCCAGAGGATTGGGCCGTGATCGACGCGGCATTCACGGTCAATCAGGATCCGTTTGCCAGCGCCGACCTCAAGAACAACCTCCACAAGCTCATTTTGCTGATTGTGACCGTCATGCCCAGCCAGATTGAGCCATAGACTGCGGCCATTCAACCGACGGCAGTCAACCGCCTCCCCCGGGAATCGCAGAGAAATCAGCAATTGTTTCCTTGCGGCATTACAATTGAGCTCTCATCTGAACAATCAGGGCTTGAGAGAGGCAGCAATAATCGTCTGAGCACAAATTACCTACTCCGAGGAAGTGATGAACCAGCTGGCGCAAATCACATCGATGGCTATTTTCGCAAAAGTCGTGGATACCATGAGTTATACCGAAGCGGCGCGCGCGATCGGCGTGTCCAAGTCGGCCGTGAGCAAGGAGCTTGCCCGTCTTGAAGCGGTGCTGGGGGTCAGCTTGCTAAAGCGCACGACTCGCAAGATCGAAGTCACCGATGTCGGCCATACGTACTATAAATACTGCGCGCGCATGCTGACGGAGGTTCAAAGCGCCGATGCCTTCATGGACAAATATCACGCCGACCCGGTCGGCAATCTGCGTGTCGTCTCGCCGGTAACATTTGGCAATCGCGTCATTGTTCCCTTGCTGAATCAATTCGCCGCGAAATATGTCAATGTGCAGGTTGAGCTCGAATTGACTGATCGGCAAATCGATCCGGAAGAGGCGAATATCGACGTTGCGATTTTCATCAATCGCGTAAAACCGGAGCCCGGGCTCGGACGGACCTTGATGGAAATCGAATGGGGGCTGTTTGCATCGCCAGCGTATCTGGAACGCCATCCGGCCATTTCCGACCCGGATCAGCTTGGGCGCCATCTATTCTTGCTGTTTCGCGGCTCGGCGCACACGACAGTTGTGGCGATGCGCAAACATAAGCGGGAAGTAGAGGTGCGCGTGCGCTGCATCATGCGCTCGAATAACAGTGTCGCCCTGTTGAACGGGGCGCTCGATGACCTTGGCGTAGCCTACCTGCCCCGCTATGTGGCGCGTGAAGCGGTCGAGGAAAAAACGCTCATCCCCATTTTTCCAGATTGGACTTTCGAGAAACGCTTTGCCTATGTCGCCTACCGCGAGGATGCGCTCGTGCCGCCGCGGGTGCTGTCCTTCGTCCAGTATCTGACGGAAAATTTTGAACAGACATAGAAAGTCAGATCATGCCGGGTGTTTCCGCATTCCCGCGCATTAGCAGCGAACCGGAAACAATCCACGCCTTGCGTCATCCCGCCACAGCGATGTAGTACTCTGCAGTCCGACAGCTTCTCTCGTGCGCAAGCCAACATCGGGAAAGCGATGGCCTGCCGCCCGGTCTTGCGCCAACAGATAACTTTCTAACGGAACGCTTCATGGATCAGAAAACGCTTGCCGCCTATGACATGCGGGCGACGGCCTTTGCAGATGACTGGCACGACCAGCCTGTACCGGACGACATGCACCGCACGGTGCTGGAACATTTTTTAACGGGCAGGACTGCCGACATAGGCTGCGGTAGCGGTCGCGATGTCGCATGGCTCGCGACGCGCGGCTTCGACGTGATCGGCTACGACCCGTCCGAAGGCCTGCTGGCGGAGGCGCGGCGGCGTTACCCCTTGCTCCAGTTCGCCAGCGCCGCCCTGCCGGAGCTCGCCAACATCAGCGACGGCAGCTTTGCCAACGTACTCTGCGAAACGGTCATCATGCATCTGCCGCGCGCCGATCTTGGCCTCGCACTGCAGTCGTTGCTGCGCATCCTTGCACCGGGCGGGACGCTCTATCTGAGCTGGCGCGTGACTGCCGGGAGCGGCGAGCGCGACAAGCATGGCCGACTGTATACCGCGATCGATGCCGACCAAGTGATGCAACACTTGCGCAGCGCCGAGCTTCTGTTCAATGAGCAAAGCAGCAGCGCTTCGTCCGGAAAAACCACGTACCGCCTGGTGCTGCGCAAATAGGATTCTGCGCTTGCTTCCGCCTCCACTTTGATGCTCACCCTCATTCCACGATGATACGAATCTCTCGCAGGCTCCTTGAGTGCTGTCTGGTGCTGTGCGGCGCCATCGCAGCATGCGACGCCTCGGCCTTGAACGTCTATAGTGTCGGCCCCGCAAATCTGATCCGGCGCCTTGCCGATGACTTCCGCCAGCAGACTGGCATTCCGGTCACGGTTTATCAAGGGGATACGGGACAGGTATTGCAGCGCCTGCAGCAAGAATCCGCGGATCCGCAAGCGGATGTGGTCATCATCGGCTCGTGGCGCAGCGCCGCCGAGCTGAGCGCCAAGGGCGCGCTGCTGCCGAACCGGCCAGCCGGGTCCGAGCATATCCCGGCGCAATATCGCACGCCGACCTACGTTGCGCAAGGACTCGCGACGCTGGCAATTGTCTGGCGCGTCGACAGTGGCACGCCGCGCCCCCAGGACTGGTCGGACCTGGTCGCGCCGGCGTTTCTTGACCGCATCGCCACGGTCGATCCGGCAAATTCCGGTTCATCGCTCGACCTCATCGCCGCATGGGAGGCCAATAGCGGATCCGAGGTGTGGGACCTGTTAAAAAAACTAAAACAGAATGGCATGGTGAGCGCCGGCTCGAACGCACAGGCGATGGCGACCGTGATACGCGGCGACAAGGCGGCGCTGTTCGCCGTCGCCGATCATACGGCTCTGGAAGACAAGGCAGGCGGTGCGCCTATCGAAGTGATTTTTCCGAAGAGCGGCACGATCGCCACGGCCCGTCCCGTCATGATTCTGAAGACGACGAAAGCGCCTGACGATGCGAAACGCTTTGTTGACTTCTTGCTGTCCCCGGCGGGGCAACGGCGCGCGGCGGCGCAATACATTATTCCCGCACGCGACGATGTCGCGCCGATCCGCCCACCGCTCGATGCGATCAAGTTGCTGCCGACGCCAGCCGACGGAGCGGAAAAACCAGGACGAGCAGCATTGCTGAAGCGCTTTTCGGAGCTTTTCACTCGCTGATGCCGCACTGGCCGACTGCCGGAAAAACACGGCAATCGGCTTATTTTCAACACCATCGAGAAATAGCTTCATGTGGATTGTCAAGCATGCACTAAAGCGGCCGTACACCTTTATCGTGATGGCGCTCATGATTCTCCTGGCAGCGCCGTTTGCGCTGCGGACGATGCCGACCGACGTTCTGCCCGAAATCGACATTCCGGTAATCAGCATCATCTGGACCTACAATGGCTTATCAGCGCCCGAGATGGCCAATCGCATCACATCGGTCAACGAGCGCACGTTGACGGTCGTGGTCAACAACGTCCAGCATATCGAGTCGCAGTCCCTGGCGGGCATTGCGGTAATCAAGCTATTCCTGCAGCCTGGCGCGGATATCCGCTCCGCCATCGCGCAGACGGTCTCGACCGAACAATCGCAACTGCGCTTCATGCCGCCCGGCGCCGCGCCGCCCATCATCATCAGCTATTCCGCCTCGAGCATCCCGGCGATACAGCTCGGCGTGTCGAGTCCCCTGATGTCGGAGCAGGCCTTGAACGACGTCGCCAGCAACTTCCTGCGTCCGCAATTGATTACGATTCCCGGCGCGGTGGTGCCGTTCGCGTACGGCGGCAAACAGCGCGTGATTTCCGTCGACCTTGACACAAGATCCCTGCTGTCAAAAGGCTTGACCCCGAACGACGTCGTCAACGCGGTAAATGCGCAGAACCTGATTTTGCCGAGCGGCACCGCGAAAATCGGCGCGACCGAATTCGCCATCGACACGAACGCGTCGCCGGACACGATCGACGGACTCAACAGCATTCCGGTGCGGACGGTCAATGGCGCCACGACGTATTTGCGGGAAGTCGCGCACGTGCGTGACGGCTTCACGCCGCAAACCAACGTCGTTCGGCTGGATGGCCAGCGCGGCGTGCTGCTGTCGGTCCTGAAGAACGGCGACGCGTCGACATTATCGATCGTCAATGCCATCAAGGCGCTGGTGCCTCATGCGCGGCAATCGCTGCCGCAGGACCTGAAGATCCTGCCGCTGTTCGATCAGTCAGTGTTCGTCAAGGCCGCGGTGCAAGGCGTGATCCGGGAAGCGTTGATCGCCGCCTTGCTGACGGCGTCAATGATTCTGCTGTTCCTCGGCAACTGGCGCAGCACCGTCATCATCACCATCTCTATTCCTCTGTCGATCCTGTCCTCCCTGCTCGCGCTACATGCGCTGGGAGCGACGCTCAACCTCATGACGCTCGGCGGCCTTGCGCTCGCGGTCGGCATCCTGGTCGATGATGCGACGGTGACGATCGAGAACATCGAGCGGCACCTGCATCTGGGCAGCAGCCTGTACGATGCGATCCTCGACGGTGCCAGCGAAATAGCCGTCCCGGCGCTGGTGTCGACCCTGTGCATCTGTATCGTGTTCGTGCCGATGTTCTTCCTGACCGGCGTGGCGCGCTACCTGTTCGTGCCTTTGGCTGAGGCGGTCCTGTTTGCGATGATCGCTTCCTACATCCTGTCCCGTACGCTGGTGCCGACGCTGGCGCTGCTGTTGATGAAACACCGCAAAACGACCGGCCCGGTCAAGGCGCGGCCATCGCGTTTGGCCGTCGTTTATCAACGCTTCGACAGCGCGTTCGAGCGCTTGCGGGCCAACTACATCGTGCTGCTGGGGATTTTACTGGCGCGCCGGCGCTTCTATGCCGGGATGTTTCTCGGATTCTGCGTGCTCTCCGCCGGTCTCGTCCCTGCGCTCGGCACCGACTTTTTCCCGAGCGTCGATGCCGGCCAGATACGCCTGCACTTTCGGGCGCCCACGGGCCTGCGCATCGAAGAGACGGCGCGCCTGGCCGATGATGTCGAAAAAGTCGCCCGCCAGGTTATTCCGCCGCATGAGCTTGGACCGATTCTCGACAATCTCGGGCTGCCGTATAGCGGTATCAATCTGTCCTACAGCAATGCCGGCACGATTGGTACTTTCGACGGCGAAGTGCTCATCGCGCTGAACCCGGGGCATCTGCCCACGGCCGCTTACATCGACAGGCTGCGCGCCGTTTTGCCGGCACAGTTTCCCGGCGTCGAATTCTTCTTTCAGCCTGCCGATATCCTCACGCAGATATTGGACTTCGGCCAACCGGCAGCGATTGATGTGCAGATCGTCGGGGCGAATCAGGGCGCGAATTTTGCGACGGCGACCAAGCTGATGCAGCAGATCCGACGCATTCCCGGCACGGTCGACGTGCACATACAGCAGCGCCTGGACGAGCCGACGCTGACCTTGCGCATGGACCGCACGCGCCTGCAGCAATTGAATCTCAGCGCCCAGAACGTGGCGCAAAATCTTCTGGTCTCGCTGTCGGGCAGCTCTCAGACGGCCCCGGCGTTCTGGCTGAGTCCGCAGGGCGTCGAGTATCCGCTGACGGTGCAGACGCCGCAATACAACGTGGCGTCGATTGACGACATATTGCGCCTGCCCGTCTCGTCGGGCGGCAATACGGCTTCGCAACTGCTCGGCAATCTGGTTGAAGTCCAGCGCCATGCCAAACCGGCCGTGGTCTCGCACTACAACATCCGGCCCGTGATCGACCTGTACGTCAGCGTTGAAGGCAGCGATCTAGGCGCTGTCGCCGGCAAGGTCGAGCATCTGGTCGACGCCCTGCGTCCATCGTTGCCGCGCGGCGTCGATATCGCCGTGCGCGGCCAGGTCGACACCATGCATTCGTCGTATCTCGGACTTGGCACCGGCGTGGCGGTCGCAATCGTACTGGTCTATCTACTGATCGTCAGCAACTTCCAGTCCTGGGTCGACCCGCTCATCATCATCAGCGCGCTGCCGGCGGCGCTGGCGGGGATTGTCTGGATACTGTTCGTCACCCAGACGCACCTGAGCGTACCTGCACTGACCGGCGCGATCATGACGATCGGCGTGGCCACGGCCAACAGCATCCTGGTGGTGTCATTTGCGCGCCAACGGCTGGCAGCGGGCGCGACGCCGCTGGCAGCGGCCCTGGAGGCCGGCGCCACGCGTATCCGGCCGGTACTGATGACGGCCACCGCGATGATTATCGGCATGGTTCCGATGGCATTGGGCCTGGGAGAAGCCGCCGAACAAAACGCGCCGCTCGGCCGCGCCGTGATCGGCGGCCTGCTGTTCGCGACGGTGTCGACGCTGTTGTTCGTTCCCCTGGTGTTCGCCGGCGTGCACAGCCGACTCGCCCGCAGGCAGACCCCAGGCATGCCGGACGAGGAGGAGTCGTAGCGGTTGGCCTCATGCACAGGTATTTTTCTCAATCGATTCGAAGGACGACATGAACGTACGAGATCCCGAAACTCTGCTCAATCGCACCGGCGAGTACGGCGACGGCCTGGCCCTGCCGCCCGTGGCCAGGGTACAGCGGCGCGCGCGCGCCGTCGGGCTGGCGGTCCTGCTGCTGCTCCTGGGCGGCGCCGCGCACACGGCTTTCAATCACCATGAAGATGCGCGCAGGCTGGCTGACACAACCGCGCAAAACACGCGGCAATACGTCAACGTGGTCAAGCCCAGTGCCACGGCAAACACCGTCAGCATCCTGTTGCCGGGCACCTTGCAAGGTTATGCAGAGTCGCCGATTTACGCCCGCGCCCGCGGCTATCTCTTGCGCTGGCACGCGGACATCGGCACGCCGGTGCAAGCGGGACAGTTGCTGGCGGAACTCGACACGCCGGAGATCGATCACGAATTCGCCCAGGCGGCCGCCATGCGGGAGCAGTCAGCCGCCGCGCTCGGCCTGGCAAAGAGCTCGCTGCTGCGCTGGCAGCAACTGCGCAAACGCGACGCGGTTTCGCAGCAAGAGCTCGACGAACGCGAGAGCGCCTATCGCCAGAGCGTCGCCAATCTCGCGGCGGCCGACGCCAACGTCGAACGCTTGCGTCAACTGGAGTCTTTCAAGCGCATCGTCGCGCCGTTCGCCGGCATCGTCACCCGGCGCAACGTCGACATCGGCAACCTGGTCGAGGCGGGCAGCGGCGGCGCGGGACAAGCGCTGTTCGTGCTGACCCAGTCCGACCGGCTGCGGGTTTATGTCAACGTACCGCAGGCGTACGCCGCAGGCATTGCAGTCGGACAGCAAGTGACGGTGACCCAGGCCGAACTGGCAAAGCGCAGCTTTGCTGGAACGGTGGTTCATTCGGCGGCCGCGATCGACGTCGCCACGCGCTCGCTGAAGATCGAGGTAGCGCTGCCAAATCGCGACGGCGCGCTGCTGCCAGGCGCTTATGTCCAGGTAGCGTTGCCCAAGGCCGCGCAGGCACGCCTGGAAGTACCCGGCAATACCTTGTTATTTCGCGCTGAAGGCCCGCGCATCGCGATCGTCGACGCCAGCGGCAATGTGCATCTGCGGCCTGTCGTGATCGCGCACGATCTCGGACAGGCGCTTGAGATCGAAAGCGGCATCGCGCCGGGCGATCAGCTCATCGTCAATCCGAGCGATTCGCTCACGGATGGCGACAAGGTCCTTATCCGGAAAACGCCGGCCAAGGCAGCGACATGAGGTTGCCGTCTGTTGCGCTCATATTGCTGGCGGCGCTGGCCGGCTGCAGCGTCGGCCCCGCATACCGGCGGCCGCAGGTTGTCGCGCCTGCTGCCTGGAAGACCGATCCGGCCGATGCGTACTGGCGTCCGATCTCCCCTGCGCACGCGCCGCTGGAACCGGACTGGTGGCGCAGTTTCGCCGATCCGCAACTGGACGCGCTGGAACAGCAAGCGCTCGCGGACAATCAAACCCTGCGTGTCGCTAGCGCGCACTACGATCAGGCGGTGGCTGCGCTGGCAGCTGCTTCAGCGGCGCTTGCGCCGGAAGTCGGTCTTGCCGCAAGCGTGGCACGCGCAAAAATTTCCGCCGACCGGCCGCAACTGAACTACGCTGTGCCGAGCCAGTCGACCGTGCAGAACGACATCAGATTGGGCGTGAGCATCAACTATGAACTCGACCTGTTCGGCCGGATCCGGCTCGCAGCCGATGCAGCCGGCGCATCCGCACAACAGGCCGCGGACGATCTCGTCAATGCACGGCTGATATTGACTGCGGACCTTGCCACCGCCTATGTCGCCTTGCGCGAACTGGATGCTGAGAGCGACGTGCTCAAGCGTTCGGTCGCCCTGCAAGAGAAGGCGCTCGATTATGTGACAGCGCGTCATGAACTGGGCGCGGTGTCCGGGCTCGATCTCCTGCAACAGCAGGCGCAACTCGACGCGACGCGGATCGAGGCGCAACTGCTGCTGAACCGGCGTGCGCAATATGAGCATGCGATTGCCGCGTTGACCGGGCAGCCCGCGCCGCTGTTTTCGCTGGCGCCGAGGCTGCAGACGCTGAACGCTCCGACGCTGCCGCTCGGCGTGCCGAGCGAGCTACTGCAGCGGCGGCCCGATATCGCATCGGCGGAGCGGGCAATGGCGGCGGCGAATGCGCGCATCGGCGTCGCCCGGACCGCGTATTTTCCAAGCCTGACACTGGCCCCGAACATCGGCTGGGAAGCGACCCGCTTTGCCGACATGCTGAGCGCACCGGCGTTGGCATGGTCGGTCGGCGGCGCGGCGGCCGAGCTGCTGTTCGATGGCGGCAGGCGGACTGCCAGGGTCGATTTTTCACGCGCGGATTATGTCGCGGCCGAAGCCAGGTACAGGCAGACCGTGCTCGACGCGTTCCAGCAGGTTCAGGATGGCGTGACGGGACTGGCGCTGCTCGATGGCGCGCTACGCCAGGCGCATGCGGCGGTGGCCGATGCGCAGCGTCTGCTCGACTTCGCCAATGATCGCTATGGCGGCGGCCTGGCTGCCTTTATCGACGTCATCAGCGCACAACAGCGTCTGCTCGACAGCGAGCGCAAGGAAGTCCAGATTCGCGGCCAGCAAATCGCGCTGGTGGTGTTTCTCGCGAAGGCGCTGGGCGGCGGCTGGAACGATCCGCAGCTGCCGCAACCTGAACCGGCCCCGGTAGAGCGTGACAGTTAAATCGGTAGCGCCGGCAATGCCTTGGGCTCGGGCGGCGCAAAGCCTTTCGTCGTGGCCGACAAGGCATCGCGCCGCTGGCGCACCGCTTGCGCCAGCCGTTCGACGATGCGCACCGTATCATCCCAGGCGATGCATGCGTCGGTAATGCTCTGCCCATAAGTGAGCGGCCGGCCTGCCGCAAAATCCTGCCTGCCGCAGACCAGGTTGGATTCGATCATGACGCCGACGATTGCCTGGCTACCGCCTGCCAGCTGGCCGGCAATGTTTTCGCAGACCGCCAACTGATTGTCGTGCAGCTTCCGACTGTTGCCATGCGACGCATCGATCATCACGCGCCCCGCCAAACCATGCTGCGCCAGCGCCAGACAGGCGTCCGCGACACTGGCCGCATCATAATTCGGCGCGACGCCGCCACGCAGCACGATATGGCAATCGGGATTGCCGGTGGTCCAGACCCCGGCAAACACCCCGTCCGCTCCGACTGTCAGGAACTGGTGCTGGGCGCTGGCCGATTTGACGGCGTCGGCCGCGATTTTTACGTTGCCATCGGTGCCATTCTTGAAGCCGATCGGACAGGACAGGCCGGAAGCCAGTTGCCGATGGATCTGCGACTCGGCCGTGCGCGCGCCGATGGCGCCCCAGGCAACCAGGTCGCTAATAAAATGGGTCGCGCAAGGCTCCAGAAATTCCGTGGCGACCGGCAGCCCGATCAGATTTATGTCCAGCAGCAGGCTGCGGGCGAGGCGCAAACCCAGCTCAATGTCGCTGCTGCCGTTAAGATGCGGATCATTTAACAGGCCTTTCCAGCCATCGGTCGTGCGCGGTTTTTCGAAATACGCGCGCATGATGATGTCGACGTCGCCACGGTGGGCCTGGCGCAGCGCAGCCAGCTTTTCTGCATAGTCACGCGCTGCGTTGACGTCGTGGATGGAACAAGGTCCGACTATCACGGCAAGGCGGTCGTCATGCCGATGCAGAATGCGCGTCAATGCGCGCCGCGCGGACTGGACAGTCTCTCGTACTTGAACGGAGTTTCGCAACTCGCCGCACAGCTGCGCCGGCGACATGACCGGCGTTACACGCTTCAGGCGTGTCGGATACCGCTCCGCTTCACTAGCGTTGATGCTCATCGATTTCAAGTCCTCTGAGATGGTGGCTATTCAAGAAAAACCGCGGCCTATCGGCGCGGCTTATCGACCTGGCTTATATCAAGCCGGCCGCGCCCAGTACGCAGCCGATCGCTATCAAGGCAATCGGGCTGAGCCGGCGCGACATCGCGACCCCGACTGCAACAGCGGTCAGCGCGAGCGGCCGGGTCCCGCTATCCCCCATGCGCGCCGCGCCGATCGACAGCATGTACCCTGTCGCCAACACCAGACCGACCGTCAGCGGCGCAAGCGCGCGCCGGATCAGCTTGTGCCATGCGGTCCCACTATGGCGCTTGCCGAAACTCTCGACCAGTATCGCCAGCATGGACGTCGGCCCGCACATCGCCAGCATCGACACGACCGCGCCCGACAGGCCGGCGACCTGAAAACCGTACATCGCGACAATCTGCACGTTGGGTCCGGGCGCCGCCTGCGCGAGCGCATTCAAGGCAATGAAATCCCGGTCGCTGATCAAGTGCAGGTTTTCCACCAGAAAGCGGTGCATTTCCGGCAATACGGCGCTGGCCCCGCCGAACGCAATCAGCGATATCAGAAAGAAATGGACAGCGAGGACGTACAGCATGCTCAACTTCTTCCTTCCTTCCGGTCCATTGGAGCCGCTTTGCGTTGAGGCCATGCCGGCTGCCGCAGAAGCAGCAACTCGCAACCGATCGACACCGGAACCAGGCTTGCCATCACGCCCGCAAGCGGCAGGTTCAGCAGTGCAATGGCGACGAATGCGGCAGCGCTTAACAGGAAACAACGGGCGCGCCGCGGCTGGGCACGCGCGAGCCTGATGCCGGCATCGATGCTGAGCCCCGCCGCCACCGCCGCCATCCCCTTCAGCGCGCCACGCACCTGCGGCAGCGCGCCATACCATTGATACAACACTGCCAGTGAAATCAGGATTCCGAACGGCGGGATCAACAGCCCCGCGACGGCGGCCACAGCGCCGCGCCAGCCGCAGCAGCGCAGGCCGAACATCACCGCAAGATGGGTGCCGTTGGCGCCGGGCAGAATCTGGGCAAACCCGAGCAACTCGGTGAACTCCGTTTCGGTCAACCAGCCTTTGGTGTCGACCAGCATCCGACGCGCCCAGGACAGGATGCCGCCGAAGCCGCATAGCCCGATCATGGCAAACGCCATGAATAAGGCCCTAGGCGTTATCGGCTCGCGGGGGCCGTCTTCAACAGTAATACGCGTGTCGCGCATAAACACTCCCTGATTCAGTGGATCCGGCGCAATGCACCCGGTCAGTAACGCGCATCGGCGGGTTTGCCGCCGTTAGGCCAATCCGCCGCCTTCCCCGCCAGATCCGGGCGCGGCTGACGGGTCACGTAGTAGGCGACGTCAAGCGCCTCCTGGTCGGTCAAGGTGTCGCCCTGACCGAGCGGCATATTATGTTTGATGAATGCGGCCGCCGGCCCGACGCGCGCCATGCTTGCCCCAATGTTGTACGAGGCGTCACCCCATAGCGGCGGCACGCTGTAGCTGCCATTGCTTTGCAGGCCGCCGCCGTTTGCGCCGTGGCAGGCGGCGCATTTCTGGCCGTAGATCGTCTTGCCGTGGAGCGCATCCGGACGATCCGCGCCTGCCAGTTTGCCCATCCCGCGCCCCGGACCGAATTCTCCCGCCGGCACCCCCTTCGAGATGAAGGACATGTAGGCCAGCAAGCCGTTCATTTCGGCTGAGCCGAACGGCAGCGGGCTGCCGTTCTCCGAGCGCCGGAAGCATTCATTGATCCTTTGCTCAAGGGATGCGACCGTTGCGCTACGCGCGCTGTAAGCCGGCATGACGCCGACAATGCCGTACCACGGCGAGGCGTGCGCCTGCCTTCCGCCGTTAATGTGGCAACTCGCGCAGGATATGCCGCCGGAGACGTACTTCGCCGCATAGCGCGGCGTGTCGAACACGATATTCCGGCCGAGCAGAATCGCGTCCCGGTCCGGTCCGGGAGCAAGTTTGTCGAGCGCGACGTCAAGATCGTCGGCATGGGCATGCAAGGTGAGCGTCGCACATGCAAGGACGCAAAAAATCAATCGGCGCATCATTGGGCTTTCTTGTCTACAAGGGCTGTCACGGTCATCGCGGGATATCTCAGGTGCGCTGCTGCAAGGGCACGAATGGACGATTTTCCGGGCCTGCATAATTGGCGCTGGGCCGGATGATCTTGTTGTCTATCCGTTGTTCGATCACATGGGCGCTCCAGCCTGCCGTGCGCGCTATGGCGAAAATCGGCGTAAACATCGCCGTCGGCACACCCATCTGATGATAGGCAATCGCAGAAAACCAATCCATGTTCGGGAACATTTTTTTCGTTTGCGCCATGACATGCATGATGCGTTCCGCGACCTGGAACATTTTACGATTGGCCGCCGCATCGGACAGTCGCTCTGCCACGGTCCTGATTACCTGATGACGTGGATCGGCGACCGTGTATACCGGATGTCCGAAGCCGATAATCACCTCTTTCTTTTCGATGCGCTTCCTGATGTCGTCCTCGGCATCATCCGGCGTGTCGTAGCGCTTCTGGATCTCGAATGCGATTTCATTGGCGCAGCCGTGCTTCGGGCCGCGCAGTGCACCGATCGCCCCTGTAATCGAAGAATAGAAATCGGAGCCGGTGCTGGCGATGACGCGAGCGGTGAAGGTGGACGCATTGAACTCATGTTCCGCATACAGATTGAACGAGGTGTGCAGCGCCCGTACCCACAGGTCCGGCGCCGGGCGGCCGTGCAGCAGATGGAGAAAATGCCCGCTGATGGAGTCGTCGTCGGTTTCCACTTCGATACGGCGGCCGTTGTTGCTGAAGTGATACCAGTACAGCAGCATCGAGCCCAGCGAAGCCATCAGCCTGTCGGCGATGTCGCGCGTGCCGGAGACGCCGTGATCGTCCTTTTCCGGCAGCACCGTGCCCAGCGTCGACACACCCGAGCGCAGCACGTCCAGCGGATGCGCCGATGCCGGAATCGCCTCAAGCGCCATCTTTACCGCCGCAGGCAGGCCGCGCAGCGCCTGGAGCTTGGACTTATAGGCGCTCAACTCGGCGGGACGCGGCAGCGCGCCATGCACCAGCAGGTAGGCAATTTCTTCGAATTCGCACACGTCGGCAATGTCAAGGATGTTGTAGCCGCGATAGTGCAAGTCGTTGCCCGCGCGGCCAACTGTGCAAAGGCGCGTATCGCCGACCACTACCCCGGACAGGGCGACAGATTTCTTGGGTTTGAAAGCGGTGTTGCTTGACACGGGTTCTGGCATATCCATCTTGTTGCTCCTTGGTTAAGTTGATGATTTTCTTGAATGTCGGCCGCAAAGCGCCTACATCGCCGGTTCCAGGCGCGGCTTGTCGGGCCTGGCGCTCTGCATCGCGGCAACGATTGCGCGTAATTCGTTCTTTTGTATCTTGCCCGTTGAGGTCTTCGGCAATTCCGAAAACCAGATCGCCTTCGGCATCTTGAATCCGGCCAGTCGCGTGCGGCAATGATCGATCAGTTCGGCAGCGCTCACCGCCGCGCCCGGCCGCGTTTCGACAAACGCGCACGGCACCTCGCCCCACTTCTCGTCCGGCATCGCGACAACGGCGACCGCGCCCACGGCCGGGTGTTGGTACAGCGCGTTTTCCACATCGATGCTGGAAATATTCTCGCCGCCGGAGATGATGATGTCCTTGTTGCGGTCCTTGATCTGCACGTAGCCGTCGGGCATGGTCACCGCGAGATCGCCGGTATGGAACCAGCCATCCTTGAGCGCCTTCTGGGTCGCTTCAGGATTGCGCAGATAGCCCTTCATGCATAGATTGCCGCGGAACATCAGTTCGCCGATCGTGGCCCCGTCCGCAGGAACCAGTTCAAGCGTCTCCGGGTCGCGCACCGACATGCCTAGTTGCAGTTGATAGGCGACGCCCTGGCGCGCCGTCTTCGCTGTCCGCTCTGCCGCATCCAGCGCGGTCCAGCTGGCATGGGGGGCGCAAATTGCTGCGGGGCCGTAGGTTTCGGTCAAGCCATACGCATGCGTCAGTTCAAAACCCAATGCGTCGAGACGCCCGATCAGCGTCGGCGATGGAGCGGCGCCAGCGACCATGGCATGCACGCGGTGCGCGGTGTCGCGGCGCCAGCTATCGTGCCGGGCTTCGATCGTGTCGGCCAGCATCGCATGCACGATAGGCGCGCCGCAGTAGTGGGTCACGCGTTCGGCCTGGATCAGATCGAGAATGGCGTTGGCGTCGACGCGGCGCAGACAGACATTCACCCCGGCGCGCGCGGCGACTGCCCATGCGCAACTCCAGCCGTTGCAATGAAACAGCGGCAAGGTCCACAGATACACGGGATGTCGCGGTAAATCCCAGTCAACGACAATGCTCAGTGCGCTGAGGCAGGCGCCGCGGTGATGCAGGACGACGCCCTTCGGCTGGCCGGTCGTACCCGACGTGTAGTTCAGTGCAATCGCCTCCCATTCGTCGGTCGGACGCAGCCAGGCATACTCCGGGTCGCCGCCGTCCAGGAAATCTTCGTAGTCCTTCCAACCATCCGGTTGCGCTGTTGCTGCCGTCCCCGGAACCGCATCGACAATCAGCTTCAATGCAGGGCATGCCTGGGCGATTTCCATGGCATGCGCAACGAACTCTGCGTCAAGCACCAGTACCTTGGCCTGGGAGTGGCGCAGCATATAGATCATGGTCGACGTGTCGAGCCGGGTATTGAGCGCGCTGAGAACCGCGCCCGCCATCGGCACGCCGAAGTGCGCCTCTATCATTGCCGGCGTATTGGGCATGAGCGTTGCCACCACATCGCCGCGCACAACCCCTGCGCGCGCCAGGGCGCTCGCCAAGCGTCGCGTCCTGGCATAGGTGTCGCGCCAGTTACGGCGCAAAGCGCCGTAGACCACGGCGAGGTTGTCGCCATACACTGCGGCCGCTCGGGCGATGAAATCCAGGGGGGTCAAAGCGGCAAAATTGGCTGTATTCCTGGACAGATCCGCATCGAAATTACTCACATTGCATCCCTCAAAATAAAACCCGCTAATGCAGCGGTTGCAGCGCCGGGATAACCAGCCGGATAATCAGCCGGATCGCGGCCATCCGGGGTCAGTCGACGATCAGCAAGGCGGCGCCGTTGGCGGTGTACGAACGATGCGGCTCGGCGTTGTCCGCGACCTGATAGCTTTTCCCGGCTTCCAGCTCGAAGCGGCGGCCGTCTTCCAGCTCGGTGCTGAGCGCGCCTTCAAGTACGTAAAGAATGTGCCCCTTGGTGCACCAGTGGTCGGCCAGGTAGCCCGGCGAGTAATCGACCCGGCGCACGCGAATCCTGTCGAACTGGCGCGTGCGCCAATAGGCCATGCCGGTGACTCCGGCGTGTTCCTCGACTGGAACGTCCGACCAGTCCGTGATGCCAAAAGGAATATTTGTCATTTCCATGAGCGTTCTCTTCTTTCCACAAGGTGTGCTGGTTAAATGCAGTGCGGTTCCTGCATACGATTTTCCGCGGCGATCGGCGCGACCGATGGTGCCGTCATCGCGCTGATCGAGGTACGGAACTCCGTGCAGTAGTTGCCACGTTCGTCCGCGAGCCAGGCCTGGTCTGGCGTTGGCAACATTTCTGACACGGCGAGAATCTCGGCGCGCGCGGCGATGGACGCCAGTGCATCGAGCGATAGCGGGCAGCAGAAGTCGACGAACACCGGTTTCGGCTCGGTGTCCGCTTTCACGAACACATAACGCGGCAACTGCTGCTCGGCAGCCCAGCGCCGCCAGGCTAAAAATCCCTGTGCACTCTCCGCCACCCGCTCGACCGACGGTAAGCCGTCTGCGCGCATCTCCCATGTCCGACGCTTGCAGATCGTCCTGCCATGGCGGATCCTGGGACCGACGCCGGCGCCAAGCACGTCGGCCGCAAGCGCGAAACATGCGCGATGCAGATCGCCGGGCAATACGGTAAGGAAGTGTTCGCGTCTGCCGCTCGCACAGTCTTCGACGTACAGTACGTCGTCGCAGGCAACGATAGCCAGACGGCCTGCCGGCACGCGCCGCTCACCGGGCACACGCGCGCTGGCGCCTGGGAGTTCGACCTGCCACAGTTCCGCGACGTCGGGCCAGTCGATATGCGAACGCTGATAGGTTCGGTCCGAGTCGGCCGCAACCAGGCGCGGTCCGGCGAATAGCGCCGAGACTTCGGCGCGAATCTGCTCGTTGAATGGGCAGAACGGTTGCGCGACCGGCTGTGAAACGGTGTGCACGGTCGGATGCACCTCGCCGATCACGATGTCAAAATCTCCGGCATTGATGGCAGCCACGCTGGCCGCTGCGACGAAAAAATCGGGTGAATGCACCGTCGCGCCAAGCGGCAGCGCGCCATGCGCTTGCAAACCGACGCGATCGAACACCTCGAACAGCCGTTCAAGGTCGTGCGACGCCAGCACGATCTCGCCGCCGACCGCTGTCGTCTCGCCGGCGAAGCTCTGCCAGGCGGTCCGCAATACCGGCCTGAGCCGCTGGATCACGCCCTCGACGATACGGTGCCGTTGCAGCTCGCCGGCAAAGGAAAGGAAATCGCATCTCGTGTCCGCGCCGCAGCCTGCGCGGATGTCCAGGTACGCGCTCATCAGCTCAGACGCAACGGCCCCGGCCAGGCGGTCGTACAGCCTCATCAGCGGCATCAGATCCTGTCGGATCGCGCCGAGCAGCGCGCCGGAGATGCTCGCCTGGACGTTGCGGGCGCAATCTTCGTAGAACGGGAAACGGCCGACATACATTTTGCCGTGCTCGCGGTTGACATCGACGCCGTTGTCGGCCAGCAATTGCTCGCAGCAAGCCATGGTCTGCTGGCGCAAGGCGAGATCCCCGGCGGCAAAACGCTGGCGCAGAACCTCAAGCTGGTCGAGCAGCGTGTTCCAGAACACCACCCGGGCTGGTGCTGCGCGTAAGCCGGCCAGTTGGTCGCGCAATGTGCCCAGCGGATCCGCCAGACCCGTGCCGACGCGCACGCCCTGCCGGGCCACCCTCTTTTCAAGAACGCCGTCGATGGCATCGTCGACTTCCTGCGCAGTGAAGCCGGCGGCGACAGCCTTGCTGTGCAACTCGGCCCGCCGCACTCCGTCGGCGCGGCAGCGCTCCAGTTCCGTCAGCACGGCCGCGCTTGCGCCGCCGACGGCAATGCGGCGATTGGCCGGCACATGCAGTGCGCCATCGACCAGCACGCAGGCGGCACTGAGATAAATGGGCAGCGCCTCGCTCAAGACCGCATCCTGCGAGATGCAGTCGGCGACGCGCGACACCACCCAGTGCTCGAAATAAGTGCGGCGCTCAGCGATCCAGTTGCCCGGAGAGGATACGACGCTGAGCGACTGCGCATCCGCAGCGGCATCGGCGGCACGAAACTCGCCCCACGCTATCGGCCCGAAAAAGCTGGTCGTGTCATTCTTCGCGCACAGGCGCTGGATATAGCTCCAGGCCAGGCGCAATCTTTGCCGCATCCGGTTGTCGACCCGCTCCGGGGCGCTGTCCGCCAGCGCGGTCAGCCGTTCCAGGGCGCTCGGATTGGACAGGAACACCGCCTCCCGCACCAATGGGTCGGTCAATGTCTCGAAGAGTGCGCGACGGCTGAGTTCGGCCGCGTCCTTGAACTGCGCTTCGAGCGCGGCAGCATTACCCGCCAGCGCCGCCTGCGCGGCATAGAGCGGCGCTACTTCACGCTGGTATAAATCTTCCTGACCCGCCGGCCAGTCCTTGCCGTTCAGCGCGGTGCCGTCCTTGAGCTTGCGCACGATCTTGAGCGCAGCCGACGAACCGGCCTGCAGCAGAGCGTCGCGTATCCTGTCGATCCTGGCGTCGATCTCAATGCGAAGCGCATCGGCATGGGCGACTTGCGCATCATCCAGATGGACTGCGAATCGCTCGAGCCAGCTAATGGGAAACCCCGCAGAACGGATCCAGAAATAGGAGGAAAGCTGCATGTTCATGCCCAGCGCTCGGCAATCGCCCGGCATTGCTGCAGCAGCGCAAGAAATCGCTCGTCGTCAGGCGTCAGCGGCGCCGCGCCGCGGGTCGCGAGTCGCGCCGACAGCTCCTGCCGGTCAGCCGGCGCGGCAAGCGCCGCGTACAGCTCTTCCGCGCGCGCGGGCAGCGTCGCGAAACGGTGGGTGTGCTCATCGTCGACAAAGTAGGCGACAAAAATTGTATCGCCTGACGGCAGCGGCACGCGGCCTAGGGTCGCCTTGTCGCGCAACCATTGGCCCAGTTGCGTCGATGATCGGTACAGCGTGGCGCAGCCAGTTTGCGACCATTTCTTTTCCGCCTGTCCGGCCTGCTGCGGACCGCCATGCGGATCGGTGCGCGCAGGTTGCGCAGCGCAACGGCGCAAGGTTGCGACCGCCGCCGCTTCAAGCCCGATCAGGTCCGCCATTCCCGCCAGGCGCACCACCGCCGGCTGGTTCTTCAGATAGTCGAGTGCGTCGGCACAGAAGGTGTAGACGAACGGCCCGTAGTCGCGCCAGCCGACCGAGTTTAAAAAATCCGTCGCAAGCCCGGAGATCTCATGCCCGCCCGCCATCAGTGCGCGCAATGTCAGCGGCGCTCCGGTCTCAAGAGCGTTCAGGAACGAATTCCCCATGCGGAACCGATAGTTCTCGACAAACCAGCGGGCGCTGCGTGCGTCGCGCGCGTAATGCAAGGCTGCCTCGGCTTCGTCATCCGATAAAAGGAAGCGCTGCTGCAGATCCGTGCAATCGCCGCTCAGTATCGCCGCATGCAGCGGCTCTTCGCGCAAAATGCGGCGCCAGGTAGTCCAAACGGTGTGTGCGTTCATTGCGCGGCCACCATGTCCCGTTCCTCAAGGCACGCGCCCTGATAGCGATTCCAGATCGATCGGGCGCGCGCAAGGTCGTCGCAAATCATCGCATGATCGGCTTCGACGTTGGCCTTGCCCATCACCCGCGTTCCCGCGTGATGCGCCTGTCCCTGGTACTCAAGAATCACCGCGGCCGGCTGCGCGCGCGACAACACGTTCTCAAGCAGGTCCCATACCGGCTCGGGGACCTTGCTATCGTGCCAGTCGTGATAACTGCCGCCGTACCAGCTGCCGCCGGCCAGATGGATGGCAACCACGCGCTCCAGGGGGATCGTATCGAGGTAGTCGGCCAGATCGAAGCCGGCCAGATTGATCGCATTGGTGTAGATGTTGTGCAGGTCCAGATGGAGGAAGGTGCCGGCCCGCTCGACCAGGCGCGCCATGAACTCGGCCTCGCGCATTTGCGCGCCGGGGCATGGCATGTAATACGCTGCGTTTTCGTGCGCAAGCGGCATGCCGTAGGCGTCCTGCAACGCGCTCGCGCGCTCTGCGCAGCGTGCGATTTCGGCCTCTGAGAATTGCAGCGGACTGCTCCAGATGTCGAGCCAGGACTCCTCTCCATAAAAGCAGTGGTTGGCGACCCACGGGCTGCCCAGCCACTTTGCTAGCGGCACATGACGCCTCACCGCCGCAGTCGTCTCCAATGGCGCGAAGCCGAAGTCGCAGCCATAGTTGGAATGCGCGAGAAGGCGTCCGTAATCGCGGATCGTTGACAGCTGCTCGCGCGCGGCCGGTCGCATCAGATACGGACCGTCGAGCGGGCCCATCAGATTGTCGAGCAGCACCTCAAAAAGATCGACCTCGACTTCCTTGAACGGAAACCAGTCGAGGATCTCCGGGTTGTACTGCAAGCCGATGCCGATCGACGACGGTTTCGCAAATTTCATGGTGGCTCCGTTGTTTTAGTCGCCCCGGCCGCTGCGCTCGCACCGGCCGGGCTGCGGGGTAAGGTTACGCAAATACCTTGCTTTCGATAACCTCGATGTCGTCCAGAGAGAAGTCTTCGAAATCCTCGCTCTGCCCGGCCTCCCCGGACGAGCCTGACACCACCGGCTGACTGGCATCGGCGGGCGCGGACGGTACGGCAACGGGCTTGTCGGCCTCGGCCCTGGCTTGGTTGTTCATGTTGGACGTCACTTGTTCGTTGGCTTTCGTCGCTTCAGTCATCGTATCCTCCGGAATAATCAATAATGGGAAATAGTGGAAATAATGGAAATAAGCATGCGGATCAGAACCAGCCATGCGATCGCCCATCCGGCCAGCGTGCTCAGTATCAGTGCCGCATAGGTCAGCATTTCGCCCCGCGTCAAAGCGGGACGGTTTCCGCGCACTGCACTGAACAGTGCCTGGAAAGCACGCTGACGGATGCGCGGCATGTCCAGCAATTCCGTCAGCGCGAGATAGGTGTCGCCATTAAAGATCGGCAAAAGCGTTGGAATCAGCGCGACCGTCGGACTTGCTGCGGCGACCACGGCCAGGTACCACAGGGCGCTGCCCGGCTTGGCCAACGACCAGACCAGTACCGCTACGGCAGCGAACAGCAGGCTGCCAAATGGTCCGCCGAGAATGGTCATGACTCTGGCGCCTTTGTGCAATTTGCTCCAGTCGCGCTGCACAGGCCATGCCCAGCCGGTCAGGATCAGGACGTAGACGGCCACGCCGATTTCCGTCACGCGCACCCGGTACGCACGGCAGGCGATTGCATGGCCGAACTCGTGCACGACGATCGAACCGACCACCACGGCGTAATGCAGGGGAATCCAGCCGAGGTCGTTCGTGTATACCGTCGCCAGGTCATGCGTAAAAACTCCCCAGCGCTGGACCAGCAGCATCAGTGCGCCGAGGATGACGGCGCTGAATACGGCGACACCGCTCTTCGACATGAGCCATGGCAGGTGGCGCGCGATGGCTTCGATGGGCTGGCGCGGATCGAAGCGCAGCAGCGTCAGCATGAGAAAGCGTTTGAAGGGGCCGTAGGTGATTCCCGCCGAGGGCGAACGGGCGTTAAGCGCCGGCCGCACCGGGTCGATCAGGATGCCGAGCTTGAGCATGCGCTCTTCAAACTGCTGGATTTTTGCAACCGCTGCCAGGATCGCGTGATCCTCGCGCAGTTGCGTGACGATCTGTTCGATCGAGCGCGTGCCGTCAAACATTCTCGCGACGGTCAGTTCGCGCTTACCCAGGACGAACGATGCATCCGAACACGGATCATGGATAAGGTAACGGGCCTGGCGCGCCGCATCGTCGATTGCTTCGATAGCCAGGTCGTCGCGCATGCGGCTGCATCCGCATGCGATGCCTGGCGCCATGTCCTGAGTCACGGCTGCCCCCCGCTTGCAGACACGACTTCAGGCGCAACGAGCGCGCTGACCCGGGCCTGTTCGTCGCGTGCGCCGCGACGCGCATCAGCCAGCAGCGCCGACGGTGTCAGAGGCGCATCGACGCGCCCCAGCACGTAGACGCCACCCGGGCGAGTCGGTCCGCACAGGGGATCGGACGTCGCCAGCATCGGCGTCCAGCCATGCTTGCGCATGAGAAGCCGTATGCTGTGCAAGGTCAGGTAGCGCCGGTGGGTATGACTGAAGACACCGCTCGCCGCTCCGCTCTCAAGCGCGCGCCCTTCGATGAATAAAAGACCGTTCGACCGGCTGGCGCGGCGGCAGATCTCGAGCGTACGGTTGACGTCGTACACGTGTTCGAGCGAACCGGTAATGACAATCAGATCAAACTGCTCGTCGGGCAAGACCATCTCTTCGGCGGACACGACGTCGATCGCCAGCTTCAACTGACGACGGCCGTAATCGGCGTAACCGAAATCGGGATCCGTGCCATGCGTCTGCCAGCCGCGCTTGTGAAACGGCACCATCATCCCGCCTGCGGAACAACCGACATCGAGCAACGCCCCGGTGTCCGGCAAGAACTGTTCTATCGCGCGATACAGCAGATCGCCGCGCCGCATCTGATCCAGCACAAAGGCGCGTTCCGGCTCGGTCGCGCCGAACAGGTTCACACGATAGTATTTCCTGTAATAGTCCTCATAAAAGCGCGACTCGAAGCGGGGATTCTGCATCACGAAGCCGCAGCTGTTGCACATGACGACTGGCAGCTCCCAGCGTTGCCCGCGACCGATGTCGACCTCCGTCACCAGGGAGCGGAAGCTGCTATCGCCGCACAAATCACAGGGATGCGCGACGACGGTGTAGTCGCGCTCCATCCCAACCGCACGCAAATAGCGATGGAATGAATCCGGCGCCAGATGCTGCGTTATTTGATACATAGAAAACCTTCGAAACAGATATGCTTGAAGACCGTCACAATGTCGACGAAGCCCGCGCGCCTCAGCAAATCCATGTTGCCATCGGTGGAGAATGGTTCGAGAACGCCCTTCAGGCTGCGTGTTTTCTGCAGGATTTGCTCGGCGTCGTATCCTTGCTTGAGCTTGTATTCGTTGTACAGGCCGACGGCTATATCCTGGAAACGCGCGTCCGGCGCGCGCACCTTTTCGAACAACAGAAAGGCGCCGCCCCAATTCAGGCTCTCATAGATCCTGGCCAGCAATTCCTGGCGCAGCCGCGGCCGCACAAACTGGAGCGTGTAATACGCCACGATGAAGTCGCTCTTTTCGTAAGGGTGAAGATTGATGTCGTCGGTAATGAAGCTGACGTTCGGCAGCGGATGGGCCTCCGACGCAGTGGACTCCCGCGCTTGTTCGATCATGTCAGGCTCGATGTCGAGCCCAATCCACTTGACGTTGACGCCATGGCGCCGGGCAAGCGCGCGTGTCAGCGTTCCAGTCGAGCAGCCCAGCTCGTAGCAGACCGAATGTCCGCCAACGAAGAAATCGCTGATCTGCGCTATCAGCTCATGGCCTTCCGCATAGCACGGCACCGACTTCGACACATGTCCGTCGAAATTCTTGGCGGTGTCGCCGGCAAATGTCCACGCCGCGTTGCTCGTGACGATAGAGTCGCCGACCGAGAGAGGATTCTGTGAAGCGTCCATGTTCACCTCGAAATAGTAATGGGAAAGCGGTGGCCGGCACTTCCCCGGCTAGCAGGCCAGCAGGTCTGCTCAGGCGGAAAGCGTGCATTGGTCGTGAAAACTGCGTGACGGCGAATTCAGATCTGCAAAGCGATCACCGCGACGCGTTAAGTCGGTATCGACCGCTACGATAGCGGCGTGAGGAGCCTCGCCTCTATCCGGGGGGTCTCCCGTTTGCGCGCGCGGCCATGCCGGACGGCTTCGTCCCGCCGCGACGCTGCCATTTTCCCCGCCAATCGTTGCTCCATTGTTTAACGCTGACTGGCGTAAATGGCAGAACATGCAGCGCGACCAGAGAAAAGTCGCCATGGTCGTCCAGGCCGTTCGAAAAACCCGGCGGCTTCCGGGTAACGGCACAGCGCGTGCCGATCAGAGCGTCCCAGATGCTCAGGATCGCACCGTAATTGGAGTCCGTGAAGTCCGGCGTCCGGCCGTGGTGAATGATGTGATAGAGAGGCGTGACAAATACCTTGCCAAGCCACAGTTCCAGGCGCTCCGGCAGGGCGATATTACTGTGATGAAATACCCCGAAGCAGAACACCACGACTTCATACACGGCCAGGGTTTCAGGCGGCACTGCCAGCAGGTACAGCGCGGGGAGCTTGGTGGCCAGGGCCAGAAACTTCTCGGCGAAGTGACTCCGTATTCCTGTGGTGACGTCGAGGTGCTCGTCAATGTGGTGCACGGCATGGAAACGCCAGAGCAAGGGTATGCGATGCGCCAGAATATGCTGGAAGAAGTGTGTCAGATCCAGAAGAATGAAGTCCAGCGCAATAACGAACCAGCCCGCATACCATTCTGGCCGATGCCACTTGTACGGCATGTCATGCGCAATGAATAACAATAACGGCCCGATCACCATTGGCGCAAACAGCAGCTTATAGGTAAAGCCGAGACCGAAATTATGGATCAGGCGCTTTCCTCGATTGCCTGAAAACCGGATCCGCGGATAAATACGTTCAAGGACGAAAAGTATTACAAAAAAACCGATCGAACTGATCAGGGCAACGCTCAGCGTCGCAGGCAGCAATGATTTCAAACGTCCTCCGTCTAGCTTGTTCACCGTACCGGAATGATATTTTTGAGATGGCAGGCTTTCATTAGCGCGTGCCATCAAATCAAATACCGACGAAACATCTGCAGATCAAAACCCGCATAGCCATCAAAGGGACCAGGCTTCCTGCCGCGCTTGGCGACAGACGCCATTGCTCTTGAACGCAAGATAATGCGATCAATTGATCGGCTAATTCATTTAAGTAATATGTATATGCACGCAATGCTATCCGTTGGTTTTGCGGAGTGCAAGCAATTCTCCGACCCGAAATTGTTGTTTCTATGTAGAAACAAAAAGGGAGAAATACGGCCTGCTTTCGTTGTCGTCGGCAGGCACTGCGCAAATGTCCGCGGCTCGCCCGCCTGTTCGGGACAATGACTTGTGCAGCTTAGCAAAAGGCTTTGAAGGTGCGAACACTGCGCTGAACTTGCAGGACGATCCCGGTGTAGGCTTTGTGACGAAATACCTGGATCAATATTTGAATTTAAAAAGGAATCTCTCAGTATCGAACCCTGCACCTGCGAATTCTGTTCAAGGTACCGCAGTCGCGCCCGCAGATGGTACGCCAGAAGGAAAGTCGGCAGCAGATCGGCCAAGTGGCGATGACCTTCTCCATTGCGAAATCGATCACCGATACGCTGCCTGGACCGTGTGGCAGTCTGTGGATCTTGTGCGAGCTGCGGTTAGCCACAATCACAGCGGATATTCAGCGGATATTTCCAGTTGCGAAGCATATGGCCCTCAACGGGGCTTGTGATCATGCCGCCTCACACGGCCTACGCCTCGCCGTACCGCGCCCAAACTCTGCGGGACGGCGAGGCAGTGCTGCTACTGCTGCTGGGAAAGGCGCCAGCTTAGATAGTTGAACTCCGCATTTCCATCGAATTGACTGGGCTCGAAGTACAGGAATTCTCCATACTCATTCCATTGCGAGATGATGACGGGATACATGGTGGAGTCATAGGGAGAGATGTTCAGCCAGCGCATACGGAGGGACTCGCATACTTTATGGTTGTAGCTATACATGTCAGCCTTGGTTTTGCCAAAGCGGTCGGTAAAGCTCCAGCGATAACGGGGGCCGAACATGGATTTCAGCGACGTTTGCGCGTCCGGCGTGGGGCACCATGTGCCGTCGGTGGCGTAATCGCTGGTCAAGGGGTTAGGCACATCCAGGGGAGGGGCAATTTGTCCACTGACGTAGATGTTCGGGTATTGCATCAAGGACTGGGGATTGTTAAACGGAACCGCCAGATTGTCTAGCCAGAGAATATCCAGCTGCTGCCCCATCCAGCTCAAGAGATCCTGGCGTTGTTGGTCGGATAGCCCAGTGTTGCCGGGCAGCCCTTCAGTCATGATGACGATTTTGCCGTCCACGGTTTTCAGGCTGGTGGCATCGGTCATGGAGCGTACCCATGTGACCAGGCGCTGAAGTTTTGGCAGTACGTATTGCCCGCGACCGAGCTCGTTCTCGTGATCGTAATTGTTGATGGAGAAAAACGGCGCGACCTCAATCCCCTTCATCCAGGCAGCCCATCTCACCTGGGCGAACATTTCATCAGACCTCTTCCATCCGTCGCCACCGGAGCAGTTGTCCTGCCCTGCCCAGCTACCGTTCAGACAAGCGCCAAATTTTTTCTTGAGATTCAATGGCTTACTGGGGAAATCCGCTTCCTCAGGAGGCATGATCAATACGGCGATCGCGGTATTGGCGTTCAAGGATTTAATCTGTCCCATCTGGCGCAGCAAAATTTCCGGATTGCGCAGCAGATAGTTGTTAACCCCGCCTACTTGCGGCCAAGTGGGGTCGTAACCCTGTCCGCGAGCGGCCATCGCCACCTCGGGAAAACCAGCCCAGCCTCCGGCCTGATAGATCATCAGGTTCTTGATCTGCTTTCCATACGAAGAATTGATCTGCCCTTCGCCGGTGGTGGAAAGATTATTGTTCATCACGGTAGTGAAATCGGCCGCGTATGCGGGCAGCAGCGGCAAGGCCGCGAGCATGCCTGCGGCTCCTAGTCGCCGCAAGCGTTTCATGGATAGGTTCAAGCTGGACTCTCTCGGTTTGGATGACGGATTGAAAGGCGATTCAGGTTTGCTGCGATATCGCCTGCATGCCTCCGGCGCTTGTTTGCAAAGCTCAAGGTACGGGAGGGTGATATTATTTTAGCATGTTGATGCACGGCAATTAAAGTTTAACCAAAAAATCGAACGAGTGTTTCCAGTTTTGTGATTCTTTGCTCTCGACGCATCGCATAGCCAACAATTAATGCGATCAGATTTGCACCTCCTACGACGCGCGCCCTTCACTTCAAGACGCTATGTTTGTCATAGCGTTCACTGCGTGTCAGGCTTAGCGCATGGCGCGGCATATCAAGTCGCCATCGCCGGCTCGCTGCTCGGCCTGCCGTTGAAATCGGTCCAGCAATGCCGCTGGAAATCATACAACTTGCAACGCCGGGCGGTATCGAAGTACCAGCGCCATGAAAAGCGCTGGATTACGATACGTTGCGGCAGCATGGCTTCGAGTATCTGCTGGGCCTGCCGCAATCGATATAGCGGAATACTCATGTCGACGTGGTGCGCGGTGTGCTCCATGATGTGATGCAACAATGAGCCGATACCATAACGAAAGCTCAGATGGACGGTGGTCGAGACGAATGGCTGCGCTGCGGCCCAGGCGGTTTTTTCATCGTGCCAGGCGACATCGATATGCGTGTGATGGACATAGACGACGAAGCCGATCATTGCATTCCAGAACAGCAACGGCATGACGAAACCGGCCAGCAAGGTGAGCCAGGCCGATTGCTCCGTGACGATCGCAGCCGCACTCAACGCGCCGCTCCAGCTGATGGCGGCCACCGTTACCAGCACGCCGTCCCAGAAAAATACCGGTCGCCTGCTTGGCATCCGGCGACGGCTAGGAAAGTACATGCGCAGCCACCACATTTCGATCAGGTAATACAGCCAGGAACCGCAGCCGCTGCGATAAACGCGTTCCAGACGCTGGCGCCAGCGCGGTAGCGCCCGGAACTCGTCCAGGGAGTAAGGCTGCCAGACGAAATCGACGCCCTTCAGGTTGGTATAGCCGTGATGCACGACGTTATGGCCGACATCCCAGAGGCTGTATGGCGTCAGCGACGGCAGAAAAACCAGACGGCCGAGCCAGCGGTTGAGACGCCGATGCGGCGTGAAATTCTGATGGCAGGCATCGTGACCGAGAATAAACAACCGGCCGATGATGAACCCTGCGATCAGGCCGGACAATAATTTCGCAGCAATGTTCTGCAAGCAGACGGTGGCCGATATCGCCAGTCCGAACAGGATCAGGTCAAGCGCCACCAGCGCCAGGGCACGACTGGTGCTGCGTTGCGTAACCGGTAACAACCAGGAGCGAATCACTTTGCGATGCGGCATTGGCGCCGATGGCGGCACCGGGTCGGGCAGATGTAAGGACATGATCAGGCAAACCTTTGACGGAAACAAAACATCGTCCGATGTTAGGGCAAGGCAAGATGGGATATCTTGACCTCGATCAAAGAGTTGCCGGATTTTTTAATATAAACACAGGCTCTGCCTGGATGAAAAAAGTGCCGTTTCTGTTTTGTACGCCCCTGATTTTTAATGTAAATTAAGCCGATTTCCTCAATGCCATCCTAAAAACAAGAAATTAATAATGATATGAATCAACCGCTTCCCTATATCCCGTCGTCAGTTGTCAACGTCAGCGCCCTGAAAGCAAGCTGTACCGGGTGCAGCATGCATCAGCTGTGTCTTCCGATGGGCCTGGACGATGCGGACATCAATCGGCTTGACCAGATTATCGGACGCCGGCGGCGCGTATTGCGCGACGAAAACCTGTACCGGATGGAAGATCCTTTCAGGAATCTGTATGCCATTCGCTTTGGACACTTCAAGACCTATCAGCTCGATCAAAACGGGGAGCAGCAGATCACCGGTTTCCAGATGGCTGGCGAGTTGCTGGGAATGGATGCCATCAGCGCTGATCGCCATCATTGCGAAGCCATGGCGCTGGAAGATAGCGAGGTATGCGAAATCCCTTTTCAGCGATTGGAAGAATTGTTCAGCCACATCCCGGCGCTGCTGCATCATTTCCACCGCATCATGAGCCAGGAAATCACGCGCGAGCAGAATGTGATGCTCTTGCTCGGAAACATGCGTGCAGAGCAGCGTTTTGCGGTCTTTCTGGTCAATTTGTCTGCGCGTTATGCAGCGCGCGGCTATTCTCCCACCAGCTTCCAGTTGCGGATGTCGCGCGAAGATATCGGCAATTACCTGGGGCTGACCATCGAGAGCATCAGCCGGTTGCTGTCGCGCTTCAAGAAACAAGGCTGGCTTAAGGTCGATAAGCGGGAGGTGCAACTGCTTGATCCGGCAATGTTGAAAGCACTGGCGGCCGGCACGGAAAACTGCGGCTCAACGTAACGTTTCAATCTCGGCACGGCGGGCGCTCATTCGGCGCTTTGGCCAGATGGTACGTCAGCATGCTGGCCATCGCGCAACATGTCCAGAAGAAGAAAAAGCCGATGGTGTAACAGGCCATCGGCGGCAATTCATGCAGGCCATCGATACGCAGCCAGTCGCGCGGATCGAACAGCGAAAAAAAGCAGCCTTCCGCGAGGGCCGCCGCCAGGAAAGACGGCCATAGGATGCTGATCGTCAGTCGCAACATGGTCCCTCCTCTTTCAGTCGGCCGGCGGCAAATCGGCCTGGATGTCGACCGTCTGCTGCTGCGGCCATGTCCATGCGCCGGTAAGACGCCAGTCACGCTGCTCACTCTCCACCACGACCTGCCAGCGCGCCCTTTCCAGTATCGGCAAGGCGACGCTGAATTCACCATGCCGGTCGAGCTGTGCGGCAAGCTTGAGGTCTTTCTCCGGCTGGGTGGCATGAGCCAGGTGGATGCTGATTTTTCCGCCGATCGGCTTGCCGAAGCCCAGCAGCGTGCCATTCAGCTTTTCGGCGGCGGCGTCGTAGCGGGCATCGAACGACAAGCCCAGCGAAGCCGCAATGCGGTCGCGGTGCAAATCCTGATTGATGGCCTGCCCCTGCTTGTAGTAGTCGTCCACCACCATCGCATCGGGCTTCGCAAATGCCAGCCAGCCGGTATACACGGCTGCCAGCATGACCATACAGGGCCCCAGCATCAGAAGCCACGGCCAGACCTGCGCATACCAGGGTCGCGCACTGTTTATCCGATCGATTAAGGGAGGTACGGTATGCACGGCATTCTCCTTGACTCTATTTGGGTATAAAAAATACGGCCTTCTCACTTACCTGCAACTGCGCATCGTCCAGCGCCTTCAGCTCGAACACGATCGGGTTCGATCCCGGTTTGCCTTTTCCATGATCGATGCGCACGCGAACCGGCATCGCGCGCGATGCGGCGCCGTCCAGGATGACCTCGTCCGGCGTAGCCAGCGCGATCGATTCGATCCCTGATACGGCAATCTTGTAACGGTGCGATATTTCGGCGGTATTCATGATCTGCAGCCGATATACATTTTCGATCATCCCGTCTTCGACCTCCCGCCCCATCGATCCACGGTCGCGCATGACGTCTAGCTTGAGCGGCGTGCGCATGATCAGCGCGCCAAGGAAAACCGTCACGATCACCAGCAGCAAACCAATATAGAGCAGTACCGGCGGACGCAACACGCGCTGCCACAACTGTCCCGCAGACAAATGGCCGGCCATCGCATGCTCGGTTGAATAACGGATCAGGCCGGGCGGCGCATTGATCTTCGCCATGACCGAATTGCATGCATCGACGCAGGCAGCACAACCGATACATTCGTACTGCAAGCCATTGCGGATATCGATGCCGGTGGGGCAAACCTGCACGCACATTGAGCAGTCGATGCAGGCACCCGACGGCGCGGTTGCGGCGCCCTCTTTTCTGGTGCGCGCGCCGCGCGGCTCACCGCGCACATTGTCGTAGGTGATGATCAGCGTGCCCTTGTCGAACATCGAACTCTGGAAGCGCGCATAGGGGCACATGTATTTGCACACCTGCTCCCGCATCCAGCCGGCATTGCCATAAGTCGCAAACGCGTAGAACAGGACCCAGAACCATTCCCACGGGCCAGGCGTCATGTCTGTCAATTCATGCAATAACGTTTGCGCCGGCGTGAAGTAAGCGACAAAAGTAAATCCGGTCCACAAGGCTACGCTAGCCCAAACCGTATGCTTGGCAGTTTTCTTTGCAAGTTTTTCAAGCGACCAGGGCTGCTTGTCGAGACGGATGCGCGCACCGCGAGGCCCTTCGATCCTGCGTTCGATCCACATGAATATTTCTGTATACACCGTTTGCGGGCAGGCGAATCCGCACCAGACCCGCCCAGCTACTGCGGTAACCAGAAACAATGAATAGGCACAGATGATCAACAGCGCCGCAAGATAGATGAAATCCTGCGGCCACAATACGACGCCGAAAATATAGAACTTGCGTGCAACCAGATCGAACAGCACGGCCTGGCGCCCGTTCCAGGACAGCCACGGCAAGCCATAGAACGCCAGTTGCGTCAGCCACACGCATAGCCAGCGCAATCCGGCGTAGCGGCCTTTTGCCTCGCGCGGATAAATCTCTGCGCGCGCAGCGTACATCTTGATGGTGGAGACCTTGGGCGCGACGTTATTCATGGAACTCACAGCAGAGCCGGGGAAAGATGCATGTCATTGTTGCGGCAGGCTCGATTTTTCATTCGACAAACTCCATACATATGCGGCAAGCACATGCACCTTCGCTTCGCCCAGAAAATCCTGGAAAGCAGGCATGGTGTTATTGCGGCCTTTACGGATGGTTTCCATGATGGTCTCGACGCCGCCGCCGTACAGCCAGATCTTGTCGCTCAGGTTCGGCGCACCGATGGCCTGATTGCCGGTACCGCCGGGACCATGACAGCCCATGCATGCCCCGAACTTGGATTTGCCGAAGATTGCCTTGATCGGATCGTGCGTCGATCCGGACAGGCTCAACACGTAGTTCGCGACGTTTTCCACATCCGTGTCCGAACCGAGCGCCGCCGCCATGGACGGCATCCGGCCGTTGCGTCCGTGCAGGATCGTGGTCTTGATCACATCCGGATCGCCGCCATACAGCCAGTCCTTGTCGGTCAGATTAGGAAAACCTTTGCTGCCACGCGCATCCGAACCGTGACATTGGGCGCAGTAGGTCAAGAAAAGACGCTCGCCGATCGCATGTGCCTGTGGGTCGGCTGCGACCGCCTTCAAATCCTGCTGCAAATATCTGGCGAACAGCGGACCGTAATCGCTATCGGCTTTGCGCAACTCTTGCTGGTAGACGCTGCTCGATTTCCAGCCCAGCTTGCCGGCATAGGCGCCCAACCCCGGGTACAGCAGCAGGTAAGCCAGACCAAACACAATGGAGATGTAAAACATACACATCCACCAGCGCGGCATCGGCGTATTCAGCTCTGTCAGATCGTCATCCCACACATGACCCGTGGTGCCGGTCTGGCAACCCGGCTCAACCGGCCCCTTTACAGTCGATTGCGACCATAGCAACAGGCCGCACCCGACAATGCCGAGCAGCGTCAATACCGCGATATAGATGTTCCAGAAACTGTTGGTGAAATCAGCCATGATGCTTCTCCGGATTCGGCAAGCCGGCGTCATCGGCGCCACTGGTGTCATCGACAAACGGCAACTGCGCGGCGATATCGAAATCGGCATTGCGCCGACTGCTGAATGCCCACCAGAGAATGCCGATGAACGTGATAAAACTGACGACGGTCATGATGGCGGAAGCGTCAGTTAACAAATGTGCGATTGCCATGGTTAATTCCGTGCCTTGATCAAGATACCCAGTCCTTGCAAATACGCAATCAGCGCGTCTTGCTCGGTCTTGTCCGCCAGGGCTGCGGACGCCTGTGCGATGTCATCCTCTGAATAAGGAACGGAGAGCCGCTGCAGTGCGCGCATTTTTGGCACGATCTCGTCCGGATTCAATTTGGTGGCGGCCAGCCATGGGTAGCCCGGCATGTTCGACTCCGGCACCAGATCGCGCGGATTGTTCAGATGCGCGCGGTGCCATTCGTCGCTGTAGCGGCCGCCGACACGGGCCAGGTCCGGACCGGTGCGCTTGGAACCCCATTGGAAAGGCCGGTCGTAGACGAATTCGCCTGCAACCGAATAATGTCCGTAGCGCTCGGTTTCGGCGCGGAACGGACGGATCATTTGCGAATGGCAGTTGTAGCAGCCTTCACGCACGTAGATATCCCGACCCGCCAGCCGCAACGGTGAATAAGGCTTCAATCCGGCAATCGGCTCGGTGGTCGATTTCTGGAAAAACAGCGGCACGATTTCGACTAAGCCGCCGACGCTGACTACCAGCAGCACCAGTGAAATCAGGAGCCACGGATATTTTTCTATCCATTCATGTGAAAATTTCATGTCAATACTCCAAACTCAAATCAGGTCAGGCGCGGCAATCAGCTGCGTGCGGCCACTGCGGCCGGCGCGGCAGGCACGGTCCTTAACGTCGGGATTCGCCCGTCTGCCGGAACGCTATCGCGCATCGTCATGAAGGTGTTGTATGCCATCACCAGCATCCCGCTCAGATACAGCAAGCCGCCGCTGAAGCGGATCACATAGTAGGGATACGTCGCTTTGACGCCTTCGGCGAAGGTATATGTCAGCGTGCCGTCGGCATTGACCGCACGCCACATCAGGCCCTGCATCACCCCGGCGATCCACATCGAAGCGATGTACAGCACGACGCCGATCGTCGCAACCCAGAAATGGGTATCGATCAGATGTATGCTCCACATCTCTTTTTTGCCCGCCAGACGGGGAATCAAGTAATAGAGCGAGCCTATCGTAATGAAACCGACCCAGCCCAGCGCGCCGGAATGGACGTGAGCGATGCCCCAGTCCGTGTAATGCGACAAAGAATTGATGGTCTTGATCGACATCATCGACCCTTCGAAGGTTGCCATGCCGTAGAACGACAGGGACACGATCAGGAATTTCAGAATCGGGTCGGAACGCAGCTTGTGCCATGCGCCCGACAGGGTCATGACCCCGTTGATCATGCCGCCCCAGGATGGCGCCAGCAGGATCAGCGAGAACACCATGCCGATCGACTGCGTCCAGTCCGGCAACGCTGTGTAATGCAGATGGTGCGGCCCGGCCCACATGTAAGTGAAGATCAGCGCCCAGAAATGAACGATCGATAAGCGGTAGGAATAGATCGGACGCTCTGCCTGTTTCGGGATGAAGTAATACACCATGCCCAGATAACCGGCGGTCAGGATGAAACCGACCGCGTTGTGCCCATACCACCACTGGATCATGGCATCCTGCACGCCGGAGTAGGCCGAATACGATTTCCATGGCAACGCCGGCATGCTGGCGCCATTGACAATATGTAGCAGCGCGACGGCGATGATGTAGCCGCCGAAAAACCAGTTCGCTACGTAGATATGCTGGACCTTGCGCCTGACCAAAGTGCCGAAGAAAACCACCGCATACACGATCCAGACCATGGCAATCAGAATCGTGATCGGCCATTCCAGTTCGGCGTATTCTTTCCCGCGCGTCAGTCCCATTGGCAGCGTGATCGCCGCCGCGACCAGCACCGCTTGCCAGCCCCAGAAGGTAAAAGCAGCCAGCTTGTCCGAAAACAGCCGTACCTGGCAGGTGCGCTGCACGACGTAATAAGAAGTTGCGAACAGACCGCATATGCCGAATGCAAAGATGACGGCGTTGGTATGCAAGGGCCGCAGACGCCCGTAGGTCAGCCACGGTATATCGAAATTGAGTTCCGGCCATGCCAGCTGCGCGGCGATGAAGACGCCAACCAGCATGCCCACCACTCCCCACACTACGGTCGCGATCGTAAACTGCCTGACGATCTTGTAGTTGTAGTTCAACTCTGTGTCCACAAATGCTCTCCCCGAATTACGACGATGACATGGAGAGAATAAAAGCCTGAGCACTTAAAAACCTTGATGTGAATCAAATTAACCGACATCAACACAGATTCTTACGCTTACGGTTGCAAGCGTTGGCGTTGCCACTGGCCATCCGGCTCCGGCGTATATCGAATGCGGTCGTGCATGCGCGAGCTGCGGCCTTGCCAGAACTCCATGCAATCCGGGATCAGGCGATAGCCGCCCCAATACTCGGGACGCGGCGGCCGTTCGCCGTATTTCCGTGCGGCTGCGACGAAGTTCGTCTCCAGTATCTGACGGCTCGACACAGGGCGGCTTTGCCGGGATGTGATTGCGCCAAGGCGGTTATTTAGCGGTCTGCTCTGAAAATAAGCGTCGCTTTCTGCGGCGCAAACGCGTTCGACCCGTCCCTCGATGCGTACCTGGCGCTCCAGCTCTACCCAATGAAACAAGAGGGCAGCATACGGATGGCAATGCAGTTCCTCGCCCTTGCGGCTTTCATAGTTGGTATACCAGGTGAATCCGCGACGGTCGAACTCCTTGATCAAAAGGATGCGGGAAGATGGACGGCCGTTTGCACCCACGGTGGCGACGCTCATCGCGTTCGGCTCGGGCAGTTGCGATTGCAATGCCTCGTCGAACCATCTGGCAAATTGCACAAACGGATCGGGTGCTGTGTCCAGTTCGGACAAACTGGCGTGGCTATAGTCTTTACGAAGCAGAGCGATCGACATGTTGTTCAGTCGTTCCTGGATGCAGTGAGTGGACATGGCTTTTGGTGGCTTCCTGTGAGTAAAAATGCCGAAGGCATTTATTGGGTTATCAATCTGGACGGATTTCTTCTGTCGTATCGATGCGGTCATCGTCAAGCAAGATCCGTAATGCCGGGCCGACCATATCGTCGAATTGCCCGCTGTCGGACATCCTGAAAAACACCCAGACTGCAATGAATACGATGCCGACGCTAAGCGGAATGAGTAGAAAGAGCGCTTCCATATCGATCTGCCCTACCCGCTTTGCAGCGTCTTGTTGACATTGCTGCATACAACCGGCGACACGTCGGCGTTTGCTTGTGCATGAGGCATGCGCCGCAGACGCAATGCATTGACGACCACCAGCGCCGAACTGAGCGACATGCCGATTCCCGATAGCCACGGATTGAGCAGGCCGATTGCTGCCGCTGGTATGGCCAGCAGGTTATACAGCGTCGCCCACGCCAGATTCTGGCGAATAATGGCGATTGTCCGCGCTGCCGTTACGGCGACCTCGCATAGCGACGACAGACGGCCGGACAGCAGCACGCAATCCGCATGCATCTGCGCCAGAGCTGCGCCGCTGCCCATGGCAAACGACACGTCGGCTGCGCGCAATACCGCCGCGTCATTGATGCCGTCTCCCACCATGGCGACAATGGCGCCGTCACGTTGCAGACCTTGCACGAATGCGAGCTTCTGATCAGGCAGGTATTGACCAAGCGCAGTGCCGATACCCAATTCGTCGGCAACCCGCTGCGCGACCGTTTGCTCATCGCCGCTTAACAGGATGACGGTTTTTCCTCCCGCCTGGAATTGCCGGACTGTCTGGAGCGCATCGCAGCGCAAACCGTCGGCCAGATCGAAGCGTGCCAGCCAGCCGGCGCCGCTGCCAAGGTAGAGCACCGTCCCGCCTTGCGATCCTTGCGATGCCTCTTGCGGCAGCGGGCAGCCGGTCAATGCCCGGACGAATGGGGCGCAACCCAGCCGGTAGCGTATGCCATCGACCGTGCCTTCCAGTCCCTGACCGGCAAGCTCCTGCACCTCGCATGCCGTCAGCGGCGGCGCAGCGCAATCTTCCGCCGCCGCCACGATCGGCACGGCCAACGGATGCGCGCTGGATGTCTCCAGCGCCGCAGCGACCAGCAGGCACTGCGCCCGCGGCGTCGCCCCCAGGGTTTCGGCGTTTCGTAGCAATGGTTTGCCGGCGGTGAGCGTACCGGTCTTGTCAAAGATGACGTGGGTGGCGCGATGCAGGGTCTCCAACACATGCGGCTGCGCAATCAGTACGCCTTGCCGTAGCAAACGTTCGGTAGCGGCAGCCAGCGCGGTGGGCGTCGCCAGCGACAATGCACAAGGACAAGACACCACCAGCACTGCAATCGCAATCGGCCACGCCCGCGATGGATCGAGGTAATGCCATACGACAAAAACCGCCGCTGCGAGCAGTAGCAGGATCGCGACGAACCATGTGGCCACCAGGTCTGCCCACAGCGCCAGTTGCGGCTTGCCCTGCCCTGCGCGCTCAATCAGTTTCACCATGAGCGACAAGGTGCTGTCGGCCGCGGCCCGGGTGACGCGCATAACGATCGCTTGCGTCGCATTGCCCGCGCCGCCGGGCAGACTGTCACCGACGAACTTGCGCTGCGTCCGGCTCTCTCCTGTCAGCAGGGCGAGATCGATCTCGGTATCGCCTTCAAGAATAACGCCGTCGGCAGCAACCGCCGCTCCCGGCTTGACCAGAATGACATCGCCCTCGCGCAAGCGGGCAGCCGCGGTCAACTCGATATCGCGACGAGCGGGATAGCCGGGCATGCGCAATGCCGACACCGGCAATGCATGCTGCAGACTTTCCAGTGCCGCAGCCGCCTTGCGCCGCGCCGCCAGTTCCAGATAGCGACTGCCCAGCAACAGAAAGATGAACATCGTGACCGAATCGAAATACACGTCGCCATGGCCACGCCAGGTGGCAGCCAGGCTGGCGGCAAAAGCCGCCGCAATGCCGAGCGCCACCGGTATATCCATACCTGGCATACGCTGCTTCAGGTTGATCCATGCTCCCCGGAAGAACGGCTGCGCCGAATACGCCATCGCAGGCAAAGTCAGCAACAGGCTCGCCCATCGCATCAGCTGCGTCATGTCGGCGTCCATTGTGCCGTCGTTGGCCAGGTATGCCGGGAGCGCATACATCATTACTTGCATCATGGACAATCCGGCGATGAACAACTGGCGAAACAGCGTTTTGCGCGCCTGCTCCAGCTGCTCGCCATGCCTGAGCGGGTCGAAAGGATAAGCGGCATAGCCGATCGCGCGCATCGCCTGCAGAATGTCGCTCGGTTTGCAGAGCTCTCGCGTCCAGCGCACGCGGAGTCGTCCGGTGGCGGCGTTCATATCAGCTTTTTGCACGCCGGGCATGCGCGCCAGTCGTCGTTCTATCAGCCAGACGCAAGCCGCGCAACGGATATTCTCGACCGAAAACGCAGCCTCGCAGCTGTACGCATCGACGTCGGCCGACGTTGCGATGCCGTCGCTATCGTATAGCAGGAGCTCCACTGGAATCAGATCATCTTGCCCTGTCGCGGCAGAGAAACCCATGCGGGTGCTGTAATAATCGCCGAAACCGTTATCGACGATGTTTTGCGCAACCGCCCGGCACCCAGGACAACACATCGGCCGCATGACGCCATCGATGGCAACCAGCCAGCCCGTGTTGGCAGGCACCGGCAAACCGCAATGAAAGCAGGTCGACTGAGCCATGCCGGCGGACGAGGATGCGCTCACGGATGCGCTCCTGTCGATAGCGCTGGCGTCGGCGTCACGCATACCACGTCCAGCCAGTTCGAGTGTATGCCGTCAGCTACACGTATCAGGCCCAGCACACCGAAGCCCAGCACCACCAAGCCGCTTATGAAACGTACCGAGCGTCGCTGCAGCCAGCTTCTCAGGCAGGCGCCAAGCATGCCCATCATCAATAAAACCGGCAAGGTCCCCAGCCCGAAAATCAGCATCACGGCCGCCCCTGACAGAGCGGAACCGCTCAGCATCGCTGTCAGCAGCACGCTGTATACCATGCCGCATGGCAGCCATCCCCAAAGTCCGCCTAAGGCCAGCATCTTTAGCGGACTGTCCAGCGGCATTAGATGTTTCGTCAAAGGCTGGATCCGTCGCCATAGGGTTTGACCGGCTGCCTCTATCCTGGACAGTCCGCGCCACGCATCCATCAGATATAGCCCCAGCGTCGCCAGCATCAGATTGGCGAGCCAATAGCCGATCATCTGCACAACGGACGCGCTCGCCAACGTGCGTACACCGCCGACGATGCCGCCGGCTATCGCACCGGCCGTGGCGTAGCTGGCGATCCGCCCCGCGTTGTATTCGATCACGCGTAACAAGCTATCGACCGTGCCGGCTTCTGCTATCGGTCCAGCCCGGACCACGACCGCCACCGGAAATTTCCGCGCCGCCGGCGTCATCGAGAATGCACTCACGATGCCGCCGCACATGCCGACGCAATGCACGCTGCCGAGCAGGCCGACCATAAAAATCGGTAACAGGTTGACGCCGGGGATAGGGCCTGTCATGTGCGCTGTCCGTCAAATGGTTTTGGAATAACGCACCCGATCCGGCGTGGCATGCAGATAGCGATCAAATACCATGCATATATTGCGAATGAGCAGCCGCCCCTTTAGAGTCACGCTGATCCAGTCGGCATCGATCGTCAGCAAGCCGTCCTGGGTGAGCGCCTGTAACTTTTCCATCTCAGGCGCAAAGTATTCTGCAAATGTGACCGGATAAGCCAGCTCGATCGATGGCACCGATAGTTCAAAATTGCACATCAGCGTCTGGATAATGACGCGCCGTAATGCGTCATCCATATTCAACTTGATGCCGCGCACAACCGGCAATTGATTATTGTCGAGATGATCGTAATACGCCTCAAGCGTCTTGACGTTTTGACTGTAGGTCGCGGCTACCGCGCTGATCGCCGATACGCCGCACGACACCAGATCCGATTCTGCATGGGTCGAATACCCCTGGAAATTGCGATGCAGGCGCCCCTGTCGCTGCGCCACCGCGAGATCGTCGCCCGGCCTGGCAAAGTGGTCCATGCCAATATACACATACCCCGCGTCGGTCAGCCGCCCGATGCACAGAGACAGCATGTCGAGCTTTACCTCGCTGCCAGGCAGATCCTGCTCCGCAATGCGCCGTTGCGGCTTGAACAGGTGCGGCAGGTGCGCATAGTTATAGATGGCGATGCGGTCCGGGCTGGCCTTTATGACCTTCGTCAGCGTCTGCGCCATGGTGATGACGTTTTGTTTTGGCAAGCCATAGATCAGGTCGATGCTCACCGAGCGAAAATGCGCATCGCGCGCCGCATCGATGATTTTGACCGTCTCGTCCTCCGGCTGAATCCGGTTGACTGCCTGCTGCACATCCGGATCGAAGTCCTGCACGCCCAGGCTGATGCGGTTGAATCCCTGTTCGCGCAGGCGCCGCACGCGCGCGCCGGAAACTGTGCGCGGATCGATTTCGATCGAGTATTCCCCCACATCGTCGGCCGCAAACTGGAACCAGCGCCGCAGCTGCGCCATCAGATCGGCCATTTGCGCATCGGATAGATAGGTCGGCGTCCCGCCGCCGAGGTGCAACTGCTCGACATGATTCATGCCGACGAACAGCTGGCCCTGCATTTCGATTTCCCGTTTCAGATAGCTCAGGTAGATAGCCGCTTTATCGCGGTTTTTGGTGACGATCTTGTTGCACGCGCAGTAATAGCAGACCGTGTCGCAAAAGGGGATATGCAGGTACAGCGATAACGGCTTCCTGTTGCCCCGCGTGCGCAAACCAGCGACAGCTTGCAGGTAGTCGCGATAGCCGAATGCTTCGGTAAACCGATCCGCGGTCGGATAGGACGTGTAGCGCGGCCCGGCATGGTCTAGCTTGCGAATCAGTTTGACATCGAATTCGACCGACGCGGCTTGTAATGCCGGTTTTGCAGATACCACCATTATTTCTCCCCTGCTGCTGGCCGCCCCAAGAGTTGGAACATGACCTGATCAGCATCGAGTGTATGGTTCTGCGTTCGCCAATATCTTGACTTACATCAAAAGTCGCGCGAATCCATCGTCACAAACTACCGATCGGCTGCATCCAGTTGTCTGGCAAACTGTAGTGCCGCTCGGTCAACAGATCGATCCCGCAGCTAAGCTGCTCTACCCAGGCAATGAAGCGGGCAACCATTTCCCGCCCCTTGAACATGCGCCCGTGCTGCGGCACGATGCACTCGATATCGAGTTGCCTGACCATGGCGGCCCATAGACGACATGCGCGATTGCCGCTCATGTAGCGGCGGTGAAATGTCGACATCGTCGATAAATGCGCAGAAAAATCCGTTACCGGTTCAGCAGCGTCGGCATTGCTGACCATCGATGCGCCGAGGTCGCCAGAGAACAGAATCTTGCTGATCGGGTCGTAGAACTGGAAATTGCCTTCCGAGTGCAGGAAATGCGCCGGCAAAGCCAGAACATCGCCATGACCGAGCGGGATGCGGAATCCCTCATCCGGAATGGCTATGATCCGGCCGGATGTCTTGCCGGCGGGGCAAAAGTGCGGAATAAAGCGCGACCAGAGTTTTGATATGACGACTTGACATTCCGAACCGGTCAGCCAGCGGCCGAGCGAGGCGACAATGTCGGGATCGGCATGCGACGCCAGAATATACTTGAGTTCTTTGGGCGGGAAAAACCGGCTAAGAGCAATAAACAGTTCGTTGTAGGTCATATGCCCGCCGGGATCGATTAGCGCGCCATGACCGTGATCGGCGATAAAGAACTGGTTGGTTTGCACAACCTCCCCCTCATCCTCCTCTACCAGATCTGAAAACACCAGACACACATGATGACCATCGTTAAAGAGTTCCGTTGCCATTGTTCTACCGAATGAAATGAATGAATGGCGGAGCCTAACGCACGCATTGAGTGTTGCCATTGATATACATCAAAGAAGTGAGCGAACTCCAGAGGAATCAAGAGGATCAGGTCGATTTCTGCTGTTTTTCAGCTCTTTCCCTGCCGCACCCCTTTTTCTCACGCAAAAGAATCGCTGCGTTGTTCCGCGCAAATATCCCGTACGCACCCGCGCAGCCAGCGATGCGCGGGATCGGCATGCAGCCGTGGATGCCAGAGCAAGGAAACCGTAATCTCCGGCACAGGAACCGGAAGCGGGAAACTATGCATTCCTGCACGCAGGTTGCCGGTATGTCGTTCGGGAACACTGGCGATCAGATCGGAGGCCAGGGCCAGCGCATTAGAAAATGCCGCCAACGATCGTCACGATATTCCGTTCCAGATGCAACGATTTCAACGTTTCATCAATCGGCCCCTTGTCGAGTCCCCGCCGGGAAACGAGGGTAGTCACGTCGTATCAAATAGGCGCTCAAGGAAGCGCAATTTCATACACTCATGTCAGCATATTTAATTTAGGCTCAGTTTGAGGACGTTATCCAGCGTGACCAAAATAGCTGAATTGTTGCCTTCATAAAGCGCGAAAACTGTTACTTACTATAAGTTGTTTAAAAACAATCAGTTACGAGATTTAACTGTTAGTAAGTATTCTTAAGGTTTGAGTCATTTATCACGACGCGCTTTTTTACAAGGCTCGGCACTGGCGGTGGCCAGCAGCGCCGTCAGCCGGGTCGGCGCCGCCTCGCTGCCGGAGGCGGTGAGCCAGGCCAGCACCGGCACCCAGCCGCCATTGATGCCGCCCACCGGCCGCCCGTATCAGCCGGTAGTCACCTTGAACGGCTGGAGCCTGCCGTGGCGCATGAACCAGGGGGTCAAGGAATTCCACCTGGTGGCCGAACCGGTGCTGCGTGAAATCGCGCCCGGCATGAAAGCCAATCTGTGGGGCTATAACGGCCAGAGCCCGGGACCGACGATAGAAGTGGTGGAAGGCGACCGGGTACGGATTTTCGTCACCAACAAATTGCCGGAGCAAACCTCGGTGCATTGGCATGGACGGCGTCACCGGCCTGACCCAGCCGGGGATCAAGCCGGGCAAGACCTTCGTCTATGAATTCGTGGCCCGTCGCGCCGGCACCTTCATGTACCACCCGCATGCGGATGAAATGGTGCAAATGGCGATGGGCATGATGGGTTTCTGGATCATCCATCCTAAGGACCCGGCGGCGATGCGGGTCGAGCGCGACTTCGTGTTCTTGTTGAATGCCTATGCGATCGAACCCGGCAGCGCCACGCCGCGTGTCAACGAGATGACCGACTTCAACCTGTGGACCTTCAACAGCCGCGCCTTCCCCGGCATCGACCCGCTGGTGGTGCGGCAGCATGACCGGGGCCGGATCCGGGTCGGCAACCTGAGCATGACCAATCATCCTATCCATATGCACGGCCACGAATTTGTGGTGGTCGGCACCGACGGCGGCTGGCCCCCGCCCGCCTCGCGCTGGCCGGAAGTGAGTGTCGATATCGCGGTCGGCCAGATGCGGGCGATCGAGTTCGACGCCAGCGAACCCGGCGACTGGGCGCTGCACTGCCACAAGTCGCATCACACGATGAACCCGATGGCACACGAAGTGCCGACCATGATAGGCGTCGATCAAAGTTCGGTGCTGAGAAAAATCAACAAGCTGATTCCCGACTACATGGTGATGGGCGACAAAGGCGGCTCCATGGGCGAGATGGAAATGGCATTGCCGGACAACACGCTGCCCATGATGGGCGGCCAAGGCCCGTATGGCTCGATGGAGATGGGTGGCATGTTCAGCATGGTCAAGGTGCGGGCCGGTCTGGCGCGCAACGATTACCGCGACCCCGGCTGGTACCGGGCGCCTGCCGGCAGCGTCGCCTACGAATGGCAGGGGCCGGCGGCGGCGATGCCGCCTGCCAGTCAGGCGCCCGCTCAGAATCCGGCGGGCTCCGGCAACGCTGGTGAAAGCGTGGTCAATGTCGTCAAGCCAACAGCACACCATCATTCGTAAACGGTATATTTCTTTGCGGCAAACTCAACCCTTAGTTATCAACGACAAAAGGAACAACACATGAAAAACACGATCGCCATTTTTACCTTGCTGATCAGTCTCTTGTCCGCCGCCAATATGACCCACGCCGATGCCGGACATCACCATGACGCCGGCGCAAGCGCGCTGTCCGGCGAACCCGGCCTGGCCGCCGATGTCAGCCGCACCGTCAGGATAGCGATGACCGACAACATGCGCTTTACCCCGGCCAGTGTGACGGTCAGGCAAGGCGAAACCGTCCGATTCGAAGTCGTCAACAGCGGCCAGCTGAAACATGAAATGGTGCTCGGCAGCGCGGCCGAACTGGCGGAACACGCCGCCCTGATGCGCAAAATCCCCGAAATGGAGCATGCCGATGCCAATCAGGTGACGCTGGAACCCGGTAAAAGCGCGACCTTGATCTGGAAATTCAGCCAGGCCGCCAAGCTCGAATTTGCCTGTTTGGAACCCGGTCACTACGAAGCCGGCATGAGGGGCCGGGTGGCGGTCATTGCTGCACATTGATTGCCGTCCGGACAGACTATTTATTCTCAACATTACGTAACGAGCTGTAAAAAAACGGTACTTTTTTGGGACGGTATTGGACCATGTGTTTCTTTTCAATCACATAGGAAGCGATACCGTCCAGATACCAGCCTATTTAATCACTTAGTTTGAAAGGAATCAGCCCCATGAAATATCTTCAATTACTCGCGATCCTGGGTACCTTGTTAATCGGCTTGCCGGCGAGCAGCATGGCCGCCAACGGCGCCGTCGAAACCCAAATCACACCGGAAGACAAGACTGCACTGCCGCTGGTGAACGGCGAGATCCGCAAAGTCGACGCAAGCAGCGGCAAGATCACCATCAAACACGACGAAATCCCCAACTTCGGCATGCCGGCCATGACGATGCTGTTCAAAGCCGGCGATCCGGCCATGCTGGATCAGTTCAAGGCCGGCGACAAGGTCAAGTTTTCAGTCAACAAGGTCGGCGGCGCGCTGACTATCGTGAGCCTGGAGCTGGTCGACCTGTAAGGCACCTCGGAAAAACTACTGCAGGGTTTGGCAAGCCCGCCAATCTCGGGGCTGCGATGCTCACCGTATCACCGTACGGCTGTAGGTGTTGCAACATCGTCCCCCGACCTTGGGCCGCCGCTCGCTACGGTTTTTCGAGCTGCCCTGTAGCACCAGTTAGCCAGTCGCGCACCTGCTGCGCCACCCAGTGCGCATCGTCCAGCGGCAAATCATGGCCGGCGCCGGGATGCATGGCGAAAGCGGTTTGCCAGCGACTGGCCAACTGTTGCGAGCAGCGCGCATCCACCAATTTATCCTGGGCACCGGCGAGCACCAGCATCGGCGTGACCGGCGGTGTCGCCGGTGCCCGATAGCGGATGGCGGCGCTCAATTGACGCAGCGCATTGCGGCGCGAGACTGGGTATTCGCGCCTGTAAGCAACCCAGGCATCGACAATCGCCCACTGGGCATCGCCGCGGCAACTGGTCAGGCGCAAGATCAAGCGTTCCTGCCGCTCCTGATCCAGCGGCATCAGGCCCAACTTGCATACGTCCAGGTAATTGTGCGGACGCAAGCGGCGGTAAAACGGATTGAGCGGACGCAGGCTGGTATTGATCAGGACGCAAGCGCTCAGTTCTTGCGGATAAGCGGTAGCCCATGCCACCGCCACCATCGCCCCCAGCGACAACGCCAGCACGTGATACGGCGGCGCGATGCCGCGTGCGCGCAACTCCTGGCGGCAGTATTGCGCCATCTGTTCCACCCGCATCGGGCTGGGCATCCGGTGCAGCGGACCGTTGCCGGGCAGATCCAGCGACACCACCCTGGCATCGGCGATGGCCGCGCCCAGCACGCTGGGAAAATCGCCCCAATGGCGGGCCTCCCGCATCAAGCCGCGCAACAAGACCCAGGTGCTCACCGCGACGCTCCGCGCAATTCTTTTCGCAGTTCTTCTGGGTACCAGCGGGAATAAGCCCGCTGCTGATGCTGACCGCACGCATCGCCTTGCGGCAGCCAGCGTTGATAGCCGCACGCGGCGCGCACCAGGAAGTCGAACCAGATCAAATGGCTGCGCAGCACTCTTTGCAGACGATGGCCGGGCAAGGGATTAAAGAAACCCTGACGCGAAAATAACTGGCGCGGATTTTTTTTAAGCCAGAGCCACGATCCCATTTCCAGCGTCAGCGGTAAAAACACGCGCGGGCCGCCCGCAGCCACGCCCAGATACAGGTAGTCCCACAGGTCGCCGTGGGTCAGGTACTGACGGCTTTGCGGTTCGAAAATGTAGTTGTGATGGGGATAGGTTTGCTCGAACAAATATTCCAGCGCGCTGATATAGGGCAGGTGCGAAATCGGCACCGCGGTGTACGCATGGGGAAACCAGATGCGGTCGCGCAAACCGAAGCCGGAATGGCAGTCCAGCGCCAGGCTGAAGTCGCGCGCCAACAACTCTTCCCGGACGATACGGCAAACCGCCTGGTTTTCGATTTCCATCGGGCCGCCGGCGCTGCCGCGATACCACGGCAGACGCGCGCTGATGCGCTGTCCGCCCAGCAAAAAAGGCACTTTGTCGCTGGCGTCGATCGGCGCGTTGCGCATCAGGTCGACGCCATGCGTATTGCAGCGGGTGCCCTGCCACATGCCACCCGGATTGACCAGCGGCATGAACACCAGGCGCACCAAGCTCAGTTGCTGGTGCAGCACATCGTCCCAGCGCAAGCGCATCAATAAGCTGTGCAGAAACACCAGCAGCACCTGGGTGCCGATCCGTTCCAAGCCATGCACGCCGCCGAAAAAACCCACCGCCGGCGCAGCCGGCCCCGGGTTCCCCAGCGCCAGCGCATACACCGGAAGACGCTGGCCGCCGGCGGCGATTTCGCACACTGTCCGCACTTCGAGCTGCGGCCCGCCGGACGCGATGATGCGCTCCAGTTCAATCAGTTCGGGCAGTTTGCAGCTGGTCATGGCAGTGCTGAGGAGTGATTGCGAGGCGATGAAAAAGCGGGCCGATTCAGTCGTCTAGATTACTCTTATCGCCATCCACAAAGTACTCTCCAGCGAGCACAAAAACAAAAAAGCCCAACCTTGCGGTTGGGCTTTCTATTTTCGTTGCAACTACAAAGTCAGCTTAGAACTTGTGACGCAGACCGATACCGACGCCGTTACGGGACGAAGCAGTATTAGGACCGCCAGCGCCGAGGCTGCTGCCGGCAAACGGCATCACGCCATTCACGTCCTGGATTTCGCCGCCGCCCAGCGTGGTGCGATCGACTTCAACATAGACGTCGGTACGCTTGGACAGGTTGTAATCGGCGACTGCATACACGCTTGAGATCCGTCCCTTATCGCCAGCAGACGATACGTTCTTGATCTTGTCATACATGTAGCCGAGGGTAAAACCCATCGCCGGCGTGGCTTGATACAAGACACCGGTAGTCAGCACGCTGTCGGTACGACGCAGCGTATTGCCCGAGTTGGACGTCATGCTGGTGTTGGCCAGCGGACCGCCGCTGTTCGAAGCCGCCTTGGCAAAACCTGGATCGCGGCGCGCCTGGAACACTTGCAGATACAGGGTTGCAGGACCAACGCCCCACGCTGTACCGACGCCGCCCAATTTCATCTCGGCTGAGTTGGCATCTTTCGATTGCTGATAGACGCCGCCGAGGTTGAAGGTGCCTTGCGTGTAGTTCAAGGAACCGGCAACTGTCGAGCCGATGCTGGTTTTGCCAGCCTGTTCACCGAACGAGTATTGCAATGCCGCCGTCACCGGGCCGAAGCTCTTGGTGTATTTGGCGGTGTTGTCGAAACGAATGCCGTACAGGAAAGAAGCCCATTCGTTTTCTACGAAGTTACCGATGCCCAAAGGATCGTAGTTGCCCAGTGTTTCAAACGCCAGACCGTATTGACGGCCGACGGTGAACTCACCCAAGGTTTTGCTGCGCAGTCCGACAAATGCCTGACGACCGAAGATCTGGCCTTGTTGGTCGGTTGCACCGTTGTTACTCTGAAAACCGTTTTCCAACTGGAAAATGGCGGAGGTGCCGCCACCCAGGTCTTCGCTGCCCTTGAATCCAATACGTGAACCCTGGAACGAGCCTTCGGTCATGGCAGTCTGTTTGCCCAGAGTGCCGGTAGAAGTTACCTGGTTGTTGGTAAAGCGAATCGCTGTATCGATCACGCCGTAAATCGTGACGTTCGTTTGTGCTGAAGCAACAGTGGAAATGGTGCCCAGGACAGCGATTGCGAGTAACGTTTTTTTCATTTTGTCTCCTAATTTAATTGGAGATTGAATAGTGCAGCGCTGCGAAAATTTGAGCAAGAGGTCTCATTAAATTACTTCGTGTGACAATTATTTTTTGTCGCATTTTTGCTCGTTCTCATAGGGGAATAGCGTAAATCTATGGGCTCTCAGCGTCCGAAAAAAACAACACATTATCTGCAATTTCGAAAGGCAATTCCGGGGTGGCTATACAGCATTATTTTCGTGCCGAAACAATCTGAATGATGGGCAGAAACTATATTAAGGATAAGCAAAATAACTGCCGAAAATCAATGAAGAAATACCTGTTATTTCCTGCAGCAATCTTTTAGCGTTTTTAGCGCGCTCTATATATTTTTCAGGGCACCTTTAAAAACCGTAGCGAGCGGCTCAAGGTCGGGGCGAGAAGCACAGCTGTACGGATGTACAGCGAGCATCGCAGGCCCGAGATTGGGCCGCGTAGTAGGTTTTTAGAGGTGATTAAGACCACAAAGGATCTCCGGATGTATCCAAATGCGTCAGATACAGCCTCAAATCGAATTCATATTGATGATATTGCGGCTCCATATGCGTACACAGTTTATAAAAAGCCTTATCGTGCTCTTTCTCCCTGAGGTGCGCCAACTCGTGCACCGCGATCATCTTCAAGAATTCGATCGGCACATTTTTAAACAGGGAAGAAACGCTGATTTCATGCTTCGATTTAAGCTTGCTTCCCTGCACTCTGGAAATCGAGGTATGCAAACCCAACGCATGCTGGATCACATGCATCTTGCTATCGAAGCTGACCTTGCTGATCGGCGCGCCATTGCGCATGTAGTTATTCTTCAAGTCCTGAACGTACTGGTAAAGCGCTTTATCGGTCCTGATCTCATGCGCTGCGGCATATCTTTTTAAAAGCACATCGGCCAGTTTCTTATTTTCGACAAGTTGCTGTACCTGTTCTTTTATCTGGTCGGAATAAGCCATCAAATATTTCATTTATTGCTTTCGGTCAGCTGTCCATGCTTAATTAATTGCAAAAAAAGCCATTGAAAAAAAATAGTGAATCGCTAGCTTTTTAGCTACGAGCGGCGACTGATGATTCTGACATCCGGCGTCTCACAGCTATCGTTCACCATCTCCAGCGAAACAATCAGCCCCTTGCGCGGATCGTCCTGAAACACGATCCGGACCAGCTGTGCGGCATCGATGCCATCAAAGTCGCTGACCAGGATCTTGGTGACGATGGGCAAATCCTCCGCGCCCAAGGCATGAGCATCGCTCTCGTTCTGCATCTCGGAGGGCATGTGGTCGTTTTTATAGACGCACGGGCTGGCTTGCGCCGGATTGACGCCATTGCTCATCAAAAACGAATCGTTGACCAGAAACAGCGCGGCCGGGATCTTCGCGGTGTCGATCCGGCTGATGTCGGGACCGTCGTCATTGCCGATCACTTTGCCGCCGGCATAATATTTGGCAACGAACTGATCACCCATGCACGGCAAATGTTCGCTAGCCGCCGAGGCGTGCTGCAACAGTTTTTGCACCTCGGCGGGGTCGAATTCCACGGTAATCGTATTTATCATCGCCGGATTATCTCATTCCCTTCCGCTCCAACTATTTGCAATGACGGGAGTTGCCAGCAAAACCGCGTCCAACATAGTCAAATCCATGCAGCCGGCGGTGCGTCCTGTATATAATGTGCGGCATGGAAAATCCCACCCAATTCGTCCAATGGCTACGCTCAGTCGCCCCCTATATCCACGCCTTTCGCGGCAAGACCTTTGTCGTCGCTTTCCCGGGTGAACTGGTCACTGCCGGCGCCCTGCCGGTGCTGGCGCAGGACCTGTCGCTGCTGCATGCGCTCGGCATCAAGGTAGTCATCGTGCACGGCTCGCGGCCGCAGGTGGAAGAGCAACTGACGCTGCGCAATGTCGAGGCGCGCTTTCACAACGGCTTGCGCATTACCGACACCGCAGCGCTGGAATGCGCCAAGGAAGCGGCCGGCGAACTGCGCCTGGATATCGAAGCCGCATTCAGCCAGGGCTTGCCGAACACGCCGATGGCGCATGCCGCGATCCGCATTATTTCCGGCAACTTCGTGACGGCACGACCGCTCGGCGTGATCGACGGCGCCGACCTGCAACTGACCGGCGTGGTGCGCAAGATCGACTATGAAACGATTCATCCGATCCTCAATGCCGGCGGTTTGGTGTTGCTGTCGCCGCTGGGGTTTTCGCCGACCGGCGAAGCGTTCAACCTGACCATGGAAGATGTGGCGGTATCGGCGGCGATCGCTTTGCGCGCCGAAAAACTGATCTTCATCAGCGAAACGCCGCTGATGAAAGATGCCGGCGACGCCGAGATCCGCGAACTGTCTTCGCATCAGGCGCAAGCGGTGCTGGACAGCGGTTGCCTGCCGGCCGATTCGGCATTCTATTTGCAGCACTCGATCAAGGCTTGCAACGCCGGCGTGCCGCGCGCGCATGTGGTGCCGTTTGCGACCGACGGTTCGGCGCTGCTCGAATTGTTTACGCATGACGGCGTCGGCACCATGATTTCGTATGAAAACCTGGAAAGCCTGCGCGAAGCCACGATTGACGATGTTGGCGGCATCCTGAAACTGATCGAACCGCTGGAAGCCGACGGCACCCTGGTCAAGCGCGGCCGCGAATTGATCGAACGCGAAATCCACTACTTCTCGGTGATCGAGCATGACGGCGTGATTTTCGGCTGTGCCGCGCTGTATCCGTTCCCGGCTGAAAGAATGGCCGAAATGGCCTGCCTGACGGTCAATCCCGAAGTGCAGGCGCAAGGCGATGGCGAGCGCATCCTGAAACACATGGAAAGCCGGGCCCGGGCGGCCGGCCTGACCAAGCTGTTCGTACTGACCACTCGCACTTCGCACTGGTTCCTGCGCCGCGGCTTTGTCCACGCAACCGTCGACAACCTGCCGAAAGACCGCCAGCACATGTACAACTGGCAGCGTAAATCGCTGGTGTTGATCAAGAACCTTTAACGCTGATTGAATAACCCATTTGCCGGTTGCTGGACCACGCTCCTGCAACCGGCGAGCAAGACCCCCAAACCTTCAAGGAAAAGCCATGGCACGCATGATTCATTGCATCAAACTCGACAAAGAAGCCGAAGGTCTCGACTTCCCTCCTTATCCTGGTGAACTGGGCCAACGCATTTATCAACAGGTTTCGAAAGAAGCCTGGGCTGCATGGCTCAAGCACCAGACCATGCTGGTCAACGAAAACCGCCTGAACCTGGCCGATGTCCGCGCCCGCAAATACCTGGCGCAGCAGATGGAAAACCACTTCTTCGGCTCAGGCGCCGACGCCGCCAGCGGCTATGTGCCGCCGACTGAATAAAAAGTCCGGTCCGCACAAGATCTCTTCCACGCACCTACCGGGCAAAATACACAGCATGTTTTTTGCCCGGCAACACATCAATTTCAGGTCGTCAGTTTCAACTACATTGGTTTAAGTCGCCTCTAAAAACCGTAGCGAGCGGCCCAAGGTCGGGGCGAGAAGCGCAGCCGTACGGTGGTACGGCGAGCATCACAGCCCCGAGATTGGGCCGCGCAGTAGGTTTTTAGAGGTGACTCGCAGATTCATCCGTATTCTCACTTTCATAGATCGGAAAATTCATGCTCCCATTCCGCCAACTTTCCTGGTCCAATCGCTTGCTGTCATGCCTTCTGGCGGCCACCTGCAGCTTGGGCTTCATTGCTCCCGCCGAAGCCGCCAAGCCCACCGCCCTGCCCGCCGGAGTGACCCAGGGCCCGACCGCCGAAGGCCTTACCGAATACCAATTTGCCAATGGCTTCAAAGTGCTGTTGTTCCCCGATGCCTCGAAGCCGACCGTCACCGTCAATATGACCTACCTGGTCGGTTCGCGTTTTGAGAACTACGGCGAAACCGGCATGGCGCATTTGCTGGAACACCTGATGTTCAAGGGCACGCCCAAGCATCCGTCGATTCCCAAGGATTTCAGCCAGCGCGGCATGTCGTTCAACGGCACCACCAGCGTCGACCGCACCAATTACTTCGAGATCTTCCAGGCCGGCGACGACAACCTGAAATGGGCGATCGACATGGAAGCGGACCGCATGCTGAACTCCTTCATTGCCAGGAAAGACCTGGACAGCGAAATGACGGTGGTCCGCAATGAATACGAAGAAGGTGAAAATTCGCCGTTCAACGTCCTGGTGAAACGCCTGCAAGGGGTCGCCTATGACTGGCACAACTACGGCAAACCGACCATCGGCAACCGCAGCGATATCGAAAACGTCAAAATCGAGAACCTGCAAGCCTTTTATCGCACTTACTACCAGCCGGACAATGCGGTGCTGCTGATCGCCGGCAAATTCGAGCCGGCACAGGCGCTGGCCTGGGTCAGCCAGGCCTTTGGCAAGATGCCGAAGCCGACTCGTAAAATGCGCGACTTCTGGACCGTGGAGCCGACCCAGGATGGCGAACGCAGCGTCACGGTGCGACGCCAGGGCGATGTGCAGATTGTGGCGGTTGCGTACAAGATCCCAAGCGACTTGCACCCCGACAGCACTGCGCTGACCTATGCCGGATCGATTTTGGCCGACACCCCGAATGGACGGTTGCACAAGAGCCTGGTCGAGACCGGCAAGGCCACCGCCGTGTTCAATTATGAAATGAGCGGCTATGCGCCTGGCCTGGAAATCATCGCTGCGGTGGTCAAAAAAGGCGAGCCGATAGAACCGGTACGGCAAGCGCTGATCGACGGCGTCGAGCAATTTGCGGCGACGCCGCCGACCGCGGCAGAAATGGAAAGAGTCCGTCTCAGCAACGCCAACGGTTTTGAAAAGCTGCTGAACGATCATCAAAAGGTCGGCGTTGCAATGTCGAACTCGATTGCGCTGAGCGATTGGCGCTTGCTGTTTTTAGGACGCGACCTGCTGAATAAAACGACTTCGGCCCAGGTAGCGGCGGCAGCGGCGCACTACTTCAAACGTGACAACCGCACCGTCGGTCTGTTCCTGCCGGAAGAGCAACCGCAGCGTGCCGAGGTGCCGACGGCACCCAGCGTCGCCGAGCTGATCAAGCAATACACGCCGCAGCAGGCGATAGCCGACGGTGAGGCTTTCGATCCGTCCCAGGCCAATATCGACGCCCGTACCCAGCGCCTGACTGTCGGCGGCTTGAAACTCGCGCTGCTGCCGAAAAAGACACGCGGCGAAACCGTATCGGTCAGATTGAAGCTGCAATGGGGCGATGAAAAAAGCCTGTACGGCAAAAAAATCGCAGCCGAACTGGCCGACGCCATGCTGCTGCGCGGCAGCACCACGCTGAGCCGCGACCAGCTGGCCGACGAATTTTCAAAGCTGAAAATCAGCGGCGGCCTGTATCAATTCCAGACCACCCGCGGCAACCTGGCCGGCGCCTTGCAACTGATCGCCAACGTGCTCAAGCAACCGCGCTTTGACTCGGCCGAATTCGAACGCTTGCGCAATGAAGCCGTGGTCGGATTGGAAGCATCGCGCAACGATCCCAACACGCTGGCCGAAGAAGCCATCAACCAGCACTTCGACCAATATCCGCCGGGCCACTGGCTATCGGAGCTGACCGTAGACCAGCAAATCACCGGCATCAAGTCGGCTACGCTGACCGAGGTGCGCGCCTTTCATCATGACTTTTTCGGCGCCTCGCACGGCGAGCTGGCGATTGTCGGCGATTTCGATCCGGCCGCGATCACCAAGGTGGTCCAGGATACTTTCGGCGATTGGCAAAGCGCGGCCCCGTATCAACGCGTGATCCGTCAGAATTTCGACATCGCACCGATGCAGAAAGCGATCAACGCGCCGGAAAAGGAAAACGGCTTTTACCTGGCGCGACTGAATCTGGACATGCGGGAAGACGACGCCGACTATCCGGCATTGATGGTGGCTAACTACCTGTTTGGCGGCAGCAGCCTGAAATCGCGCCTGATGGACCGCATCCGGCAAAAGGACGGCCTGTCCTACGGCGTCGGCTCGGCGTTGGAAGTCGATGCCATCAGCCGCGCGGCCAGCTTCAACATCCAGGCCATCGCCGCACCGCAAAACCTGGAAAAGGTGGATCTGGCGGTCAAGGAAGAATTGGCGCGGGCGCTGAAAGACGGCTTCAGCGCCGACGAACTGGCACGCGCCAAATCCGGCATCCTGCAGCAAAACCAACGCTCGCGCGCGCAAGACAACGCACTGAGCGCCGGCTGGGCCAGGTTCCTCGACCTGGACCGCACTTTTGCCTGGAGCAAGCAGATGGAAGACAAGATCAGCGCATTGACGGTCGACCAGGTCAACGCCGCCTTCCGCAGCAGGATAGATCCGGCGCGTTTGAGCATCGTGATTGCGCGGGATGAAGCGAAGGCGAAAGCGAACACGGCAATGGCGAAGTAACTAAGTAGGGCGGAAAAGCGTAGCGTCTTCCGCCGTTTTAGATGCGTCAAACAAATGTGACGCATCCATCGGTGGATAACGCTACGCTCATCCACCCTACTCCCGTTATTTTGGGCTTGGTCCAAAAACACGAAGCAAAAAAAAGCAAGCCGTATGAATGGCTTGCCTTCGATCTGCTGTTCAAAGGCCGGTGCGATTGCAGCACCGGCTTTTTTTCGCTCGTTTAATCTACATGCAGCAAAGAACGCTTGCGTGCATAACCGAAATACACCGCAAACCCGATCGCCATCCAGCACAGGAAGGCAATCCAGGTCACGACCTGCAAGTGCAGCATCAGGAATACGCAGAATCCAATCGCCGCCAGCGGCACAAACGGCACGCCGGGGCAGCGGAACGCGCGCGGCAAATCGGGACGGGTTTTGCGCAGTACCAGCACTGCCACCGCGATCAGCGAAAACGCCACCAGCGTACCGATATTGATCAGTTCCGCCAGGATGTTGAGCGGCACCACGGCGGCGATCAGCGCAAACACGATACCGACCAGCCAGGTGGTGAACACCGGCGTGGCGAAACGCGGATGGATGCTGGACAGTTTTTTCGGCAGCAAGCCGTCGCGCGACATCGCGAACAGGATCCGGGTCTGGCCGTAAGTCATCACCAGGATCACGGTCGTCATGCCGATGATCGCACCCAGGTCGACAAAGCCGGCGACCCAGTTTTCTCCCGCATATTGCAGCGCCAGCGAGACTGGATGGTCGACTCCGGCGAATTTGTGATACGGCACGATGCCGGTCATGATGGCAGCCACCACCACGTACAGCAAAGCGCAAATGCCGAGCGAAGCGATGATGCCGATCGGCAGCGCGCGCGCCGGATTCTTGACCTCTTCGGCGGCCGAGGTGACCGCATCAAAGCCGATGAAAGCAAAAAACACGATGGCGGCAGCGTTGAATACGCCGTTGTAACCGAACGGCAGATAAGGCTGCCAGTTGACCGGCTGCACATGACCGGCGCCGACCGCGATAAACAGCAGCACCACCGCCACTTTGATAAACACCATGATGTTGTTGGCGCGGGCCGACTCGCGAATCCCGATCGACAACAAGGCGGTAATCACCAGCAGGATGCAGAACGCCGGCAAATTGAACCAGGTCGTCACGCCGGGCACAGCTCCCGGAGCGGCGGTCAGCACGGTCGGCAGCGTGATGCCGAAACCGGACAACAGCGATTGCATGTAACCCGACCAGCCGACCGAGACCGCCGAGGTGGCCAGGCCGTATTCCAGCATCAGGTCCCAGCCGATGATCCAGGCCACGATTTCGCCCATGGTCGCGTAGCTGTAGGTATAAATCGAACCGGACACCGGCACGGTGGAAGCGAACTCGGCATAACACAGCGCGGCAAAGCCGCAGGCCAGGGCGGCCAGGATAAACGACAGCGACAGACCCGGACCGGCCTGCACTGCGCCGGTTCCGGTCAGCACAAAAATACCGGTACCGACAATCGCGCCGACTCCCAACAAGGTTAGATCCATCGCGCCCAGCGTACGCTTGAGGCCGCTATCGGATTTACTGGAACTGATCATCAGGTCCAGGTCTTTGGTACGAAATAAACTCATAAACAGCTTTCCAACTTTCTTTTGATATATAACGCTTTAACCTTAATCGACCTTGCAATCGATTAAGGCTGTCTCAGCGCTGTTACGGGGTCTTGCAAAAAATGGGATTGAAACCTGCCGCGCGACCCAATCTCGGGTCGCTCGCTACGGTTTTTAAAGGCGACCTGCTATTTAGAAGGTCAGGGTCTTCACGCCGTCCGGGTTCCCCAGCAGGCAAACATCGGCCCCGCGCGCGGCGAACAGGCCGACCGTGACGACGCCGGTGATCTGGTTGATTTGCCGTTCCAGTTCGACCGGATCGGCAATCTTCAGGTTGACCAGGTCGATAATCACGCAACCGTTGTCGGTGATCAGCGGCTTGCCATCCTTGAAGCGCAAGTTCGGCTCGCCGCCCAGTTTGGCCAATTTGCGTGCGACCACCGCTTGCGCCATCGGAATCACTTCGACCGGCAGCGGAAATTTGCCAAGCACATTGACCAGCTTGGAGCCGTCGGCGATGCAAATGAATTTATCGGCGACCGAGGCCACGATTTTTTCGCGCGTCAGCGCTGCGCCGCCGCCCTTGATCATCGCGCCCTGCGGCGTGATTTCATCGGCGCCGTCGATATACACCGGCAGAATCGCGACCTGGTTCAGTTCGACCACGTCGATGCCGTGGCTGCGCAGGCGCGCGGCGGTTGCTTCCGACGACGCCACCGCACCTTTGATGCGGTCCTTGATTTTGGCCAGTTCGTCGATGAAGAAGTTAGCGGTGGAGCCGGTGCCGACCCCGACGTATTCGCCATCCACCACATATTTAATGGCTTCGCGGGCAACCGCTTGCTTGAGTTGGTCCTGGGTCATGGCAGTCATGGCTGTATCTTGTAAGAGAAGTAAAGACGCTATTTTAACTAATCAATTGCCACCCTTTGTCATTCAGCATGCAGAACTTCCCGGCCGGCAGCAATTATTTTTTCTCGTCGGGCGGTTGTTCCAGCGTTTCATGCAACGCAATTTGCAGCTTCGAGTGCAATTTGACCAAGCGTTGCCACAACAACAGCACCAGGCCGGCGGCGCCGATCAGCACCAGGATCAACAACTTGGTCGGCGGCAGGATGCGGCTGCTGAGGGCAGCCATCATCAACATGATGCCGATAATGGATACCACCGGGATCACTTCCGCGATCACCCGCCGCACACCGCGGCTGTGCGAACCGGCCAGTTCCGGCTTGACGCCGATTTCGGCCAGCAACATGCTGAGCGCCTGCAACTTGCGGTAGGTGGCGATCAGGAACGGCAAAGACAGCACCAGCGCCCCGCCCCACACCACGGCTTTCTGGATCTCCGGATCGGCCACCCACGACGCCATGCTGCGGCCGAGACTGTCGGCAAAATAGGCGGCGACGATGAACACCGCGGCCACCAGCGCCAGATTGACGATCACCTGCATCAGGATCTGGCGGATGATCCTGGACAGCGCGGCGCGATCGCCCTGCGGTTGCAGGCTGCCGAGCCAGCTGGAATACATGCCGAATACCGCGGACATCTTGTCCGGCATCGCGGTCGCCAGACGGGCCGACAGCGGATCGGCCAGCTTGATCAAGTAAGGCGTCAACAAGGTGGTCATGGCCGACACCGCCACCACGGTCGGATACAGGAAATCGCTGGTCACTTTCAGGCTGACCCCGAGCGCCGCGATAATGAATGAAAACTCGCCGATCTGAGCCAGCCCCATGCCGACCCGCATCGAGGTGCGGCCGTCGTGGCCCGACAAGAAAGTGCCGAGGCTGCAACTGAGCACCTTGCCGATCACCACCGCCAGCGTGATCAGCGTAATCGGCAACCAGTATTGAGCCAGGATGGCGGGATTGAACAGCAAGCCGATAGCGACGAAAAAGATGGCGCTGAACATATCGCGTATCGGTTCGATCAGGTGCTCGATCCGATACAGGTGGCGCGATTCCGCCATCACCGCACCGATGATGAAAGCGCCCAGCGCCACGCTGTAATTCAGCTTCATCACCAGCAAGCAAAACCCGAAGCACAGGCCCAGCACCGTCACCAACAGCATTTCCTTGCTGTGGAACCTGGCTACATAATCCAGCAGACGCGGCACGATCAAAATCCCCAGCACCAGCGCCACGATCATGAACAGCACCAGCTTGCCGATAGTGATCGCGGCATCGCCGGCGTCCACCGAACCGCTGGTGGCAATCCCCGACAGCAGCGCGATCATGCCGATCGCCAGCACGTCTTCGACGATCAGGATGCCGAAAATCAGCTGTGCAAAGCGCTCATGCTTCATCCCCAGCTCATCCAGCGCCTTGACGATGATGGTGGTCGAAGAGACCGCCAGCATGGCGCCGAGGAACACCGCATCCATCGTCTTCCAGCCAAAGTAGACCCCGATTTCATAACCGATCCACAGCATCAGCGTAATCTCCGCCAGCGCCGTGACAAACGCCGTGGCGCCGACCTTGCCGAGTTTTTTCAGGCTGAACTCCAGCCCCAGCGAAAACAGCAAAAAGATCACGCCCAGTTCGGCCAGAATCTGAATCGTGTGTTGGTCCGTGATCAGCGAGAACGGCGGCGTATGCGGTCCGATGATGGCGCCGGCGACGATATAACCCAGTACCACCGGCTGCTTGAAACGATGGAATATCAAGGTCACGACACCGGCGACCAACATGATCACGGCCAGATCCTGGATGAACAATTCGACGGCTTGATGCATGGACGGGCTTTCCTTTTGAAAACAGCGGGACGATGGAAGACAAGCAAGCAGCGACTACAGGGCGCGCGAAGCGGGACAACGGCGAAATGAATAATAGGCAGCTGGCAGGATAAAGACAGCGCTGCCGTTAGAAAATTCGATTAATTATAATCTGCTATCAGAATTTCTCGTTTAATAGCTGGATGAATAGTGCGTGACTATGCGGGGTTGTGCCCGGTCAGCATGGCGCCCGCATTTGAAGGCAGGCGGCGGGTAACAGGAATCGAGGCCATCGAAAACAGCCCGATGACAACAAAGGCCGGCCAGAAATCGCCGGCGACGATGGTCGAGTGCCCCTGCAAATGACTCGAAAAATGCACCGCCAGGCCGCCGATGGTGACCCCCAGGCCGAGCGAAATCTGCTGCACCACGCTGGCCAGGCTGGTCGCGCGGCTGACATCGGCATCGCCCAGGTCGGCATATGCCATCGTATTGAGGCAAGTGAATTGCATAGACGGGAAAAAGCCGCCCAACAACACCACCGCCATCATCACCAGATAAGGCGTGCTCGGCGTGAACAAGCCATACGAGGCCAGCGCCAGCCCGGCCAGCACCGCATTCCAGATCAATACCGAACGGAAACCGAAGCGCCGCAGGACCTGCGTGCCGATCGCTTTCATGAAAATCGCACCGAAGGCGGAAGCGCAGGTAATGGTGCCGGCGTGAAAGGCGCTCATGCCGAGGCCGAGCTGCAACGACAGCGGCAATAAAAATGGTACCGCTCCCAGACCGATCCGGAACAACGAGCCACCCAGCACGCTGGCGCGAAAAGTCGGAATCCGCAGCAAGCGCAAATCCAGCAAAGGAGAAGGTTCGCGCCGGGCGTGCCGCAAATAGGCATATAAAGTAAGCGCCCCGATGACGCACATGCCGAATGCCAGCTGCGACGCCAGCAACTCGCCGTCGATCAGCGACAAACCCAGCATCAGCAGCGTGCTGCCGACGGCGGACAAGACGAAGCCCTTGGTGTCGAGCGGCTGCATCTGCTCGGCGCGCCAGTTCTCGATATAACGGCCCGCCAGATACATGCCGAGAATACTGATCGGCACATTAATCAGGAAAATCCAGCGCCAATGAAAATAGGTCGTGATGAAGCCGCCCAGCGGCGGCCCGAGCACCGGTCCCAGTTGCGAAGGGATGGTCAGAAAACTGATGGCCTTGACCAGTTCGGTCCGCTGCACCGAACGAAAAATCACGATCCGTCCCACCGGCACCATCATCGCGCCGCCTATGCCCTGCAAGAAACGGGCAGCGACAAAAGCCGCCAGCGAACTGGATACCGCGCACAACAGCGACCCCGTCATGAAGACCGCGATCGCCGTCCGAAACACCGTGCGCGCGCCAAACCGATCCGCCGCCCAGCCGCTGATCGGAATGAACACGCCGAGCCCGACCACATACGCGGTCAACGCCAGTTTCAGTATCAACGGTTCCTGCCCGAGATCGTGCGCCAGCACCGGCAACGAGGTCGCGATCACCGTCGCGTCCATGTTTTCCATGAACAGCGCACAAGCAACGATAAGCGGAATAAGAAGGGTACGTGGCACTGCTGACAATCGTGAGAGAAATAAAAAACAGACGCAAGCAGCTTTGCGTCTGTCGAGCCGTCAGTTTACACCGATTTGAGCAAATCGGCAGGCGTGCGAAAGCTGTCGCGACAAGTCTTAAAACTCTCATCAATGCGCATGTGACCGCCGCCATCGCACAAAAAGCTGCCACACGGCGTACGGGTCATGCGCAGTACAAAGTTGTTCGCGAAAGCTGGCATCGCACAAAACACCGGCGATCTCGGCCAGCAGCTGCAGATATTCCTGCGATCCTTTGCCCGGCACCAGAAGCACCAATAGGTCAGACACCGGCAGTCCATCCGGCGCATCAAATCCAATAGGCATCCTGAGCCGCACGAATGCCATCATCGGCGCGCGCAATCCGCTGATTTGCGCATGCGGAAGCGCCACGCCGCACCCCAAGCCGGTCGAATCCAGTTGTTCTCTCGCCCGCAAACCCTCGTAGACCTGTGAATAACCGATCCGATGTTCACGCTCAAACACGGCCGCAACCTGTGCAAATGCCTGGGTCTTGTCGAATGCGGCAACGTCCAGCCGAATATTTTCAGGAAAAAGAAATTTCGCGAACGGGCTCATCAGAAAATCCGGTTGCAGTAATTTGGCGACGCGCATTGCATTTATCTTCCAGCTTGGAGAAGGGCCGATATTTATCAATCGTGGTCGAAAAACAATACGCGTTTTCATATAAAAATTTCGTAATTTTTTCCAGGTGCGCGCTCACCGCGACGCAATGCCCGGCACAACAGGGCATCAGAAAATCGCCAATCTTTACGATTTTTTTACAAGCAAATGTGTAATCTGGCGCGGATTTTTTAAGAATTCCTCTTCACCGGCAACGACCCGGCATTCACGTCGTCGATGCAAAAAACACGTTAGATGAACATTTCAATGCTTCAGCAAGCTTTCAGCACATTCGTCCGAACCCGCGGTCTGGAACGTCATTTTCAACGCCTCGCCTGGTTCGACATCGGCAAACGCAGCGATACAGACAACGGCTTGACATCGACGCTGACCAAAAACCTGGTTGCCGCGTCGAATACCACGCCGGAGCTGCTGCTTCCATCGCTGGGCACGCATGCCGACGGCTTGACCGAGGCGCAGGCGGCCAGGATTCGCGATCAGGTCGGCCCTAATGAAATCGGGCAAGCGCGCACCCTGCGCTGGTGGATGCATCTGTGGCATTGCTACAAAAATCCTTTCAGCCTGCTGCTCACCGTGCTGGCGACGATCTCCTACTGCACCGATGATGCCAAAGGCGCAATTGTCATCGGCTCCATGGTGGCGCTCGGTACGCTGATCAGGTTCATGCAGGAGACCCGCTCCAACAAGGCGGCAGAAAAACTCAAATCGATGGTCAGCAATACCGCTACGGTGCTGCGGCGCAGCGCCACGCAAGACGGATTGGGGACAAGCCGCGAAGACTGCCATTTCCCGGAAGCGCATCATCCGCGCAACAGAATCGAAATCCCGATCAAGCTGCTGGTGCCTGGCGACGTCATCGCGCTGTCCGCAGGCGATATGATCCCGGCCGATGTACGCCTGCTATCGGCCAAGCATTTGTTTGTCAGCCAGGCCGCGATGAGCGGCGAATCGCTGCCGGTCGAGAAATTCGCGCAGCAGACGAGCGGCGCCGCATCCAACCCGCTGGACCTGGACAATCTCTGCTTCATGGGCACCAACGTGATCAGCGGCGCGGCCACGGCAGTCATCGTCAATACCGGCAAGAACACCTATTTCGGCATGTTGGCCGAACGCGTGTTAAAGACCGACCGCTCGCCCACCGCTTTCCAGCGCGGAGTCAATGAAGTCAGCTGGCTATTGATTCGCTTCATGCTGGTGATGGTGCCTATCGTGTTGCTGATCAATGGCTTCACCAAGCACGACTGGTGGAGCGCGTCACTGTTCGCGCTCTCGATCGCAGTGGGACTGACGCCGGAAATGCTGTTGATGATCGTCACGGCAACGCTGGCCAAGGGCGCCATCCATCTGTCGCGCAAAAAGGTCATCGTCAAACGGCTCGATGCGATTCAAAACTTCGGCGCCATGAACGTACTGTGCACCGACAAGACCGGCACCCTGACCCAAGACAAAATTTTCCTGGAACGGCATACCGATATCTTCGGCGCGGCGTCGGACAAGGTGCTCGAATACGCCTACCTGAACAGCTACCACCAGACCGGATTGAAGAACCTGCTGGACGTCGCGGTACTGGAACACGTCGAACTGCAAAGCAAATTGAATGTCGCCGGACATTTTCGCAAAATCGACGAAATACCCTTTGATTTCCACCGGCGCCGGATGTCGGTCATCGTGGCCGAGCGTGAAGATCATCATCTGCTGATCTGCAAGGGCGCTGTCGACGAAATACTGTCGGTATGCAGCAAGGTGCATGAGAACGGTACAACTTCCGCGCTGACACCCGACTTGCTAGCGCGCATCCGCAGGGTCACCAGCGCGCTCAATGAAGAAGGATTGCGGGTGGTTGCTGTCGCCGTCCGCGAACGGGCCCCTGACAAGGAAAGTTACGACGTCGAGGACGAGGCGGAGCTGACTTTGCTCGGCTACATCGCGTTTCTCGACCCGCCGAAAGAATCCACGGCACCCGCCATCAACGCACTGCAAAGGCACGGCGTTCGGGTCAAGGTTTTGACCGGCGACAACGACAAGGTGACAGCCAAAGTCTGCCGCGAAGTCGGTCTGGCCTGCGACGCCATATTGCTCGGCGCCGAGGTCGAGGCAATGTCCGATCCCGAATTGGCGCTGGCGGTCGAACGCTACGACGTGTTTGCCAAACTCACTCCATTGCACAAGGAAAGGATAGTCAGGGCGCTGCGGCAAGGCGAGCATATCGTCGGCTTCCTCGGCGACGGCATCAACGACGCAGCTGCATTGCGTGCGGCGGATATCGGCATCTCGGTCGATTCGGCTGTCGATATCGCCAAGGAGGCAGCGGATATCATTCTGCTGGAGAAAAGCCTGCTGGTGCTGGAACAAGGCGTGATGGAAGGACGAAAAACATTCGCCAACATGCTCAAGTACACAAAGATGTCGGCCAGTTCCAATTTCGGCAATGTTTTCTCGGTATTGCTAGCCAGCGTGTTCCTGCCCTTTCTGCCGATGTTGCCGTTGCAATTGCTGGTGCAAAATCTGCTTTATGACTTTTCGCAAGTGGCGATCCCTCTGGATAACGTCGATACCGATTTGCTGGCAAAACCGCAGCGCTGGAATTCCGGACAAATCGGACGCTTCATGATTTTCTTCGGGCCGATGAGTTCGGTGTTCGATATCGCGACCTTCGCGCTGATGTGGTATGTCTTCCGCGCCAATACTCCCGCTACCCAAACGCTGTTCCAATCCGGCTGGTTTGTCGAAGGGCTGTTGACGCAAACGCTGATCGTGCACATGATCCGGACCCGCAAAATTCCGTTTCTGCAAAGCCGCGCCTCCTGGCCGCTGCTGATCACCACGGCGACGATCATGGCGATTGGCGTTTTCCTGCCTATGGGGCCGTTCGCGGAATATTTCAAACTGCAAGCTTTGCCGCTGAGTTATTTCGGCTGGCTGGCCGCGATCTTATTGGGTTACATGCTGCTGACGCAGGCGATGAAAACTTTTTACGCGCGTCGCTACGGTTGGTAACGATCCATTAAGAAACTGTCGCTTACGCAGGCGCTCCATAGCGCCTGCGCAGTTCAAGATTGACTTCCAGCACATTGACCAATGGCTCACCCGCCAGCCCGTGCAACGGCGCGCGCGCTTTCTGCTGCAGCAGATCTCTGATTTCCTTAGCCACTAGCGCCGGTTCGCGTTTTGTATCCTTGGCCCATGCGGCGGCAACCCGCTCCAGTTGATATTCCGCGTTCGCCAGTGTGATATCGGGATCGAGGCCGGAGCCCGAGGCTGTCACCATATCTCCCGGCACGTCCTGTAACTCTGCGTTCGGATGTTCCTGCCGCCACATATCGAAAAAGATGGATTGAATATCAGTGCCGTCCTGCACCGGCTCGATAGCGCTGACCGGCTGGCCGTTCGCGTCCGGATGCATGGCGGCCGATGGGAACCGGCCGGGATGTTCGGCAGAGAACGATTCAAAGAAAGGGATCGCAAGATCCGCCGCCTTCGGCTGCGGCGTTGCCGGGTTGGCCTTGATCCATGCGGTCACGGCCTGCGGATGGTGCTGCGCCCATGCATCGACATATTTCGCATGCGCCGGGTCGGCATTGACCCAAGCCTGCGCCAGCCCGTTATGCGCATCCGCCCATTGAGCGACCAAGTGCGGCTGCCCCATATACCGGTCGGCCTGGAACCAGCTCTCGACATCAGGCGCCGCCGGTTTCCCCTGCTTTGGGCCGCTGCGATATTTGACGATGGGACCGAGCATCCGCGCCACCCGATCGCGCAGCAAATAATTGGAGGCCGCCAGCGATGAAGAGCCGGATGCCGAGGCATCGTACGAAACGGCAGAGGGCCGCGGCTGGAAGTATTCGTCTTTCGTAAATGGCTGCCCGACCAGCAGCGAACCGACCGGCCTGCCGTCCGGACCGGCGACGATGCTGCCATTCGCCTGGAACGGGAAAACCGTCTGGCCGACGACCCACAGGATGCCAGGATAAATGCCGCAGACCAGGACTACGGTCAGTGCCAGCAGCAACAGGCTTTTCGATAGAGTGCGCAACATGACTTCTCCTATGCAGCCAGATGCAGGGCAACCATCAACAAGTCGATCAGCTTGATGCCGATAAACGGAATGATGACGCCGCCCAGTCCCCAGATCAGCAGATTGCGGCGCAACAGCGCGTCGGCGCCCAATGGCCGGTACTTCACGCCTTTGAGCGCAACCGGGATCAGCAGCGGAATGATGACGGCGTTGAAAATCACCGCGGACAGGATCGCCGAAGTCGGCGAGTGCAACTGCATCACGTCCATCACCTTGAGCCACGGCAGCGTGCCGGCAAACAGCGCCGGCACGATCGCGAAATACTTGGCCACATCGTTCGCAATCGAAAATGTCGTCAACGCCCCGCGCGTCATCAGCAGTTGCTTGCCGATCTCGACCACCTCGATCAGCTTGGTCGGGTCGCTGTCGAGGTCGACCATATTACCGGCCTCTTTCGCGGCCTGGGTGCCCGAGTTCATCGCCAGGCCGACATCGGCTTGCGCCAGCGCCGGCGCGTCGTTGGTGCCGTCGCCCATCATCGCCACCAGCTTGCCTTCGGCCTGCTCCTTCCTCAAGTAAGTCAGTTTCGCTTCGGGAGTGGCTTCGGCAATGAACTCGTCAACGCCCGCCTGGTGCGCAATCGTAGCTGCCGTCAGCGCGTTATCGCCGGTCACCATGACGGTGTGCAGACCCATCCGCCGCAAGCGCTGGATGCGCTCGTGGATACCGGTCTTTAGCACGTCCTGCAGCAGCACCACGCCGGCGAATTGCTTGTTTTCGGACACCACCAGCGGTGTCGCGCCCTTGATCCCGGCGTCGATCACCAGTTGGCGCAGTTCATGCGGCACGGTGCCGCCCAGATTTTCCACATATCTCATCATCGAATCTGGCGCGCCCTTGCGAATCGACCGACCATCCAGCATATCGATGCCGCTCATGCGAGTCTGCGCGGTAAAGGGGATAAACCGGGCCTCGGCCGGAGCCGCAATGGCTGCTTCGTTGGCGCCGTGCGCCAGCACCACGGCGACAATGCTTTTGCCTTCCGGAGTCTGATCGGCTGCGGATGCCAATGCCGCCAAGCGGCCCAGGTCGGACTCGCTATATTCGCCTATGGGAAAGAACCCGGTGGCGCGCCGATTACCCATGGTGATGGTGCCGGTCTTGTCGAGCACCACCGTATCGACGTCGCCTGCCACCTCGACCGCCTTGCCGCTCTTGGCGATGATGTTGGCGCGCAACGCCCGATCCATGCCGGCGATGCCGATTGCCGCCAGCAGCGCACCGATGGTGGTCGGGATCAGGCACACCAGCAGCGCCACCAGTGTCGGAATATCGGTGCCGAGACTCTTCAGCGGCTCGGACAGGCCTAGATAGCTCGCCATATATTGCTCGGCATTGGACGCCATCGCCCACAGCGGCACCACCACGATCAGGAAGATCAGCGTGAACGCCGACAACACCAGCGTCAGCGCGATTTCATTGGGAGTGCGTTGTCGCACTGCGCCCTCAACCAAGGCGATCATACGGTCGAGAAAGGTTTCGCCGGCGTTGGCGGTAATGCGCACGATGATCTCATCGGACAACACGGTGGTGCCGCCGGTGACGCCGGAACGGTCGCCGCCGGCTTCCCGGATCACCGGCGCAGATTCGCCGGTGATGGCCGACTCGTCGACCGAAGCGACACCCCGCTCCACTTCGCCATCGCTGGGAATCACCTGGCCGGCTTTCACCACCACCAGATTGCCCGGCGCCAGTGTGATCGACGACACCTGTTTTACCTGGCCATCGCGCAGCAGGTAGGCGATCGTGTTGCGCCGGGTGCGACGCAAAAAATCAGCTTGCGCCTTGCCGCGTTCTTCCGCGATGGCGGTGGCGAAGTTGGCGAACAACACCGTCAGGAACAACCAGAAATCCAACGCGATGAAGTAAGTGATCGGGATCTGGCTTGGTGATGCGCCGAACGCCATCTGCAGCACGAAAACCAAGGTCAGCACGGCGCCGATCTCGACCACGAACATCACCGGATTTTTCCACTGCACATCCGGCCGCAACGCAACGAATGCGTGTTTAAGGGCGGCACGCGCCATCCGCCATTCGAACAGGCCGGGGCGCGCGCCATTCCCGACCGGAGGCGGCTCTTGCGGCACAACATCCGGCGTCTTCAAAACACTGGCTGATTCCATTTTTGCGAACTCCTTTGGCTAACCGCCGAACGGAATTGGGCCGAGATGTTCAGCCAACGGCCCCAACGCCGCCACCGGCAAGAACAGCAGCGCACCGATGATCGCGATGGTACCGAGCAGCAGCAGGCCAAACGTCAAAGTATTGTCCCGCATCGTGCCCAGCGTCTCTGGCGTTCTCTTCTTGCGGCCGAGATTCGCGGCCATCGCAATCGGCGCCACGATAGGCAGATAGCGGCTGAACATCATCACCAGGCCGGTCGAGGTGTCCCATTGCACGGCCGTCGGCGATGGGGTCGGATTGTTGTTAAAACCGTAGGTTGTACCGAGCCCGTCGAAGGCCGAGCCGTTGTTGGCGGAGGCCGATGAAAACTGGTATGTGATCTGCGTAAAGCCGTGGGCTCCCGGATTGCTCTCGGCCTTGGTGCCCCAATCGCTGGCGGCGAACAGTCCGGTAGGCCCGAGAATGAAAATCGGATGCACCAGCAGCGCGACCATCGCCAGTTTCATTTCTCGCGCACCGACTTTCCGACCCAGGTATTCCGGCGTGCGGCCCACCATTTGGCCCGCCAGGAAGATGCCGATGATCAGGAACAGCAGCAGATTGATCATCCCCACGCCTTTGCCGCCGAACACGCAGTTGATCCACATGCCGATCAGCGGCGACAAGGCGGCCATGGGATTGAGGCTGTCGTGCTCGGCGTTGACGGCGCCGCAGGTGACGTCGGTCGTGATGGCGGCAAAGGTCGCGCCGGCCGATGTCCCGAAGCGCAATTCCTTGCCTTCCAGATTGCCCAGGTGCTGTTCGACCGGCAAAGCCGCCACCGGCGGTATCGTGATGACCTGCTTGCCGCCGGGCGCGCCCGGGCTCGGTATGTCATAGCTGCGGCTAACGGCGTGTGCGGTCAGCCCCGGATTCGGCTGCAGCGTATCCCAATAAATCGCCCATCCGATCAAGCCGATCATCATCGTCAGCATCACGCTGAAGATCACCACCGCATGCCGCAATCGTTTCAGCATCCGGCCGTACATCAGCACCAGCGCAAACGGAAACAACATCATGTCGAGCGTCGTAACGAAGTTGGTCACCGCGGTCGGATTTTCCAGCGGATGGGCCGAGTTCATGCCGTAAAACCCGCCGCCGTTGGTACCCAGCATCTTGATCGGGATCACCGCGGCGACCGGGCCAACGATGATCGTCTGCGGTTTGGCCAGCCCTTTGTCGGTGCTGCCCATCGCCGCCGGCTCCAAGGTCGTCACCTGATGCGCGCTTTGATACGTCATCGGCATGCCCTGCTGGATGAACAGCACCCCTGACAGCAACGCAGCAGGAACGAACATATAAACCACCACGCGCCACATATCGACAAAAAAATTGCCTACGGTACTATCCCCGCGCAAGGCGCGAATGATCGCCGCCAGCGCGCACAGTCCGACCGCCGCCGACAGGAACATATTGGTGATAACGAAAAACAGCTGGCTGTAATTTGAAAAATGCTGGTCGCCGGAATAGTGCTGAAGATTGGTATTGGTCATGAACGACACCACCGTGTTGAAGATGGTCGATGGCGCCAGCATTCCCCTGCCCAGCGGGTTCAGCGGCATGATCGGCTGCAGCGACAGCACCACAAAACCAAAAACGAACAGCGCGGCGTTGAACACCAGCAGCGCGATCACATATTGCTTCCAGTCCTGCGCTCCGCTGTCGAGAGCTTGCTCAAACCAGTGCAACAGACGCGGCGCACGATATTGGCCGTCCATGATCCACGCCATGTAGCGACTCAACGGGATCGCCATCGCGATGGCGGTCAGCAGCAACAGCAAAGGCAGAATCCACATGAGCATTTCCCCTCAATCAAGCCATTGGTCTCGTCTAGAACCAGTCCGGCCGGATCAGTGCCGCAAATAGGTAGACGAAAACAAGCGCCGATATCACCGCTGCAAGCCAGGCCATGATGGTCTCCTTAAATGTTTTCGCAGGCGCTCACGAACGCCAGGCAAAGTCCCAGGCCGAGCAAGCCTAATACGAACATTGCCGGCAGCCAGATTGCGAGAGTCATGGCATTTCTCCTTCGCATACATGCTCGAACGAGCAATTAAGTTGTAGTACAGCGCATGTAAAAATGATGTAAATAACGATGTGAAGAACGTAATTTTTATGTAAATCTTCGCCGAAGGAAGTTGGACTTCCCGATATCTGCCAGCTCGATCCCGCAACATTGGAAGAGAAAGAAATCGGCCGCGTCATCCGATAAATGACTATGCAATGAAGTAGGTCACGGATGCCCGGCAATGCCCGATTTTTATTTTTTATTTATAGAGCGCGTCAGACTTTTTACGACATCTTTATGTCGATAACGCTAAATTGAATTCGTCAAATGGACGTCGCTGGCGACGCTGCTGAATGGGTGTCTGCCGCGCGCTGCATCGTTGACATGTTTAATGCATCGGAGGATCCATGATCATCACGATTTTCAGCGAGGACGACAACGCCAAGAGGTCAATGCTTGCGGTCAACCTGGCGGCACTGCGTGCACTTGATCATCACAAGGTACTTCTGATTGATGCGACTGCGCCGGAATATTCGCTGAACTGGAGCACGCAGTTCAATGCTGCCGGCGTCAAGTCAAGGTTTGTCGTGCACGGCACGGAAAACCTGGAGTCGGAACTGGAAAGTCCGGACTCGTACTATCGCACCCACTATCGAGAAATTATTATCGATGCCGATGGCATCGATGCCCGGAGTACCGACTCGGCGTTGCTCGCAACCGATGTGTTAGTCGTTCCCATCCGGTCTGGCCAAAACGATGTACGCAACCGGGAAAACCTGGTCCAGCGCATCGAAACCTCACGGTTGTTTAATTCGGCACTGCGGGTATTGGTGGTCGAGGTTCAAGCCATCAGCGCTTTTGGCGATGCTGCGACACAAGCATTCAATAGCGCTAAAGTTTTTGCCCAAAAAGTCCTGACGGCGACGCTCGCCAAGACCGTCATTCACGAGTGGATCGACGACCGTCGCAGCTTTGAGCAAGGGCTTTCCGTGTTTGAAAGCGAACCCGGCAACCAACATGCCGCTGCAGAAATCAAGGACCTTTACCAAGAGATATCCAGAATCAGGGACTTGCCGGTGGAAGCCGCCGCGAACAACCTGGCCATCATGCATGCGATTCAAAGACGGATACACGAATAAGTTTCAGCTTGCGCCTGTCCCACGCACGCGTGCCCGGAAAATTTGCGCGGTCAAGCACCACCACAAAAAAATCCTTACAGATCAATGACATGGATAGAACCCAGCCTGCTTATCCACAAGGCTGTTCACAGATTCTGTGGGTAACTCGGACCTAAGCACAGCGCTTCTACGCCCTGGACTGATTTTGCGCGCCCAGCTACCAGCACCAAAAAATCCTTACAGATCAATGACATGCATGGAATCAAGCCTGCTTATCCACAAGCCTGTTCACAGATTCTGTGGGTAACTCGGGCAGAATGCCGACGTATCCACTCCGTAGTTCGTGCCCGGACAATTTGCGCGTCCAGGTACCACCACCAAAAAATCTTTACAAATCAAAGATATGAATAAAACTTAGCCCGGTTATCCACAAGGCTGTTCACAGTTTCTGTGGGTAACTCGGGCAGAGCACCGGAGCATCCGCTCTGCCCCCGGACACTCCAGTCTGGACAATTTGCACGTCAGGCAGCACTACCAAAAAATCCTTACAGATCAAGGACATGAGTAGAACTCAGACCGGTTATCCACAAGGCTGTTCACAGTTTCTGTGGGTAACTCGGGCAGAGTGCCGACGTATCTACCCCGTAGTCCGGTTCCGGGCGATTTGCACTCCCAGCTACCACCATCAAAAAAACCTTACGGATCAAAGACATGGATAGAAGCCAGCGAGGTTATCCACAGGCCTGTTCACAGATTCTGTGGGTAACTCGAACTGGCCGGATTGATCATGCGGCCGTATACCCGCCGTCGGCAACCAGTGCATGCCCCGAGATATAAGAAGAATCGTCGGACGCCAGGAAGGCGACGATTTTCGCCATTTCCTCCGCGCTGGCAACCCGTCCGGCCGGCGTGGCCCGGGCGAACTCATGCAGCGCCTCGTCCGATGGCCAGACGCCTCGATGCTGCATCGGCGTGTCGATAATTCCAGGACACAGCGCATTGACCCGGACCCCTTGGCGGAACCATTCGAGCGAAGCGGTTTTGGTCATGCCGACCACCGCGTGCTTGGTGGCGATATACAGCGCCCCGTTCTGGAAGCCGACCACGCCACCCATCGACGCATTGTTAATGATGGTGCCGCTGCCCTGCGCCAGCATCACCTTGGCTTCGTATTTCATCGCATTGAACACGCCGCGCACGTTCGGCTCGAACACCAGATCGTAGCTGTGGTTGTCTTGCTCGACCAGCGGCCCGAATATCCCTTCGGCGCCAGCGTTATTGAACGCGATATCGAGCCGGCCGTATGCAGCCACCGCGGCATCGACCGCACGCACCATATCCTCTTCCTTGGTGACATCGGCGGTGACGGCAATCGCCTCCAGGCCTTGCCCGCGCAACTCCTGCACCAGTTGTTCGAGTTCCGCCGCACGGCGCGCCGTCACTACCACCTTGGCGCCGCGTTGCGCCAATTCGATGGCCGAAGCGCGGCCGATGCCGGAACTGGCGCCGGTCACCAGGGCGATCTTGTTTGCAAGCGGATTGGAAAAATTGTTTTGCTTAGTCATACATCCTCCGTTTAATGAGCTGGTGGGGCTCCACCAACGGAAAGAATTTTGCCTGCCCCAACAGCGCAAGAAAATGGAATAATCAGGATTTTAAAATTCCAATTCCTGGAACAATCCAGCGCCATCATGTCCAATCGTCTTGAATTGATCCGCATCTTTTGCGTTTGCGCCGAACTGCAAAACTTCAGCAAAGCGGCGGCCCATCTCGGCATATCTCCGCAAGTGGTTACCCGCGCCATCAACGAATTGGAAAGCACATTCGGCGAACCGCTGTTTCACCGCAATACGCGCAAAGTCAACATCACCAGCTTCGGCGAAGGCCTGGCGCGGCGGGCGCAGGTTTCGCTGGCGTCGATCGACGATTTGTTTCGCAGCTCCGCCGCGAGTTCAAAAATGGACATGGAGGGCATCGTCAGGCTGACGGCTCCGGCAGCGCTGGGCCGCAGGTACTTGATGCCGGCCTTGACCCGGCTGGCCGTCGCTCACCCGGGCATCATCCTGGATGTGCGTTTGTCGGATGAAATCGCCGACGTCGTCGACGAGCAAATCGATGTCGGCGTCCGGACTGGATTAATGCGCGACAGCCGCTTCGTCGCACGCGCCGCCGGGCAAGGCATCTTGTCTGTGGTCGGCTCGCCTGAATTGCTGGCGCGGGTCGGCAAACCAAAAACCATCAATGCGCTGCGCCAGCAGCCGCTCACCGCTTTGCTCGATCGCAGCACGGGCCGAGCCTGGCCTTGGTATTTCGCCGATGGCGAGCAATTCCAGCCAAGCTCCAGCGCGTTTCTGACCGACGACCCGGAAGCGGAATTGGCGGCGGTGCTGGCAGGAGTCGGCTTCGGTCAGTTGCCAAGCTATCTGACCGCAGCGGAAATTGAAAACGGACGGTTGATCCCAGTTCTGCAAAAGAGCGATCCGGAACCCTGGAAAATTTATGTCTACCGACCGCAGCGCGGGCCGGTGCCGGGACGGGTACGGGTCGTGTTCGACGCGCTGGTCAAGGCTTTAAGTGAATTGGATTAGCCTTACTGCGACAACAAAATCCGGTATCCCACCGCAGTCTCGGTCAACAGGTATTTCGGCTGCGCCGGATCGTCCTCCAGCTTGTGCCGCAAGTGGCCCATGTAGATCCGCAGGTAATGGCCGCTCTCGGAATGGGATGGCCCCCACACTTCTTTCAGCAATTGCGGATTGGTCACGACCTTGCCGGCATTCGCCACCAGCACCGACAGCAGGCGATATTCGGTCGGCGTCAAATGCACCGGTTGCTGCGCCTTGGTCAGCGAGCGCGTTTGTAAGTCCAGCGTGACGTCGCCGAAACGGATCAGGCCGTCGGCCCCGGCCAGCGGCTGATGCTGGCGGCGCAGCGTGGCGCGCACCCGCGCCAGCAGTTCGCCGACCCCGAACGGCTTGCCCAGATAATCGTCGGCGCCGGCATCCAGCGCCCGGATCTTGTCGGTTTCGCTGACCCGTGCCGACAGCACGATGATAGGCACCGTCGACCACTTCCTGACATCCAGGATGAAGTCCACTCCATCCCCATCCGGCAAGCCGAGATCGAGGATGATCAGGCTCGGTTTGCGTGTGCCGCAATCGATCAGGCCGCGCTGCATGGTTTCCGCTTCGAAAATCTGCCAGCCCTCGCCTTCCAGCGCGGCGCGCACGAAGCGCCGGATTTGCGGTTCGTCTTCGACCAGGATCGCGATCGGCGTTGGTTGATTCATTCAGTTTTCTCCGTGTCTCCAAAGTCGCTGCCATGACTGGCGGCGCTATCGCTCGCTTCCGGATCGGGCATGCTGGGCGGCACTCCGAGCGGAATGGTAAAAGTAAATTCGGCGCCGCCGTGGCTGCCTTCCCGCACGCCTGCGGCGTTTTTCGCATGAATGGTGCCGCCATGCGCCTCGACAATCGCCCGGCAAATCGCAAGCCCGAGCCCCACCCCGGGCTTGGCCGATTCGCGCTCGCCGCGGGTGAATTTCTCGAATATCGCATCTTCCATGCCGGGCGGCAGCCCCGGCCCATCGTCCGCCACCGTGACCGCCAGCAAGCGGCCTTTCACCAGCGCGCTCAGCACGATGTGAGAACCCGGCGGCGAATACTTGGCGGCGTTCTCCAGCAAATTGCACAGCACGCGTTCGATCAGCACCGCATCGAAACGCACCAGCGGCAAGTCGTGCGCCACCCGCGTTGCCACCTGATGCCCGGTCAATGGCGAGCTGCTGGCGCGCAAGGCGCTGCCGACCACTTCTTCGAACGGCTGCCATTGCAGGTTCAGCTTGACCTCGCCGCTCTGGATGCGCGCCATGTCCAGCAGATTGGTCACCAGCGCGCTCATGCGCAGCGTTTCGTTATGCAGCGCCGCCGCCAATATCTGCTGCGCGGCTTGCAGCGGCGGCTTGGACAGCGCCAGCGATTCCGACAGTCCGACCAGCGCCGTCAGCGGCGTGCGCAAGTCGTGCGACAGTGCCGACAACAAGGAATTGCGCAAGCGCTCGGATTCCATCCGCACCAACGCATCCTGCGCCACTTCAACGTAATGCACGCGCTCCAGCGCAATCGCGGCCAAGGTCGCGAAGGTATACAACTGTTGCTGCTGTTCCGGGATCAAAATCCAGCGTCGGCTATGCGGCAAAATCGCCAGCACGCCGCGGGTACGCATCGGCGCCACCAGCGGCAGATACAGCCAATTGCTGGCCGGCAGCGTGTCGGTGCCGATCCCGGCGCTTGCGGCATTGTCAAACGCCCACTGGGCGATGCCGAGATCGAGCGATTTAACCGCATCGCCGGCGTCGCCCGGCAGCGTTGCCGGCACCTGCAGGCGCTCGGCGGTGTCCGGCACCAGCAGCAAGGTCTGGGCTTGAAAAGTGCGTTGCAGGAATTTGCGGCTGATCTCGAATATCTGCTCGGTCTGCAATGCCGCCGACAGTTCGCGGGCGAATTCAAACAAGGCGCGCGAGCGGCTTTCGCGGTGGGACGCAATCCGCGCCTGATAGCGCAAACCGGCGGTCAAATGCGTGATGATCAAACCCACCGCCAGCATCACCGCGAACGTCAGCAAATACTGTATATCGCTGACTGCGAACGAAAACCGCGGCGGCACAAAGAAGAAATCGAAAGAGGCAATACTCAGCAGTGCCACAAAAATCGCCGGCCCGCGGCCGTAGCGTATCGCAATCACCACTTCGCCCAGCAGATACAGCATCACGATGTTGGCCAGATCGAAGTACGGCAAGATCGGCGTCGCCAGCAAAGTCACCAGCACGCACGTCGCAAAGGCCCAGGCATAACCTTGCCAGCGGGCCTTGCCGCGCAATTGCAAGGACAGCGGCAACGATTTGCCGGCCCTGGTTTTTTCATCCCTGGTCGCAGCAGCGGTCGGCGGCAACCCGATTTCGATCAAGTCGATATCGGTCGCCAGCGCCGCAATCCGCGCCGCGTGATTGCTCTGCCACGGAAATTTGCGCTGGCTGCGCCCCATGATGACTTTGGAAAAATTATGGCTGCGGGCGTAATCGGTCAGCACCGCGCCGACCTCGTTGCCGGCCAATACCGCGGTGGTGGCACCCAGGTCCTGCGCCAATTTAAGCGTCTTCAGGATCCGCTCGCGCTGCGCCGACGGCAGCCGCTGCAAGCGCGGGGTCTCGACATATACCGCATGCCATTCGGCATTCAATTGGGTCGCCAAGCGGGCGGTGCTGCGAATCACGTGCTCGGCCGCCGGCGACGGTCCGACGCAAGCCAACAGCGCCGCATCGGTTTGCCACACCGCGCCGATCGACTTCTCGACTCGATACGCTTGCACGTCGCCCTGCAAGCGGTCCGCGGTGCGGCGCAAGGCCAGTTCGCGCAGCGCGATCAGGTTGCCCTTGCGGAAAAAATTGCGCGAAGCGCGTTCGGCCTGCGGCAATTGATAGACTTTGCCCAGCTTCAGCCGGGCCAGCAATTCATCGGCCGGCAAATCCACCAGCACCACTTCATCGGCCGCATCGAACACCGTGTCGGGCAAGGTTTCGGCGACCCGGATGCCGGTGATGCCGCCCACCACGTCGTTCAAGCTTTCCAGGTGCTGTACATTGAGCGTGGTAAATACGTCGATTCCGGCGCCCAATAATTCTTCGACATCCTGCCAACGCTTCGGATGGCGCGAGCCGGCCGCGTTGGAATGCGCCAGCTCATCCACCAGGATCAACGAAGGCTTGCGCGCCAGCGCCGCATCCAGATCGAATTCGGGCAATTGCTTGTCGCGATAGGCGACCTGCTTCAACGGCAACAGCTCCAGTCCATTCAGCAGCGCCGCGGTTTCCGCCCGCCCATGACTCTCGATCACGCCGGCCACCACCTCGCGCCCTTCGGCATGCAGTTTTTGCGCAGCGTTCAGCATCGCGTAGGTCTTGCCAACCCCGGCCGAGGCGCCGAAATAAATCCGCAATTTGCCGCGCCCGGCCAGACTCTCCTGGGCCTGCATCTGGGCCAGCAATGCATCGGGGTCGGGTCGTTGATCGCCGCTTGGGTAGTTGGAAGACATCAGATTGGTCGAGGTAGGGGGTGAAGCATTGTGCGTACTACGAATTGTAGATGGATATTATCCATCCGTTACAGCAATACGACATGTAGGTCGGAAAAGCGTAGCGTCTTCCGACGTTGGATGCATCGCCGAAAAGAGCCAAGGGCTTGACCGGCTGATGCGATTCACGCCGTCGGAAGGCGCTGCGCTTTTCCGACCTACAAAACACATTAGAACGTTTTGGTCAACGCCAGCTGCAAAGCCTTCTTACCCAGATCCTTATGCTCCGGCGCAGGACCGACATAGGCTTTGGTGTCGGTTCCGAGCACCGCAAGACTGGCGGACATGAAGCCGAAATCCTTGGTCACGCCGACTTTCCAGTCGGTATAGCTGGAGGCCGAATTGTGCTTCACGCTTTGATGGCCGGCGTGCAGGTTGACGGTGTAGCCGTTGCTCACGTCAATGTTGGCGCCGATATCCAGGTAGCCGCTGTTCTTGCTGTCGGCAAAGCCGAACAGGTTGGTCACCGCATGCGAATACTTGATATAGGCCGGGCCATAGCCGAGTTGGCCGTAAATTTCGGTGGTGTCGGCATTCGGATGCAAGTCGTTGGATGGGTAGATATAGGTCAGCACGCCGACGTCATACGTCAGATCCGTCGTGAAATTGCCCTTCTTGCCGCCGTACACATCCACCTCGATATTGCCGTTGCCGCCGCTGTCCTTGATCCATTTCAATGTCGACAACCAGGTTCCGGCATAAAAGCCGGTTGGGTTATTCACGTAATCCGCGCCGCCTTGCAGGGCCGGTTTCAGGCGGGTTTGGGAAATCCCGCGGTAACGATAGTCGGAAACGACGCCGGCGTTAAACGTCAGCGCGTTATCTGGAACCGCCGCCGGAGCGACTTCTTCCGCGTGAGAGAGATTTGCACTAAAAGCGGTAACGCCGATAACAGTGACCAGACCAGCAAAATAGACAATTTTTTTCATGAAATTTACAAGCATTTAATGTAGTTAGGGTGGAACGGGGTGAAAAATTAATTTGAACCCGGCTGACGGTCCAGCGCCATGTTCAGCGCCATGACGTTGACCCGCGGCTCGCCAAAGAAACCCAAGGTGCGCGTCGATTGCAGCGCGGCTATCATGCTGCGCACCGTGTCGACATTCAACTTGCGTTCACGGGCAATGCGGCCTGCTTGGTAGTAAGCCGCGGCCACGCTGATTTCCGGATCGAGGCCGCTGCCGGAGGCGGTTACCAGGTCTACCGGAATCGCTTGCGTGTTGTCAGGATCGGCCGCTTTCAAAGCTGCGATCCGGCCCTTGACGGCGTCGATCAACGCCGGATTGCTGGGTCCGAAGTTGGAGCCGCCGGACGAGCTGGCGTTATACGGCATCGGGCTGGTAGCCGACAAACGGCCCCAGAAATAACCGGGGGTGGAAAATTCCTGACCGATCAAGCGTGAACCGATCAGCTTGCCGTCGCGCATGATCAAGCTGCCGGAGGCCTGATCGGCAAAAGCCACTTTGCCGATGCCGGTCACCGCCAGCGGATAGATCACGCCGCACAGCAAGGTCAGCCCGGCGAACAACACCAGCGCCGGACGCAATACCGACGACGAGCTGGCTTGCACCGAAGCGGCGGCAGGGGTTGAAGGTGCAGCTTGTTTGCTGGATGCAGATGCGGCGGATGTTACAGATGCGGATTTCATTTCAAAACTCCTAAACCAGATTCATGAGCGACAAAACCATGTCGATCAATTTGATGCCGATGAAAGGCAACAAGATGCCGCCCAGACCATAAATCAACAGGTTGCGGCGCAACAGCGATGCGGCGCCGACCGCCCGATACGCAACCCCTTTCAGCGCCAGCGGAATCAGTACCACGATAATCAAGGCGTTGAAAATCACGGCCGACATGATGGCCGACGACGGGCTGGCCAGATGCATCACGTTCAATGCGCCGAGCTGCGGATAAGTGGTGACGAAGGCCGCCGGGATGATCGCGAAATACTTGGCGATGTCGTTCGAAATCGAGAACGTCGACAACGCACCGCGCGTCATCAGCATCTGTTTGCCGATCTCGACGATCTCCAGCAGCTTGGTCGGGTTGGAATCCAGGTCGACCATGTTGCCGGCCTCTTTCGCCGCTTGCGTGCCGCTGTTCATCGCCACCGCGACGTCGGCCTGGGCCAGCGCCGGCGCATCGTTGGTGCCGTCGCCGGTCATCGCCACCAGCCGGCCTTCGGACTGATAACTGCGAATCAGCTTGAGCTTGTCTTCCGGCGTCGCTTCCGCCAGGAAGTCATCGACCCCCGCTTCGGCCGCAATCGAAGCCGCAGTAAGGCGATTGTCGCCGGTGATCATCACGGTCTTGATCCCCATCCGGCGCAATTCGGCGAAGCGTTCCTTGATCCCGCCCTTGACGATGTCCTTCAGCTCCACCACGCCCATCACCACGCCGTCGTCCACCACCACCAGCGGCGTGCTGCCGCGGCGGGCGACGTCGTCCACCGCCAGCGCGACTTCGTTCGGGAACGGCTGGCCCAGTGTTTCCACGTATTTTTTCAAGGCTTCCGACGAACCCTTGCGCACTGCACGAGCGCCGATATCGACACCGCTCATCCGGGTCTGTGCGGTGAACGGCACAAAGGTGGCGTGCAGCGAACTCATCTCGCGTTCGCGGATATTGAAGCGCTGTTTGGCCAGCACCACGATGCTGCGGCCTTCCGGCGTTTCATCGGCCAGCGACGCCAGTTGCGCGACATCCGCCAGGTGTTGCTCGGTGATACCGGGCGCTGGAATGAAAGCCGAAGCCTGGCGGTTGCCGAGCGTGATGGTGCCGGTCTTGTCCAGCAACAGCACATCGACGTCGCCGGCCGCTTCCACCGCACGGCCGGAAGTGGCGATCACGTTGGCCTGCATCATGCGGCTCATGCCGGCCACCCCGATCGCCGACAGCAAGGCGCCGATGGTGGTCGGGATCAAACACACCAGCAAGGCCACCAGCACCGTGATCGTGATCGGCAACCCGCTTTTGGCGGCGTCCACACTGAATAAAGAGAACGGCAGCAAGGTCACCGTCACCAGCAGAAACACGATGGTCAGCGCCACCAGCAAAATGGTCAGCGCGATTTCGTTCGGCGTCTTTTGCCGTTTCGCGTTTTCCACCATCGCAATCATGCGATCCAGGAAAGCTTCGCCTGGATTGACCGAGACCCGCACCACCAGCCAGTCGGACAGCACCCGGGTACCGCCGGTGACGGCCGAAAAGTCGCCGCCGGATTCGCGAATCACCGGTGCCGATTCGCCAGTGATGGCGCTTTCGTCGACCGACGCCACCCCTTCGATCACCTCGCCGTCGACCGGGATCACATCGCCCGCTTCGACCAGCACCACATCGCCTTTGCGCAGGTTGCTGGCGGGTGTCGCCAACCAGTTGCTGAGCTGGCCCTTGGGGGCGGTTGGACGCTCCAGTTTTTTGGCGCTCACGGTTTGCTTCAGCGCCCGCAATGATTCGGCCTGGGCCTTGCTGCGGCCTTCGGCCAGCGCCTCGGCGAAGTTGGCGAACAATACCGTGAACCAAAGCCAGACCGAGATGCCGAGAATAAAGCCGGGACTGGCTTCACCCTTGCCGGTCAGGGCCTGGAAATACAACATCGTGGTCAGGATGCTGCCGATATAAACCACGAACATGACCGGGTTGCGCAACTGCGTGCGCGGCGCCAGTTTTTTGAACGATGCGACGATGGCCGGGCCGAGCAGCGCGGAATCGAACAGCGTCAGATTGGTGCGAGACATGATGTTCCTTTTAATCATTTTTACTTAACAAGGTAGGGCGGAAAAGCGTAGCGTCTTCCGCCACGCATACCTCTGTCGCATGTTGTGCGGCCGGCATGGCGGATAACGCTTCGCTCATCCGCCCTACTTCTGTCTTGCAAAGTATTTAGTAGCTTGAAATTTCTTGTTTAGTCAGTTGGGGACAGAGTAATTCGGCACGCTGCGGCGCCTCATAAACTCTGTCCCGCAAAGGATTATTTAAACATTTGCAAATGTTCGACAACCGGCCCCAATGCCAGCGACGGCACATAGTTCAGCACCCCAACCAGCACCACCACCCCGATCAGCAACACAATGAACAGCGGACCGTGGGTCGGCATCGTGCCGGAGTTCGGTTCCAGCCGTTTCTTGGCGGCCAGCGAACCGGCAATCGCCAGGATCGCGACGATGATGATGAAGCGTCCGAACCACATCGCGATGGCCAGCATCACGTTATAGAACGGCGTGTTGGCAGACAGGCCGCCGAAGGCGCTGCCGTTGTTGTTGGCAGCCGAAGAAAACGCGTACAGAATTTCGCTGAAGCCGTGCGCACCCGGGTTGGCGATACCGGCCACACCGGCCGGCAGCATCACCGCAATCGCGGTGCCGCCCAGCACCAGCAGCGGCACTGCCAGGATTGCAATCGCTGTCATTTTCATTTCGAACGACTGGATCTTCTTGCCCAGGTATTCCGGGGTGCGGCCTATCATCAAGCCGGCGATGAACACCGCCATGATGGCGAACACCAGCATCCCGTACAGGCCGGAACCGACGCCGCCGAACACCACTTCGCCCATTTGCATCAAGGCCAGCGGCACCATGCCGCCCAACGCGGTAAACGAATCGTGCATCGCATTCACCGCGCCGCAAGAAGCCGCGGTGGTGACCGCCGCAAACAAGGCCGAGGCGCTGATGCCGAAGCGGGTTTCCTTGCCTTCCATATTGCCGCCGGATTGCAGCAAACCGTGGGCCTGATCGATGCCAAGTGTGCTGAGCACCGGGTGCGCCTGCTCTTCCGCGATCATCACCACCGCGGTCATGATGACGAAAATAATCGTCATCGCCGCCAGTACCGCCCAGCCCTGGCGGATATCGCCCACCATGAAACCGAAGGTGAAGCACAGCGCGGCCGGGATCAGGAAGATCGCCAGCATCTGCATGAAGTTGGACAACGGCGTCGGGTTCTCATACGGATGGGCCGAGTTGGCATTGAAGAAGCCGCCGCCGTTGGTGCCTATCATCTTGATCGCCTCTTGCGACGCCACCGGACCCATGGCCAGGGTCTGGACCTTGGTGTTCATGGTTTCCATCACTGGCGCGCCGGCCGCATCTTTCAATGGCTGACCATCGGCGCCGACCTTCGGTTGCTGATAGGTCAGCGGCTGCATGATCGCAGCGTCCTTATACGCATCGAAATTCTGGATCACGCCCTGGCTCATCAGGAACGCGGAGAAAATCAAGCACAAGGGCAGCAGCACATACATGGTGGAACGGGTAACGTCGGTCCAGAAGTTACCGATCGCCTGCGCCGAATGCCGCGAGAAACCGCGAATCAACGCAAATGCGACCGCCATCCCGGTAGCAGCCGAGAAGAAGTTCTGCACCGCCAGCACCAGCATCTGGGTCAGGTAGCTCATCGTGCTTTCGCCGCCGTAGCCTTGCCAGTTGGTGTTGGCGACAAAACTGATGGCGGTATTGAAAGAAGAATCAGGCGAAACGTTGGCAAAGTTTTGCGGATTCAGCGGCAGCCATATTTGCAAGCGTTGCAGCCCATAGGTTGCGAGTGCACCGATGGTATTAAACAGCAGCAGGGCCAGCGCATAGGTCTTCCAGTTCATCTCGCTCTTGGCCTGGATGCCGGCGCAGCGATACAGCCACTGTTCAAACCGATTGAGCCAGCCGAAGCCCGGCACCGGTGCATGCTCGCTGGCGCCGCCGGCAACCTTGACGATGAATTTGCCCAGCGGATAGCTAAGTACCAGCAATACCGCCAGGAAGGTAATCAACAGCAATGTGGATTGGGAGGTCATATCAGAAGTCCTCCGCTTTTAACAGAGCAACGACCAGGTACACCAACAGCGCGACGGTCACCACCGCGCCGAGTACATAAAACGGATTCATTGCTTGTCCTCCAGCTTCTTGCATCCCACTGCCAGCCACCAGGTCACGGCAAAAAAAGCCATGATCGCGCCGACAAAAACCACATCCATTACCAGATCCATCATCAGCCTCTTACAAAATAATTACGTTGGTTACGACACCGACAGGCTATAGAGAAGGCTCTAAAAATGTTGTAAAGAGTGGCTTCGGGGGTGTAAACAAAGTGTAAAAAAATCGTAAAAATCGGGGGATGTGCACGATATTCGGGCAGCGAGAGCGGTAGCACTTCGACTACGCGATAAATTGGAGGGTAGTAGGTTGGGCTGCAAAGCCCAACGTTTGCGGCGACGGAGATGAAACGTTGGGCTTCGCCTTCGGCTCAACCACAACCTACAACCTGCTTGATAATGGCCAAATCTGGCTGCTGATTGCCTACACAAAAGCAAAATTCGACAACTTGCCGACAGAATTTTTGAACAAACTACGAGAGGAAATTAATCGTGGATAAAGAACTTGAGCAATTCCAATCTGATTTACTCAAATCAGTCAAAGACATGAAATCGGGTAAAGCGGCGCGCTCTACAGTTGTTGCGGTCTCACCTATCGCCAAGGCACGTACGCAGTCCGGTTTGTCGCAGTCGCAATTTGCAGCGCTGATGGGCGTCTCGGTGCGTACCTTGCAAGAATGGGAACAAGGCCGCCGCAGTCCATCGGGCGCTGCCAGGACCTTGTTGAATATCGCAATGCGTCACCCCGAAGTACTGATTGAAGAATCTCAACAACCTGTTTAGGGAGGTTGGGATCGGAAGCATCAACCGAGAGCACTCTTCAAGCTCGCCTGAAGATTTTCCCGAGCCTGCCGTTCATACCGCTCAAAAAATATCGGCGTAGTAAAAATCCGCGGCCGGTCAAAAAATTCCTGCAAAATTTGCGCTCGCTTTTTCGAGAACAAAAATGTCGGCACGTACGAATATTCCTCGCGGATCTGCCGCTCGTATTGCTCAAAGCGCGCGCGGGGAGCGCCGAGGATGGACAGGTCCACGTCCACCAGGATCGCAGCATCCAAATCGGTCGGCACGGCGCGGTGCCGGGTTGCCATGATCAGAGAATGCACCCTGTTCCCGACTTCCTGCGGCAGCCCGGCCTTTTGTATGCTGGCGCAGGCCCATTCCGCACTTTTTTCTTCGTTATCGTGACGCAGCACGCTGTACACGGCGTCGTGAAACCACAAGGCCACCTCGATCTCAGCCGGATGCGATGCCAGCTCGCGCACTTCAGGCAGCTTCGCCAAACATTCGTCCAAATGCTGCAGGGTATGGTATTTGCGGTGCGGCTCGCTATACCGTTCGAGCAGCGCCGGGTATAAGGCCGGGTCCGGTTCCAGCACGCCTAGCGCGCGCCAGGTGCTTAGCCAAGATTCTGGTGAGATTGTCATAAGAGGCTTTAAAGTGCTTGCTACACCCTGTTAATGCGCTTTATCCAGCACCACGATGGAAATCACTTTACTGGAAATGTAATAAGGCACGTGACGATGGTCGGCGAACAGCAGGCGCAGCGTGTGTTTGCCGGCCGGAAGGTCAAGCAGGGTTTCGGTTTCGCCATTGCCGAAATGCTTGTAATGCTGGTGCTGGTATTCGTTGGGCTTGTCAAACGGGATCGGCGCCTTGATGTCGGCTGGCATAGTCATGTCAATCAAGATGTGATGATGACCGGTGCCGCCAATCTCGCCGGCAGCAACCGGGGAAACCCCCATCCCGGTGACGGCAAATGCGACCCTGAACGGCGACCTTACCTGGTCGCCATCCTTGATGTTAACAAAGTAGGCATGTTTCTCGCCGACCGGGAACGGCCGGGTGCGTTCCGAGGCGCTGATGGTACTGATAATCGAGTCGGTGTCGACATTCTTCTCTGTGCTGTTGGTCGCCGCCGATGCCTGTCCGCAAATCAAGGCACCGGTCAGCAGCAGCGATTTGGCAAGAAAAGCCGAAGAACTTGTTGAGGTCATGTACATCCCGGTCATTGAAATATCCATAAAGGTAGGTTCTGGCGTTGTTAAGAATTGCTTCACATCTGTCGATCGGCGTTGTTCTCTGATTCGCTGCTGCAAACGTTGGGCTTTCCAGCCCAAGCTACGGTCCTTTCCGCAAATTAATTAAAATTGCCATTGTGCATCTTTACAGAATAATGCTTGTTTTGCAAACAAGAAAAAATGTCATTCCAATGACAGCAGGCAACGCGGTACACTTTCCGCCTTGTCCGTCATCACCCTCCCCCTGACATGCACTACGCCCTGGATCTGCGCACCTTTATTTTCAGTCACTACTTTTATACGGGTTTGCGGATTGCCACCGGGGTGGTCGGACTGACCTTGCTGGTGCTGCAATTAACCGACCTGCCTACCGCGATGACGGTCTGTATCGGCGCGCTGTCGACCAGCTTGATGGATTTGCCGAGCACGCTGCGGCACAAGTTCAACGAAATGCTGTCAAGCGTGCTGCTGTGCACCGCGGTGACGCTGATCATCAGTCTGTGCGCGCCGTATCACTGGCTGTTGAGTTTCATGCTGGTGGTGGTGACTTTCTTCGCCAGCATGATGATGGTGTATGGCAAAAAGGCCATGCCGCTGCAGTTTGCGGCGCTGTTCGTGATGACGCTGGCGATGGAAAACAGCTTGAGCGTGCCGCAGGCGTTTTTCCATACCGGCTTGTTCCTCGGCGGCGGCCTGGCTTATCTGAGTTATTCGATGGCGGTCTCGTGGTTTTTGCGCAGCCGCATCAAGCAGCAGGTGCTGGCCGAAGCCTTGTTTGAACTGGCGCGCTATATCAAGATCAAGGCTGATTTTTACGACATGCACGTCGATTTGAACAGCCAGTTCAATACCCTGGTGCGGCAGCAAAGCGTGCTGGCCGAAAAGCAGCAAGCATCGCGCGACCTGATCTTGCGCGATCCCAGGAACCAGCAGGATGCGATCCTGGTGCAAGTCCATTTCGGCATGTTCGACCTGTACGAACAAATCCTGTCGACCCATACCGATTACGCGCTGCTGCGGCTGCATCTGGGCGATGCCGAAGTGCTGACTTATCTGCGCGACGTCGTCGGCAAGGCGGCCAAGGATATCGAGACCATCGCCTACGCCATTACCCGCAAGCGGGCCTCGTTTGCCAGCGTCAGCTACAAGGCCGAACTGCGCTCGATCGAGAGCGAGCTGCAACAACTGCAGCAGGACAGCCTGGCCGGGAAAGTGCCGGAAGCGGCGCTGGTGGTGTTGCGCAGCACGTATAACAAGATCCGCGACGCGATCGACATGATCGCCCAATTGCACCACGCCACCCAGAGCGTGCAAGGGCCGCTGCCGGAATTGATGGGCAAGGACATGACGCCGTTCCTGACCCAGCAAAAATATCAACTGGGCGTCTTGATCGACAATCTGCGCTGGCAGTCGCCCACTTTCCGTTTTGCGGTGCGGGCGGCGCTGGCGATTTCTTGCGGGCTGCTGGTGGCCGACACGCTGCCGTATGCCAGCCACGGCTATTGGGTGGTGCTGACCATCGCCATCATCCTCAAACCCAGCTTCAGTCAAACCAAGCAGCGCCGCACCGACCGGCTGTTCGGCACCCTGATCGGCTGCGTGGCGACGGCGGTGATCCTGCGCTTCGTGCATGAGCCGGTGGCGCTGCTGGGCATTCTGTTCATCGCGACGGCGGCAGTGCCGGCATTTCTCTATGTCAAATATCGCTATACCGCGATTGCCGCCAGCATGCAGATTCTGTTGCAGATCAATCTGCTGATCCCGAGCAGTTCGCATGTGATCGGCGAACGTTTGATCGACACCCTGATCGGCGCTGTGATCGCGACGCTATTCAGCTTCGTGCTGCCGAGCTGGGAATATCGCGCATTGCCGCGCCTGATCCGCAATGTGCTGAAAAATAACCGCGATTTCCTGGAGGCCGGCAACCATCTGCTGCAGGCCAGGGTGCCCGACGATTTCAAATACCGGGTCCATCGCAAACGCTTTCTCGACAGTATTTCAGCGCTGGCATCGACCCTGGTGCGGATGCTGGACGAACCGCTCAGCAAGCACCGCGCGGTCGAGGAGCTGAACCAGTTCATCGTCCAGAATTACCTGGTGATGGCGCACGTTGCGGCGCTGCGCCTGCTGCTGCGGCGCCATGTCGAAAACCTGCCGACGACCGCTGTCAACCAGCTATTGGATGCTAGCGCCAAGCAGGTCCGTCAAACGCTGGAAGTGGCGGAACGGGGCTTGGATGCCGGCGCGCCCCTGCCAGCCGCCGCGGCCGACGCGCTGCCGAGCGCAACGCCCGAGGCCGATCCGGCAGCGCCGGCAACAGCTTGGTCCGGCTGGTATTTATTGCAACGCCGGGTCGGCCTGCTACACGACGATGCCGAAAAAATCGCTATCCACAGCGCTGCGATCGGGCGAATTCTCGCTAAATAATATAGCTAATAGCTAGCTATTGTAGTTTTTAGATATTTAAGTTAGTTTACAGACAACTAACAAATTCGGCTTTTAGCTAGCTTTATTAATGCAAATTGCATTTCTGGCTATCTTTTAACCCTACCCTTCCAAAATCCGATTGTAAAACAAGAGTTTTCTCATTTTCCCTTGAGAAGCGTATTGACTCTCCGCCTCAAGAGATGTGAGATACGGATACGCAACGTTTCCGAATGGCATCACAGCCAAACGCCAACGTTGCCCTGTGTTTTTTCATCTTCTTTGGAGGTTCGGCATGAAGCTCATTTCCGTTCAACTCGCTGCCGCATCCACTCTGCTGTGCCTGGCCTCAAGCGTCACGGCAGGCGGCAGTTCCGGCGTTATCCATTTCACCGGAGCGCTTGTCGAACCGCCTTGCGAGTTCAATACCGCGTCCGATGCCACGCCGTCGCCAGCGACTCTGCAACTGGACCTTCATTGCCCGGAACGGACTGCCTTTGATGTTTCCTTCCAGCGTGTCGGCAGGCCGGCCGCATCAGCCGCTGCCGCGGCAAGCAACATCAGCTTTAGCCGTGACGGCAAACCTTTAGGTCCAGCCGCAGCAGCCAGCTACGCGATGGCGTTCCAGGGCACCAGCCGGCTTGCGCTGGAAGCGAATCAAATCGGCTCGCGTGCGGCGGCGTCCGGCCCCGTGCCCGTACTCATGACAATCACTTATCAATAAGTCCGGCTCGGTACGCGCCAGGCGTGTCTTACTCGACGCGCCTGGCGCCGGCCTTGACCGAATAGCCGTCGTCCAGCGTTTTGATAAAGGCGATCAGGTCGCCGATTTCGTCGTCGTCCAGCGCCGGCGGATCGCCGGCCTTGCGGTTGAACGGGGCGTCTTCACGGTCGATGTTGTCGCGGTAGCGCGGCGGCAGATCGTCGAAGCTGCGCGTCTTGCCCTGCACCTTGGGATACCACTTGGACGGCTGGGTATCGCGCTCGACATAGAAATGCATCATCTCATCCAGCGTGTGAAAACGTCCGTTATGAAAAAACACCTGGCGGGTGGCGACATTGCGCAGCGTCGGCACTTTGAACATGCCGCAAAAGGCGGTCTCTTTGCGCATATCCGTGCGCGCCGGGCCGCAAATGCCGAGATCGAAATAGCCGGGATCGCGGTTGGCCGCAATCTCCGGATTGCGCGGCACGCCGAGCGCCTGAAAACCGAAATCGGTGAACTGCGCCGGCCGCCCTCCAGGCCCAGGCCGGTCGACATGGCATTTGGCGCAATTGCCTTTGTTCGGATTATTGAACAGGCCGTAGCCGCGCAACTCTGCCGCCGTAAACTCCGCATTGCCGGCCATCGCCGCATCGAATTTGCTGGTGTACGGATGGAAGCTAGTATCTTCGGTCTGGAACGCTTCGAGCGCCAAAGCGGCCTGCGCCAGCGCGGCGTCCGGATGTTCGAAAATGTCGGCGCCGTAGAGTTGCCGGAACTGTCCGGCGTAACTGCTGCGCTGTAATTTGGCGACCACCGCGGCCGGATTCGGGTTAGCCATCTCGTTCACATTGAGCAAAGGGATCAGCGCTTGTTGGTGCAGCGTATCGACCGCACCGTCATGCGTGAAGCCGCCGGTCGGCCCCTCGTCCTCGGTCTCGCTAGGCCCCGGCACGTAGTAATGGCGCGTGAACTTGGGGGTGAAGCTCAAATAGCGCAGCGACGGCACCGCGCGCGTGCCGGGATGGCGCATATCGGCCCCGCCCAATTGCACCGCCAGACCGTTGGGCGGTCCGTAAGCATGTTGCGGGCTATGACAGGTCGCGCACGACATCCGGCCCGAGGCCGACAGCGACGGATCGAAGAATAGTTGCTTGCCGAGCGCGGCAGCGGCGCTCAGGGTGGCTGGCGGTTCGGGGTAGCGGACCCACATTTTCAGATTGGGTTTGGGGGTGGCGGCGGGGGCTGCTACCGTCTTGTCGGCATCATGGCAACCGGTCAAGAGTGTGATGCCGCTGAAGACCAGCGCTGCCATTAAACAATTATTCATTCGGCTAAAAGAATTGAAGTAGGTCGGAAAAGCGCAGCGCCTTCCGACATGGCGTACCAACTTACCTGTGAGCAGGAACGCCAAGTGTTGAAAGCCAAGCACTTGGCCGACGGACTCGCGGCGCCATGTCGGAAGGCGCTGCGCTTTTCCGACCTACGACTACGCACGATGGAATACGGAAGGCGATGGCTACGTGCTCCATCTAGTCAGTTGGGGACAGAGTAATTCGCCACGCTCCGGTGGCTCTTAAACTCCGTCCCACAATTGTTTTAAAAATTAAACATCGCCATCAAATCCCCAATCGCCGTGTTATTAAGCGGCCGGTACGGATCCTTGGCTACTGCCACCGGGTTCGGCAAATTGTCGCGGCTGCGGGCCGACAGCGGCGCCAAACGCCAATTGCGCTCGATGAATTTCAACACCGACGAATGATCGTAATAGGTGTGATCGACAAAGCCGGTGCGTGCATACGGCGATACCAGCAGGAACGGGATGCGCGGGCCGTCGCCGAAGAAATCGACGTTCTGGATATAGCCGGTGTCGAAATGACCGCCGCCTTCATCTGTTGTGACCAGGATCGCGGTGTGCGCCCACAGCTTGGGATCGGCCTTGACCCTGGCGATCAGGTCTTGCAGGAACGCCTCGTAGCGCGCCGGCGCGGAATAACCGGGGTGGCCGCTCTCCAGGTTTTTCGGGACCACGAACGAGACCGCCGGCAAGGTGCCGCCTGCCAGGTCTTTATACAAGCTGGTCAAACCGGCCAGATTGCCTTTCAGCGCCGGGTTGGACATCACATTGGACGACGCCACCAGCGGGTCGCCGATCACGTTGTACTGCGCCGCCTGCGCTGCCGCCACCGGGGCGTGCATGGCGGCGGCATCGGCTGCCACGTCCTCTGCTTCGCGGCCGCCGGTGTACCACTTCCACGCCACGCCTTTTTTCGCCAAGCCTTCGGCGATGGTCGGCACGGTTTGCGGCGGGTAGTTGTAATTATTGGGGCCGATCGGCTGGGCCGCACCGGTCATGGTGAAGCCCGGATTGTAGTTATTCACCAGGTAATACTTGCCGGCGTCGCAGTTGCTCTTGACCTTCTTGCTGTTCAGGTAATTCAGGATCGCTGCCACCCCCGGCTGGCTCGGGTCCGAACAGTTGACGTAAGAGCCGCCCTGATAGCCGTCCTGGCTATAAAAATTGGCGGTGTTTGGCAGCGGATTCGGGTTCTCGATCTGGTTGGCCGGCGGCACTCCGATCGTGCCCGCGTTATTGAAGTACGGCAGGTCGCCGGTGGCGATCGAAAAGAAGTTGGCGCCGGTGCCGCCCATGATGGATTGGTGATAGTTGTCGCTCAACGCATATTGCTGCGCCAACGACTTGAAGAATGGCGCATCGCCGCTCGTCATATTGAGGAAACCCATCAGCTCGCCGCCCTGGCCCGGATTGGCCGGCGTAATGCCGCTGGTGTCGCCGCCCATGCCGACCGTGGTCGCGACCCAGGCAAACAAGTCCAGCTTGGCATTGTCGCCGCCGGTCTGCTGCCACATCTGGAAGAAGCGATGCACCGGATCGCCGGTCAAGGCGGTGTTGTCGGTGCCGTAGGCCACGTACTTGGTCAGCTGGAACGGGCCGCTCGGCAAGTTGGCCGGGAAGCGCTTGTCCGGCACCCCGCCCGGGTCCTGGAAAGTCGGCGGCAACAACTCGCCGATCGCGGTCGGTTGCGGCAGCGCCGCGAAGGCGGTCGAGCGAGTCGGGTTGATCGTGTAAGCGGTCTGGGTCGTGCCCTGGTTCTGGCGCGCCAGGCTGAAGTTCGGGCCGGGCGTGCCGTCAGCGTTGATGATGCCTTGCGACAGCAGGTTCTTGACCGCCTGCCCTGCCGGCGGCTGATAGGCGCCGAACACGGCGTCGAAAGTCTGGTTCTCGCCGACGACCACGATCACGTTCTGGATCGGCGTAGTGGTCGGGCCATGGTGCAAGGCCAGCACCGATGTCACGGCATTGGCCGGCGCCGCGCCGGGCACGCTGCCGGTCGCTGGAATCGTCAGCGTGGTGCGGTCGGCATCGGTGCCAAGCGCAATCTGGCCGGCATGCACGTTGAAATGCGCCAGGTCGAACAAGTTATCTAGCGGATCGCTAGGATCGGCGCGATAACTGGTGCTGCCGATCGGGTCGGCGCTTTCGCTGGCAGGGACGTTGAGCGCGGTAAACAGCGGCTGCAAGACGCCCGACACATCCAGCAATGCCTGGGAAATATTGGCCTGGGTGATTTTGGCATTGGCGATTTGCGCCGCGGTCGGCGCCCCGTCCGGCACCAGCCCCAGCACCCGTTGCGTGATCAGCGAAGTCAGCGGATTCAGGTTGCCTTGCACCGCCGTCACCTGGCCCGGCGTGGTGGTCGGATAGATCACGGACGACAAGGTGGCGGCAGTGCCGTCGGCATCGTTGAACGGCGCGGTCAGGATGAATGGCCCGCTGCCCTTCAGCGCCAGCGTGAACTTGCCATTGGCATCGGTGGCGCCGGACTGCACGGTTTGACCGGTGCTGTCGGTCACCGTCACGTTGACGCCGGCCAGCGGCTTGCCGCTCGCGACCACGCCGCTCAGATTGACGGTAGTGCCGCCAGACGCAGCCGAATCGCCACCGCCGCCGCAAGCTGCCAAGGAAACCAGCGTTGCGCACGCCAGTGCCAAAGAACGAAGTTTCATGAAGATCCTATTGTTGGATTGTTGTAAGAGGCCAGGTCGGCACAAACCGATGGCATGACGCCATAGCAGAGCTTTTTATTGTCTCACGGAAATATTACAGCACGATGAATGGCTTGAAGGCTGCTTAAGGCTGCAATGATGGTGTGCAGAAGAGAGGCGCGGGGGCCGATTGGAGACGATCAAAAAGCAGGATCGAACACCGCCAGCGAAGGACTGCTGCTGGTGCTGACGGCAGGGACCTGATGCGGCCCCCACCAGAAATCGCCGTCGAAATTCGCTGTGTAAATCGAAAAATCATCCTCGACGCCTTTCCAGGCCAGATGCAAGCGGTCCTGGAATTGCATCGCCGCCGGCCCGGTCCCGGCGGCGAAAGCATGAATCTGCGCCGGCGGCGTCCAGTGTCCGGCCTCAAAAATAGACCAGTAAAGGCTGGGATCGCCCGGCCCGCCCTTCCACACCAGGACCAGTTGACCGCCATAAGTCGCCAGCGCCGGCTGGCTGGTGGTGTGCGCATTCGGAACCAGCGCCGGGGTAGACCAGCCGGCGCCATTGTGCACCGCATAACGGATGCCCGAATCGCCGGGAATGCCTTTCCAGGCCATGCACACCTTGTTCTGGAACGGCGCCAGCGCCGGACCGTGCGATGTCGCAACGCTGGGGATGGCTTGCACTGCCGACCAGTGCAGGCTGTCAAACGTCGCGAAATAAACTCCGACATCATTGCCGGCGCCTTTCCACGCCAGCAGCAATTTCCCGGCAGGATTGTCAAACGCCGCGGCCGCCGGCGCGGCGCTGCTATGGGCGTTGGGGACCGCGCCTAGCCAGGTCCATTCCGACGGCCCATCGTAGCGGGCGGCAAACACACTTTGGTAAGGCGACACCCCCTTCCAGGCGGCAAACAGGATCTGGTCGTAATACGCCACCCACAGCGGATGGGTGGCCGTCACGATCTCGGGCACCTGCTGCTGGGGCGACCAGCCCGATCCATCGAAATAGTTCTGATAGACGTGCTCGTCGCCGGGGGCGCCCTTCCACAGCATAGCCAGCAAGGTCATGACCATCTCCCTCTATGGCGCTGTCTCAGCGCAACGCCACGCCCAATCTCACCACATAGTCGGCGACTCTCCCCACATGCTCCGGGCTGGCCGTCTGCAAATGCCTTGCCACTTGGCTGCGCACCTGCTGCAGCACCATCCGCTGTGCCTCGCCTTCCAGGTAGTGAACGGCGCGCGCCCAGCCTGCGAGTTCGAACAAGCCCTGTTCGACCAGGATCTTCCTTTCAAGCGCCGACATCGGATCACCCGGCGGCCATTTCCAGCGCGGGACGTAGTAAATCGGCTGGCGCGGCCAGTAAAAATGCAGCGGCCGGCCCTGCCCATCCGTGATCAGCGACTGCGTTTCGAATTTGATCTGCAACACCGAAACGTGGGCCTGCGGCCCGCCGTATTCGAACAGCAGCCCGCCATCTTGCCAAATCGCATCGAGCGGCGCGAACGCGCTGCCTTCGGGATCGCCCTGGTTCATGTGAACGTCGTGCACGCCGTGATCCGGCGCGCTGTACGCGGCGCCGAAGATGTGAATCCGCTGGACCCCGGTCAGGTAGGACTGCAGCACATTGATCAAGTTGTCGCCACTCTGCAGAATCCATGCTCCGGGCCCGGCCAGCCCGGGATGGCGAACGTAGTCGAGCGCCCCGCTGACAGCCGTCTGAGCCAGATGGGTCCAGCCATCCGGCAGCGCCAATACGGCGGCAAAGTGCGCCGGATTGACGACATCGTGGCTGCGGTACTCGATCTGGATATCGGTCAGCGATTTGAGATTGACGGCAGAGTCGTACACGCCATCAGGCGTATTGACATGAATGTGGTAGTGCGGCCACTGCCCGCCGCTGGGAGTCTGCAGATCCGCTGATTGCACGGTCCCGCTCAGCACGCCATATGGTGTTTGCAACGGCATGGCTCAGGCCCTCCCGGGAAAGTTGCGGCCGGCTGTACGCGACCAGCCGAACGTTGCGTGATATGCAAAGGTGCACCGTGGAAACACGCGTCTACTTGAAAAGATAGGAAACCCAAGTGCTGAAAGCAATGTCGCTCACCCTCGTAAAAATGACAGGTTGCTCGACAGCCTCTTCACTATGGGGAGCTAAACGTCGTCCGACCAACTCCTGCAATACGCCAAAAACTGCATCAACCGTGGCGACAGCATCTTGTGCTTGCTATGGATCAGATAAAAATGCCGCTGCAATCGCGGCAAAGTGGTTTTCAGGACCACCAGCCGTCCGCTTTGCAAGAAATCGCTGACAACCGCGCGCGATAGGCAACTGATGCCGAGTCCGGCCGCGGTGGCGTGTTTGATGGCTTCCGAATTGCCGAATTCGCAGCTTTGACGCAAATGATGCAAATGCGGCAATAGCGCCTGCTCCACAGCTTCGCGCGTACCGGAGCCCGGTTCGCGCAGCAGCCACTCGGCCTGGCGCAGTGCGCTGACGGTGATTTTTTTGTCCCCGGCAGCTAGTGGGTGGTGCGGTGCGCCGACGATCAGCAATTCGTCCATCAGCCACGGCTCGACCCGCACATCGGGCGCGTGGCAGGGGCCTTCGATCAGGCCGAGATCGACTTCGAAATGCGCCACCGCGGCGACGATGTCGGCGGTATTGGCAATCGTCACCCGCACTTGCAACTCGCTGTGCCGCTGGCGGTACGCGGCAATCAGCGCCGGCAGCAGATAGCTGCCGATGGTGGTGCTGGAGCCGATTTGCAAGCCGCCGCCCTGCGCCATGTCCGGCGTCAAAAATTGTTGTTCGATCGAGTTGGCGGCATCCACCACCTGACTGGCTTGGGGCAATAGCATGCGGCCGTTATCGTTGAGGAGCAGGCGCTTGCCGACCCGGTCGAACAGGCGGCTGTCGAGCAGGTTTTCCAGCTCGTTCAAGGCGGCGCTGGTGGCCGATTGCGACAGCGCCAGCAGTTCGCCGGCAGCAGTGGTGCTGCCGGATTTGGCGACGGCCAGGAATATTTGCAGTTGTCTTATTGTCAGGCGCATGGTTGGGACGGCTCGTATATTTATTCAGGACAGCTGTGGGTAGGGCGGATGAGCGTAGCGTTATCCGCCGATGGATGTATCACATTTGTGTGACGCATATAGAACGGCGGATAACGCTACGCTCATCCGCCCTACTTCTAGGGATTTTTGCGTTAGGCGTATCATCTATTTCAATCTACTCAAAAAACAGCTTGATTATACAAAATTAATCCGTTTTTCTTTTAATTGCCGTATCGCTATAGTGACTCCCATAGCGGCGCACCTTTTATGCCGCCACAAGTTTCAATGGGAGTTTTTGTGAATACCTCGACGTTTTCTAAAGCCGCCTGCCTGCCGACACTACAGTCCTCACTGCTGCCAGGATTGGGATTGAGTGCGCTGATTGCCGCCATCGCGACCGCCATCGGCAAGCTCGGCTGGCTGCAGGCGCACGGCTTGAGCGCATTAACCCTGGCCATCATGTTCGGCATGCTGGTCGGCAATCTGGGCTATCGGCGCATCGCCCCAGCCTGCGCCGCCGGGGTCAATTTTTCGAAACAAAATCTGTTGCGGTTGGGGATCGTGCTGTACGGCTTTCGGCTGACTTTTCAAGACATCGGCAATGTTGGCTTGAGCGGGGTTTTGATCGACGCGCTGGTGTTGTGCTCGACCTTCGGCATGGCGCTGCTGCTTGGCACTCGCTTGTTCAAGCTGGAGCGCGACACCGCGCTGCTGATCGGCGCCGGCAGTTCGATCTGCGGCGCGGCCGCCGTAATGGCGACCGAACCCGTGCTGCGGGCGCACCCGGCGCAGGTGACGGTGGCGGTGGCAACGGTGGTGGTGTTCGGCTCGATGGCGATCTTCGCGTATCCACTGCTGTACCAACTCAATCTGCATTGGCACTTCCTGGCGGGGTCGCCGCTGGCCTACGGCATCTACACTGGATCGACCGTGCATGAAGTCGCGCAAGTGGTCGCCGCCGCGCGCGCCATCGGCCCCGACGCCGCCAATACCGCGGTGATTACCAAGATGGTGCGGGTCATGATGCTGGCGCCGTTTCTGATGCTGCTGTCGGCGTATGTGTCGAAGAAGTCGGCAAAACGTCCGACGGCTTCCGTCGAAAAAGGCAGCGCCCGGCTCGCGATCCCTTGGTTTGCATTTGGTTTTGTGGCGGTGGTGGCGCTGAATTCGCTGGCGGTGCTGCCGACTGCGCTGACCGGCCACATCAACAATGCCGACGCTATCCTGCTGGCGATGGCAATGGCGGCACTGGGACTGTCCACGCATTTTTCAGCGATCCGCGCTGCCGGCCTCAAGCCCTTGCTGTTTGCGGCACTGTTGTTCGTCTGGCTGATCGTCGGCGGCGCAGCGATCAATACGGTGGTGTTGCGGGTGTTCGGCTAAAAACGTGAGCTGTCAAAACCGCGCCAGCAAAGCAATCTGGCTGACCATAGCCTCGGCATCGCCGGGGCTGGTTTTTTGGTAGCCGCCTTCGCTGTCCATGTCCCAGGCCGATGCATTGTCTCGCAGGTGTACCAGCAGACTTTCTTCGATCACGCGGCGCTTCAGTTTGGCGTCCTGGATCGGGAAGGCGATTTCGATCCGGCGGAACAGGTTGCGGTCCATCCAGTCGGCGCTGGACAGCATCACTTTTTCTTCGCCGTCGGCAAAAAAATAAAAGATCCGGTGATGTTCCAGGAAGCGGCCGATGATGGAGCGCACCTTGATGTTTTCCGACAGGCCGGGCACGCCAGGTTTCAGCGCGCAAACTCCGCGCACCAGCAACTGGATGGTGACGCCGGCCTGGGAGGCTTGGTACAAGGCTTCGATCACCGACGGCTCCAGCAAGGCATTCATCTTGGCGATGATGCTGCCTTGACGCCCGGCCTTGACGGCATCGACTTCGGCCTGAATCGCTTTGAGCAGATTGGCGTGCAGCGTGAATGGCGACTCCCACAGGCGCTTGAGCGGGACTTGCTTGCCGAAGCCGGTCAATTGCTGGAACACGTTATGCGCGTCTTCACACATTTTTTCATCGCTGGTCAGCAAGCCGAAGTCGGTATACAGACGTGCTGTTTTGGGATGGTAGTTGCCGGTGCCGAGATGCAGATAGCGTTTCAGCCTGGTGTGTTTTGCGTGACGTTTGCGGCGCACGATCAGCAGCATTTTTGCATGCGTCTTGTAGCCGAACACGCCGTACACCACGTGGGCGCCGACCGCTTCCAGTTTGGCGGCCCAGCCGATATTGGTTTCTTCATCGAAGCGCGCCATCAGCTCCAGCACGACCGTGACTTCCTTGCCGTTCTTGGCGGCTTGCATCAAGGTGCTCATCAGCGGCGAGTCGTCGCCGGTGCGGTAAATGGTTTGCTTGATCGCCAGCACATCGGGATCGATCGCGGCCTGCTGCAGCAATTCCAGCACCGGCTGGAAGCTCTCATAAGGATGGTGCAGCAACACGTCGCCCTGGTCGATGACATCAAATACCGAACCGGCGGTGACGAATGCCTTCGGCAGCACCGGCACATGCGGCGCAAATTTCAAGTCGGGCCGGTCGACCAGATCCGGCAACAGCATCAGACGTACCAGATTGACCGAGCCGTTGACTCGATAACAGTCGCCGGGTCCCAGATTGTTCTGGTTCAGCAAGCGCTGCACCAGCGACGGCGGCGTGCCGTCGACCACTTCCAGCCGCACCGCATCGCCCAACTGACGCATCGACAACTCCCCTTGCAGGGCTTGCCGCAGATCGGTCACTTCGTCTTCATCGACAAACAGGTCGCTGTTGCGCGTGACCCGGAATTGGTAACAACCGCCAATCGACAATCCGGGAAAAAGCTCGCCGACAAAGTGCTGCATCAGGCTGCTCAGCAGCACGAAGCCATAGGCATGGCGCGACAAGTTTTCCGGCATCCGTATCAGTCGCGGCAAGGCGCGCGGCGCTTGTACGATGGCGAGCTCGGTCTCGCGCCCGAATGCGTCCTTGCCGCTCAGTTTGACCGCGAAGTTGAGGCTCTTGTTGAGTACCCGCGGGAACGGATGCGCCGGGTCGAGTCCAATCGGCGTCAGCACCGGCAGTAATTCAGTCTTGAAGAATGCGTGCGCCCAGGTGGTCTGCTCCTGATCCCAGTCGGACTCCTGGTAAAAAGCGATGCCCTCGGCATCCAACGCCGGCAGCAATACATCGTTGAACAAGGCGTACTGGCGCGCGACCAATTTTTGCGCGCGCTCGCTGATGACGGCGTAAGCGTGCTGCAGCGACATGCCATCCGGCGTCATGCCATCCGCCGCCACCCTTATCTGCTCATGCAAACCGGACATGCGGACTTCCGAGAATTCATCCAGATTGCTGCTGGTAATGCAGACAAAACGCAGTCGTTCCAGCAGAGGCACCGATGGGTCTTCGGCCTGCGCCAGCACCCGTTCGTTGAATGCCAGCACACCGAGTTCGCGATTCAGCAATGGGGAAATCATGCTCTTGCGTGGAAAGTAATTCAGGACACTAGTATGACAAGATCGACAACCCGATGCAATCAGCAGCAGGTGGCATCACGCAAATGAAAACGGCCTGCAAAACCGAAGTTTTGCAAGCCGCCGCAACACAGTCAATTGGCAAATCAAATCACCGTCGACAAGCCCAGCGTCAACAGCAGCGCCACCACCGAAATAATGGTTTCGCACACGGTCCAGGTTTTAAAGGTCTCGGTCACCGTCAGGTTGAAATACTCCTTGACCAGCCAGAAGCCGCCGTCGTTGACATGCGACAGGATCAGCGAACCGGCGCCGGTTGCCAGCACCATCAATTCCGGCCGGACAGTCACGCCGGCCGCCGATACCAGCGGTGCGACGATGCCGCAGGCAGTGGTCATCGCCACGGTGGCCGAGCCGGTAGCGACCCGGATCAGCGCCGCGACAAACCAGCCCAACAGCAGCGGCGACAAATTGGCGCTGGTGGCGATTTCAACAATCGCTTTGGACACGCCGCCGTCGATCAGGATCCGGCCGAAACCGGCACCAGCGCCGACGATCAAGGTAATTCCGGCGATAGGCGCCAGGCACTCGGTGGTGAATTTGAGGATGGCCACGCGATCGAAACCGCGCGCTTTGCCGAAGGTATAAAAACTCACCAATGTCGCAATCAGCAAGGCGATCACCGAATTGCCCATCAGACGCAGAAAATCATTAAGGAAAGTTTTGGGAGTAAAAAACAGGTCGGCCCAGCTGCCGATCAGCATCAACGCCACCGGCAGCATGATGGTGCAGATCGTGATGCCGAAACCGGGCAACTCGCGCTTGAGATCGGCTTCGACAAACTGCGCAATCAATGGATTGTCCGGGTTCGGCACGACGAAGCGACTGATCAGTTTGGCAAACAAGGGGCCGGCAATGATCGCAGTCGGCACGCCCACGATCAGCGCGTACATGATGGTGCGGCCGATGTCGGCGTTGTACGCGGTGACGGCGAACAGCGCTGCCGGATGTGGAGGAATCAAGCCATGCACCACCGACAGTCCGGCCACCATTGGAATCCCGACCATGATCATCGAGGTCCCGGTGCGCTTGGCGACGTTGAAGGCAATTGGAATCAGCAGCACAAAGCCGACTTCGAAAAACACCGGCAAGCCGACGATCAGCGCCACCACCATCATCGCCCAGTGCACTTTCTTCGGACCGAAGGCGTGGATCAGCGTATTGGCGATCCGTTCGGCGCCGCCGGATTCGGCCATCATCTTGCCGAACATGGTGCCTAGCCCGACCACCAGTGCGATATGACCGAGCGCGCCGCCGACCCCGGTTTCATACGCCTTGACGATCTTTTCCATCGGCATGCCGACTACCAGGCCCAGGATCACCGACACCACGATCAGCACGATGAACGGATTCATCTTGTATTTGGCGATCAACACCACCAGCGCGATCACTGCGATCAGCGCGTACAACAACAGCATATTTCCCTGAACTGCCTCCATTGATTTCTCCTGTAGTTCTTCGTTGTTACTAAGGCGACCCGTTAACTCTTCCCCACAAATGCTTTTCTTTGAAATGTAGACGTCTATCTAATTTGTTGGGGACAGAGTAATTCGTCGCGCTGCGGCGACTCTTAAACTCTGTCCCGCAAATTGTTAGCTTGTTGGGGACAGAGTAATTCGTCGCGCTACGGCGACTCTTAAACTCTGTCCCGCAATTGTTTTAAATTTAATCTGATTATTTTTTATAGGCGATGCAATCCACTTCCACCTTGCAATCCACCACCATGCTCGACTGCACGCAGGCGCGGGCGGGCGGGTTGGCGCCGAAATACTCTTTGAAGACGCGGTTGAACGACTGGAAATCGCGGGCGTCGTCCAGCCACACGCCGCAGCGCACCACGTGTTCCGGACCGTAACCGGCTTCTTTCAGGATCGCCAACACGTTCTTGATTGTCTGGTGCGACTGCGCGACGATGCCGCCGTCGATCACTTCGCCATCGACCATCGCCACCTGACCCGAAACATACAGCCAGCCATCGGCTTCCACCGCGCGTGCGAACGGCAAATGCTGACCGCCGGTACCGGAACCACCTTCTACACCATAGCGTTTGATTGTCATGTTTTCTCCAATTTTTCCAAGCTAACAATTTGCGGGACAGAGTTTAAGAGTCGCCGTAGCGCGACGAATTACTCTGTCCCCAACAAATTAGATAAACGTCTAAATTACAACGAAAGGCATTAGCGGGAAGCTTTAAAAAAACCACCGCAGCACACTAACTTACCCTGCTCCCAACTACCCATCAAAAACTCTAAAAATAACCTCAAGCCCTAAACCCGCTCCTGCCGCGCCAAAAACCTCCCGGCACGCACCTCGCTAGCCGCCTTCTCGGCGCCGCCGCGATATGACAAAACACCATTGACCCACACCGCGTCTATCCCATCCGCCGGCTGCATCGGATCGGCAAAGGTCGCCGCGTCGCGTACAGTTTCGGGATCGAACAGCACCAGGTCGGCCCAGTAGCCTTCGCGCACCAGACCGCGCTCGCTCAGGCCGAAGCGCTCGGCCGACAAGCCGGTCATCTTGCGGATCGCGGTCGTCAGCGGAAACAGTTTTTGCTCGCGGCTGTAATAGCCCAGCACCCTTGGAAACGCTCCCCACAAGCGCGGATGCGGCATCGGATCGTTCGGCAAACCGTCCGAGCCGACCACCGAGGCTGGATGACTCAGGATGCGATTGACATCCTCGGCCTGCATGTTGTGATAGACCGCGCCGGCCGGTTGCAGGCGGCGCGCAGCCTCCATCAGGTCGACCTGCCATTCGGCGGCAATCGCGGCCAGCATCTTGCCGCCCATCTCAGGATGCGGTGTCGACCAGGTGACCATGATGTCGATCGTGTCAGTCACCTGCTTCAAGTCCAGCGTCGACGAGCTGGCGGTGTACGGATAACAATCGCAACCGACCGGCTGGTAGCGCTGCGCCTGCTCCAGTGCCGCCAACACTTCGCCGCTGCGGCCCCAGTTGTCGACCCCGGCGCATTTCAAATGTGAAATCACGACCGGCACCCGCGCATGCTTGCCGATGCGGAAAGCTTCGTCCATCGCTTCCAGGATGTCGGCGAATTCGCTGCGCAAATGGGTCGCATACAGCGCTCCGGCATCGGCCAGCGGGGCCGCCAGCGCCAGCACTTCGGCGGTCGGCGCATTGATCGCATTGCCATAGGCGAGACCGGTGCTCAGGCCGAGCGCGCCATGCGCCAACGCTTCGCGCAGTTGCGCGCACATGGCGGCGATTTCGGATTCGGTGGCGGCGCGGTCGAGGCGATCCATCTGGTTGCTGCGCAGCGCAGTGTGGCCGACCAGCGCAGCCACATTGACCGCCGGTTGCGCCTGCTCGATGGCCTCGACATAGCTGGCGAAAGTCGGATAACTGAACGCGCCCGTCTGGCCCAGCAGGTTCATCGGGTCCGGTGGTTCGCCCTTGAGGCTGACCGGGGCGGCACTGATGCCGCAATTGCCGACCACTACGGTGGTGACCCCTTGCGACAGCTTCGGCAGCATGGCCGGGGTGCGGATGACGTTGGTATCGTCGTGGGTATGGACGTCGATAAAGCCGGGACTCAGTACTTTGCCGCGACCGTCGACCTGGTGCTGCGCTTGCCAGTCGCCCAGACTGCCGGCGGCGGCGATCCGGACGATGCGGCCGGCCGCCACGGCAACGTCGGCACTGATCGGCGCGCCACCGCTGCCGTCGATCACCGAAACGTCGCGGATCAAGGTGTCGCAACGACGTGCGGCTTGATTTGAATCGACCTGCATATCACTCTCCTTCATCTCAATCTCCCAAGGGTTCACGGTTGCTGCCGCCGCGATGCGCATCCAGCCTGAACTTCAAACGTCGCAGCAATTCCTGGCTGTGCTCTTTTTGCAGTAGCGCCAGTTCCGCTACCAGTACATCCAACGCCATCATCATTGCGTAGCGCGATGACGACGGCTTGAAAATAAAGTCGGTTTCCAGTGATTTAAGCGGCAACAACACATCCGCCATCGCCGCCAGCGGCGAGCCCAGCGCCGTGATCGCAATCAGGCGCACGCCGTACTCCTTGGCGATGGCGCAATTGGCGTTCAATTCAGGCACATTGCCGGTGGTCGAAAACGCCAGCACCACATCGCTCTTGTCGAGCGTGGCCGCCACCATTCTTTGCAGCATGGCATCGTGATAAGTCGCTACCGGACGTCCCAGGCGCACCAACCGGTAGCGCGCTTCATCCGACAGCATGGTCGAACCGCCGCCCATGCCGAACGCGTAAATCATGCGCGCCTCCAACAGCAAGCGCGCCGCTTGCTGCAATCCATCCTGATTCAGCAGCGCCCGATTGACTTCCAGCACCTTGTGGATATCGGCATAAACGACATCCGCTATCTGCGGCACCTGGTATTCCGAAACCGGACTTTCAGCTTGTAAAAAACGCTGCCCGATAGCCGCCGCCTGCGCCAGGTTCAGCTTCAGCTCGCGCACGTCGCGGCAACCGATGGCTTTGGCAAAACGGGTCACGCTGGCCTCGCTGACGCCCGCCTGTTGCGCCAGCGTATTGATGCTGGCACTGGCGGCAAACGGCAGATCGCTCAAAATCGCTTGCGCGACCTTTTGCTCGGCCAGGCGCAGCTGCCCGCTGCGTTCGGCAATCCGTGACACGATATCGAATGAATGCGACATTGCTTCCAGGCTTCCAATATGATTGCGGGCGAGGCTTTGATTCGATTGCGCAAAACCTGCCAAGAAATTATTATGTTACTTTGTAACATGCTTTTAATATAATAAATTCAAGGCTATGATTACGTCAAATGAATTCTAACGAAGGGGATTTAAAATGAATGTTACAAACAATCACATCACTTATCAGAACCCGGTAATCGACCCGTTGAACAAGGGGCTGGGTGCGTTTCAGCAACCGCTGGCGGCTGTCGACGTCAAGGCCTTGAACTGGAATTTGCTGAACGAAGACTTGAGCTTGCCGACCGCCGTGCTGTACGAAGAATGCATGACGCACAACCTGAACTGGATGCAGCAGTTCGTCGCTGAATACGGCGTCAAGCTGGCGCCGCACGGCAAAACCACGATGGCGCCGAAACTGTTTGCGCGCCAGTTGGCCGGCGGCGCCTGGGGCATCACGCTCGCCACCGCGCACCAGACCCGGGTCGCCTATCAACATGGCGTGCGGCGCATCATCATGGCCAATCAATTGATCGGCAAACAAAACATGGCGATCATTTCCGACTTGGTGGCCGATCCGGCGTTTGAATTTTGCTGCCTGGTCGATTCGGCCGCCGGGGTCGAGCAGTTGGGCGCATTCTTCCAGGCCCGCAAGCAAAAGCTGAACGTGCTGCTGGAACTAGGCCCGGACGGCGGTCGCACCGGGGTCCGCAACAGCGCCCAGCAAACCGAAGTATTGAACGCGATCGAACGCTGGAAAGACCAGATCGTACTGGCCGGCGTCGAACTGTACGAAGGCGTATTGAAAGAAGAAGCCGATATCCGGCAGTTTCTGCAACACGCTGTGGCCTGCACCAAGCAACTGGCGGAGGCCGGCCGCTTTACCGAACGCGCGGCACGCCAGCCGGTGATCCTGACCGGCGCCGGCTCGGCCTGGTACGACGTGGTCGCCGATGAATTTTCCAAAGCCGACATCGGTTTGCCGCTGGACGTGGTGCTGCGCCCCGGCTGCTACCTGACGCACGACGTCGGCATCTACCGCGCCGCCCAGGCGCAGATCCAGACCCGCAATCCGGTGGCCCGCAAAATGCGCACCGAACTGCAGCCGGCGTTGCAATTGTGGGCCTATGTGCAGTCGATCCCGGAACCGGGCAAGGCCATCGTCGCGCTCGGCAAACGCGACGCCGCCTTCGACGCCGGCATGCCGCTGCCGGTCAGCCATTACCGGCCCGGCAATGCGGCGCCGACCGCCACCCCGGCTCACTGGCAAGTGACCGGCATGATGGACCAGCACGCTTACTTGCAGATTGCCGCGGGCGACGACATCCAGGTCGGCGACATGCTTGCCTTCGATATTTCCCACCCTTGCCTGACCTTCGACAAATGGCGCCAGATTGCGGTCGTCAACCCGCAGCATCAGGTCGTCGACGTGATCCAAACCTTTTTCTAAGCTCTTGAACGGACCCAGCTATGAAGCTAGACATCCTGGCCTACGGCGAGGCGATGCTGGAATTTAACCAGCGCATTCACGATCCCCGCATGTACTTGCAGGGATTTGGCGGCGACACCTCCAATTTCTGCATCGCCGCGGCGCGCCAGGGCGCGCGCAGCGGCTACATCAGCGCGCTCGGCGACGACCAGTTCGGCCGCCAATTGCGCGAGCTGTGGCAGGCCGAGCAAGTCGATAGCCGCCACGTCGCCACCGATGCGGATGCCGCCACCGGCGTGTATTTCGTCTCGCACGACAAAGACGGCCACCATTTCGGCTATCTGCGCGCCGGTTCCGCCGCCAGCCGCTATACCCGCGCCCAGTTGCCGCTAGCCGCCATCGCCGAAGCGCAAGTGCTGCACCTGTCAGGGATCAGCCTGGCGATCAGCGAGTCTGCTTGCGATGCCGGATTGGCGGCGATGGCGCACGCCCGCAAACACGGCGTCAAGACCTCGCTCGATACCAATCTGCGGCTGCGCCTGTGGCCGCTGGAGCGAGCCCGCGAAAAAATGCGTGAAGCGTTCGCGCTATGCGACATCTGCCTGCCCAGCTGGGACGATGTCAGCGCCCTCACCGGCCTGGAAGACCGCGACGCGATTGTCGATACGCTGCTGTCGTACGGCATCGGCCTGATCGCGTTCAAACTCGGTGCCCAAGGCTGTTATGTCGCCACCCCTAGCGAGCGCCGCCTGGTGCCGCCGTACAGCGTCGAGGCGGTGGATGCCACCGGCGCCGGCGACTGCTTTGGCGGCGCTTTCATCGCCCGGCTGGTGGCAGGCGACGATCCGTTTACTGCCGCCCGTTATGCCAATATCACGGCGGCATTGTCGACCACCGGCTATGGCGCGGTGGCGCCGATTCCGAAGGCTGCGCAGGTGGAGGGCATCCTGGGATTAAAACGGCACTGAAGCTGGTCGTCGCTATATAGCTGGTAGTAATCGGTCAGCGGGGCAGCATTCAATGGATGCTGCCCCGCTCCTTGTTCGACCGCCCAACCTGCTATTATTCACAGCTAACATTTTCAAGCCTGGAGCAGACCATGAACGCGCTGATGCACACCACTTTCGGTATTACCGATTTCTGGACGTTTCTGGTCGGCACGATTTTTATCGTATTGCTGCCAGGGCCTAACTCGATTTATGTGCTAAGCGTGGCTGCCCAACGCGGCGTGCGCGATGCTTATCGCGGCGCTTGCGGGATATTTCTGGGCGACCTGATTTTGATGGTGCTGTCGGCCGGCGGTGTCGCTTCGCTGCTGAAGGCCAGCCCGACGCTGTTTCATTTGGTGAAGTACGTCGGCGCCGCCTATCTGGGCTGGATCGGCTTGCAAATGCTGCTCAAGGCCTGGCGCGCTTTACGGGCCAACACCGACTCCGGCGCAACCCCGGCCGCAGTCGCGGCGACGCCCCAGGAGCGAGGCGGCGATCCATTCCGCAAGGCGCTCGCAATCAGCCTGATGAATCCGAAGGCGATCCTGTTTTTCATCTCCTTCTTCATCCAGTTCGTCGATCCCCACTTCGGCTCGCCGGCACTGTCGTTCACGCTGCTGGGCCTGGTGTGCGAAGTGCTCAGTTGCATTTACCTGACCATCATCATCTTTGTCGGCGCCCGGCTGGCGCAAGAATTTCGCCGGCGGCGTCGCCTTGCCGCCAGCATGTCGGGCGGCGTCGGCGCGGTCTTCATCGGCTTTGGCGCGAAGCTGGCCACGGCCACGCTGTAGACACTAAATACAGTTAAGGCCGCTTTACAAATCGAAACGCCTCATCAGCCCGACGCTGAACAAATCGGCGTCGTTCCTGTTTTTAAAAGTAATTACCCGGCCGAAATTGGTGAAGGCTTTCCAGTCGCGACCGAGGTCGCGGGCTACCTGTATCGTCATCAGGCCGCTGACCGCCCAGTGATCCAAGTCCCGCTTGTTCTTCCCAAGATAAGGCCCGGCGCCGGCGCTGATCGACCAATTTTCATTGATCGGCTGCACATACCACCCTTGCGCGGCGATCCCCCGGCGATTGACGCGTACGCCGTCATCCCCTTCTTCGATGCCGGAAAGCGACGCCGCCCATAATCCGTAGTAACTTTTTGCCTCGACCTGGTAGCTGAACCGCTTGCCCGGTCCCGAGTGGTTGGTCTGGGCGAAACCGCCCGACGCCGCCAGCCATACCGGATGGCCGCCGGGCTGCTCAGACGCGCTCGCATGCACGGCGCCGAGTTCTTTGCCTATGCCGAGCAGCAAGGCGTCAGTCGATGGCGCACCGGGCATCATGACGTGGTTATAGGCCAGCCGCACATGCAGACCGGGGGAATATTGATCAAGACGGGTCAGCAACGCCACCGAAAACAAGGCCCCAACCCGCGCATCGTCGATTTCGTTGCCGTTGATGGTGGTTCTGTTCATGCTGAGATACGGTCCGGCGGCGAGTTCGAGGCCGACGCGAGGCTGCAGATTTTTCCGGTAAACCATCTGCAGCGCATAGCCGTCCCTATGGTTGTTGTCCGGATGCCCTTCGTTGTAATAGACGACGTCCAGCCGAGGCGCTTCAGCCGCCGGGATATGGCCGCCCGAAACCAGCCCGAACATATCCATTTCCCGCCCGGCCCGGATTTCCGCAGCGCGCCACCGCATTGGCTTGGCGTTGCCGGCACCGTTGCCGTAGAGGATGCCGTTGCCGAGCGCTGCCGACACATAGCCGCCATCGTCGCCTGCGGGCAAGTCAGCGGATTGCGCCACGGGCAGCCAGCAAATCAGCGCACATCCCAGGACAATATGGCGGGCTCTTTGATGCTTTGTAGACATAACGACCTTTCTTAAGCTGTTTGACCGTAATGGCGAATTGTACGGCCATCGAACTTTGTGCTGCATGGTAATCGGCGCTTCGCGGGACATCGCGGCAATGTAGGGCGGAAAAGCGCAGCGCCTTCCGCCGTTTTGGATGTATCAAACATAGGTGACGCATCCATCGGCGGATAACGCTGCGCTCATCCGCCCTACAAATACCAATTACCCGTGCGGATTCACCGCAGGCGGCCCATCATGATTTGCCGGCCTTCTCCCGCTCCAGCTCGCCACGTTCGGCATCGAACATATTGAAATGGTCATCGGCCAATTTGATGCCGGTCAGCGCCAACCCCTGCATCACCTCATTGTTTTTGGAAAGGTCACGCATCGCCTTGAAGACGCGCAGCACGTCTGTTGCGCTGTGCATGCCGAGACAGGCGTTGTCGATGGCGCGATTGAGATACACGATTGCGGGGGAAGCTGGGGATGGTTGCGACGGATTGTTGCCATGCATGCTGATCTCCTCGTACGGTGGGGGTTAAACCGCCCTTCGTCGGGCGACGAAGGAGGCGGACACAAAGCGAGGGTCAGAAACCGGCACAAATAAGCCAGAAAAGCCGGCATACCCGAAGGTATCCCCACCAAGTGACCGCCATGGAAGACGAGCATTGATGGGACAGACGACCAAAGTCGACTGTCCAGCTTATTTGAATTGCCGGTTCTGACACCGCATCGCGTACTTTCTGCGCGACGAGGGCAAGATAGCGCAGATTGTTGTTGACGACAAGCCAACCCAGGTTATTTGTCCCGCCACCGTGCTTCAGCGCATAAATTCAAGAGTCAGCGCAACAAGAGAGAGTAAACTATGCGTCCATTGTTTCGCATAGTGCGATTCGAGCGAAATTGTGAGTTACGACATGTCTGAAACACCTATCCCCCTATTTGCCGATTTAAACCTCAGCGAGCCGTTGTTACGCGTGCTGAAGGAAGTCGGCTATGAGTCGCCGTCACCGATCCAGGCGGCCACCATCCCTATTTTGCTGGGCAACCGCGACGTGCTGGGCCAAGCCCAGACCGGGACCGGTAAAACCGCCGCCTTTGCCCTGCCCATCCTGTCCCGCATCGATCTCCGGCAAAGCGCTCCGCAAGCGCTGGTGCTGGCGCCGACGCGCGAACTGGCGATCCAGGTGGCGGAAGCCTTCCAGCGCTATGCCACGTATATCCCCGGCTTTCATGTGCTGCCGATTTACGGCGGCCAGGGCTATGGCCCGCAGTTGAGCGCGTTGCGGCGTGGAGTGCATGTGGTGGTCGGTACGCCAGGCCGGGTCATCGATCACCTGGATAAAGGCACGCTGGATTTATCGCAACTTAAAACGCTGGTGCTGGATGAAGCCGACGAAATGTTGCGCATGGGTTTTATCGACGACGTCGAGAACATCCTGAAAAAAACCCCCGACACGCGCCAAACCGCGTTGTTCTCGGCCACCATGCCGTCGGCGATCAGGCGCATCGCCCAAACTTATTTGCGCAACCCGGCCGAAGTCACCGTGGCCGCCAAAACCGGCACCGCCGACAATATCCGCCAGCGCTATTGGTTGGTCAGCGGCATGCATAAGCTGGATGCGCTGACCCGTATCCTGGAAGCGGAAACATTCGACGGCATGATCATTTTTTCGCGCACCAAATTGGGCACGGAAGAATTGGCCAGCAAACTGCAAGCGCGCGGTTTTTCGGCGGCGGCGATCAACGGCGACATCGTGCAGCAACAGCGCGAACGCACGATCCAGCAGCTCAAGGACGGCAAGATCGACATCCTGGTCGCAACAGATGTGGCGGCGCGCGGCCTGGACGTGGAACGCATCAGCCACGTGATCAATTACGATGTGCCGCACGATCCGGAAAGCTATACCCACCGCATCGGCCGCACCGGCCGTGCCGGACGCAGCGGCGAGGCGATCCTGTTCATCACCCCGCGCGAAAAGAATTTGCTGAAGGCGATCGAACGCGCCACGCGGCAGCCGGTATCGGCGCTGGAATTGCCTAGCATCCAAACCGTCAACGACGTGCGGATCGCCAAGTTCAAGGATCAAATCCGCGAAGCGCTGAGCTCTGACGGACTGGAGATTTTCCAATCGCTGATCGAAGATTACGAACGCGAGAACAATGTCCCTGCGATTGAAATCGCGGCGGCACTGGCAAAACTGGCGCGCGGCGACGTGCCGTTATTGCTGGATAAAAATAAGCGCGAGCCGCAAAGCAGCACCTTCGCCACCACATCCTGGTCGGATGAAAGACCGGCCCGTGCCGCCAGGTTTGAGCGCCCGGAGCGCGGCGAGCGTCTGGTGGCGCCAAGGAGAGAACGCAGCGAGCGCGGCGCCGAGGTCGGCATGCAGAATTTCCGCATAGAAGTCGGCCATGCGCACGGCGTCAAGCCGGGCAATATCGTCGGCGCGATTGCCAACGAGGCGGGGCTGGATTCCAAATACATCGGCCGGATTGAAATCCATGACGACCACAGCACGCTGGATTTGCCGGACGACATGCCGCCGGAACTGCTGGATCACCTGAAGACGGTATGGGTGGCGGGACAGCAGCTGCGCATCAGCCGCGCCGGCGCGCATGCGGATAAGGTTGAACACAGGGTTGAACATAAGTTCGAACGCAAGGATCGCCCAGAGCACAGGGAGCAAACCCAAGCCGAGCGCCCTGCCCTGCCGAAAAAAGAACGCGGCGATCGCAAGACCGATGTCGGCATGGAGACTTTCCGCATCGAAGTAGGTCATGAGCACGGCGTCAAAGCCAGCAATATCGTCGGCGCGATTGCCAACGAGGCGAGCCTGGATGCCAAATACATTGGCCGCATCGAAATCTTCGATGACCACAGCACGCTGGATCTGCCACAAGGCATGCCGAAAGAGTTGCTGGAGCATCTGAAGACCGTATGGGTGGCTGGGCAACAGCTGCGCATCAGCCATGCCGGCGAGCCGGCAGCGGTGGCCGACAAGTTCGGCGGCAAGGACAAGCCCTTTGTCCCCGGCAAAACCGGCGGCGATCGCAGGGTCAGCGAAAAGAAGTTTGGCGACAAGCCGCCGTTCAAATCCAAGAGCGATTTCGCCAAGCGCACGGTCGATGCCGGCAAGCCCAAGCCTAAGCCGCATCGCAAAGGGCCTAAGCCGGGCTGATGTTGCGGACCATGGCCCCAACCCCGGAGCAGATCAGCGCCGCCGCCGGCATCCTGGCGGCGCGGCGCAGATGCGGCGAGCAAGGGCCACGCCTGCCGGCGTCCTTGCGGCCAGCCGCGATTGAGGACGCGCTGGCGATCCAGGCTGCCGTCAGCGCGCAACTCGGCGCTGCCGTCGGCGGCTGGAAATGCGGTTTGCCGGTCGAGGGCGGCGTGGTGCTGGCGCCGATTTATGCCGGCACTATTCACACCGGCAACAGCCCATGCTCCATATGGGCTCGCGGCGGTCAAGCGCGGGTGGAGCCGGAACTGGCCTTCATCCTCGGCCGCGACCTGCCCGCACGCGACGCCCCCTACACTCCCGCCGAAGTCGATGCCGCCATCGTCCGTACCCACCTCGCGCTGGAGCTGATAGCCAGCCGCTACAGCGATCCGGCTGACGCCGGATTTGCCGAAAACCTGGCGGATGGCTTGCTCAATCAAGGCTTGTTCCTCGGCCCGCAGGTGGCGTCGGAAGCAGCACGCACGGCCAGCCGGATGGCGTTGCGGGTCACGTTCGAAACGAGCGAGGAAATCGAATTGGACGGCCGCCACCCTGCTCACGATCCACGCGCACCGCTGTATTGGCTGGCCGAGTTCTTGCGCAGCACAGGGCAAGGCCTGCAAGCCGGGCAAGCCGTGATCACCGGCTCGTATGCCGGCAGCTTTGATTTGCCCTTGGGGCAGGACATCGCGATTCGATACGGCGAGCTGGGCGTGCTGACAGTGCGGTTTGCACAGAAATAGATGGGTGGCGCGACTGTCTCCGTCGGCCGCTTCCGGCCCCGACTGACGCTGCAAACCCTGACCCGCGGCGACGGCCTGCTGGGGATGAAACCTTCCGGCCCGTTCGGGCCGCGCGGCGGCAGCGTGACGGTGGTGCAGATCGCCTGGACCTATAGCGGCGGCGACGGCTTGCGCTGGGAAACCCCGGCGCCGACCGCGCTGCTGAACCGCCGCCCCGCCTCCTCGCAATTTGTGGAAGACGCTCACGGACAACGTGTGCTGCTGCGCGACTTGGGAGCCGAGGCCGATGCGCTGGACCTGGTGTGGGATCTGGGTCTGCATCCTATCCCCGCTGGCAGCTTGCAGTGGCGCGCGAATAGCGCGGCCCAAGCCCATCCGCTCCACGATCAAAAACACCTTTGGACGCTAGCGCAAGAAGATTTCTTCGGCGATTTCTGGGCCGAGCAATTGCCCGCCTTGCAGGCCCAGGGCTGGGCGGTGGTGGTGCGACCCGGCTTTGCGCACGAGAGCGTGCCGGTGGAAGCCTGGCACCTGATCGTCAGCCCCGAAACCGGCGAAGTGCTGGGCAAGGAAGTGGCGGCGACCATGCGCGGCCGCGCTCCGGCCGTGACGGCCCTGGGCCAGCCTGCGGGCGAAGGTTCGTGGTTATTGAGCCTGGGCATCGAGATCGACGGCGAGCTGCTGGACTTGGTGCCGTTATTGGCCAACCTGCTGCAGCGAGATGCCCGCTGGCTGGATGCCGCACGGCTGGCCCAGATCGACGACCTGTCGCTGGTGCTGCTGCGCGCGCCGGGCGGCAAGCGGATCGAGGCGATGGCGGCGCCGCTCAAGGCCATCGTCGGCCACATGCTGGAGCTGCTGACCGATCCGCGCCGTAAAGACGGTCCGCTGCGGCTGTCGCCCTGGGATGCGTATCGGCTCGACGCCATGCGCCAGAGCCTGCTGGACAGCCAGCACCAGCGCGCCGGGCCGCATGGCGCTTGGCAACTGCAGGGAGACGCCGGCCTGCGCGCCTTGGCGCACCGGCTGCAAGACAGCGGCGGTCCGCCCGCCGTCGCCGCCCCTGCGGGTCTTGGTGTCAGCTTGCGGCCTTATCAGTTGCACGGCGTGGCTTGGCTGCAATACCTGCGCCAGCATCACCTGGCCGGCATCCTGGCGGATGACATGGGTCTGGGCAAAACGGCGCAAGCGCTGGCGCACCTATTGATCGAACAGCAGTCCGGCCGGCTCGACCGCCCGGCTTTGGTGGTGCTGCCGACCTCGCTGGTTTTCAACTGGCAGGCGGAAGCGCAGCGCATGGCGCCCGGCCTGCGCGTGCTGACCTTGCAAGGACCGGACCGCAGCCGGCATTTCGGCCGCATGGCCGAGCACGACGTGGTGCTGACCACCTATCCCTTGCTGTGGCGCGACCGCTCGGCGCTGGAGGCGCAGCCGTTCCACCTGCTGATCCTGGATGAAGCGCAGACCGTCAAAAACGCGGCCAGCCGCTGCGCCAACGCGGTGCGCCGGATACAGGCGCGGCACCGGCTATGCATCACCGGCACGCCGCTGGAAAACAACCTGGGCGAGCTGTGGACCCAGTTCGATTTTCTGATGCCCGGTTTCCTGGGTGACGCCGGCAGCTTCATGCGCTTGTGGCGCAAGCCGATCGAGGTCGGCGGCGAAACCTTGCGCGCCCAATTGCTGGCGCAGCGGGTGCGGCCTTTCATCCTGCGGCGACGCAAGGATCAAGTGGCGACCGAGTTGCCGCCCAGAGTCGAAGTGGTCAAGCGGGTGCAATTGCAAGGCCGCCAGCGCGATTTATACGAAAGCGTGCGGGTCGCCGCCGACGAGCAGGTGCGCGGGGTGTTGCAGCGCAAAGGCTTTGCCGGCGCCCAAATCACGATCCTCGACGCGCTGCTTAAACTGCGGCAGGTATGTTGCGATCCCTATCTGCTGAAAGGCGCGCAGTTACAGCACGCGCCCTCTCACACCATGGAACGCGCGAAGCTGGAACTGCTGCGCGACATGCTGCCGGCGCTGGTGGCTGAGGGGCGCCGGATTCTGGTGTTCTCTCAATTCACCGAAATGCTGAGCATGATAGAAGCCGAACTCAGCTCGCTGCAATTGCCCTGGCTGGCATTAACCGGCCAGACGCCGCCGGCCCAGCGCGGCCCGGTGGTGGCGCAATTCCAAGGCAAAAGCGTGCCTATCCTGCTGATCAGCCTGAAGGCCGGCGGCGTCGGGCTCAACCTGACCGCGGCCGACACCGTGATCCACATGGACCCGTGGTGGAACCCTGCGGTACAAGAGCAAGCCACCGCCCGTGCCCACCGCATCGGCCAAGAGCAGACGGTGTTCGTCTACCAGTTGGTGGTCGAGGGCAGCATCGAAGAACGCATGCTCGAACTGCAAGCGCGCAAAGCAGCACTGGCCGAAGGCGTGCTGGGCAGCGACGCGGCGCTGGCGCCCAAGTTCAACGCCGAGGATCTGCAGGCATTGCTGGCGCCTTTGCAGCAAGCAAGCGCGATGCATCAAGCAACGTGATAGCCGCGCAACGGAGATTGGATCGATCAACAGGCCCTAGCGCTGTTCTTTTCGACGCCTCGCGTGTTATTGACCGTGCCCTGCCTCCAACTGTGCGAAGACATCCTTCAGCACCACCAGAGAATTACGCACTGCCGGCCCGCCCGCATAAAAGGTCAACTGCAGCACTGTTTCGACGATTTGCTCTTTGGTGGCGCCTACCTTCATCGCCGCTTCGGCGTGGGCGTGCAACTGCGGCATGGCATGTCCCATGGTGACGCAGGAGGCGATCAAGATCAGTTCGCGGGTCAGCAAGTCCAGGCCCGGGCGGTCCATGATCGCGCCGATGGCCCAGTCGATGGTCATGTCGGCAAATGCCGGGCAGACATCCTGCATCTCGGCCACCATCGCTGCGCCGGCATGTCCGCCGTGCAGTTGTTCGAGCAATTCAAGTCCGCGACGGCGATAGGTGCTTTCGTTTGACATCTTGTTTCTCCTTGAGTTAGTGGGCACAAATTGCGCATCTACTGGCGTCGGAAAAGTTGTTTGCCGCATTTCCCTTACCGACAGGCAAATTATCATTGCTTCTCAATAATTGATAAACTACGCAGTAATTTAATAACTTGGAACTGAGAGTTTTAAATGTTAGATCGATTTACCAGCATGTCGATATTCATCTGCGCGGCCGACAAACGCAGCTTCACCGAGGCGGCGGAGGTGTTCGGGATCTCCACCACCATGGTCGGCAAGCACGTTCGTTTCCTGGAAGAACGGGTCGGGGCCAAGCTGCTCAATCGCACCACCCGGCAGCAATCGCTGACCGAGGTCGGCCGCATCTATTACGAGCGCTGCAAGCAGCTGTTGGCAGATGCGGAGGCTGCCGATGCCTGCGCCGACGAAATGCGCATCTCGCCGCGCGGACTGCTGAAAGTCCACGCCCCGGTGTCGTTCGGCAGCCAGCGGCTGGCGCCGGCGCTGGCTGCCTATCTTGGCCAGCATCCGGAGGTGAAGGTGGACCTCACGCTGTCGGATCGGGCGGCGGATCTGGTGGAAGAAGGATACGAGGTCGCGATCAGGATAGGCTCGCTGCCCGATTCGGGCTTGGTAGCCAGGGCCTTGCAACCGTATCGTATGTGGCTGTGCGCCGCGCCAGCCTATTTATCGCAATACGGCACTCCGGCAGGCGCGCAGGATCTGGCGCAGCACAACTGCCTTGGATTTACTTATTGGGGCAAAAAGAATGTGTGGCGCTTGCACCAGGGCGATCGGATCGAGAGCGTGCAGGTGAGCGGATGCTTGACGGTCAATAACGGCCAGGCGCTCAGGACTGCGGCCATTGCCGGTATGGGCATCATCATGCAGCCGGAAGTGCTGGTCGGCGATGATGTTGCGGCGGGTCGCCTGGTGCGGATTCTGGCGGATTACGATGCGCCGTCGCGGCCGATGCACATCGTCTACCCGGCGGACCGGCGGCCGACACCCAAGCTGAAAAGTTTCATTGATTTTGTGCTGGCCTCATTCGGCTGAAAACTTCAGGTCGGAACGGTGGCCGACGCAACCCGGCATCTTAGGCTCCGCACCTAGTAGTTCTAACAACTGTGGCTAGCATCGTGCGGACGATACACTGAAGCCGTCTTCTATAACTCTCCCTGAGTTTAGATTTAGCCCGCGCCGCAAGGTTAGCGGGCTCTTTTTCATCCGGCATGAATCAATCGCTTGGCGAGACCTGGTTGCAATCACGAAAAATGGTCTTTTCCTTCGCACTCGCACCGGCAACCTTAAAGGACAAAATACCCATCTTTCCTTTGGTGTGCCAGCGATAACTATTCTGCTCATCGTCGGCAACGTAACGCGCGCCGGAGCCAGACACCCCCTGATGCATGGGGATCAAACGTCCTTTGTAATATAAGACGGCAATCGATTTTCCATCCTTGAGGTTCACATACGCGACCTGCATTTTTTTGCCGCCTTCGCAGCGGTAGCTGGCTGCGCTACTGTCGTTGGGAGCATCGTCTTGCGCTTCTGCGCTTTGGGCGACGGCGGCATTGATCGAGAGCGGCAGCAATATTGCGGCCAAAACAGATGAGGAAAATTTCATGCCTTCTCCTAAAAAAATCAATGACAAAAAAACCGGTAAAAGCACATTATTGACGTGGCGCCGGCAATAAAGTTCTTGATGTCACGCATTCCATGCCATTGGCCCGCATCATTGTCGCCACATTGCCCGCCAAAACACTTGTTATCGGATCGCAGTCTGGCTTATTCTGTCGGCCATGAGTATCACTCGTGAAGATCTTGAGCAAGACCGCCTGCGGTCCATCCTGGACAACACCCCGATCGCCCCCGCCCTGCTGTCCGAAGCAGCGCTGGAAGCTTCGTGGCGTGCTGCGCTGGCAGCGCTACCAGAGCCGCATGGCGATGTCTGGCTGTTCGGCTATGGTTCGCTGATCTGGAATCCGATGGTGGAGCATAGCGAGCGGCTGCCGGCCATGCTGCACGGCTATCACCGCGGATTTTATTTGTATTCGCGCATCAATCGCGGCACCTGGGACAACCCGGGGCTGGTGCTGGGACTGGATCGCGGCGGCTGTTGCCGCGGCCTGGCATTTCGCATCCCCGCTGCCTGCATAGAGACCGAGTTGCGCATGTTGTGGCGTCGCGAAATGATGACCGGCGCCTATCTGCCACGCTGGCTGCCGATCCAGCTCAACGGTCGCCACGGCCCGCGCATCCGGGCCCTCGCATTTGTCATGAATCGTCAGCATGCCGGCTATACCGGCCGCCTGCCCGACCTCACCGTGGTATCCCATCTGCGCGATGCCTGCGGCCTGTATGGGCCGGCGCGCGACTATTTGTGGCACACGCTGGATGGGCTGCGCAAGGAAGGATTCGAGGATCCTTATCTGGCGCGCTTGTGGGCGCAGCTGGAGGCTGGCCAGGGTTGAATGGCATCGGGGGCCGAATAATTCGGCCCCCGATCAACTCGTATGACTATCAGCAACGCATCACAGCTGCGGATTCAATTTTTCCGATTTTGAATGCAGTTTGTTGAGTGCGGACAAATAAGCCTTGGCCGATGCCACCACGATGTCGAGATCGGCGCCGATGCCGTTGACGATGCGACCGGCTTTCGACAAGCGCATCGTGACTTCCCCTTGCGACTGGGTGCCGGTGGTGATCGCATTGACCGCGAACAACAATAGTTCCGCGCCGCTGGCTACTTGCGTTTCGATGGCGTTGACGATGGCATCGACCGGGCCGTTGCCCTCCGCTACACAAGAATGCTCTTTGCCGTCGATTGAGAACACCACGCTGGCCTTCGGCTTGGCGCCGGTTTCCGAGTGCTGCGACAGCGACAGGAAACGATAATATTCATTGTCGTGCGACTGCTGTTCTTCGGACACCAGGCCGATAATGTCTTCGTCGAAAATCTCCGACTTCCGATCGGCCAATTCCTTGAAACGCGCGAACGCGGCATTGGCTTCAGCCTCCGAATCAAGCGCGATGCCCAGTTCTTCCAGGCGCTGTTTGAACGCATTGCGGCCCGACAGTTTGCCGAGCACGATCTTGTTGGCGCTCCAGCCGACGTCTTCGGCGCGCATGATTTCGTAGGTGTCGCGCGCTTTCAACACGCCATCCTGATGGATCCCGGAAGCGTGCGCGAAGGCGTTGGCGCCGACCACCGATTTGTTCGGCTGCACCGCGAAGCCGGTGATTTGCGATACCAGTTTGGAGGCTGGGACGATTTGCGTGGTATCGATACCGATGTCCAGGTTGAAGTAATCGCGGCGGGTTTTGACGGCCATCACGATTTCTTCCAGCGCGGTATTGCCGGCCCGTTCGCCGAGGCCGTTGATGGTGCACTCGACCTGACGGGCGCCGCCGATCATGACGCCGGCCAGCGAATTGGCGACTGCCATGCCGAGATCGTTATGGCAGTGGACCGACCAGATCGCCTTGTCGGAGTTGGGAATCCGTTCGCGCAATGTCTTCAGCATGTGGCCGTACAGTTCCGGTACGCCGTAACCTACAGTGTCGGCGAAGTTGATGGTGGTCGCGCCTTCGGCAATCACCGCCTCCAGCACCCGGCACAGGAAATCCATATCCGAACGGCTGCCGTCTTCCGGGCTGAACTCGACGTCGTCAGTGAATTTGCGGGCAAAGCGCACCGCCTGCTTGGCTTGTTCGAACACCTGATCCGGCGTCATCCGCAATTTCTTTTCCATGTGCAACGGCGAGGTCGCGAGGAAGGTGTGAATCCGTTTGCGTTCAGCCGGCTGCAACGCTTCGGCGGCGCGGGCGATATCTTTGTCGTTGGCGCGCGAGAGCGAACAGACGGTGGAATCCTTGATGATCCCGGCAATCGCTTTGATCGCTTCGAAGTCGCCTGGGGAAGCCGCCGCAAATCCGGCCTCGATCACATCGACTTTCATCCGCTCCAATTGCTTGGCGATGCGGATTTTTTCGTCTTTGGTCATCGACGCACCGGGCGACTGTTCGCCATCGCGCAAGGTGGTGTCGAATATGATCAATTTTTCGGGTGAGTTGGCTGCCATGCTGTGCTCCTGAATGTTCTGTGGATCTATCGATTTTAAAGACTTTTTACCGCTGCCGAAAAAAACATCAAGCTCATCGACATTAAAAAAATGCCGCCGAGGTAATACCTGGGCGGCGTGCTGCGCGTTGGCGCTTATTGGGCTATCAGGTCAGTGCAGGAATCCGCAACATTTGCCCTGGATAAATCTTGTCCGGACTGCTCAACATGGGTTTGTTGGCTTCAAAAATCACCGGATATTTGTTTGGATCGCCATAGAATTGCTTCGAGATTTTAGACAGGTTATCGCCGCTTACCACGGTGTACCACTGCGATTCATCGGCGGGTGCCGCAACTGTCAATTCATCGTTGACGTGCTCGACACCGTGTACATTGCCGCAGCACAGTACGATTTTTTCGCGCGTGGCCTGGTCCGGCGCTTCACCGCCGACCGTGACGGTCGAGGAAGCCGCATCGAACGCAAACGTCAAGCCGTCGGTCGCGATACCTTGCGTGGCGATATAAGCTTGAATTGCCTGCACTGCGGAATTCTGCAGTTCCTCGACATTGGCCTCGGTCGGGGCAGCGGCAACTTCTTTGGCCTTGCCAAGGTTTAACAGCTTTTCACCGGCGTCTTTAAAAAAAGAAAGCAATCCCATATTTTCTCCAATCATGTTGAAAATCAATGAAGCCACTTGTTACGGTACTGCGCTGCTGCAAATGCAGGGTTACCCCCTGCTACTACTCCTTGTCTTCGTGCTCTTTATCGTCATGTTCCACTTCGGTTTGCACGATGCTTACCGGCTTGCCCTTGAACCAGCGCCAAAAATACACGCCGAATCCGGACAGGCCATACAACACGAACAGGCAAAACAATACTTTTGACGGATCGCTGAAAATTGCCACCAGCGCCAGCACCACCAGAAATGCGGCAATGAATGGCATCGGCTTGCGCAGATTGATGTCCTTGAAGCTGTAGAACGGCACGTTGGTCACCATCGTCAGACCGGCATACAGCGTAATCGCCCAGGCGGCCCAGCTCAATCCCGAGCCTTGAAAGCCGAGATCGTCCATCAGCCAGACGAAGCCGGCGACCAGCGCCGCTGCCGCCGGACTTGGCAAGCCCTGGAAGTAACGCTTGTCGACCACGCCGATATTGGTGTTGAAGCGCGCCAGGCGCAATGCTCCGCCGGCGCAATAGACGAATGCCGCCAGCCAGCCCAGTTTGCCCATGCCGTGCAATGCCCACTCATACACGACCAAGGCCGGCGCCGCGCCGAACGACACCATATCCGACAGGCTGTCGTATTGCGCACCGAATTCACTCTGGGTATTGGTCAGGCGCGCCACCCGGCCATCCAGGCTGTCCAGCACCATCGCTACAAAAATCGCGATGGATGCATGATCAAACCTCTGACCCATCGCCATCACAATCGCGTAAAAACCGCAGAACAGCGCGGCTGTCGTAAACGCATTCGGCAACAGATAGATGCCGCGACGACGCCGCGGCGGCACCGGCCCTTGCGGGTCGGGCGAATTACGCTGCGCAGCTTTCATTGCACGTCGCGCTTTGGGGAACTGCGCGACGTTATTCTTCGCTTTACGGCGCTGGAATGAGGCCATGTAAATTCCGATTCAATCAACTAAAAGAAAACAATAGCGGAATCTCAAAATTCGGCCAAAATCGTTTCGGTCGCCGACACTTTGTCGCCGACTGCCACCTTGGGCGTTGCCGTCAGCGGCAAATACACATCGACCCGCGAGCCGAAGCGGATAAAGCCGTAGCGCTGACCGCGCGTCACTACGTCGGCCACCTTGGCATAGCACAGGATGCGGCGCGCAATCAGACCGGCGACTTGAACGCAAGTCACGGTTTGGCCGTTGGCGGCGGTGATGACCAGAGCATTGCGCTCATTTTCTATCGACGCCTTGTCCAGATCGGCATTGACGAATTTTCCTGGGAAATATTGCACTTTCTCAATCTTGCCATCGACTGGCGCGCGATTCGAATGCACATTGAACACATTCATGAAAACGCTGATTTTCAGGGCTTCGCGCTTGGCATAGGGGTCCATGGTTTTTTCAACCACCACAATGCGGCCGTCGGCCGGCGACAACACGGCATTGGGATGTTGCGGGATCACGCGCGCCGGATCACGGAAAAATTGCAATACGAACAATGCAATGATCCAGACTGGAATTGACCATAGCGGCGAGAACAGCGTGACCAGCAGCGCAAGCACAAATGAGATTGCCAAAAACGGCCAACCTTCACGGGCAATAATGGGATGGGGATAGTTATTCAACGGTACTCCGGATTGTCTGGATAAATGGTGGAAACTCGATAGCGTGGCTATTCTAGTCGAGCGAGGAATGAAATGTAACCTTTTGCATCTCTACAAACAATGGGCGGAGCACGAGTTGATCAGTGCAAATACGCTTTCAAGGGCCTAATTAACAAGCATGCCGCGCCGGATCAGGAAGATGCGGCAAAGCCTCGCCGCATCTTTTCCCTTATTTTTGCTCGTCGTCGATCGTTTTCATCTGCTCTTGCGCTTGTTTCTGCACTTGGCCGTCCACCGCTTTCGCCTTGTCGAGCGCCTGGCGTTGCGTTTTCAGGATGTCGGGCGGCGGGCCGGCCGGCTTACAGCCAGCCAACGCAAACGTCAGCGCTAAAGCCAACCCCAAAATGGGCCTGGCGCTCATTTGAAGCGAACCTTGCCGACCACGCGCATGCTCAAAGTGGTTTCACCCGGTTCGAAACTGGGCTCTTCCACCGCTGCCTCGTTCATCGCTGCGGCGCGCATCATCATCCCTTTCGCTGCGGGGGCAGATTCCTGGGCGTAGTTGCCGGAACCTTCAAAATCGACCGTATCCAGCACTGCGTCCGACACATTGCGTCCCATTGCATGGGCAATCGAAGCAATCCGTTCGGTCAGGTTCTGGTAAGTCGCCGCAATTCTTTGATCGTCCAGTTTTTTGCTGGTGGCATCGCTCAAGCCGAAGTGCAAGCCGTTCAATCCCAATACGTTTTGCACCGAAGCCACGGTTTTCGGCAGATTGTTCAGATTGGTAGTGGTCGCATCAAGATACTGTCCGACTCTCCAGCCTATCGGTTGCCGCAGTTTATTGCTATTGCCGCGCGGTTGCGGCTGGTCTTCCGAATAAACCGGATAAGTGTAATAGCCGCGCGTTTGCAAGATCGCCTGCGGGTCCTGGCGCTTCAGGATATCGGTGCCCTGCTTCATCTTGAGATTGACGCGCGATGCGGCGGCAGACTTGTCCTTGTCCTGCTCTTCGACTGCGAAGGTAATGTGCGCCTGATCGTTGGCGTGTTTGACTTCACCGTAGGCAGGCACCACCGCCAGCGTGCCGGAAGTAGGCACAGAGGTTTGCGCTTGCGCGGTGAGACTGATTGCGGCCAATAGGGATGACAACATCAGTTTGCGTGATCGCGACATAGGATGACTCTCCAGGAAAAAAGGGCGCTGCCGAATGCGCGCCCACATAAGATGCAACACAGAGCGATTCTTCGATTGTGTGCTGTCGATTTAGTTCTCCGTGGATATTATCTGCACTTGTTGCCGAATACAAGATTGCGCGGCAACTAACGAACGAGTCATAGTCAGAGGAAATTCTCCAGCATGTTTCAATCGCATTGAAAAATCTCATAAAAAAAGGGACGTATCAAACGTCCCTTTTTTTCAAACCAGGATGGAATTAATTCTTAGATTGGTCGACCATCTTGTTCTTTTTGATCCATGGCAGGCTGGACGGGAATTCGCAAAGCATCGCTTTGCGCCGTCCTGCCCAGCAAGCGCCTGCAGGCGCTTGCTGCATGATGCCCGACCTCAAACTATTAAAGCTCGAATTAATTCTTCGATTGGTCGACCATCTTGTTCTTTTTAATCCAAGGCATCATCGCCCGCAGTTGCTCGCCAACCTGTTCGATTTGATGCTCGGCAGTCAACCGGCGACGGGAAATCAAGGTCGGTGCGCCAGCCTTGTTTTCAAGAATGAAGCTCTTCGCGTATTCGCCGGTCTGGATGTCCTTCAGGCACTGACGCATGGCGTCCTTGGTCGCTTCGGTAACGATCTTTGGACCGGTGACATACTCGCCATATTCGGCGTTGTTGGAAATCGAGTAGTTCATATTGGCGATCCCGCCTTCATAGATCAGGTCGACGATCAGTTTCAGTTCATGCAGGCACTCGAAGTAAGCCATTTCCGGCGCATAACCTGCCTCGACCAGCGTTTCAAAACCGGCCTTGATCAGTTCGACAGCGCCGCCGCACAGAACGGCTTGTTCGCCGAACAGATCGGTCTCGGTTTCTTCGCGGAAGTTGGTTTCGATAATGCCGGCACGGCCGCCGCCGTTGGCGGTAGCGTATGACAAGGCGATTTCGCGCGCGCTGCCGGATTTATCCTGGTACACGGCGATCAGGTGCGGCACGCCGCCGCCTTGGGTGTAGGTCGCACGCACAGTGTGGCCCGGCGCTTTTGGCGCGATCATGATGACGTCGAGGTCGGCGCGCGGCACAACTTGACCGTAGTGCACGTTGAAGCCATGCGCAAATGCCAAGGTGGCGCCCTGCTTGGCGTACGGTGCGACGTTTTCTGCGTAGACCTGAGCGATGTTTTCATCCGGCAGCAGGATCATGATGACGTCGGCGGCCTTGACCGCGTCGTTGACTTCCGCCACGTTCAGACCGGCATTTTTTGCCTTGTCCCACGATGTGCCGCCCTTGCGCAAGCCGACCGTCACTTTAACGCCGGAGTCGTTCAGATTCTGTGCATGCGCGTGGCCTTGCGAGCCGTAGCCGATGATGGCAACGTTCTTGCCTTTGATCAGGGAGAGGTCGCTGTCTTTGTCGTAGAAAACTTTCATTATTAATCCTATATATAAGTGTGATGTGAACCGAGCGATGTGGTTTAAATCGGCTCAGCTGTATGTCTGTATGTATCAGTGTGGATATTTATTCTTGCGCCTAAACCTTCAGGATCCGTTCGCCGCGGCCGATGCCGGAACCGCCGGTACGGACCGTCTCCAGAATCGCAGCGCGGTCGATCGAATCAATGAACGCGTCCAGCTTGCCTTTGTTACCCGTCAACTCAAGGGTGTAGGACTTGTCGGTGACGTCGATGATGCGGCCGCGGAAAATATCCGCAGTACGCTTCATTTCCTCGCGCTCCTTGCCGACCGCACGCACCTTGATCAGCATCAGTTCGCGCTCGATGTGGGCGCCTTCGGTCAGGTCCACCACCTTGACCACTTCAATCAGACGATTCAGATGTTTGGTGATCTGTTCGATCACGTCATCCGAACCGCTTGTCACGATGGTCATCCGTGACAAGGTCGCATCTTCGGTCGGTGCGACCGTCAATGTCTCGATATTGTAGCCACGCGCAGAGAACAGGCCGACCACGCGCGACAGTGCGCCTGGTTCATTTTCCAACAGTACAGAAACGATATGTCGCATGATTACAGATCCTCCGAACCGAGCAGCATTTCAGTCAAGCCCTTGCCCGCCTTGACCATGGGCCAGACGTTCTCGGTTTGATCGGTAATGAAATTCATGAACACCAGGCGGTCTTTCATGCCAAACGCTTCTTTCAATGCGCCATCGACGTCCGCCGGATTTTCAATCTTCATGCCGACGTGGCCGAATGATTCAGCCAGCTTGGAAAAGTCCGGCAGCGAATCCATGTACGACTCGGAATAACGCGAGCCGTAGTCGATTTGCTGCCACTGACGCACCATGCCGAGGAAGCGATTATTGAGCAGAATGATTTTCGGCGTCAGATGGTATTGCTTGCAGGTGGCGAGTTCCTGGATGCACATCTGGATCGATGCTTCGCCGGTGATGCAGGCCACAGTCGCCCCCGGATTGGCCATCTGCACCCCCATCGCGTACGGCAAGCCGACGCCCATGGTGCCGAGGCCGCCCGAGTTGATCCAGCGGCGCGGCTGATCGAAGCGGTAATATTGCGCCGCCCACATCTGGTGCTGACCGACATCCGACGTTATGAAGGCGTCGCCATCGGTGATTTGCCAGACCTTTTCGATCACGGATTGCGGCTTGATGACTTCTTTCGAGTCGGCATATTTCAAACAGTCGCGAGCACGCCATTCGTTGACCTGCTTCCACCAATCGGCCAAGGCCGGCGGATTTTGTTTGGTGTCGGTCGCGTCCAGTTGCGCCAGCAATTCCTGCAGCACATCCTTGACGTTGCCGACGATAGGAATATCAACTTTGACCCGTTTGGAAATCGACGACGGATCAATATCGATATGAATGATCTTGCGCGCATGCGAGGTGAAATGCTTCGGATTACCAATCACGCGATCGTCAAAACGAGCGCCGATCGCAATCAGCACGTCGCAGTGCTGCATCGCCATATTGGCTTCATAGGTGCCGTGCATGCCGGGCATGCCGAGGTACTTGTCGCTGGATGCCTTGTAGCCGCCCAGTCCCATCAGCGTGGTGGTGCACGGGTAGCCGAGGCGATCCACCAGCTTGTTCAGCTCGGGAGCGGCATTGGCCAGGATCACGCCGCCGCCGGCATAAATCATCGGCCGTTCAGCCGTCAGCAGCAGTTGCACCGCCTTGCGAATCTGGCCGGAGTGCCCTTTGTCGACCGGCTTGTACGAGCGCATTTCGACTTCTTTCGGATAGTCGAAAACATGCCGGTGCATCGTAATGTCTTTAGGGATATCGACCAGCACCGGACCGGGGCGGCCGGTACTCGCAATGTAAAACGCCTTCTTTATCGTCGCCGCCAGATCCTTCACATCCTTGACGAGAAAATTGTGCTTGACGCACGGGCGGGTGATGCCCACGGTATCGCATTCCTGGAACGCATCTTCGCCAATCGCGTAGGACGGCACCTGACCCGAAATCACCACCATCGGAATCGAATCCATGTAGGCCGTAGCCAGACCGGTGACTGCATTGGTGACGCCTGGACCGGACGTGACAATCGCCACGCCAACCTTTTGCGAACTGCGGGAATAAGCATCGGCTGCGTGAATCGCAGCTTGCTCGTGACGAACCAGAATATGCTGGAATTTATCTTGCTGGAAGATGGCGTCGTAAATATAGAGCACTGCGCCGCCAGGATAACCGAACACGTGTTCGACCCCCTCTTCTGCCAGACAGCGCACGAGAATTTCCGCGCCGGTGACAGGCAATTTCGTATCTTTATTCATTATTACTACGTCCTTTCAAGGTCCATTGGAAATTGATCGGATGCTCTTCCCTGGCGAAATGGCGGAGTGCGACAGTGCTAGGGCGTCCCTTTTTTGTGCGATCACGCCAATTCGTTGCGCACCCGTAGATACGATTCAAAATGACGCTTAACGCTACTCGTTCGGCCCGGATATCTGAAGCACCACTGCTTATTTCTCGTGCTTGTGGCACGGGTTGGAGCAAACAGCTTTCAAATGTAAAGCGCGTCTTTCCGTTGAACCGCATCTTGGGCAGCCAGCGAAAAGACCATGGTCGCACTTCAGGGTTCTGAAGTGGACTGTTACCATAATGCGTGGTTTCATTTCGGTCAAGCCAATTTGATTGAAATTCGCTTTAGATCGTGCTTTTTTACTGCAAATTTGTTCACGAACAACCCGCAACCGTCTTTTTTTTTGCTAGCATTCGGCCAGCCTGAAAATCAATCGTAACGAATTGTATGTTCGATGATGTGCAGTAATAATTTAAACCGGATCTACTTGGTCGGCAGCCAATGACACAACCCGCCGCAACGCATGGCCACAGATAAAGAACTTTCAGATTTTCTTGAAAACGTAGAACGCCGCGCTTTCAAGCAGGCGGTTTATGCCGTCCGCAAAGACGAGGCTGCACTGGATATCGTCCAGGATGCGATGATCAAACTGGCCGAAAAATACGGCGACAAGCCGGCGGCAGAACTGCCGATGCTGTTCCAGCGAATTCTGCAAAACACCGTTCACGACTATTTCCGCCGGGAAAAGGTACGCAATACCTGGGTCAGCCTGTTTTCCAGCATGGGCCATAACAATGCCAGCGACGAAGATTATGATGTCCTGGAGACTTACACTTCAGAGGAAGACTCGCAAGCTACCGAGTCCAGCTCGGCCAAACTTGAGCGTGAGCAAATTCTCAACATGATCGACCAAGAAGTACAAAAGCTGCCGGCACGTCAACGGGAAGCCTTCCTGATGCGTTATTGGGAGGACATGGATGTTGCCGAAACCGCGGCTGCAATGGGTTGTTCCGAGGGCAGCGTGAAAACGCATTGTTCTCGCGCAACGCACACTCTGGCGCTATCGCTCAAGGCCAAAGGAATCAGTTTATGAACACACAAGAAATCAATTTCGCTTATAAAGTGCGGCATGCACTTAACGAAAATCTCGACAATCTACCGCCATCGACCGCCGATCGTCTCGCTTCTGCACGCAAAGCCGCATTGGCTCGCAAGAAAAAAGACGCGCCGACGCGAGTCTTTGTCCATCAAGGCGTGCTGGCCGGACAAGCTGGCAACTTTTTCAATGATCCCCTTTCCTGGCTAAGGCGGATCGGCGTCGCGCTGCCTATCCTGGCCGGCATGGTATTGCTGTCCGGTTTGTATCAGTACGAACAACAGCATCGCATCGCTGCCACCGCCGATATCGACGCCGCCTTGCTGTCGGATGAACTGCCGCCATCAGCCTATCTGGATCGCGGCTTCAACGCCTATCTCGCACAACAAGACGAATAAGGATGATGCTGACACCAAATGCGGCTGCCGGTCAGGCAATTGTTGCTGCGGCTCCGCGTCGCCGCAACAGCTGGTCGAACGCGACGGCCGTCCTGCTCTCGATGGGCATGCTGTTGCTCACCTTGGCTGCGTCAACGCATGCAGCCGTGCATCCTGCTGCCAATACGACCAGCACCTCAAACAATACTGTCAAAGCGACCAAAGTTTCGGCTAGCTCCCCATCCTGGGCCGAGTTGACTGCTGCGCAACAGCAAGTGTTGGCGCCATTGGAATCCGAGTGGAACAAGCTGAAGCCGTCCCACAAGAAGAAATGGCTTGAAATCAGCAATCGCTACGCCGCCATGCAACCGGCTGAACAAGCACGACTGCAGGAACGGATGCGCGAGTGGACCAAGCTGACCCCGGATCAACGACGCATCGTGCGTGAAAATTACGCCCTCGCCAACAAGCTCGACACCGAGCAAAGAGCGCTCCGCTGGCAGCAATATCAGCAGTTATCCGAGCAGCAAAAGAAGGAACTTGCCGCACAGGCAGCACCGCATCACAAACGGGTAACCACCCTGCCGCCCCGAGCCAAAACCAAGCCGGCGAGCCCAATCAAATTGACGCCGCAGTCATCCGATGCGGCCCAGGTTGCGGCGCCAGCCGAGCACTCTGCCGCCGCGCCAGCAGCGCCGGTTACCGCTCCAGCGACCAAATAATCGCACTGTGCATCCTGCATCCACCTCAAGCGAAACAGGCACAGTCCGGCAAACACCGTCTCTCGGTCGTCGCTTCGGCAGCATCATGTATGAGGCCATGCTGCTGTTCGGCATCCTGTTTATTTCCGGCTGGATTTTTTCAACCTTGCTGCAACAACGCCATGCGCTCTACCTGCGGCATGGGCAGCAAACGTGGCTATTCATTGTACTTACGCTGTATTTTGTCTGGTGCTGGAGTCATGGCGGTCAAACACTGGCGATGAAGACCTGGCGCATCCAGCTGGTCAACAAAGATGGCAGCGCAGTCAAAGCAGGACGTGCCTTGGCTCGCTATCTGCTGAGCTGGTTGTGGTTTATGCCGGGGCTGGCGCTGGCATGGGTGCTGGGCGCACACGCCTGGATGCTGGTCATGATTCCTGCGGCAAATTTCGCCCTCTGGTCACTCACCATTTATCTCGATCCCGAACGGCAGTTCCTGCATGACCGGTTGGCGGGAACCAGGCTGGTCAACATGGCCGAGATCGCAAAGCCCGCCGGCAAACGAAAGTGGTATCACTGAAATTTCAAATAGCCGCCTGTTAGGCGGCTATTTTTTTGGAGCGGCGCTGATGGCCGATTCTAAAAACCCTGTTCCAGCGCGATCAATTCTTGCTCGGTAAAGCCGGCCGCTCTTCTCGCCTCCAGATTGAATGGTCCGCGCATGGCCGGCGCCCGATATTGCAGTGCCAACGCTGCAAACGTCGCCAACGGCTCCAGCTGACGTTCCTTGCAGAGCCAGCCATACCAGCGATTGCCGATCGCGACATGGCCGATCTCGTCGCGCAGGATGATGTCCAGAATCTCGGCTGCAGGCAAATCGCCGGCCTGCGCCAGTTTTGCGCGCATGCGCGGTGAGGCGTCCAGGCCGCGCGCCTCCATCGTGCGCGGCACCAAGGCCATGCGCGCCACAATGTCGTGCCCGGTTTTCTCAGTCAACTCCCACAAACTGTTGTGTGCCGAAAAATCGCCGTAGGCAAAGCCCAGCGTCTGCAAATGACGCGCCAGCAAGTCAAAGTGATAAGCCTCTTCGGCCGCCACTTGCAACCAGTCGGCATAGTAATCGTCCGGCATTCCGGCAAAGCGCCAGATCGCATCCAGCGCCAGATTGATGGCATTGAATTCGATATGGGCCAAGGCATGAATCATTGCCGCCCGCCCTTCTAGCGATGCCATCGAACGATGCCCGACTTCCCGCGGCGGCACCAGTTCAGGCTGCTGCGGGCGTCCTGGTATCGTTGCGGTTGCGGTGAGCACAGCGCCGCTCTCGAGCGTCAGCACCCCGCCTCGCCATGCTGCAGCCATCGCGCCGACCCCGGCAACTTTGGCAGCAGCGTCCGATACGGCCAGCCAATGCAGTGCGGCGGCACGTAATTCAGTCGCTGGTATTGATGCAGCAAAGTCGGAATTGGGCGAACTGTTCATGTTGACAGCGTTAAAATGGCGGGTGGTTGAACAAACGGCGGACGGACCCATTTAGGATGCCTGCCGTCAACGCCAGAAGCAAGCAAACCAGCATTTTACGGAAATTTATGGCCATCTACCAATTGGGCGAGCATGCCCCCGACATCGATCCATCGGCCTATATTGCGCCATCCGCCAACCTGATCGGCAAGGTCAAAATCGAAGCTGCCGCCAGCGTCTGGTTTGGCGTCACCATTCGCGGCGACAACGAGTTGATTACTGTCGGCAGCGGCAGCAACGTGCAGGAAAGCAGCACGCTCCACACCGACATGGGTTTTCCGCTGACGATAGGCAAAAACGTCACCATCGGCCATCAAGCCATGCTGCATGGCTGCACCATCGGCGACGGTGCCTTGATCGGGATCCAGGCAGTGATATTGAACGGCGCCAAAATCGGCAAGAACTGCCTGGTCGGCGCCGGTGCGCTGGTCACCGAAGGCAAGGAATTCCCGGATAACTCACTGATCATCGGCTCGCCGGCCAAAGTCGTGCGCACCTTGAGCGAACAAGATATCACCGCGCTCGCCGGCAACGCCGCACACTATATTAAGCGCGGCCAAGAATACAAGACCGGCCTGAAACTCATCGGATAAAGAAAAAATGAACGTAAAAACCGTAGTGGATACAAACGATACTCACAGCGACTCGCTGCAAAAATTCATGGTTGAAAACGCCGCAGTGCGAGGCGAATTGGTCGAGCTGTCCGCCACCTGGCAGCACGTACTGGCGCGGCGCCAATATCCGCTGGCGGTCAAGACGCTACTGGGCGAAATGCTGGCGGCAGCCGCGCTGCTGACCGCCAACCTGAAATTCAACGGCGTCATCGTCATGCAAATTCACGGCGACGGCCCGGTACATCTGCTGGTGGTCGAATGCGATTCGAAACTACAGATGCGCGCCACCGCCAAACTTGCTCCCGATGCCGTGGTTGACGACGACGCCACGCTGTCGCAACTGGTCAACCTGAACGGTCAGGGGCGCTTCGTGATCACGCTCGATCCGCAAGATAAACTGCCGGGTCAAAAAGCCTATCAAGGCATCGTGCCGCTGGATGGGGACAGCGTCGCCACTGTCATCGAAAACTACATGCTGCGCTCGGAACAGCTGGACACCAAGCTGTGGCTGGCAGCTGACGACAAGGTTGCGCGCGGCCTATTGCTGCAAAAATTGCCGCTGCATGGCGGCGTCGCGGTGCCAGAGCATGACGAGCTGGAAACCTGGACTCGGCTCAGTGCGCTGGGCGGCACGCTACGCGCCGAAGAAATGCTGTCGACCGACATTCAGACGTTGTTGCATCGTCTGTTCTGGGAAGAGACGATCCGTGTTTTCGAACCGCAGCACCCGCGCTTCCTGTGCAACTGTTCACGCGAGAAAGTCGGCCATATGCTGAAAATGCTGGGGGAGCGGGAAATCGAGGAAGCGCTGTCAGAGTTAGGGAAAGTTGCCGTCGACTGCGATTTTTGCGGACAGCATTACGAGTTCGACAAAGTGGATTGCGCACATTTGTTTGCAACCACTGCCCCGGTCGAAACTTTGCTGCCGCCTGGAGCGAGCAAGCACTAGCAAAAAAGGCGCCTCTAGAAACCGTAGCGAGCGGCCCAAGGGCGGGGCGACGATCTTGCCACCCCTGCAGCCCCGAGATTGGCGTAGTAGCCAAACCCTGCAGTAGGTTTCCAGAGGCGCCTTATTCAGGGACGCGGTTTCTTCGATTTATCAGCCGGAGGAACCGCCACCGCACTGGCCACTGCCGACATCTGCGCATTTACCGCCACCGCCTCTCCCGGATGAGCGTTCGGATCAAGGATTTGCACAAAAATTTCATCCTGCTTGATCATCCCCAGTTCGCTGCGCGCGCGTTCTTCGACCGCGCCGGTACCTTCCTTCAGATCATGCACTTCCGATTCCAGCTTTGCATTGCGCACTTTTAACTCGTTGACCTTTTCATGCGCCGCACTCACCTGCTGATCCATATCCCAGACGCGCAGCCAGCCACCCTTGCCCAGCCACAAAGGGTACTGGACCAGCAACAGCAGAACAGTCAGGAAAATGGCTATGAGGCGCATCGACGAAATATCCAGGGGTTATTCTTCAGGTCTTCATGTGCAAATCCGGTCAGAGAAACTTTACGTTCGCTGACCGGATTTTGGCTTGTTTCAAAATATCGCATTAATCAGATTTGATGGCGATTTACACGTCTTATCTGATTAGTTGGGGGGACAGGGTAATTCGCCGTGTTGCTGTGGCTCCTGAACTCATTCCCACTAATGCTTTTCATTGCAATTTATGCGTCTAATCTAATTGGTTGGGGACAGAGTAATTCGTCGCGCTGCGGCGACTCTTAAACTCTGTCCCGCAAATAGTCAGCTTGTTGAGGACAGAGTAATTCGTCGCGCTTCGGCGACTCTTAAACTCTGTCCCGCAATTATTTAAGATTGTAGAAAGCCCCGCGCCCAGGATAGCTGGCGACGTCGCCCAGATCCTCTTCGATCCGCAGCAACTGGTTGTACTTGGCCATGCGATCGGAACGCGACATCGAGCCGGTCTTGATCTGCATTGCGTTGGTACCCACCGCGATGTCGGCAATCGTCGAATCTTCGGTCTCGCCGGAGCGATGTGAAATCACTGCCGTGTAGCCGGCGCGCTTGGCCATCTCAATCGCAGCGAAGGTTTCGGTCAGGGTGCCGATCTGGTTGATCTTGATCAGGATCGAGTTGGCGATGTCCTTGTCGATGCCTTCACGCAGGATCTTGGTATTGGTGACAAACAGGTCGTCGCCGACCAGCTGGATTTTCTTGCCCAGTGTTTCGGTCAGCAGTTTCCAGCCATCCCAATCGTTTTCCGCCATGCCGTCTTCAATGCTGATGATCGGGTACTTGTCACACCACGATGCCAGCAAGCCGGTGAATTGGGCGCTGGTCAAGGTCATGTTTTCGCCGGCCAGGACGTAGTTGCCGTCCTTGTAGAATTCGCTTGCGGCGCAGTCCAGACCCAGCGCGATTTGCGTGCCAGGCTCATAGCCGGCGGCTTCAATCGCTTGAATGATCAGCTTCAGCGCTTCTTCATGATTGGCAACCGATGGCGCGAATCCGCCTTCATCGCCAACCGATGTGGTCAGGTTTTTGTCGTGCAGGATTTTCTTCAGTGCATGGAACACCTCGGCACCGTAGCGCAGCGCTTCACGGAAGCTGGGCGCGCCGACCGGGATGATCATGAACTCCTGGATATCGAGGTTGTTGTCGGCGTGCGCGCCGCCGTTGATGACGTTCATCATCGGCACCGGCATTTGCATCGCGCCGCTGCCGCCGAAGTAGCGATACAGCGGCAGGCCGGCCTCTTCGGCAGCGGCTTTGGCCACCGCCATCGACACTGCCAGCATGGCATTGGCGCCCAGGCGGCCTTTGTTTTCGGTGCCGTCGAGGTCGATCAGGGTGCGGTCCAGGAAGGCCTGTTCGTTGGCATCCAGCCCCATGATCGCTTCGGAAATTTCAGTGTTGATATGCTCGCAAGCCTTCAACACGCCTTTGCCGCCGTAACGGCCTTTATCGCCGTCGCGCAGTTCGATCGCTTCGCGCGAACCGGTGGAGGCGCCGGACGGGACCGACGCCCGGCCCATCACGCCGGATTCCAGCAAGACGTCGCATTCGACTGTCGGATTACCGCGTGAGTCAATGATTTCGCGGCCAATGATGTCAACGATTGCACTCATGTATTTCCTCTTAATGAATTACGCAATGATTAATTAATTCAATTCTGCTGTCGATAAGCCAAAAAAAACGCGCTTCTCATTCTTTTGAAATGTGACAGCGCGTTAATTCAAATTCAGGCGAAATTGCTTTCAATGAAGCCATTCTTCTTGACCACGCGATCCAGTTCGATCAAGGTCGCCAGCAATTCTTTAATGCGCCCCAGCGGTACCGCATTGGGGCCGTCCGATTTGGCCTCGGCCGGATTCGGATGGGTTTCCATGAAGACGCCGGAAACACCGACCGCGATCGCGGCACGCGCCAATACCGGCACGAATTCGCGCTGGCCGCCGGAGGTGCTGCCCTGACCGCCCGGCAATTGCACCGAATGGGTCGCATCGAACACCACCGGGCAGCCGGTCTCGCGCATGATTGCCAGCGAGCGCATGTCGGATACCAGGTTGTTGTAGCCGAAAGAAGCGCCGCGTTCGCAAGCCATGAAGTTGTCTTCCGGCAGACCGGCGTCGCGTGCTGCCGAGCGTGCCTTGGCGATCACGTTGATCATGTCGTGCGGTGCCAGGAACTGGCCTTTCTTGATATTCACCGGCTTGCCGGATTGCGCGCAAGCGTTGATGAAATCGGTCTGGCGGCACAGGAAAGCCGGGGTCTGCAATACATCGACCACGGCTGCGACCGGTTTGATTTCGTCGATTTCATGAATATCGGTCAGCACCGGCACGCCGATCTGCTGCTTGACGTCGGCCAGGATCTCCAGCCCTTTTTCCATGCCGAGGCCGCGGAAAGAAGAACCGGACGAACGATTGGCCTTGTCGAACGACGACTTATAAATGAAGTTGATGCCCAGCGCGCTGGTGATCTCTTTCAATTGGCCGGCAGTATCGAACGCCATCTGGCGCGATTCGATCACGCACGGACCGGCAATCAGGAAAAACGGCTGATCCAGGCCGATATCAAAACCGCAGAGTTTCATGCTGATTCCTTATATCTTGCGATTCGTTAAATTTAAAGCTTCTGGGCCAGCGCTTGCTTATGTGCCAGCGCAGCCTTGATGAACGAAATAAACAACGGATGTCCATCGCGCGGGGTCGACTTGAATTCCGGGTGATATTGGACGCCGACGTACCAAGGGTGAGCGTTGTCACCGGTGCGCGGCAGTTCCATGATTTCACACAGATCTTCGGTCGGAGTGCGGGCCGACACCACCAAACCGGCGGTTTCGATACGCTCCAGGTAATGATTGTTGGCTTCGTAACGATGACGGTGACGCTCGGTCACGCTAGGGCCGTAAATTTCAGCGGCCAAGGTGCCCGGTTTGACCGCGCAAGTCTGGGCGCCAAGCCGCATGGTGCCGCCGAGGTCGGAATTGACATCGCGCAATTCAACCTTGCCGTCGTGATTCTGCCACTCGGTAATCAGGGCGACTACCGGCTGGTCGGTTTGCTCATCGAATTCGGTCGAGTTAGCCTGCGTCAAACCAGCCTTGTTACGCGCATATTCGAGCAACGCAACCTGCATGCCGAGACAGATGCCGAGATACGGAATCTTGTTTTCGCGGGCAAAACGGGCTGCGGCAATCTTGCCTTCGACGCCGCGCTTGCCAAAACCGCCCGGCACCAGCACCGCATCGTATTTAGCCAATGCAGCGCTGCCGTTGACTTCGATTTCTTCGGAATCCAGGTATTCGATATTGACCCGGCTGCCGGTGTGGATGCCGGCGTGACGCAATGCTTCGGTCAACGATTTGTAAGACTCGGTCAGGTCGACATATTTGCCGACCATGCCGATGGTGACTTCGTGAGCCGGATTTTCCAGTGCATGCACCAGCTTGGTCCACATCGACAGATCGGCCGGTTTCGGCGACAGCCCGAGCTTTTCGCAGACGATCGCATCCAGCCCCTGATCGTGCAGCATTTGCGGAATCTTGTAGATCGTGTCGGCGTCCCACACCGAAATCACGGCGTCGCCCTGGACATTCGAGAACAGGGAAATCTTGGCCCGCTCGTCATCCGGGATCGGACGGTCGGCGCGGCACAGCAAGGCATCCGGCGAAATGCCGATTTCGCGCAATTTCTGCACGCTATGCTGGGTCGGCTTGGTTTTCAATTCACCCGCCGAGACCAGGTACGGCACCAGCGTCAGATGCACGAACGCGGCTGCCTTGCGGCCGGCGCGCAGGCTCAGCTGACGCGCGGCTTCGAGGAACGGCAGCGATTCGATATCGCCGACGGTACCGCCGATTTCCACCAATGCAACGTCGAAACCTTCGGCGCCACGATAGATGTAGTCCTGGATTTCGTTAGTGATATGGGGGATGACCTGCACCGTCTTGCCGAGATATTCGCCGCGGCGTTCCTTGCGGATAACCGATTCGTAGATCTGACCGGTGGTGAAATTATTCACCTTCTTCATTTTGGCCGTAATGAAACGCTCATAGTGGCCAAGGTCGAGATCGGTTTCGGCGCCATCGTCGGTCACAAACACTTCGCCGTGCTGGAACGGGCTCATGGTGCCTGGATCGACGTTGATGTACGGATCTAGTTTAAGAAGGGTGACTTTTAGACCGCGCGATTCCAAGATCGCAGCGAGAGAGGCGGCGGCAATCCCTTTACCAAGGGAAGACACGACGCCGCCAGTAACAAATACAAACTTAGTCATTACAGAAGGTGCCGAACGGCACATGCGGGAAATGCGAATTATACCTCAAACAGTTGGCTAAATATCCGGAATCGTTTCTTAAAATCGATCGAATCGCTTCCCTCCTTCGCCGTCATTCATCTTCCGACCAACAAATAATTTCATATGAGAAACTTGGCATAGCGCCGCTTAACTTCTCCCATCCCCTTCAAACGTGCCGGTTTCGCCAAAAAATCCAATGCCGCATTCGCATCGCCGAAACTGACAAATTTGTCATTTTTGCGACAGCCTGAAGTACCGCAGCGACGCCTACAGTGACACGATCGGCATACCGGTCCGGCGGCATGCCTATTGCCGCCCGAACAGCTCAATCACGAACCTCATGCATTCATTCAAACCAAGCGGCCCGCTCACTAGCCGCATCATCGCATCCGCGCTGGCAGTATGGCTGGCAGGCTGCGCGGTCGGACCCGATTACGTTCGCCCCGTCATGGACACGCCGTCGACATATAAAGAGAGCGGGCTGTGGAAGACGGCCGAACCGAAACAAATCGATCCCAACCATAACTGGTGGGAAATGTACGGCGACAGCACGCTGAATGCGCTGATATTGCAAGCCATGCAAGCCAACCAGAATATTCACCAGGCCGAAGCGCAGTATCGACAGGCACGCGCCGCTGCCGATGCCGCCCGCGCCGGCTTCTGGCCCAGCATCGGCGTCAATGCCGGCGTCGATCGCGCCCTGGGCAATAGCAATGGCATCAAACTCAGCAACGGCTACAGCGCCGCCGTCAATGCCAGTTGGGAGCCCGACATCTGGGGCAGCGTGCGGCGCGCGGCCGAAGCGGGCAACGCCGGCAGCCAGGCCAGCGCGGCCGATCTGGCCGCGGCGCGGCTCAGCATCCAGGCCACCTTGGCGCAAGACTATCTGCAACTGCGCGTGACCGACTTGCTGCAAGACTTATATGCGCGCACCGCCGCCGCCTACACCCGCTCGTACAAACTGACGCAAAGCCAGTATGCGGTCGGCGTCGCCCTGCGCTCGGATGTGGCGCTGGCGGAAAGCCAGTTGAGAACGGCGGAAGCGCAGGCGATTGACCTGCAAGCGCAACGCAGCCAGTTGGAACATGCGATCGCGATCTTGAGCGGCAAGGCGCCGGCCGAATTCTCGTTGCCGCCAGCGGCGTCGGATCCGCAACATCTGAAGCAACTTGCGGCGCACTTGCCGGCGATTCCGACCGGCCTGCCGTCCGAACTGCTGGAACGACGTCCCGATATCGCCAGCGCCGAACGCCATGTGGCGGTCGCCAATGCCAGCATCGGCGTCGCCAGGGCTGCTTATTTCCCGACCCTGATGTTGAGCGCCAGCGGCGGTTTCAATGCGGCCAGCCTGGCGCAATGGTTCACCACCCCGAGCCGGGTCTGGTCGCTCGGCGCCGCGTTGGCGCAAACCCTGTTCGACGGCGGCTTGCGGCGCGCCCGCAATGCGCAGGCGGTGGCGGCGTATGACGTCACGGTGGCGCAATACAAACAAACCGTGCTGAGCGGCTTCCAGGAAGTCGAGGACAACCTGGCGACACTCGGCGTGCTGGAGCAGGAAACGGTGGTGCAGGAGCAAGCAGTCAAGGCTGCGCAACTGGCCGAACAACTGGCGCTGAGCCAGTACCGGGCCGGCACCGCCACCTATCTGGGGGTGGTGACGGCGCAAACACTGGCGCTCGCCAACGAACGCACCTTGGTGCAGCTGTTGGGCCGCCGGCTGATCGCCAGCGTGGCGCTGATCAAGGCCGTCGGCGGCGGTTGGGATGCGACCCAACTGGCTGCCGCGAACCCATCGCAAAAAAACACTGCAAATTGATTTCCTGAGCTGACAACATGACTACCCCACTTTCCACATCGCGCTCAACCCTGTTGATCGCCGCCGCCATCCTGATTCTGGCCGGCGCTGCCGGCTGGGGCCTGATGCACAGGGCCGGCGCCGCCGCGCCGGTCAACGCCGCAGCACCCGCGGTCGCCGTCACCACCGTCGCGGTCAAGCAGCAAGATGTACCGCTGTACCTGTCCGGGGTCGGCACCGTCGCCGCCAATGCCAGCGTGACGGTCAAGGCGCGGATTGACGGCCAGCTCGACAAGATCGGTTTTGTCGAAGGTCAGGAGGTCAAGGCGGGTCAATTGCTGGCGCAGATCGATCCGCGCACCTTGCAGGCGCAACTGGCGCAGGTACAGGCACAAAAAGCCAAGGACCAGGCGCAGCTGGCCAACGCCAGGCTGGACCTGCAGCGCTACACCACCTTGCAGCAGCAAGATGCGGCGACCCAGCAAACGCTGGATACGCAACGGGCGCAAGTGGCGCAACTGGAAGCCGCGGTGAAAGCCGACGAGGCGCAAATCAACTTTGCCAAGGTACAGCTGAGCTTTACCAGCATCGTGGCGCCGATCAGCGGCCGGGTCGGCGCACGGCTGGTCGATCCGGGCAACATCATCCATGCCGCCGATCCGAATGGCTTGGTGGTGATTAATCAGATCAATCCGATTGCGGTGGCATTCACCCTGCCGGAAGAAAGTTTCCAGAGCATTAACGCTGCATTGCATGCCAGCCAGCAGCCGCTGAGCGTGCAGACTTATTTGCGCAATAGCGACCAGCTACTGGCTCAAGGCAAGCTGACGCTGCTCAACAACCAGATCGACACCAGCACCGGCACCGTGCAATTGAAGGGGGTGTTCGAGAATCCGTCGCATGTGCTGTGGCCGGGCCAATATGTGAACGTGCGGCTGGTGCTGGGCGACCGCAAACAAGCGCTGACTGTGCCCGCCGCCGTGGTGCAGCGCAGCCAGGACGGCACCTACGCGTATGTGATCAATCCCGATAATACGGCGCAGATGCAAGCGATCCGGGTCGCCAATATCCAGGATGGCATCGCCGTCATCGATCAAGGTCTGCAGGCGGGACAACGGGTGGTGCTGGATGGTCAGTACAAATTGAAACCCGGCGCCAAAATTGTCGAGTCCGCCGCAGCTACGGCTGCTGCCGGCACGCCAGTGAAAGGAAGCGCCAAGTGAGCATTTCCGCCGCTTTCATCCAGCGCCCGATCGGCACCACGCTGCTGTCGCTGGCGATTTTGCTGGCCGGCGTCGCCGCTTGGCCGCTGCTGCCGGTCGCACCTTTGCCGCAAGTCGACTTCCCGACGATTCAAGTGTCGGCCAACCTGCCCGGCGGCAGTCCGGAAACCATGGCATCGAGCGTGGCGCAACCGCTGGAGCGTCAATTTTCGCTGATTGCAGGGCTGTCGCAAATGACCTCGACCAGCGCCCTCGGCTCGTCGCAAATCACCTTGCAGTTTGATCTCAACCGCAACATCGACGCCGCTGCGCTCGACGTCCAGGCGGCGATCAATGCCTCCACCGGCCAGTTGCCGGCCAACCTGCCGAACCCGCCGACCTTCCGCAAGGTCAATCCGGCCGATTCGCCGATCATGGTGATGGCGGTGCAATCCGATGCGCTGCCCTTGATCAAGGTGAATGACTATGCCGACAACATCCTGGCGCAGCAGATTTCGCAGATCCAGGGGGTTGGCCTGGTGAATATCGGCGGCGCCCAAAAGCCGGCGATCCGGATCCAGGTCGATCCGACCAAGCTGGCCGCGATGGGCATGAGCCTGGAAGATATACGCGGCGTGATCGCGTCCACCACCGTCAATCAACCCAAAGGGACAGTGGACGGCCGCAAGCAGAGCTTTACCGTCTACACCAATGATCAGCTGTTGAGCGCCGCACCGTGGAACGACATGGTGCTGGCCTACAAGAACGGCGCGCCGATCCGGGTGCGGGACATCGGCGTCGCGATCGATGCGCCGGAAAACCTCAAAGTCGCCGGCTGGGCTTATGCCGGCGCTGCGGCAGCGGCCGACAATACCATCACCAACGGCCGCTCGATCGTGCTGGCGATTACCAAGCAGCCGGGCGCCAATGTGATCGACACCGTGGACCGCATCAAACAGGCAATGCCGCGGCTGCAGGCGGCGATTCCGCCGACCGTGCATGTGAATACCCTGATCGACCGCACCCAGACTATCCGGGCCTCGGTGCTGGATGTCGAATTCACCCTGATGCTGACCATCGCACTGGTGGTGCTGGTGATTTTCCTGTTCCTGCGCAACGTCCCGGCGACGCTGATCCCCAGCGTCACCGTGCCGCTGGCGCTGATGGGCACTGCCGGCGTCATGTATCTGGCCGGCTTCAGCCTGGACAACCTGTCGCTGATGGCGCTCACCATCTCGGTCGGCTTCGTGGTCGATGATGCGATCGTGATGCTGGAAAATATTTACCGCTACGTCGAACAAGGCATGTCGCCGATGGAGGCAGCCTACAAAGGCGCGGGCGAGATCGGCTTCACGATCATTTCGATTTCGGTATCGCTGGTGGCGGTGTTCATCCCATTGCTGCTGATGGGCGGGATTGTCGGTCGCCTGTTCCGTGAATTCGCGGTGACCGTGACCTTGACGATTGCGGTCTCGGTCGCGATTTCGCTGACATTGACGCCGATGCTGTGCTCGCGCTTTTTGAAACCGCATGCCGCCGAATCGCATGGCCGTCTGTATCAGCTGTTCGAGCGCGGTTTCGACGCCATGCTGAATGGCTACAAGCGCGGCCTGCAGTTCGTATTGCGCCACCAGTTCAGCACGCTGATGGTGTTCTTCGCGACCGTGGCGACCACGGTATTGCTGTTCATCGGGATTTCGAAAGGCTTCTTTCCGCAGCAGGATACCGGCTTTGTTTTCGGTTTTGCCGAATCGGCCCAGGACGCCTCGTTTGCGTCGATGAATGAACGCATGATCAAGCTGGCCGACATTATCCGCAAGGACCCCGACGTCACCGGCTTCGGCATGAGCGGCGGCCAGAACACCTTCAATACCGGCAATTTCTTCATCAGCCTGAAACCGAAAGATGAAGGCCGCAGCGCCAGCGCCGACCAGGTGATTGCCCGCTTGCGGCCGCAGCTGGCGCAAGTGCAAGGAGTCAACCTGTTCCTGCAGGCGGGCCAGGACATCAATGTCGGCGGCCGCCTGGCGCGCACGCAATATCAGTACACGCTGACCGACTCCAACCTGGACGAACTGAATACCTGGGCGCCGAAGCTGCTGACCCGCTTCCGCAGCTTGCCGCAATTGACCGATGTCGCCTCCGATCAGCAAAATGCGGCGGCCACCGCGACCCTGACCATCGACCGCGCGCGCGCTTCCAGTTTCGGCATTTCGCCGGCGCTGATCGATGCCACCATTTATGACGCCATCGGCCAACGCCAGGTCGCCCAGTATTTCACCCAGATCAATAGCTATCACGTGGTGCTGGAAGTCACGCCGAAGTTGCAGCAGGACCCGGATTTGTTCAGCAAGCTTTACCTGACCTCGCCGCTGACCGGCCAGCAAGTGCCGTTGTCGACCATCGTCTCGATCGACACCAATCAGACCGCCTATCTGTCGATCAGCCATCAAGGCCAGTTCCCGGCGGTGACGATCTCGTTCAATCTGGCGCCGAATGTCGCGCTCGGCGACGCTGTCGATGCGATCCAGAAAGCGCAGGCTGAAATGAACGTGCCGTCGACGCTGAGCGGTGCGTTCCAGGGCACCGCCAAGGCTTTCGGCGAGTCGCTGGCGTCGCAGCCGTATTTGATCGCCGCGGCCTTGATCGCGGTGTATATCGTGCTCGGCCTGCTGTACGAAAGCTATATCCATCCGCTGACGATTTTGTCGACCCTGCCGTCGGCCGGGGTCGGTGCGCTGTTGATCCTGATGGCCGGCGGCTATGACTTCAGCGTGATCGCGCTGATCGGCATCATCCTGCTGATCGGCATCGTCAAGAAAAACGGCATCATGATGATCGACTTCGCGCTGACCGCCGAACGCGAGCATGGCTTGACGCCGGATGAAGCGATTTATCAAGCCTGCCTGTTGCGCTTCCGCCCCATCATGATGACCACCATGTGCGCGTTGTTGAGCGGCTTGCCGCTGATGCTGAGTCACGGCTCCGGCTCGGAATTGCGGCAGCCGCTGGGCTATGCGATGGTCGGCGGCCTGATACTGTCGCAAGCGCTGACCTTGTTCACCACGCCGGTGGTGTACCTGTACCTGGATCGCGCTCATTACTGGTTCATGCGGCGCAATGAAGCGCGCAGCGCGCGTAAAGCGAGCAGCGCCGCGCTCATGTTAGATTCCAAATAATCAAGCGAGAAAATCACTCGAGCCTTAAGTCAAACCCGGAGCCCTCCCCCAATGAAAATCCTGATTGTCGAAGATGAGTTGAAGACTGCCGACTATCTGCACAAGGGACTGACTGAGCAGGGTTGCGCGGTGGATGTCGCGCATAACGGCATCGACGGTCAGCACCTGGCATTGCAGCACGATTACGACGTCATCGTGCTGGATGTGATGCTGCCCGGACTGGATGGGTTTTCGGTATTGCATGCGCTGCGCGCCATCAAACAAACGCCGGTCATCATGCTGACCGCGCGCGACCGGGTCGAAGACCGGATCAAGGGCTTGCAGGGCGGCGCCGACGATTACCTGGTCAAACCGTTTTCCTTCCTCGAACTGCTGGCCCGGCTGCAAGCGCTGACGCGGCGCGGCCGCGCACTGGAACCGGCGCAATTGCGCATCGGCGATTTGCAGATTGATTTGATCAGCCGCAAAGCCTATCGCGGCGGTACCCGGATCGACCTGACCGCCAAAGAGTTTTCCTTGCTGGCGGTATTGGCCCGGCGGCAAGGCGAAATCCTGTCGAAAACCGCGATCGCCGAGCTGGTCTGGGATATGAATTTCGACAGCAACACGAACGTTGTCGAGGTCGCCATCAAGCGCTTGCGCGCCAAGATAGACGCGCCGTTCAGCCCCAAGCTGCTGCACACCATCCGCGGCATGGGCTATGTGCTGGAACCGCGCAACATAGAAAGCGCTGAATGAAACGTTCAATCACAGTCCGCCTGGTCGCGATGTTTGCCGTGGCTGCGCTGGTGATTTTTTCGCTGATCGGCGCGGCCTTGTACGGCGTGCTGAAACGCGAGCTGGCGCGTCATCAGCAGGATGAATTGACGACCCGCATACAAGACATGCAATACATGATCGGGCGTGCCGGCGACACCGAGCGCTGGTCGCATGTGCAAGCCAAACTGGATACGCTGACACCGGCGGACGGCAGCGTCCGCTACTGGATCTTGAGCGACGATCCGCGCTTTCAATACGGCAAAGACCTGGCCGACATAGACCGGATCGAGCGTAATCCGAACGGTATCGGGACCATGGTGCTGCGCCATCGCGAATATCCGCTGCACACCTTGAGCAAAACCATTGCCCCCTATCTGGCGCGGCCGCCGATCCGATTGATCGTGGCAGTCGATGCGGCGCCTTACATACATACCATGCGGGCCTTCGTGATTGCGCTGGTCAGCCTGTCGCTCAGCGGCGTGCTGCTGGTCATGCTGCTGGGCTACTGGATCGCCCGGGTCGGCCTGCGGCCGCTGAAACAATTGTCGAACGAGGCGCAGGCGATCGGCCCGCGCACCCTATCGCAGCGACTGCACATTTCGCCGCTGCCGGCCGAATTGTCGGACCTGACGGTCGCCTTCAACGGCGCGCTGGAACGGATGGAGGGCGCCTACCATCAGCTTGAAGCTTTCAATGCCGATGTCGCCCATGAACTGCGGACGCCGCTGGCCAACCTGATCGGCGCCACCCAGGTGGCCTTGTCGCGCCAACGCAGCGCAGCGCAATTCGAAGAGGTGCTGCAGTCGAACCTGGAGGAGCTGGAGCGTTTGCGCTCTATCATCAATGACATGCTGTTCCTGGCGCGCGCCGATCAGGGCGAACCGGCAACCAGCCTCACCCGCACCGCGATCGCGCAGGAAATCGACAAGACCATCGAGTTTTTTGAATTCGTGCTGGATGACGCCAAAATGACGGTCAGGATAGGCGGCGATGTCGCGGCCGAAGCCTCGATCGAGACCGCACTGTTCCGGCGCGCGATGAGCAATCTGCTGCACAATGCGATTCAGCACTCGCATGCCGGCGCCGAGATTCTGGTCAATATCACGCAGCAGCCGAATCTGATCCGGGTGGCGGTATCCAACCCCGGCCAGGCGATTGCCGCACACCATTTGCAGCGCTTGTTCGATCGCTTTTACCGGGTCGATCCCGCACGCAACGATCAACATCAAGACCAGAACCAATATCACGGCCACGGCCTCGGTCTGGCGATCGTCAAGGCGATTGCCAACATGCATGGCGGCAGCGTGTTTGCCGATAGCGCTGATGGCGTGACGACGATAGGCTTTTGCATCCCGCTCGCGCAAGCAGGCGCCGGGGGCAATAAACAATGGGGGAATGAAACGGAGAACTGAGGAAAGAGGCGAGCCTTGTCTGCGGCACTTGCAGGAAATGGCTGTGGCTGCTTCGTTCCCGACCTGACCAGGTTGACCATGCCACAATGCGCAGGGGCCCGCCGGGGTGCATTGTACATCAACATGAAATGACTGCCAGCGCTTTTTGTGCCTAGGCAGTCATTTCTTTGCATGTTTCGCTATTACAAACCCAATTCCTGCCAGATTTGATCGACCCTGGCCTTGACCTCATCCGTCATGCTGATCGTGCGGCCCCATTCGCGGCTGGTTTCACCAGTCCATTTGTTGGTGGCATCAATCCCCATTTTGCTGCCGAGACCACTGACCGGCGAGGCAAAATCGAGATAATCAATCGGCGTGTGATCGACCAGCGTGGTATCGCGGATCGGATCGACGCGGGTGGTAATCGCCCAAATGACTTCGTTCCAGTCGCGGATATTGACATCTTCATCGACCACCACGATGAACTTGGTATACATGAATTGACGCAAAAAGCTCCAGACGCCAAACATCACCCGCTTGGCATGGCCTGGATAAGCTTTCTTCATCTGGACCACCGCCATCCGGTAACTGCACCCTTCCGGCGGCAAGTAGAAATCGGTGATCTCGGAAAACTGCTTCTGCAATAGCGGAATAAATACCTCGTTCAGCGCCACCCCCAGCACCGCAGGCTCATCCGGCGGTTTGCCGGTGTAGGTGGAGTGGTAAATCGGCGAACGCCGCATCGTGATGCGGTCGATGGTAAACACCGGAAACCAGTCTTGCTCGTTGTAATAGCCGGTGTGATCGCCGAACGGCCCTTCCAGCGCCATTTCGTAGCCGGACGGGTGTGATGGGTCGGGATTGATGTGGCCTTCCAATACGATTTCGGCCGAGGCCGGCACCCGCAGTTCGCTGCCGATGGCTTTGACCAACTCGGTCCGGCTGCCGCGCAGCAGTCCGGCGAACTGATATTCGGACAAGCTATCCGGCACCGGCGTTACCGCACCTAATATAGTAGCCGGGTCGGCGCCCAGCGCGACCGCCACTGGATACGGCTTGCCGCCGGTGGCCAGCGCGTGCTCGCGAAAATCGAGCGCACCGCCGCGATGCGCCAGCCAGCGCATGATCACCTTGTTACGCGCAATCACCTGCTGCCGGTAAATGCCGAGATTCTGCCGCTTCTTATGCGGCCCTTTGGTAATCACCAAGCCCCAGGTAATCAACGGCGCGATGTCGCCCGGCCAGCAGTGCTGAATCGGCAGTTTCGCCAGGTCGACATCGTTACCCTCCCACACGATGTCATGGCAGGCGGCCGAACGATGCTCTTTCGGCGCCATGTCCCACAACGATTTGACCAAGGTGCCAAGCCCGAGGATGTCCTTAAAACCCTTGGGCGGCTCCGGCTCTTTCAGCATTGCCAGCACATGGCCGATGCGCCGCAATTCGCTCACATCATCGGTCCCCATGCCAAGCGCCACACGGCGCGGCGTGCCGAATAAATTGCCCAATACAGGTATCGTATGGCCGGTCGGCTGCTCGAATAGAAGCGCGGGTCCGGCCGCACGCAAGGTGCGGTCACAGACTTCTGTCATCTCCAAATAGGGTGAAATCGGCGTCGAAACCCGTTTCAGCTCCCCCATTTGTTCCAATTTGACAATAAAATCCCGCAAATCTGAATATTTCATGTTTTTTAGATTGTTTTTGAATGTGAAGCCCAGGATTCAGGCATTTGAGCCAAGCGCTTGATTTTATTGACTTTTGCTGCAATCGACAGGCATTCATTAGATACAAAAGTAATAGCTTTTTTATTTTATAGTATTGACTCGATATAAACAGCCCCCTACAATGCGCCCAGCTTGATGAAGCCGCATCGCCAGAAAAGCGATTTTAATTCGGTTCTCAATACTCACGGGATCGGGGTCCCATATGACATTTTAAGGAGTGTTTTTCAAAAGGCGTCAGCCTTCTCCCCCGAACAAGTTGTTTGCATTGGCACAGCGCTCTCACTCTACTGCAGCCTGTCACCGCCACTCAATTGCAAACAACAACGACGTTTCGGCGCTACGCAAGCATGCGACGCCCAGGCGATATTGATTACGATGCACGCAGAATTCAGTTTTTTGCCCTTGCTAGTTTTAAGGGGCCTGAATGCATCGCGACGATTCAGGAGGTTTAATGTTAGCAAGATCTATCAAGGCTCTACCAGGCGGGACAACGTTCGCCTATTCAAAACAATTCAAAGCCCATTCAGCAAACTGGGCATCGGTCACCGGCAATTCCATCAGCGGCTTCATCGCCGCCACCCGCATCACCGTATTGCTGACCGCCCTGCTCGCGATCGCCACGGTTGCAGCCGTGTTGCTCAAGCCGAGTGTAGTCGATCAGTTGAAGACAACGTCGCTGTTCGCCAGCACCCAGAATGTCACTCCGGCGGTCAACAGCCAGCCGGACTTGCAAGCTCAAAAGCAGGTCAATCCGACCAGCGCTGCCGACACCACCCGTCCTGCGCAACTGGTCGCGTTATCCGACAAAGTGATCAAGCCGGTCGACAACTCGCGCCAGCAACAATGGGTGACGAGCTGGCTATCCAAGCGCTACCGCGTAGCCGGCGATGCCACCAACGTGTTTGTCAGCACTGCATACAAGACGGCACGGGAAACCAAGCTCGATCCGCTGCTGATCCTGGCCGTAATGGCAATCGAATCGGGTCTGAATCCGTTTGCTGAAAGCCCGGTCGGCGCTCAAGGCCTGATGCAGGTCATGTCGAAGGTACATGAAGAGAAGTTCGAAAATCTGGGCGGCATCAAGGCTGCACTGACCCCGGCCGCCAATATCAAGGTGGGCTCGATGATCCTGAAGGATTACGTGACCCAGGGCGGTTCGGTTGAAGCCGGCCTGAAACGCTATGTCGGCGCCGCTGCTTTTGCCAACGACGGCGGCTACGGCTCCAAGGTACTGGCCGAATATCGACGCCTGCAAGAGGTTGCGACCGGCAAGAAAGTGCCGCTGGCCGGCAACATCACGACGCCAATGGCAACTCCAAAGTCACGTCCATTACAGGCGGCATCGCCGGCCGATGCCAACCGGGCACCGGCCGAGGCTTAAGCAAGACGTTGTACAAAGCTATTACTGGTCACGCTGCACTGTTTGAACAGCATTAACCGCGCATTACCAGCAATAAAAAAGGAGCCAATGGCTCCTTTTTTATTGCTTGTCTCAGAAAACTCCAGGACACCTCGAAAAACCGTAGCGAGCGGCCCAAGATCGGGGCGACGAAGTTGCAACACCTGCAGCCGTACGGAGCGGGCGAGCATCACAGGCCCGGGATTGGCGGGCTTGCCAAACCCTGCGGTAGGTTTTTCGAGGCGCCCTCCAATACGGTCGTGCGTATTATTCACCTGGATAAGCTGCCTTAGCCTTCGGATCGTCAAGCATTTCCTCGATATGACCGTATATCGTTAGCAAGCCAGAACCCGTCATATAGCCGCGACGGCAGTCAAGCGCAACACCAGGCGATTGTCTGTCTACGCACCTTGCAGACTGGTTGATCAATATAAGACAAACGACTAGCCAACAAAAAAGGAGCCATCGGCTCCTTTTTTGTTGGTGGGCTCGGAACAGCCCACCCCGTCGTTCTGGTTATTCACCCAGATAAGCCGCCTTGACCTTCGGATCGTCCAGCATCTCCTTGGCATGACCGCTCATCGTCACCAGGCCGGAATCCATCACGTAGGCCCGATGCGCCGCTTGCAGCGCCAGTTTGGCGTTCTGCTCGACCAGCAGGATCGTGATGCCTTGTGCCGAGACGTTGCGGATGACCTCAAAGATCTTTTCGACCATGATCGGCGACAGCCCCATCGACGGCTCATCCAGCAACAGCAGCTTTGGATGACTCATCAATGCCCGCGCCATTGCCAGCATCTGCTGCTCACCGCCGGACAAGGTGCCGGCCATTTGCGCAGCACGCTCTTTCAGGCGCGGGAAAACGCCAAACCATTTGTCGACGTCAGCCGCAATGCCAGCCTTGTCGTCCCGCGTGTAAGCTCCCATCAACAGGTTTTCAAGGATGCTCATGCGCGTGAACACGCCGCGCCCTTCCGGTACCATGGCCAGCTTTTGCTTGACCAGATTGAATGAATTGATGCCCTTGGTCGCCTTCCCCAAGTAATGCATTTCGCCATCGACCCGGCATTGCGGCAGGGTGCCGGTGATTGCTTTCAGAGTCGTGGTTTTGCCGGCGCCGTTGGCGCCAATCAGCGTTACCAGCTCGCCTTCGTTGACTTCCAGACTGACGCCCTTGACCGCCTGGATGCCGCCGTATGCAACCTTGAGGTTGCTGACACGCAGAATATTATTGGTTGCCATTAGTGACCACCTCCCAGGTAGGCTTCGATCACAGCTGTATTTTTCTGGATTTCAGCCGGCAGTCCTTCTGCAATCGGCTTGCCGTAATCCAGTACCGTCAAGCGGTCGCACAAGCCCATCATCAATTTGACATCATGTTCGATCAACAAAATGGTTTTTCCTTCATTCTTGATTTTGACCAGCAACTCGCGCAGGGCCAATTTTTCAGTCGCGTTCATGCCGGCGGCAGGCTCATCCAGTGCCAGCAGTTGCGGCTCGGTAGCCAGCGCTCGCGCAATTTCCAGACGGCGTTGATCGCCGTAGGACAAATGGCGCGCAGTGCGCTCGCCAAAGCGGCCGATGCCGACGAAATCGAGCAGTTCCTGTGAACGCTTGCGAATCGCAGCCTCTTCGTCGCGCGCCTTCTTGTGCCGGAACACCGCGCCGAACACGCCCTGCTCGGTACGCACATGGCAGCCGACCATGACGTTTTCCAGTACCGTCATCTCGCCAAACAGGCGGATGTTCTGGAAAGTACGCGCGATACCGGCTTTTGCCACTTCATGCGGGGCCGAAGGCGAATACGGTTTGCCTGCCAACTCAAAGGAGCCGGTATCGGCTTGATAGAGGCCGGTGAGGACGTTAAAGAAAGTCGTCTTGCCGGCGCCGTTCGGTCCGATCAGGCCATAAATCTGGCCTTTAAGAATCTTGATGTTGACTTCGGACAATGCCTGCAAGCCGCCAAATCGTTTATTGACGCCGGAGATATTTAGAATAGTTTGTGCGCTCATGAGATCTCCTTAAGCCGGTACCACGCCCGTTGCCGGGGTTGGTTTATCCATATCGGCATCGGGCCGATCCTCGTGTTTCGGTGCAGGCCACAGGCCGGATGGGCGGGTCAGCATGATGACGACCATGGCCAGACCGTACAGCAACTGGCGCAGCACTTCGGCGTCAATCAGGATTTTCCCGAAAATTGCCATCTGAATCGGTTCCACCGTGTGCCGCAACACTTCCGGCAATGCGGCCAGCAATATGCCGCCGAGCACGACGCCTGGAATATGTCCCATCCCGCCCAGCACCACCATCGCCAGCACCGCAATCGACTCGGTCAGCGAGAACGACTCCGGCGACACAAAGCCCTGGAACGACGCAAACATGGCGCCGGCCACGCCGCCGAACGAGGCGCCCATGGTGAAAGCCAGCAATTTCATGTTACGGGTATTGATCCCCATCGCCTTGGCGGCAATTTCATCTTCCCGGATCGCAACCCAGGCGCGACCAAGCCGCGAATGCTGCAAGCGTACCGAAATGAAAATGATCGCAATGCACAGCACCAGGAACAGGAAGTAATAGGCATTCACGGATGGCATGCCATAACCGCCCAGATAAACCGTTGCATTGGAGCCGCGCTCGCCAGCCAGCGAGACGCCGAAGATACGAATCGGATCAATCAAATTGATCCCCTGCGGACCATTGGTGATATTCACTGGAGCGTTCAGGTTATTCATGAAGATCCGGATGATTTCGCCAAAGCCGAGCGTCACGATGGCCAGGTAGTCGCCGCGTAGCTTCAGCGTCGGCGCTCCCAGGATTGCGCCAAACATCCCTGCCAGCGCCGCTCCCAGCGGCACGATCACCCACAGCGACAGATGAATGCCGTTCTGGACAATTTGCGGTCCGCACACCGTCACCAGGAACTGGCCGACGGCGGGATAGGTATTGACGAAGGACTCCAGTACCGACGCGAACTGCGGCGATGCCAGCAGACCGGTCATGTAGGCGCCGATTGCGTAGAACGCGATGTAACCAAGATCGAGCAGACCGGCAAAACCGACCACGATGTTAAGACCCAGCGCCAGCATGATGTACAACAACGCAAAGTCTATGATGCGGACCCAGGAATTGCCGTAATTGGCGGCAACAAACGGGAAGACCACCAGCAAAATGCCGAGGGCAGCCAGGCTGGTGTAAGCCTTGACCGGGTTCTTTTTAGTATCGAAATAATGAGCCATGAAATTTCCTCTGCGATTAAGCGCGATCGGCGACGCGTTCGCCCATGATGCCGGACGGCCGTAGCGTCAGTACGATGATCAGTACGATGAATGCGAAAATATCCTGATAATTACTGCCGAGGAAATTACCGGTGAAATCGCCGATGTAACCGGCGCCGAGACTTTCGATCAGGCCGAGCAGAATGCCGCCCAGCATGGCGCCGTAAATATTGCCGATTCCGCCCAATACCGCTGCAGAGAACGCTTTCAAGCCAGGCACGAACCCCATGGCGAATTGTGCGGACGAATAATTTGCACCCCACATCACTCCAGCCACTGCGGCCAGCGCGGCGCCGATGGCAAAGGTCATCACGATGACGCGATTGGAATCGACGCCCATCAGGCCTGCGACCCGTGGATTTTCTGCTGTGGCACGCATGGCGCGTCCCATTTTGGTTTTCTCAACCAGCAGAACCAGTCCAACCATCGACAATGTTGCCAATACCAGCAGCATGACCTGGGTCGGCGAAATCAATGCGCCCAACACATGGATAGGATCGGACGGCATGACTTGCGGCACCGGCAGCGGGCTGCGGCCCCAGATCATCATCGCAAAAGTCTGCAGCAGGATCGAAACGCCGATCGCTGTGATCAACGGTGCCAGTCGCGGCGCAGTGCGCAGCGGACGGTAGGCGACCCGTTCAATGATCAGGCTGACGATGACGCAGACCGGAATCGCGCCGACGATCGCAATGATCAATTTGACGATGCCGGGCAAATCCGGGGCGTAGTTTTGCACCAGTTTGAGGATCGACAAACCAACCATCGCGCCGATCATCAGGATGTCGCCGTGCGCAAAGTTAATAAGATTTAAGACGCCGTACACCATCGTGTAGCCGAGGGCGATCAACGCATACATGCTTCCCAGCACCAAGCCGTTGATAACTTGTTGGATAAAGATATCCATAATTTCCTTGTTCTATCTGTAGTTCGGTTCAAATCGGTCAGAACACTACTGCGACCATGTCAAAGGCAACACAGCAAAATCATTCCCGATACAAAAACGGCACGCAGGATAAAAATCCTAGTGCCGTTGAGGGACATCCGTCCATTTAACTGGAAAGATAATTTGGCATTGCGAGAATGGCCGGAATCAGAGGGGTGAGATGGGTATACATTTTTTTGTCTCCTATACGTTTTTATAAAAACGTTTTTTATCTTTAATAAGTTTTGTCTCAGGGGCAGCGCAGCATGATTGTGTAAATTATAGTCAGCGTTGACCGAAAAATAACCCCCAGCAGCTTGTAATACTACCCTGCTGATCCCGATTCGCACAGACCTTTGAGATCAAACAGCGGCGTCGCAATGATAGCGAGGAAAACAAAAAACTATCGCTGGAAAAGATGAGATTCTTCTGAATTTAATTTCGCTTTGAAATGCAGCAAAAGAGCTGGTTCGACAGGGCGAATCGACAGTTGTTTGACAGACCGGCAACTTAGCCGGAATGATTTCATTCAGGCAACTTAATATGCGGGGGGATAGTTCAGGACAAAAATTTCATTTGCCCAACTTTTGTCTATCGGATGACAAGAACATTCCTAATCCCCCACCGATTTTCTGAAGCAGCCCTCGTGGTCAGGCGCGCGCCAAACCTTTCGGCATCGGGAACGTGACATGCTCTTCGACGCCGTCCAGCGTGCTCACGCTTTTCGCACCGCATTCCTTGAGACGATCGATGACTGCCTGCACCAATACCTCCGGCGCCGATGCGCCGGCAGTGACGCCGATGCGGGACTTTCCTTCCAGCCAGGCAGCGTCAATCTGTGCTGCGTTGTCAACCATATAGGCGACTGTGCCCTTTTTCTCGGCGACCTCGCGCAAGCGATTGGAATTGGAACTATTCGGGCTGCCAACCACAATCACGATATCAACCTGTGGCGCCATGAATTTGACGGCTTGCTGACGGTTGGTGGTGGCGTAGCAGATATCGCCCTTCTTCGGTTCGGTAATCAATGGAAATTTTTGCTTCAATGCGGCAATCACATCCGCAGTGTCATCGACCGACAACGTGGTCTGCGAAACGTAAGCCAGCAATTCGGGATTAGCCACCTCCAGTTTGTCGACGTCAGCCACGGTCTCGACCAGATGCATGCCGCTTTCCGCCTGCCCCATCGTGCCTTCCACTTCGGGATGACCGTCGTGGCCGATCATGACGATTTCGCGCCCTTCGCGGCGCATCTTGGCGACCTCCATATGCACTTTGGTGACCAGCGGGCAAGTGGCGTCGAAGACTGTCAAGCCACGTGCTTCCGCCTCTGCCTGCACCGCCTTGGAGACGCCATGCGCCGAAAAAACAACCGTATTCCCGGCCGGCACATCCGCCAGTTCCTCGATAAAGATTGCTCCTTTATTGCGTAGGTCGGCGACCACGTAGGCATTGTGCACAATCTCGTGACGCACATAAATCGGCGCCCCGAATTGTTGCAGTGCGCGCTCGACAATTTCGATCGCGCGATCAACACCGGCGCAGAAACCACGGGGTTGCGCCAATAGAATTTCTTTGCCCATATTCAGATCCCTCAACTTACAAAATGCCGATAATCTTTACTTCGAATTTGACCGATTGGCCAGCCAGCGGATGATTGAAATCAAACACAGCGCCCTGCTCGTCAATCTCACGCAGCACACCGGCAAACTGACCGCCGCCAGGCGCCGCGAACTCGACCAGATCACCTACACGATATTCCTCGCCCAACTGGGAATTCTGTTTCAGCGTAGCGCGCGAAACGCGCTGAATCAATTCGGGATTGCGCGGCCCAAAGGCTTGTTCCGGCGGCAGGTCAAAGGTTTTATGCGTACCTTCCTCCAAACCAAGCAGGCAGTGTTCCAGGAATGGCGCCAGCTGCCCCATGCCGAACTGCAGTGTAGCCGGCGACTCCTTGAAGGTGCTGACAATATCCTCTCCATCCTGCGAAGCAAGACGATAGTGCAAGGTCAAATAGGATGCTTCGGTAACTATTGGGACAGATGAATTAGGCATAAATACTATTAAGAAAAAATCAAGTGTTCGTCGAAAGCTGCTATTGTATGTCACCTTCAAGCAGATGACCTGGATAACGACACTCTCAACCCGACGTTCCTACCCTCACACCAAACCATGGCAATCAAAGACTGGCCAGCCGATCAACGGCCGCGCGAACGCTTGATCAAACACGGCCCACGGGCACTTTCCGATGCAGAGTTGCTAGCCGTCTTTCTGCGGTCCGGCGTAGCGGGTAAGAGCGCAGTCGATCTGGGGCGCGATATGACGACGCATTTCGGCTCGCTGAATCGTCTGTTCGCGGCTTCGCTCAGCGACTTTTCCGTCATCAGCGGTCTCGGTCCAGCCAAGTTTACCCAACTACAAGCGGTACTGGAGCTGGCCCGACGCTCATTGATAGAAGAGTTGCAAACCAGCGCTACTTTCAATTCGCCTATGGCAGTCAAACAGTATCTGCAGTTATTACTGTGCAACCTGCCTTATGAATCGTTCGTGCTGCTCTTCCTGGATGTCAAAAATCGACTCATTGCGGTCGATGAACTATTCCGCGGCACGCTGACCCGCACCAGTGTCTATCCGCGCGAAGTGGTCAAGGCGGCACTGGCGCACAATGCCGCCAGCGTGATGCTGGCGCACAACCACCCATCCGGATCACCCGACCCAAGCGCCGCCGACCGCAGTCTGACGCAAACACTAAAACAGACACTGGCATTGATCGATGTGCGCGTGCTCGATCATTTCATTGTGGCCGGCACCCAGTTTTACTCATTTGCCGAGCATGGACAGCTATGAAATACTTGCACCGTCAAATTGTTAAATCTTGAAAACACAAAAGACACAATTGTTTTCCGCAAGTCATTGAAAAATCTCATTTTTTTATATATACTCGCATTTTTTCCAATTTCGGAAATATTCAAGGAGTAAAACATGGCACGTGTCTGCCAAGTCACTGGGAAGGGGCCGATGGTCGGCAACAATGTTTCCCATGCAAACAACAAAACGAAACGTCGCTTTTTGCCTAACTTGCAAAATCGTCGTATTTTCGTCGAGTCTGAAAATCGCTGGGTCTCCCTGCGCCTGTCCAACGCCGGTTTGCGTGTAATCGACAAAATCGGCATTGATGCCGTGTTGACCGATTTGCGCGCTCGTGGCGAAAAAGTCTAACTAGCAGAATAAAGGGGAACCATCATGGCGAAATCAGGCCGCGACAAAATCAAGCTGGAATCGACCGCAGGTACCGGTCATTTCTACACAACGACAAAGAACAAGCGTACGACGCCGGAAAAAATGTCGATCATGAAATTTGATCCGAAGGCACGTAAGCACGTTGAGTACAAAGAGACCAAGATCAAGTAATCGATCCAGTCTTAAAAAAAGCCTCGCAAGACATCCGTCTTGCGAGGCTTTTTTTCGGCTGTACGAACCTGCTTATTTACGCGCTTGCAGCGCAATGCGAACCGCTAATCCGGCCAAAACCGTTCCCATCACCCAGCGCTGGACCAGAATCCAACTCGGTCGAACTGCAAGAAACCCTGCAATCGACCCGGCAACGAGCGCAATAATTCCATTGACCGTGATGCTGATACAAATCTGGACCAGACCCAGCCACAAGGACTGAACCAGAACGCTGCCAGCGGACGGATCGATGAACTGTGGCAGCAGCGCAAGATAGAGCAAAGCAATTTTGGGATTTAACAGATTGGTGAGAAATCCCATCAGAAATAGCTTACGGCCGCTATCGAGAGGGAGATCTTTGACTTGAAATGGTGAGCGTCCGCCCGGTTTGACTGCCTGCCAAGCAAGATATAGCAAATAAGCCGCGCCACCGAACCGGAGCACATCATAAGCAAATGGGACCGCAAATAGGAAAGCGGTAATGCCAAAAGCCGCGCAAAGCATGTAAAACAAGAATCCTGCAGCGACACCGGCAAGCGAAATGAATCCAGCCTTGCGGCCCTGGCAAATCGAGCGCGAAATCAGATAGAGCATATTCGGCCCAGGCGTAAGCGCCATCCCAAACGCGAGCAGAGCAAAGCCAATTTGCAAATGTGAACTCGACACTAAAGACCTCCTAATGTTTGCGCCACGCAATTTTACGCGCGGCTTTATGCAATGTCACCGATAGCTGGAACAGTCGCGTTTGGCATGCAGAGCAGAATATGCACGCGCCAGTAATGATTTATGCGAGCAAAAAAAAAACGGCCCAAAAAGGACCGTTCTATTGAAGCAAGTTAATGCATCGTCGCCATTAACTTGACTCAGGAATAACTGCGCAAGCGCAAGGAGAAATCCTGCAATGCCTTGATCTTGGAAGCTTCGGCACGCGCACACCAGTCTTGCAATTGATGCAGCAACTGATCCCGGGTGAAATGCGAACGCTCCCAAATCGCACCCAGCTCAACCCGCATTTCGTGCATGGTTTGCAACGCTTTGCTGTGCAAGAACAATTCCGTCAACTGCTGCTTTTGCGGGGCTTCCAGTTTAGTCGGTTCGCGTTGCAGCAATTTCTTGGATGATTTCAAAAACCCGGACTCCAGTTTAGCCATGCTTGCCAAATGCTCACGCTCTTCGCGCCAGGCAGTCTTCAGCGATTTCGCATATTTGGCCATCACGTCGTAACGGTTGACGATCACCGATTGCAATGTATCCAGATCCGGTACCGCTTTGGCGTGATTGAACTTCGGTTCCGGCGCAACTTTCTTGACCTTGGCCAGCCCGAAGGTTTCCAGAATCCGGATATACATCCAGCCGATATCAAATTCGTACCACTTCGACGACAGCTTGGCCGAAGTACCGAAAGTATGGTGGTTGTTGTGCAGCTCTTCGCCACCGATGATGATGCCGAATGGAATGATGTTGGTCGCAGCATCATTGCAATCGTAGTTGCGATAGCCCCAATAGTGACCGATGCCGTTGATGATGCCGGCGGCGGTGATTGGAATCCACAGCATTTGAACTGCCCAGACGGTCAAACCGGCGACGCCGAACAGCATCAGGTCGACGAACAGCATGGCGACAATACCCAATGCGCTGTGCTTGTCATAAACGTTCTTTTCAACCCAGTCATCAGGCGTGCCGTGACCGAATTTTTCCATGGTTTCAAGGTTCTTGGATTCAGCGCGATACAGCTCCGCACCTTCCAGCAAAACCTTTTTGATGCCGCGTGTCACCGGGCTATGCGGATCTTCTTCGGTTTCGCATTTGGCGTGATGCTTGCGGTGGATAGCAGCCCACTCCTTGGTGACCATGCCGGTGGTCAACCACAACCAGAAGCGGAAAAAGTGGCTGGGGATCGCGTGCAGCTCAAGTGCGCGATGCGCCTGGCAACGATGCAGGTAAATAGTCACTGCAGCGATAGTGATGTGCGTCACCACCAGCGTGAACACCACGATTTGCCACGGACTGGCGCCCATCAAACCATTCGATAAAAAATCCAGAATTGCATTGAACACTATTGTGTACTCCATAATTGAATTACTTAGCTGCAGTTATTTTGCAGTGCAATACGGGTAATTTGAAGGGTAGTTACCGAACAGTTAGCCGAATTTAGACCGTAATTGTACCCTTATTATTGAGCACTTTTGATATTTGGCGAATCTTGTTGCGAATTGGTGCCGAGATTTTCTTCCTGCGATAGCTTGATATCGCGTTTCACTTGCGCCACCTTGATCTGGTTGGTCTGCAGCACGCACCAGATTGCACGATTAACGTCAGACAACACGTTCAGGCGCCCGTTCTCGGGATCGGTGATCCAGAATCCAATTTCCAGCTCCAGACCGTCCGCACCAATCTTCAGCAGTAAAGCCTGCGGCAGGACATCGTTCGAAACACGGTTGACAGCGATAACAGCTTGCTCAAGCAATAACAATATCCGTTCGACGTCATCCTGATAAGCGATCGTTACATGTGTTGCAAGCCGCAAAATACGGTGGGTCAATGAATAATTCTGGACCGCATTGCTCATGAACACTTCATTGGGCACGACCGACTCAACGCCGTCCAGCCCTTCCAGTACGGTATAACGACTATTGATCTGGGTAACTTTCCCATAAAACGTACTGACCCCGACCATGTCGCCGATGGCGAGGCTGCGCTCCAGCAAGATCACGAAACCGGAAACATAACTACTGGCGATCTTTTGCAAGCCAAGACCAAGCCCCACGCCCAATGCACCGCCGAACACGGATAACACTGTCAGATCAATACCGACCAATGACAGGCTCAATAACAAAGCGACCACAATCAGGAACGCACGCGCCATGCGTGCAACCACGGTCCTGATTGACGAGTGCATGGTATTGACGCGCATCAGGCGCTCTTCCAGCGTGGCGCCGGCCCACAATGCGATCACCACGGTCACAAGTACGGACACCAGTGCCTGCAGGATTGCCAGTAGCGAGACTTGATAGCGGCCGATCGGAATGATCGTGCTATCCAGGTACGCCACCAAATCAGGCCACAAGCCGGTGATATACAGTAGCAAGCCGATCCATACCAATGCGCCAAAAGTCTTTTCAAACAGCAGCAGGAAGGTCCCGACGCTACTATTGCGCGCAAAAATCCGGCGCAATACGTAAAACACAAAACGCATCAGCGCCAAGGACGCTACCAATGGAATCATCAGCCGCAGGAAATTGACCGGCTGATGCCATTTCAACAGGGCCAACCTGGCCAGCAGCAAGAGCAGCAAGGTCAGTATCGGCGTCAATACCTGGGCAAAACTGCCAAGGCCAATCTGCATCACCGGCGGCTTGACTCCCGCCACGGTAAACGTGCGGCGCAGCACACGCGCCAGCAGCCAGCCAAGGCCGATACATAGCAGTAGCAATCCAGCCTGCGCCAACAAACCGGGCGCCCGCAGATTGCTCGCCAAGTCGTTGATCAAATCAGTGAGAATATCCGGCATTATTTTGTGTACGGAATAGCGTCTTGGCGGTGACGCTCCCAATTCAAGGCGTAACGCGCCGCCAACGCCGGGTTTTTGCGCGCGATCAGAATGTTTTCGGCATTCTTATGTTGTGCGCTCCAGGTGAAATTAAAACTGCCGGTAATCACCGTAGCATCGGTAGCGTCTGGATCAATCACAATGACTTTGTTGTGCGCATTTTGATAGCGCGTTTCCAACCAGACCGGTACGTCGGCGGCCGCCAATGCTGCCGCCTTGCTTGCCCCAACTTGTTCCATCTGCCGGCCGTCGACCAGCACCCGGACATCGACCCTGCGCCGCTTGGCGGCAATCAAGGCATCGACGATCTTTTGATTACTCAACAGGTAGGCTTGGACCAGTACCTGATTTTTGGCCATAGCCAGGTTCTCGACAATCAAGCCCTCGATGTCGTCCCACGGTGCAAATGCCGGCTGCAAGGTGCCCACCGCACTTTGCGGCGGCACAGCGGAATCGAAGGCACCGACCGACGCAGAAGCCAGTGCTGCGCAGATCACTATGCCCTGCCCGATGCGGCGAATCAGGCAAGGCAGGCGCCTCATCGACGGGCCTTCAAGCACTTACTTACGGACGAATACCGCAGCAAAAAAGCCGTCGGTCTGATGCTGATGCGGCAGCAATTTTAGGTAGTCGCCCATCTCCAGTACGATCTTTTGCTCGGCCAAAACATCCTTCATCGGCAGCAGCGCAAAATCTTCGTGGCTTGCCAAAAACTGCGCGGCAATAGCTTCGTTTTCTTCATCCAGCAAACTGCAGGTACCGTAAACCAGGCGACCGCCCGACTTCACCAAGCGTGCCGCGCTCGACAAAATCGCAATTTGCTTGGCGTTCATTTCGACGATGGTTTCTGGCGTCTGACGCCATTTGACGTCGGGATTGCGACGCAAAGTGCCCAGGCCGCTGCAAGGAGCATCGACCAGCACGCGATCGATCTTGCCGGCCAGACGTTTTACCTTGCTGTCGTTTTCATGCGCGATCAGTACCGGATGAATATTCGACAAACCGCTGCGCGCCATGCGCGGCTTCAGTTTTGCCAGCCGCTTCTCGGACACATCGAATGCGTACAAACGACCGGTGTTGCGCATCGTCGCGCCCAGCGCCAGCGTCTTGCCACCGGCTCCGGCACAGAAATCGACCACCATTTCGCCCCGCTTGGCGCCGACGATTTGCGCCAGCAACTGGCTGCCCTCGTCTTGCACTTCGATCGCACCGTTCTTGAATAGCGGCAGATTTTGCAGCGCCGGTTTTTTTATCACACGCAAACCGAGTGGTGCATAAGGCGTTGGCTCACACAGAATCGGCGCCTCAGCCAAGGCCGCGACGACTTCTTCGCGGGTTGCCTTCATAGAATTGACGCGCAGGTCCAGCGGTGCCGGTTGATTCATTGCGTCGGCCAGTTGTAAGGTCGTGGCTTCGCCGTCGCGCGCCACCAGTTTCTCAAACAGCCACTGCGGCAGGTTGGCGCGCATTGCCGCCGGCATCAGGCTGCGGTCGATCAGGGCGACCCGCTCCAGCCACTCTGTTTCTTCTTCGGACAAGCCGCCCAAGGCGTCGGCGCCGACGGCGTCTGCCAGACCCAGCAAGGTCATGCGACGCATGGTTGGGCCATTACCCGATTCGGCGAAACTGGTGTAAATCGATTTATTGCGCAGCAAGCCGTAGACCGCTTCCGCGACCACTCCGCGCTCGCGCGAACCAAGCTTGGGATGTTCGCGGAAATAGCGCGACAAGGTGCCATCTGCTGGGCCGGTAAAACGCAAAATTTCGCGCAGGACTTCTTCGGTATGACCGATGATCGCTGGTGGCAATCTCATGTTGAATCTTTCATAAAAATCTTTCGGTGTTGCTACTACTTGCTACGTCGTTTTGTGTTGCCACATGCGGCGCGCCTAATCAGCGCTGATGTTCACTATTGTTCACTCACCAACACGCGGCCGTCCTCGATGGTTAGGCTATCCTCGATAAACCAGCGCACTGCACGCGGATATAGCTGATGCTCTTCAATCAGCACCCGCGCTTCCAGTGTCTGCTCGGTGTCGCCTTGATGTACCGGCACCACCGCCTGCGCCACGATCGGACCATTATCCAGCGTTGCAGTCACAAAATGCACAGTAACGCCATGCACTTTGACACCCGCTGCCAAAGCCTGCCGATGGGTCGCGATACCCGGAAAACTGGGCAACAGTGAGGGATGAATATTCAACATGCGGCCAGCATAATGCTGCACGAACGGCGCGGTCAGGATACGCATGAATCCGGCCAGGACGATCAAATCGGGGGAGAATCCATCAATCACGGTCCGCAACGCGGCATCGAACCGTTCACGATCGGGATAATCTTTATTCGCCACCACGGCCGTTGGGATGCCTTGCGCGGCAGCGAACGTCAGGCCCGCGGCATCGGCCCGGTTGCTGATGACGGCGGTGATTCTGGCAGGCCATTGCTCGGTTTGAGCGGCGCGGACGATGGCTTCCATGTTGCTGCCACGTCCGGAAATCAGGATAACAATGCTTTTCATGGCGCGCATTGTACCTTCTGCACTACTGTTTTTGATCAAAAGCACCTGCAAAATATTATTTTTGCAACAGGTGCTAGGCTGTTTGCGAAAGCAGGCCAAGAACGAAAAAATACTCTACAGCAAAAGAACGGCCGTCCGCTCTGCCCTTCGGCTCAAGTATCAGGGAAGCAGGTTTTGCACTGAAAACGAGTAAAACACTCGAAACGCTACTTTCTTGTCGGCCCAAAAATCTGCGCTGTCGCGGAACACATCCAGCAGAGTTTCGCGCGCCTCCTTGTCGAACTTGGGCGTGTTCGGCAATTGCTCCAACACCACGACAAAGCCGGGTTGCGCACCGGCTTTATACGCCAGATCGGTCAGGCAATCCTTAAGCGCATCGAAATTCTTGCCAAAATGTTTGGGGAAGTGAAAAGACTGCGCGATATTCGATAAAACTTGTTGTTTGGTCGTTGCATCCGCGCAATACGCATACAAGAAATGCTGCCCGAGACCTTCAGCCTCCGCCTGCAAGTCGGTCACACGAAAGGCGCGAATGGACTGCACTACATTTGGCTGCACGGTTTTAAACAAACTCATTTTTCCCTCAGCTAGAGCAATGATGGATTGCTGTTGTTTTTGTATCTCAGTCACTCTTGAATGCGTCTGAAAGTTTGGTAATGATCGTCGGTGTAATAATATTCCCCCGAATACTGGGGATTGCCACCGGCAATAATACGACGTGCACCACGATTACGGGCGCGTGGGGTCTTGACCGTGAATTCGTGATAATACCCGCGCTTTTGCTTTGGCAAAACCCCCTCATAGTTGCCGAAGACCACTCCGTCCTTGGCATACGGAAACGGCCCGCCTTGTTTAATCAGCACCAGCGTAGCTTGCGCTTCTCGCGGAAGCTGCGACAAGGGCACCACATCCGGCGGCAAAGGCCCGCGTGCAAAAACCTGAAAAGAGAACAGTAAGCCAACCAGAAGCAGCATCCAGTTGCGCATAAACGCGAAGCTGAAGCCCGGGCTTGGACCGGAGAGCCGGCCCTGAGTTGCATGATTTGACATCAATTTAACAAATTTGAAATAACCGATACCGTAGGGTAACGTGTTGCTCAAACCGAATCAACCCGTATCATCACCGTCAGTGGCACTGATCGTTGCGCATCGCCAGAAAAGCTACGTGCTTGACCGATCGGAAAAAAAATTCACCACCTCATCCTGACGCGCCCACGTATCCTTTTTTCCCATCCGGATCAGGTCGCGCGTATAGCCGGACTCGAATAATAAATAAGAGGCCAGCCCGGCGCCGTGCGCGTCGGTGCCGCCAAGGCCGCTTAACAGGACCCTGATCGGCACTGGCAAGCTGTCAATATGTTTGCACGCGATATCGTCGATCTGCTCCGATGGAGAAATGATCAACATGTCGACCGGCTTCAACGCTACTTGCGCACGCTGCTCCTCGGTCAAAAAAGACAAGGTGTGATTGATCCGCTGCAGGCGTTCGATATCGACCGCCAGCCCATCCAGGAAAATGCTGGTGAGTGCATGATTGGCAATTTGCGCCAGGCTGGGATAACTGGCAAATAGCGGCAAGTCCGACGGCGATTCCTTGCGGCGGCCAGCGCCGACCACCAGCACCTTGCTGGCGCCGAGATGGATCGCAGGAGAAATCGGCGCCAGCTGGCGCATCGAACCATCGCCGAAATATTCCCGGCGACCATCGCAATAAATCGGGACCGCAGGAAAGATGAATGGAATCGCGGACGACGCCAGCAAATGCACGACCCCGATCTGATCCCTGACGGCACGCCGCTGACTGCGAGTCCAGTTCTGGATTTCCGTAGCGCTGCTTTGATAAAACGTGATGTGCTGACCGCCGCTATATGACGAGGCAGTAATCGCCAGCGCCTGCAACGCGCCCTTGTTTAAAACCGCGTCCAGCCGTTCCAGATCCAATAGCCGATGCAGCATGGTAACCAGCGGCGTGTTGTCGAGCAGTGAAGTCGGCGGATTGGCATGCCACTTGCGCAATAACCAGCCGAAAGACAGCAACGACAACCAGCGCGCACCGGAACGCAATATCCCGAGCGAGTCGGCGCGATATACCTGTTCGACCGTGAAGTGCTCCCACACGTCCAGCAGTTTTTGCACACCTTCGCCGAAGTGATCGGCACGGCAGGCCAGCGCCGTCGCATTGATGGCGCCGGCTGAAGTGCCGCAAATGATGTCGAATGGATTGCGCTCGGACGGCCAGCCCTGCCCCCGCAAAATGGAAGCCACCGCGTCCATCACCCCGACCTGATACGCGGCGCGCGCGCCGCCGCCGGTCAATATCAGGCCTGTTTTTATCTGCATGGACATGAGATTAACAGGGGGACGGACTTTGGGGAATGCGGCATCTGATATGGCGCGACGTCGCGGGCCGAGTATGGCGGCGCACTGCCCCAATTAACTCTGCGCCGCCACCCTGAGTTCTCATCGAATGCTTACCTCAACCCGCCGCGCCTCTGCGTTGTCGCCTGCGGTCGTCACCCGCGGCTTTTCCAGCACGATCGCATCTTCAGGAACGCCTGCAATCAACAACAAGGCTTTCACACTCTTGGCACGCTCTTTTGCGATTTCCTCATTTTTCGCAGGATCGCCAGTGGCATCGTGAAACCCGCTCAACACCACTTTGGCATCTGCTTTGGCTTTGGCCGTGCTCACAATGGCCGCCAACTGTGCAGCCGTACCCGCTGCGGCTTCGGTCTTGCCGGATTCAAAATACACAATCGTCGTCTGCGCCGGCGTCGGTAACTGCCGGTCGCTGCTGTCGCCGGCATTGCTGCCGACACTCTCCGCGCCAGACGGTTCTACCAGGATCGGCAGCATCCGCTGCCCCATCGTCGCAGTCTGATTCAACCCCACCCCGGGTAACAAAGGCACCAGCAACAAAGCCACGATATTGATGATCTTGATCAGCGGATTGACCGCCGGGCCGGCGGTATCCTTATACGGATCGCCAACGGTGTCGCCGGTCACCGCGGCCTTGTGCGCGTCCGAACCCTTGCCGCCGTGATGACCGTCTTCAATGTATTTCTTCGCGTTGTCCCAGGCGCCGCCGCCGGTAGTCATCGAGATCGCAACAAACAGGCCGGTCACGATCGTGCCCATCAACAGCCCACCCAACGCCGCCGGTCCCAATAACAAACCGACCAGGATCGGCACCACCACCGGCAACAGCGACGGGATGATCATCTCCTTGATCGCGGACGAGGTCAGCATATCGACCGCCTTGTCGTATTCCGGTTTGCCGCTGCCATCCATGATGCCCTTGATGTCGCGGAACTGGCGTCTCACTTCAATCACCACCGCGCCCGCGGCACGTCCGACAGCTTCCATCGCCATCGCTCCGAACAAATAGGGAATCAAGCCGCCGATGAAAAGTCCGACGATCACCTGCGGATTCGACAATTCGAATGCCGTGCTGTTGCCGACCGAATCCAGCGCATGCGTATAGTCGGCAAACAGCACCAATGCCGCCAACCCGGCAGAACCGATGGCATAGCCCTTGGTAACCGCTTTGGTGGTATTGCCAACCGCGTCCAGCGGGTCGGTAATGGCGCGTACCGACTCCGGCAAGCCGGACATCTCGGCGATGCCGCCGGCATTATCGGTGATCGGACCATAGGCATCGAGCGCGACAATGATGCCGGCCATCGACAGCATGGCGGTGGCGGCAATCGCAATGCCGTACAGGCCACCCAGCCAGTATGAAGCGAGGATAGCCAGGCACACTGCCAATACCGGAAAGGCCGTCGACTTCATCGACACGCCGAGACCGGCAATGATGTTGGTGCCGTGGCCGGTAGTGGAGGCTTCGGCGATGTGGCGCACCGGCTTGAATTCGGTGGCGGTGTAATACTCGGTGATGTACACCATCAACCCGGTCAACACGATACCGATGATGGCCGAACCCATCATCGGCACCCGCATCGACGGCGGCAGAATGAGCCAGGTCACGACCGCAAAACCGATCAGGCTCAGGCCGGCGGCCCACAGCAGACCGGTGTACAGCGCCGACATGATTTTCTTGCCGGGTTTGGCCTTGACCATCGAGCATCCCGCAATCGACGCCAGTATCGACACGCCGCCAAGCATCAACGGATACAGGACCGCCTGCAATTCAGCCCCTTTGATCAACAATGCGCCCAGCAACATGGTGGCGATCAATGTCACCACATAGGTTTCAAACAGATCCGCTGCCATACCGGCGCAATCGCCGACATTGTCGCCGACGTTATCGGCAATCACCGCTGGATTGCGAGGATCGTCTTCAGGAATCCCGGCCTCGACCTTGCCGACCAAATCGGCGCCGACATCGGCGCCTTTAGTAAAAATGCCGCCGCCCAAGCGGGCAAAAATGGAAATCAGCGAAGCGCCGAATGCCAATCCGATCATCGGCCGGATAATGTCGTGCAGTGAGACCCCGGATCGTCCTTCAAACGATACCAGCCACAGAAAGAACAGCGTCACTCCCAACAGGCCGAGACCGACCACCAGCATGCCGGTAATCGCACCGCCGCGAAAAGCCACGTCCAGCGCCGCACTCATCCCCTTGGTTGCGGCCTGCGCGGTACGCACGTTGGCGCGCACCGAGACATTCATGCCGATGAAACCGCAGGCGCCTGACAACAATGCGCCGACCATAAAGCCGACTGCGGTAATCGGGCCCAGCCCTGGGATGAGCGCGATGATGATGAACAGCACAATGCCAACCATGGCGATAGTGCGGTACTGGCGGGCCAGATAGGCGGCGGCCCCTTGCTGGATAGCTGCCGCGATTTCCTGCATGCGTGGATTACCGGGGTCCTGCTTCAATATCCAGCTGCGCGAGACCAGCCCGTAAATGACGGCGACGATACCGCAAACGACAGCAAACCATAGACCTGATGCCATATTGATTCCTCCTGTTTTTTTGACGACAGTCACGGCAAAGTAAAACAACCACACCACTGCGGGAAGCTGCACCGTCAAATCAACGGCATTAAACGGCATTCATTTCCTGCAAATACTGCGCACTGCAAAACTTTTCGTCGGCCTGTTGTGTTCGGAAGAATGGCTGGGCTGGCCGAAATGGATCTTTTTCTTGGTACTTTCCTTGAGCTTCTCTTTAGTCAGTTGAGGACAGAGTAATTCGCCGCGCTACGGTGCCTCTTAAACTCTGTCCCGCAAATCATTGGCTTGTTGAAGACAGAATAATTGTTTGGGTAATAAAAAAGCGGACCCAAGGTCCGCTCTGTTTTACGCTTCCAGTGCCGCAAATGCACTATCGCGAATTTGTTCGACCGGTCCTACGCCGGCGATCTTGCGATATTTAGGTGCGCCGGGCTGGCCCGACTTGGCCCACTCGCCATAATAATTGACCAACACTTCGGTCTGCTCGTGATATACCGACAGGCGCTTCTTGACGGTTTCTTCCTTGTCGTCATCGCGCTGGATCAAGTCTTCGCCGGTGACGTCATCCTTGTTATCGATTTTTGGCGGGTTGTACTTGGCGTGGTAAGTGCGGCCAGACGACAAATGCACGCGACGGCCGCTCATGCGCTCGACAATCGCCTCATCCGGGACATCGATTTCCAGAACGTAATCAATCGTCACACCGGCTTCTTTCATCGCGTCAGCCTGAGGAATCGTGCGCGGAAAACCATCGAACAAGTAGCCGCTGGCGCAATCGGCCTGCTTCAGGCGGTCCTTGACCAGGCCGATGATAATGTCATCCGATACCAGGCCGCCTGCGTCCATCACCTTCTTCGCTGCGATCCCGAGCGGGGTGCCTGCCTTGACTGCTGCGCGCAACATGTCGCCGGTGGAAATCTGCGGGATGTTGAATTTCTCTTTAATGAAAGTCGCTTGCGTGCCTTTACCGGCACCAGGCGCTCCTAAAAGGATGAGGCGCATGTTAAGTCCTAAGGTAAGTTTGAGAAATTGATTGTGGTGGCGGCTTGTTTCTCAAACCTGTAGCGACGCCACCCGAGATGCTTATTATATTTATAGAAAGCTAAATTTGCATGAAACATACCACACAATTTTATCCACAGACGGTGCAACCGCCCTTTCCACCGAATCATTGGTCATTCAACGCTTATTTGAACATGTTTTCAACGGTCAAATACATCAGGATCCGAATAAGCGCCTGACCCGTTCCAGATCGTCCTGCGTATCAACGCCTGCAGCCGGTGCGGACGGCGCGATATGCACCGCAATCGAATACCCGTGCCAAAGCACCCGCAGCTGCTCCAACGCTTCAATCTGTTCCAACGGCGATACGCTCAGGGTTGGATAAGTTTGCAAAAATCCATTGCTATACGCGTACAGACCGATATGCCGCAATGGCGCATACGCCGCCGGCAAACTGTGCTGCGTCAGTGCGAAGCCGTCCCGGTGCCATGGAATGGTCGCCCGCGAAAAATACAGCGCGCGACCAGCCTGGTTCAACACTACCTTGACCACATTCGGGTTAAAAGCGTCGGCGGCTGATTCGATCTGGTGCGCCGCGGTAGCCATCGGCACCTGTTCGGTAATCTGCGCAGCGGTGGCAGCTATCAATGCCGGATCGATCATCGGCTCGTCGCCTTGCACGTTGACCACTACCGCATCGGCAGCCAGCCCCAGTGCAGCGGCAACTTCGGCAATCCGGTCGGTGCCCGACGGATGGTCGGCACGCGTCAAGCGCGCTGCGATGCCGTGTTGCTGGCAGACCGCCATGATCTCGGCGTGATCGGTGGCGACGATGACTTGCGCCGCGCCTGATAGCGCGGCCCGCTCGGCGGTGCGCACGATCATCGGCTTGCCGCCGATATCGGCCAGCGGCTTGTTGGGCAAACGGGTGGAGGCCAGTCGGGCCGGGATAATGACGGTAAAGGACATTGCTGGTCTTGTTTAAATGAAATTACTCCGCAGGAGCCGGCGGATTGGCTACTGCTTGCGCAGCATCACTCAGATCACGCGCCTGGTCGGCCCACATGATCGGGATACCATCGCGGATCGGATAGGCCAGCTTGTCAGACTTACAAATTAATTCTTGCGCTTTCTTGTCGTATTGCAGCGGACCTTTGCAGATCGGGCAAACCAGGATATCAAGCAGTCGGGTGTCCACGGAGTTTCTCCACAATTTGGTGTGCCAGCGCTTTATCGATCTGCGCCGTCACTGGAACGACCCATATACGCGGGTCGTTTTTGATAGTTTCTATTTGACGACATTTTACTGCATCCTTTTCGGTGATCAGAATGATCTCGGCCTGCACCGCCGCGAAAGGATTGTCGGAAAAATCATAGTGGTCCGGCAATGCCACGGATTCAAATACCAACCCGGCAGCGCTCAACATCGTAAAGAAGCGCTGAGGGTTGCCGATCCCGGCGGCGGCGGTAATCCGTACTGCCGGCACACCAGAAGCGCTCTTTTGCAAAGCCGACAACAACATCACCTGAGCCGGGTCGTCGAGTCGTTCAGCTTGCTCGCCCACCAGTTTCATGCGGATCGACGCTTCCGGCATCGACGCCGGCATCGCATCGGCATTCACCACGGTAAAGTCACGCCGCCTCGATGCCGGTTCGCGCAAGGGCCCGGCCGGCAACAACCAGCCGTTGCCGACACCGCGCGCATCGAACAGCACGATTTCGATATCGCGTCGCAAGCGATAGTGTTGCAAACCGTCGTCGGACAAGATCAGATTGACCTCAGGATGCGCCTGCAACAGCGCTTGGGCGGCAGCTGCCCGATTGCGGCCTACCGCTACCGGACATTGCGCACGACGAGCGATCAACAGCGGCTCGTCGCCGACTTCCGATGCCAGCGACAAGGCCGTGACATGCTTTACGGCAGATTCGGCATCATCCGGCTGCGCGCCGTAACCACGCGAGATGACGCCGGGTACATAGCCGGCGGCGCGCAACGCTTGCACCAACCAGATCGTCAGCGGCGTCTTGCCGGTGCCGCCGATAAAAATATTGCCGACCACGATCACCGGTACCGGCAGTTGGACACTGGCTTGCCAGCCGGCGGCGTACAAGCGACGCCGCACCCCGACCACCAGCTGAAACAAGAGCGATAACGGCCATAGCAACCAAGCCAGCAGTCCACGCCGCTGCCAGGCGGCGCTCAGGACTGACTCGGCCGAGATGCGGGTCGAGGGACTATTTGTGGCCACTCGTCTGCGCGGCGAATGTGACCTTATCGAAATTTGCCAGACGCGCCGCTTCCAGCACATTGATCACGGTTTGATGGGTCGCCATGGCGTCGGCATTGATGATCACCACAGGTTCCTGCTTGGACTGATTGTTGGCTAATGCCGCGCTTTTCAGATCCTGGGCAAGTTCGGCGGCATCCTTGGACGATACCTGGACGTTATTGACCGCGTATTGACCTTGCGGATTCACCGCCACATTAATCTCGAACGGCTGCTGCAATGCCTTGTCGGCGTCGGCCGTCGGCAGCGTAATCTGCAACGCGGTGAATTTGCTGTAGCTGGTGGTCACCATCAGGAAGATCACGATCACCAACAGTACGTCGATGAACGGGATCAGATTGATTTCAGGGTCTTCGCGACCCTTGCCTTTGCGGAAATTCATACGGTGACCTTTATTTGCGCGCGCCGTGGACGGTATCCACAAACTTCACCGCCTGCTGTTCCATATCGACGATGAAGCTGTCGACCAGCGCCCGGAAATGCCGGTAAAAAATCAGCGCCGGCATTGCGATCGCCAAACCGAACCCGGTGTTATACAGCGCCACCGAGATGCCGTGACCCAATTGCGCCGGATCCGCGCCGGCGCCAGTGGTGGCACCGAAAATCTCGATCATCCCAATTACCGTGCCGAACAAGCCCATCAACGGCGCCAGCGAAGCGATGGTGCCCAGCGTGGTCAGAAAGCGTTCGAGCTCATGCGCCGTAGCCGCACCGGCTTCCTCGATCGACTCCTTCATGATGTCGCGCGGCACATTGACGTTGCGCAGACCGGCGGCCAGCACTCGGCCCAGCGGCGAGTTGGTTTCGAGATTGGTGACGACTTCGGCGTTGATCTTGCCGTTGTGATAGACCCGGATTACTTCCTGCAACAACTGCGGCGGCAAAATGCGCGCCCGGCGCAAATACACCAGGCGCTCGATAATCAATGCGGTGGCAATGATGGAGGCAATTAACAATAGCCAGATCGGCCAGCCCGCTGCTTGAATAATGGAAAACAAAAGAGACTCCTTAGTGGATACAAATTCAGTACAAATAGGGGGTTCATCAACACGGATGCAGAATGTAACTTGTTGAGGCTTTGTGAGCAAGCCTGAGTAACATTGATCTGCACAAAACCCGTTTCAAATTAATCACATGGGCACCTCGAAAAACCGTAGCGAGCGGCCCAAGGTCGGGTTGAGAAGCGCAGCCGTACAAGAGGTACGGCGAGCATCACAGACCCGAGATTGGGCCGCGCAGTAGGTTTTTTCGAGGTGCCCAGAATCCCCCGAAGTTCCACACACTAAATGTGAGCAAGACTGTGGACAAGTGCTGGAATCATACTCAAAGCCACTGATTTAAAAGGCTTTTTTAAGCCTGCATCAAAAACGTGCAACGCCTGCCGGCGATCTTGCATCAAAAGTTCTCCACAGATTTTGGGGATAACTTTGTGAACAAGCACACTGGACTCCTCCGAAGTCCTTGATTGAAAAGGAATTTCCATCGCTGTGAAGGTTTGGTGCAAATACCCGAAAAACCAGTTTTTTCCTAGAATTAATGGTCGCAAATAAGCATTTATAGTCATTCCGACACAACTTTCATTGTCGCCGCCAGCAAAGCAGCGACTTTCCAGAGTTACCCACAGAATTTGTGGATAACTTTGTGGGAAAGCTTACTGGGATTATTCAAAGTCATTGATTTGTAACGATTTTCCGTTCATGTACAACAAGCGTGCTTGACGCTGCGTTTATTTCACAGACTGACGAACACCGACGCCGAGCGCCCGCCTGCGCCGTTCAGCTTTACAATGCCTGCCATAAATTATTTACTCGCCGCCGAAAGATCGCATGAATCTCTTTAGCCCCACCGACAAGCAATCCAGCGGCCCGCCGGTCATCTCGGTTTCCGCTTTGAACCAGGCCGTGGCCCGGATGCTGGAACGGTCTTTTCCGCTGACCTGGGTCTCCGGCGAGATTTCCAACTTCACCCGCGCCGCGTCCGGCCACTGGTACTTCACGCTGAAAGATGACGCAGCCCAGGTGCGTGCCGTGATGTTCAAGGGACGCGCGCAATATGCCGGCTTCATCCCGCGCGAGGGCGACAAGGTCGAGGTCCGTACGCTGGTCACACTGTACGCGCCGCGCGGCGACTATCAATTGAATGTCGAGACCATCAGACGCGCCGGCGTCGGCAATCTATATGAAGCGTTTTTGCGGCTCAAGGAGAAGCTCAACGCGGAAGGCTTGTTCGACCCGGCCCGCAAGCGCCCGCTGCCCCAGTTCGCCACTTGCATCGGCATCGTCACCAGCCTCCAGGCCGCCGCGCTGCGCGACATCCTGACCGCGCTGGCACGGCGCGCGCCGCATGTGCGGGTGATCCTGTATCCGACCCCGGTACAAGGCGAAGCCGCGGCCGAAAAAATCGCACGCGCCATCAATACCGCCTCGGCCCGCGCCGAGTGCGACGTGCTGCTGGTATGCCGAGGCGGCGGCAGCATCGAAGATTTGTGGTCGTTCAATGACGAAGCCGTGGCCCGCGCCGTCGCCGCCGCCGCGATGCCGGTGATTTCCGGAGTCGGTCACGAAACCGACTTCACGATTGCCGACTTTGCGGCCGACCTGCGCGCCGCGACCCCGACCGCTGCCGCCGAACTGGCGGCGTTCCCGCGCACCGATTGGCTAGCCACACTGGAAGCCCATGCCGAACACCTGACCCGCGCCTTGCAGCGACGACTGGGCGATGCCGGCCAAAAACTCGACTGGCTGACGCGCCGCTTGAGCAGTCCGGCCGCCACGATCGCGCACGAACGCCTCAAACTGCAAACCCTGCAAACCCGGCTGGCGCATGCCACCCGCATCCCGCTGACGCAATCGCGTTACGCGCTACTCAATCTGCGCACCCGCTTATCCGCGCACCTGCCGAACACAACCGCGCAACGTGCACAGTTGTCCGAGCAAGCGCGCCGTCTGAGCAGCGCGTTCGTGGCACGGAACCGGGATAACCGGCAAACGCTGGCGGCGCTCAATGCGCAACTGGAATTATTAAATCCGCAGCGCACGCTGGAGCGAGGCTATGCCATCGTGACCGACGCCAAAGGCCACGTGATCCGCACGCCGCAGGCGCTGCAACCGCGCCACTTCATCACCTTGCAACTGGCCGAGGGCAGCGCCAAAGTCGGAATAGACAGCGTGCAGCCGACCCTGGATTAGGCACCTCCAAAAACCTACTGCGCGGCCCAATCTCGGGGCTGTGATGCTCGCCGTACCTCTGTACGGCTGCGCTTCTCGCCCCGACCTTGAGCCGCTCGCTACGGTTTTTAGAGGTGCCCTTAAGACGGTGCTAAACCTGCTGCATTGAATGGATAAGCGATTTACAATAGCCTGCTTGACACCTGTTCAACAGCTGCTCAAGCAACAGATTCTGAGTCTTTCCCAATAAAATCAAACGAAGGAAGCACCATGACACACACACTCCCGCCCCTGCCGTACGCAATGGATGCACTGGCACCACACATTTCCAAAGAGACGCTCGAATATCACTACGGCAAGCACCATCAGACCTATGTGACCAACCTGAACAACCTGATCACCGGCACCGAATTCGAAAACGCATCACTGGAAGACATCGTCAAGAAATCTTCCGGCGGCGTATTCAACAACGCAGCGCAAATCTGGAACCACACCTTTTACTGGCACAGTCTGTCGCCACAAGGCGGCGGCGCACCGACCGGCGCACTGGCAGATGCGATCAATGCGAAATGGGGTTCGTTCGACAATTTCAAGGCTGAGATGACCAAGTGCGCGATCGGCACTTTCGGTTCCGGCTGGGCCTGGCTGGTGAAAAAAGCCGACGGCACGCTCGACCTGGTATCGACCTCCAATGCCGCCACACCGCTGACCACCGACGCCACGCCACTGCTGACCGTCGACGTCTGGGAACACGCGTACTACATCGACTACCGCAACGCCCGTCCAAAATACCTGGAAGCATTCTGGGCATTGGCTAACTGGGAATTTGCGGCGAAGAATTTTGCTTAAGGGTTTTATTGCTTTGCCGCAGTTTTAAATAGGCAGTGCATGCTGAAAATAGCGTTTGCTTCGCGGCAAGCGCTATTTTTTTGTCATCGAACCGCTCTACTCGCTCATAACCGCTTAACGTCCGCGGTCACCATATTTCGCTTCGTCGAGGTATTTATCGTGCAAAAAATTCATTTTTACAGTGTCAACGACGACTATGGTTCGTTTTCTAACTTTGCCCCGTATTCAGTCCGTATCAAGGGGAAACTCTGGCCGACGACCGAACATTTCTTTCAGGCACAGAAATTCGCGGGACAGCCCGATGAAGAAAAAATAAGGAAAGCAAAGACACCCGTGTTAGCGGCGCAAATGGGACGTGACCGTCGGCGACCACTTAGACGGGACTGGGACTCAGTCAAGATTTCCATCATGCGTGAGGCGTTGTGGGCAAAATTTACCCAGCATCAGGAATTGCGCGTTGAATTGGCGAGTACCAAAGACGCTTGTTTAGTAGAACATACTGAAAATGACGACTACTGGGGCGACGGTGGCGATGGCAAAGGCAAAAACATGCTGGGCATACTACTCATGGAACTGCGTGCAAAACTGAGCGCTCCCTAACTCGAACCTCAGGTTTTTTTCCATATGGGGACATATGCAGGCTGTTCGTGACTTATATTGCGAAAGACATTTTCACCTTCTTCTTTCCACCAATATTCAGAATATTGACCTGGATTTTTGAACTCATAAATTGTGACGATACCGAGAAGCCCACATGGAGATTCCGCCTTAAAATCCCAGCCGTTTTTTTCCGCGCAATACAATTCAGTCCGGTCGTCGAACCAAAATTGATATCCTTTTTTTAAAAGTATTTTCAATGCAGTATCTTGGACGTTTGCATATTCAGAAAGTGCTGCCATATATTTACCTATTCAGTCGCATTAAAACTATGGGCACCTCGAAGAACCGTAGCGAGCAGCCCCGAGATTGGCGAGCTTGTCAAACCTTGCAGTAGGTTTTTAGAGGTGTCCCTATGTTTAAAAATTAAGCGGATTTCCTGGAGTATTGAGAGTATTTAAAATACTACACAAAAATTAATTTACTTCCTGCAAAGTGTCATTGCTTCGTGCGGGATCTCTCCTTTAAATAAGACCTCTTCGGCCCGTCTTGCATCTCTCTGCACCTTCAAATCTTTGGATTGCTTTGCGCCTTGCAGCACATTATTGTGATCAACATATTTAGCTCCGCCCGCAATTGCTGCCTCGACATCGATCTTGACCATTCCGTTCCCGCTCTCAAATCGAAGAGTGGCCTCTTCCGTCAATGAGGCTGAAATATGCCCGGTATCCGCGCCCGCGACGTGATCGGCGATAGACCCGCCGGTACCTTTCGGTTTCAAACTTAGTCCGCTATCGAATCGGTCTCTGTCTTCGGCATTCAATTGCCTGTAGACATATTCCTTGTCCTTTTTTTTCTTGTTCCGGGCAAGCCCCAGCGGATCAATCCAAACCATAGGATTGGGTGCATATTGATAGGGATTCTCTCCTCCTGCCAGCCCAATCGGATCCTGCCCGACAAACTGCCCGATATGCGGATCGTAATAGCGATAGCGGTTGTAATGCAAACCGGTTTCTTCGTCGTGATACTGCCCCTGCAAGCGAATCGGGTTGTCGATCGCATGCACATGGATTTTTTGTAGCGCCCCCCAAGCCGCATGCCTGGCCGACCAGACCACCCGCCCGCTGCTGTCCGTCAATCTGGTCGGGCAGCCGTTAGGGTCGTTGTGATAGTGGAAGACAGCGCTGCCAGCCTGATCGGCTACCGCTTCTGCGCCGCTGGTGCTGACCTCGGGCGAAGCACTTACCGCAACAACGATCGACGTGAAAGTGGGCGGTGGTGCGCTGACACTGCCGCCCAGTTGCATCCCGCCACCCAAGCCGCCGAGACCGGCTTGGCGATTACTCTCTGGCGCCGAGGCGGCAGCGTCGCCCTGCTGGCCGAGTCTGACGCTGCCCAATCCTCCGATGCCGCCTAAACCATCCATGCCATCGACAGCGGCTGCCTTTGAAACTGGCGCAGCCGGGGGCAGCGGCTTAGCTGCAACAACCGGTGCCACTGGCGCCATGTGCGCAGGCCGCTTGGCGACCTTGGCCTGCCGATCAATCAACGCCAGCGGCACAAACGTGCCCGGGTAGTAAACATATTCCCGCACCTGCGCATGCAGCGCCTTCAGCGCACCAAGCCGTTTGCGCGCCGCCATCAGGTCGACCACATTGCCAGCCGACCAGATGTCGGCGCTTTGGGCCTCATTCGCTTGCTGCACTTCGCCCAGCAAGGCGTCGCCATCCCAGAAGAACCAGGTGGTATGCGTCGGATTGCGCTTGAATACCCGCCGCCCCGCAGGATCGTAGCCGTAGCGAGTGATTTGACCGGCCTGACTGCTTTCGATCAGGCGCTGGTTGGCATCCCAGCGTAGTTGCAAGCTGGAGTCGGTGGCCGCTGGATTTGTCGATGACGTCGGACTGCTGCCGCGTCGAATCAGGTTGCCGGCGCGATCGAACACATAGTGCATGCCGTCATGACTGCCTTCGCGGCTCCACAACACTTCAGCCTGGCCTTCGGCGCCTGCCGCCTGCTGCATTTCCATCTGGCGGATCCGCGTACGCAATCGGTCGCCGGCCGGGTCGTTGAGGAACTCCGTGACGCGTCCGGCAGGATCGGTGTGACGCAGGATGTTGCCTAGCGGGTCGTAGTGATACAGGTCGCCGCCGTGTTCGCTATCGCTGCGCCGGGTCTGGTTGCCGGCGCGGTCGTATTCATAGCTGGTCGCGAACAGCGGGACCTGGTCGCGCAGCACAGTCTGGGCAGTCAGTTGGTCTGCCGTGTCATAGCATAGTTGCCGCTGGACGCTGCCGCTCAACTGCTCTTTGACGGCGCGCCCGAGCGCATCGCGTTCGATCAGGATCGGCACTTCGTCGTTGATCGCGATGCTCGCCACCTGGTCGCGCAAATCGTAGCTGGCAACGATCTGGTTGCCGGCGCTGGTTACTCGCGACAGCCGGTTGCCGGCTTCGTCGTAGCGGTATTCAATCCGGAAGCCGTCCTGCACTTCTTCGCTGAGACGGCCGTCTGCGTCGAACTTGCGCTGGACGTGCCGATGTGGGTTGCGCATCTCGATCAGCGCGCCGTTCTTGTTGTAGCTGAAGGTTTCCTGTAGCTGCTGTGTCGGATGGACGCTATCGGGCAGGGTTTTCTTGACGATGCGGCCCAGGCGGTCGGCGTCGTAGGCAATGATGCGGCCCAGTGGATCGGTGACGCTTAACAGCTTGCCGCCGGCATCGTAGCGATAGCGGCGCGACTGCTCCCAATAATCGACTTCTTCGACAATGCGACCCAGCGCGTCGCGCTTGAGCCGGTAGCTTTCTTTACGCTGGTTGACCAGCCCGATCAATTGTTCTTCGGTGTCGTACAGGTACTGCATCGCGTGGCCGTCGGCTTGCACGCGTCGGGCGAGCTGGCCGGTGCCGACATATTCCAGCCGGGTCCGGGCACCGTTCTGATCGGTGTAGCAGAGCAACTGGTCTTCGGCGTCGTAGTCGCAATGGACGCTGGTGCCGTCCGCCTGGCGGGTCTGCAGCAATCGCCCTTTGGCGTCGTAGCGGTATTCGGTAACGTCGCCGACGGCATCGGTGCGGCGCTGCAGGCGGCCGAGTGCGTCATGTTCGAAAAGGCTGCGATGGCCGAGCGGGTCGGTCAGATGCGACAGGTTGCCGTAACGATCGAAGGCCAGCGCCGTGACGGCGCCGCGCGGATTGATGTGGGTGACCAGTTGACCGTGGGCGTCGTAGCTAAAGCGCGAGCAGGCTCCCAGCGGGGTAGCGTGCTCCAGCAGCAGGCCGCGCTGATCCCAACTGCGTCGCCAGTGCTGGCCGAGCGGGTCGACCACTTCTGTCATGCGATTGACGTCGTCGAATACGGAGCGCACCGCCGTCCCGTCCGGCCGTACCAGCTTCAGCAAATTGCCGCGTTCATCGTACTCAAACTCGGTGCGCAAGCCGGCCGGATCAACCACCGCCGTAGTGCGCCCCACTTCGTCATACTCAAAAATCGTGACGCCGCCCAGCGGATCGATTTCGCACAAGGGCAGATTGTTCTCATCGAACTTGATCAGCGAGACGTGTCCCAACGAATCGGTCACTTCGGTTTCGCGCAACAGTTCGTTGTAGGCGAAGCGGTAGTCGTGCAGGCCCTGATCGCCCCACGCATGCAGCACGCGCCACTGAGCGTCATACGCATAATAAAAAGACAGGCCGAGACGGTCAGTGTGGCGCACCATGTGGTGCCGGTCGTACTCAAAAGTACGCGCCGCATCGAGCTGGTCCAACGCCGCGACCAGGTCCTTGCTGTCGTTGTAGCGGTAACGCACCAGCGGGTGCGTTACCCCGCTCGCCGGATCGTGCAAACCCAGGTGATGAATCCGTCCACCGCGTTGATGCACTTCGATAAAGCGGCCCGGCAAACCGGCTATGCCGCTTTCGACGATGCGCGTCAAATGGCCGTCGCCCCGTTCGAAGCGCCAATGATTACCGCACAAATCCTCGATCCGTTCAATTGGCAACGGCAGGCTTTGATGCAGCGGCGTGATATTGGCGGCCGGCTTGCGGAACACGTAGCGCAGATCACCTTTGGTCAGCACCTGCAACTCGTCGCCGCTGGCGCCCTGCGCCCAGATCAGTCGCGCGCCGTCGACAAATTCGGTCACCGCATGTTCGGCGCCAACCGCTGCCGGCAGTTGCGGAAACACCGCCGCGCCGCTGGCTTCGAAGAACAGCACGGCACCATCGGGGTCGATTTCCAGCCGGAAGTCGGCCGGGGTCTGCCAGCCGTGCCCGCATAGACCGTCGTAGTCGTTACTTGATGAGTAGTCGCGGCTCCAAGTCAGCGGCAGACGGCCCGGGATGCTGAAATCTTCCTGCGCAACGGCCACGCTGCCGTCGCGGATATCGACCGGCTCGGCGCGCAACACCTTGCACTTGAGGAAGCCGGACTCCATGTTCTCGAACAGTTTCTGCCGCTTCTTCTTGAACGCTTCCATCGCGCGCTTGAAGCCCTCGGTCTTGCGCAGCGCCTTGAAGCCTTTGCCCAGCGCGGCAAAACCAGCCCTGAACGCCATATCCGCGACGTTGATGGTCGGCGGTCCACCGACAAACACATTGGTCGGGATCGCCAGGTTGACCGCCATCGGCAATGACATCGACATCGGCTCTTTGGACGGCTTCTTGATGCGGAACGGCGGGATCAGGCCGAACAGATTGCAGTCGAGCACCGGCATCGCGATCCGCGAAAACGGATTGCCGTCCGCGATCACCGTCTTGCTGCCCATGAACAGTTCATCCCAGAACTGCGGGCCCTCCGGCATCCGCAGCGCCGGTTCCCAGAGCCCAAACGGAATATGCACCGTCAAGCCGCTGGTGCCGGCGGTGGCGCGCTTGACCCCCGCCACCTCCACTGAGGCGCCGATGAACGGCAGGTAATCGAACGGGTCCAGCACCACCGAAATATGCGGTGTCGGCAACGGCACCGGGACCGGTTCCGGCGGAATCAAATACAGGTGGATGTCGAGGCCGATTTGGGGATCGAAATGTTTGGCTGCAATGCTCATGTGTTTTCTTATATTTATTGCTATCTCTAAATGACGAGATATTGGTAACCAGAATTATTAGAAAGAATTTACGGACGTCACGTTATTCCGCCCATCCGGGGATAGCGGAGGGCAGAAAATTATTGATTGGGAATGAGAATATTTATGAAGTGAAACCTTGGGCTTCGCATGTTAAATACCAAGCCCAAAGCCCAATTAACACATTATGAATAGTCGACGTCCAGTCTTTTAAAGTCAGCAGCTTTAAAACGTTGCTTTCCTTCTTTTTTTAATGGGTTACCGCAATTCAGTAACAAAATACTCATCAGATGCTTGCACTCCAATAAGGCATCAATGTTTTTTATTTTCTTGGAGTCCACCATTTCCACTTCTTTTAATGCTGGAAAATCGAGAAAAATCTCACAATCAATCTCTGATTTGATATCGAAAAGACTTAGCATCTCGATTTTTTGCAAGCTCGTCATATTGGAAATTGGGAAATCAGCGCTTGCCCCTGAAATCTCCAGTGCCACCAATTCCTTGCTTACATGCTCAAAAATATTGTGCTTTCCGACTTTGCTCAATTCCAGGGTCTTTAATCCGTCAAATTGACTGACTGCATCTAATACCGCCCCTGCTTTATCCACATAAGTCTTTAAAAATTCCAAAGATGGCACATGTCCATTTTTTATATGCAGCCGATGCCACATGGTTGAGGCCTCATAATCGCCAAGGAAAGCCATGGCTTTTAGCGCTGGCAAGGAAATATCCGGCCACGCAATTTCTTTTCCTTTCAAACTATCCTCATAATCATAGGAATTTTCAATCACCAGGCATTTGAGATTATCAGGCAGCGATCCCCTGGTTAAATTTAAAAGGAATGGGAAAGGTATGGAAAGGAATTGAAGATTCTTCAATTGACGCACATAAGGCGGCAATTCGGCATTCTTGATTTGCGCCATCGTGGGCAGCAAATACAATTTCTTGATCGATGCCAGATTCTCGGCTTTTGGCTCCGTCCCCCAAGCAATTCTTACCGCTCCATCATCCTCAAGGTATGAGCATAGATCTTTATTTCCGACGCAATAACAACCCTCCAGATCCGGAGATAAATATTGCGTTCTATTTTCCACAAAATAAGCTTCCAAAGTATTTTCCATCATGAGTAATATCCTTACTTACATTTTGTCCGTCGTTTGCTGGCCCGTGCCCCATGCGTGTTAATCAGGCTTTCGGCATGTGCGACCTTTTTCTTCGCTTGAATCCTGTCCCCATTCAGCATTCTATATCCCCGACTTTGTTGTTTCTTGAATTCGCGCGACTCATAATATCGCAAGATATTATTACGATCGCTCTTGGTCGTTGCCCCTCCAAGATTAACTCTCACATATTCCACCTTGGTCCCGGGCTGTTTTATTAATCGCTGCGCTTTTGCATGCTTCGAGGCTGATACTCGCGCATTCATTCCATCCTTCGTTCCAATCCCGGCACTACCCACATAAGATGTTTTGCCATTGGTGATTATGTAGATGCCAGGCTCGTTGGGCAAAGAAGCCGGGGCTCTGTCAAGTCCCCACGGATCAATCCAGGAGAGTGGATTCGGCGCATATTGATAGGGATTTATCCCCCCCGCCAGTCCGATAGGATCCGGACTTATATAACCGATATCAGGGTGGTAATACCTGTGTCGGTTGTAATGCAGCTTGGTCTCGTCATCGTAATACTGGCCTTGAAACCGGATCGGATTCTCGATGGCTTGCACATGCGTGCTTTGTACCGCTCCCCATGCCGTATAACTGACCGACCACACCACTCGGCCGGCGCTATCGGTCAACCTGGTCGGGCAACCATTGGGGTCATTGTGATAATGAAATATGCCGGAACCCGGCGGATTGACTTCGGCCTGCCGATCAATCAATGCCAGCGGCACAAAAGTGTCGGGATAATAAACAAACTCGCGCGCCTGGGAATGCAATGCCTTCAGTGCATTGAGCCTGTTCCGGGCCGCCGTCAAATCCGCCACGTCGCTGCTCAGCCAGATGTCGTCCGCATTCTGCGCCTCGTTCGCCTGCTGCAATTCAGCCAGCAATGCGTCGCCATCCCAAAAGAACCAGGTGGTATGCGTCGGGTTGCGCTTGAAGACCCGGCGTCCGAGCGGATCGTAGCCGTAATGAGTGGCTTGTCCCGCCTTGCGGCTCTCGATCAGGCGTTGGCTGGCATCCCAGCGCAGCTGCAAAGTCGAATCCGCGGCCGATAGCTCCGTTGCCGGCATCTCCCCGCTCTGGATCAGGTTGCCGGCGCGGTCGAACACATAGTGCTTGCCGTCATGACTGCCTTCCCGCGCCCACAGCGTCTCGGCCTGGCCTTCGCCGCCGGCCGTCTGCTGCATTTCCGCCTGACGTATGCGCGTTTGCAAACGGTCGCCGGCCGGATCGTTCAGGAACTCGGTCACGCGCCCGGCCGGATCGGTATGCTGCAACAGGTTGCCCAATAGGTCGTATTGGTAAAGATCGGTGCCGTGCACGCTATCGTGGCGCTGGGTCTGGCTGCCGACCCGGTCATATTCATAATGCGTTTCAAACAACGGCGACTGGTCGCGCAACACGGACTGGCCGCTCAAGTGACCGGCGCCATCGTAACGCAAGCTACGCTTGACGCTGACGCTCAACTGCTCGGTCACGGCCCGGCCCAACTCATCGCGTTCGATGACGATAGGCGCTTCATCGTTGATCGCGACGCTAAGCACTTCGTCGGCCAAATCAAAGGTAGAAACGACTGTATTGCCGGCACTGGTACGACGCGACAAGCAGTTGCCCATCTCGTCGTAGCTATTCTCGATACGAAAACCGTCCTGCACCTCTTCGCAGAGACGGCCGGCGGCATCCAATTTGCGCAGGATATGGCGGTGCGCATTGCGCATCTCGATCAAAGCGCCGTTATCGTCGTAGCGGAATATCTCATGCAGCTGAGCGCCGGGACGGTCGTGATCCGGTAAGGTTTTCTTGACGATACGGCCTTGCCTATCCGTGTCGTAGCTGACGATCCGTCCCAGCGGATCGCAACTGCCCAGCAGGCGGCCAGCAGCGTCGTAGCGGAAAGTCGTTGCCTGTCCCCAGTAATCGACCTCTTCGATCACGCGGCCCAGCGCATCGTGCTTGATCCGGTACGTTTCCTGGCGTTGATTGACCACCCCCACCAACTGCTCTTCGGTGTCATACAGGTACTGCACGCTATAGCCGTCGGCTTGCAATCGTTTGGCTATCTGGCCGGTACCGAAATATTCCAGCCTGGTCTGCGCTCCGTCCTCGTCGGTATGGGTAATCAGCTGATCTTCGGCGTCGTATTCATAACTTGTACTGCCGCCTGCCTGTACCTCCTGCAGCAATCTCCCTTTGACGTCATAACGGTATTGCGTGACATCGCCGACTGCGTTGGTACACCGCCTTAAACACCCCAACGCATCACTCTCGAAATAACTGGGATGACCGAGTGGATCAGTCAGGTGCAACAGGTTGCCGTAACGGTCGAAAGTCAGCGCCGTCGTAGCGCCGCGCGGATTGACGTGAACCCGCAATTGCCCCAGTGCGTCGTATTCATAACGCGAACAAGCTCCGGTCGGGGTAGTCTGGTCCAGCAGCAAGCCACGCTCATCCCAGCTTTGTCGCCACCGATGTCCGAGCGGATCGACCACCTCGGTGATGTGATTGGCATCGTCGAATACGGTACACACCGCAGTGCCGTCCGGCTGCACCAGCTTCAGCAAATTGCCGCGCTCATCGTATTCAAACTCGGTGCGCAGCCCGGCCGGATCGACCACCGCCGTGGTGCGTCCCACCTCGTCGTACTCAAAGATCGTGACGCCGCCCAATGGATCGATTTCGCACAGCGGCAGATTGTTGTCGTCGAATTTGATCAGCGAGATGTGCCCCAGCGAATCGGTCACTTCGGTTTCGCGCAGCAGTTCGTTGTAGACGAAGCGGTAGTCGTGCAAGCCGTGATCGCCCCAGGCATGCAGCACGCGCCACTGGGCGTCATACGCATAATAAAAAGACAGGCCGAGGCGGTCGGTATGGCGCACCATATGGTGCCGGTCGTACTCGAAAGTACGCGCCGCATCGAATTGGTCCAGCGCCGCGACCAGGTCCTTGCTGCCGTTATATTTGTACCGCACCAGTCGGTGCGTTACCCCGGTCGCCGGATCGTGCAAACCCAGGCGATGAATCCGTCCGCCGCGTTCATGCACTTCGATAAAGCGTCCCGGCAAACCGGCTATGCCGCTTTCGACGATGCGCGTCAGGTGACCATCGCGCCGTTCGAAGCGCCAATGATTGCCGCACAAATCCTCGATCCGTTCGATCGGCAACGACAGGCTTTGATGCAGCGGCGTCAGATTCGATGCCGGCTTGCGGAACACGTAGCGCAGATCTTCCTTGGTCACGACCTGCAACTCGTCGCCGCCGGCGCCCTGTGCCCAGGTCAGCCGCGCGCCGTCGACAAATTCGGTCACCGCATGTTCGGCGCCAAGCGCTGCGGGCAATTGCTGAAACACCGCAGCGCTGCTGGCTTCGAAGAACAGTACGCTGCCATCGGGGTCGAGTTCCAGCCGGAAGTCTGCCGGCGTCTGCCAGCCGTGCCCGCACATGCCGTCGTAGTTGTCGCTCGACGCATACTCACGGCTCCAGGTCAGCGGCAAGCGCCCCGGAATGCTGAAATCCTCATGCTCCAGCGCCACACTGCCGTCGCGAATATCAACCGGCTCGGCGCGCAACACCTTGCACTTGAGGAAGCCGGGTTTCATGTTCTTGAACAGCTTCTGGCGCGCCTTCTTGAAAGCGTCCATCGCGCGCTTATAGGCCTTGGTCTTGCGCAGCATCTTGAAGCCTTTGCCCAGCGCGGCAAAGCCAGCCTTGAATAACAGCGCCTGAACGGAAATGGTTGGCGGCCCGCCGACGAACACATTGGTCGGGATCGCCAGGTTGACCGCCGTCGGCATGCTCATCGTCGTCGGCGGCTTGGATGGTTTTTTCGGCCGGAACGGCGGGATCAGGCCGACCATATTGCAGTCGAGCACCGGCATGGCGATTCGTGAAAACGGACTGCCATCCGCATCCACCGTCTTGCTGCCCATGAACAGTTCATCGTCGAACTGTGGCCCGCTCGGCGCCCGCAGCGGCGGCGCCCAGACTCCCAGCGGAATATGCACCGACAGGCCGCCGGTACCGGCGGTGGCGCGCTTGACCCCCGCCACCTCCACCGTGGCGCCGATGAAGGGCAGGTAATCGAACGGATCCAGCACGATGGAGATATGCGCGGTCGGCAACGGTGCCGGCGGCATCGCGTACGAGTGAATGTCGAGGCCGATCTGGGGATCGAAATGTTTGGCCGCGACAGTCATGTTTGTCCTTTGTGCGGCTAGGCGATCAAGGAATCCGACAACGCCGCTGAAGGCGCATGCGCCGGTGCTGGAGGCGCCGGCTCAGGCTTTTCCAGCAAATCGGTCGGATCCGGCAATGGCGTAAATTGCGGCGGCTCGCTCCATTCCTGTACCTCCTTGTCCAGCGGATGCTTGACGGTCGGCAGGCCGTTCCACAGCGGGTCGAGCATGTCCCGTCCCAGCGCCACCACTTTGCGGAAAAATTCATCGCCGCCCGCGATCAGCCGTTCACGCTCCTGGCGCTGGCGTTGGAAACTCGCTTCAAAACGCTCATGCATACTGTCTTCGATGCGCTGCAGATCGGCCGCCGCGGGTTGATTGCCCAGCTTGCCCGCTTGCTCCTCCGCCTGTTTGTGCGCAGTCGCGATGGCGGCTTGATAGTCGGCGGCGCAGCGCTCCAGTTTCTCGGTGCGGGATGCATCCTGCAAACGCAACAAATCCTGCAACGCCAGCGGCAGCGTGGTCAGCGGACGTTCGGCGGGCGCCACCGCCTTGGCCGCACGCACCGCCAAGGCGCCGTGCTCGCGCGCCGGTTCGCGCTGCTTGGCCTGGGCGTAGCAGTACGCCGCCATCCTGAAACCTTCGATCTCGAACATCGGATTGGGCACCTTCTGCGCCTGTTCCGCCGCACTGCGGTAGGCCTGCGCCGCGCGCTCGGGCTGACCGGCCGCCAGCCACACCCCGGCTTCGCCAAACCAGGTTTGCATGATCATATCGGCGCCGACCGGATGCTTGTTTTGCTCGGCCTGGACGCCGCACTCGCGCGCGCTGCGGTAGCGCGTGATGGCCTCGCTGAAATTTTTTTCTTTCACATACGCGCCGGCCACCGCCATGTGCAGCACCACCTGCTGATCGAACCATTGTTCTTGCTGCACTATTTTCAAGGCTTTGTCGGCGCGCGCGCTGGTCTGCGCCGCACTGCCTTTTTCGACCAGGGCGATGACATCGGTCAGCAACTGGCGGTAAGCCACGGCCGGACCGGCGCCGCCGGCTTGGGCCGCGGTTTCGCGGGCGATATCGAACATATCGATCGGCGCTTCGATCACTCCCACCTGCTCGCCATATTTGCGCACCAAGCCGTCCCAGCGTTTATCCTGCTGCGTATCCACCAGCACCAGCCGCACTGCCGGCGAAACCCGGCTGCTCAGTGCCGCATCGAGCCAGGCCTCCCACGCCTCCTGGCTCGCTACCGAACCCGGATCCAGCACCGCCGCCACATAGCGGAACTGCGGCGCATCCGGCTGCTGCCTGGCCTGCGCCTGATGATGCTCGGCGAACGCGCCCAGCACGCTCATGAAGCCCGCCGCGGAATAGTGGCGCGGCAGCGCCGCGTACGGCCAGTCCGGCTCCACGCCTTGCTCCTTCAGGCTGTCGTGGCCTTCGACATAACCCTCGACCAGCGCATCGCGCAGCGCCCTGCTGTAGCCGAAGCCGGTTTCAAACGGCGCATCGAAGCGCACAAAAAGATCGGCCGTGTTCCAGTCGCCGGGATGCTGCTGCACTTCGAAAAAAGCTTGCAGCATGCGGTCGGCATTATTGGGGATGCGCCACACCAGCAAGCGCAGCTGCGGCTCCTGGGTATGCTCCATCCACAGATCGCGCAACACTTCGACTTTTTTTTCCACTGGGCTTTTGGCCACGATCAGGGGTCCTTTCTTTTAAATCAGTCAAGTAGGGCGGATGAGCGTAGCGTTATCCGCCGTTTTGGATGCGCCGAACACTTGCGACACATCCATCGGCGGCGCAATTGCAAATAAGGCTGCGCTCATCCGCCCTACTCCTTACCACTTTTGCGTTAATCAAAAATTCGCCAAACGCCAGTCCTGCGCTGATCAATTCAAATGGATCTTGGCGCCATTGATCGAAATCCCGCCGCCATCGATCTTGATGACCGAGCCATTCGCGCTGATGGTGATTTCGCCATCCTTGATACTGAGCTTGGCCCCTCCCACTCCCAGTTCGATGATGTTGCTGGAAGTCAGTCCCATGGCTGTGTTGGCAAACACGCTATGCGTGCCGGATACCTCATGGTTCATATCGCCGTCCACCGACAATAGACGGGTCCCGACGTTGACATCCTCCACCGCGCCTTGCACGTTGCGTTTGTCGGCGCCGCCGCTCACCGTCACTTCGCGTCCGGTCAGCATGGTCTCGCTGACGGCCCCGGTTACCTTGCGTGTGGAAGTGCCGGTGATCTCATGGTTCCAGGTGCCGTTGGTGTTGGCTTTATAGTCCCCGATCAGCGTGTGGCCGAAATTGCCGGTGATGTTCTCGCTGTAGCCGGCCGACGCGATGGTCACTTTCTGCCCGGCCTGGTAAGTGTGCGTCACCGGCCCGGTGACCGCGGTGTCGGACTTGCCGGTGACCGTGCGCGTATCGTTGCCGGTCACGGTCGCGCCGCGATTGCCGCCCACCGTAATATCCTGGTTGGCGCCGACGTTCAGGCTATGGTTGCTCGCGACCTTGGTCGCCTTGTTGTTGTTGACCGTGCTGTTGTGGTCGTTCTGCACCACCACCGCCATATCACGCTGGGCGTGCATGTTCAGCAGTTCGCTGCCGGCCGAGTCATGCATCGTGACTTCATTGAAGCCGCCGCCGCGCACCGTCTTCGAGCGCATCCCGCTGACTTCCTGGCCGAACGGCGGCATGTTGTCGGCGTTATAAACGCGGCCGGTAATAATCGGCCGGTCAGGATTGCCATCCAGGAAATCCACCACCACTTCCTGCCCGATCCGCGGCGCCGATACGCCGCCCATGCCGCTGCCGGCCCACGGACTGGCGACTCGCACCCAGCTGGAGCTGCGCTCGTTGAATTTGCCCTGCCGGTCCCAATGGAACTGGACTTTGACCCGGCCGTAACGGTCAGCCCAAATTTCTTCGCCAGCCGGACCGACCACTGTCGCCGTCTGCGGCCCGGGCATGCGCGGCCGCGCAGTCGCCCGCAACGGCCGGTACGGAACCACGCGCCGCAAAGCGGTCACATTGACGCGGTAGACGCAATCCTGCGCTTCGCTGAAATCGCTGGAAAAATTGTTGCGCGCATCGTGCTTGACCTCCAGCACCGCGAAGCGCCGTTCGTTGGCATCATCGCCACCGTGTTCGAAATGCCCATCCAGATCGAAATAACGGCCGGTCACCAAGGTGCGGCAAGTGCCCTCGCCTTCGAACAATTTGGTTTGCCAGGCCGACTCCTCGCCCCGCACCGCCGTCAATTTCTCGCCGATCCCGGTGTTGTCGTAGGTGGCCGCGCCATCGTAGGCATAACTTTCAAATTGCGGCAAAGTGCCGCGCGGCGCGTCGGTCTTCCACTGTGCCGCCAGCGGGTTGCGCGGCTGCTTGAAATCGAAACTCTTGGCGCTGTGCACCGAAGCGCCGATTCTGCGGCGCGGACGCCAGTCGTCCAGAACATCGGTGGCCAGCACATCCTGATGCGGTTGGAACTCCACCACCGGATCGGCGCCCGACGGCAGACATTGCGTGGAATCGTCCGCCAGCACCAGCTTGTGGCCGTCCTCCGCGTGCTCGAAGTAATAGTAGATGCCGGCATCCTCGAGCAGCCGCGAAACGAAGGTGAAATCGGACTCGTTGTATTGCACGCAGTAAGAAAGTTTTGGATAGCGATCGGATAGCAGGTCGAACCGATAATCCGCCAGGTCGCCGTATTTGCCGAACACTTCGCGCGTGATCTCCAGCACCGAAAGATCCTGGAACACCCGGCAATCGGTCGCATAGTCGAGAAACGAAAACCACGGCGCCAGTTCGGCCCGATAGGTCGTCAAACCGCCATCGGTGCCGGTCCGCGCAAACTCTTTCACAAAGCCGTGGAAATGACGCTGGCCTTGCGGCGTCAGCATGCTCAGGCGCAAAGGCTGGCCCACCAACTCCTTCAGTTCGACCTGGGCCGACGGCGACAACAAGTCCACCGTCAGCTGGAAAGGCTTGGACAAGGCCTCGCTGCCATGCAGCCGGTGCACCACCAGCAGTTCGGATTCCAGCGGCGACTTGATTTGCACCAGGCGACGATCCTGATTGAATCGCACCACCTTGGTCAAAGAGTCAGGGGCATTTGGATACATTGACGTTCTCCGTTTTGTCAAAGAGATCACCGAGCAGGCAATACATGCACCAAGATCGCTCAGACCATTCAGACCGGCGCGTTGCATTGCACAACGACGACCGGACAAGCAAAGTCCTCTACAACCAGCCGAGTCGCAATGGCAGGCACAGTACGGTTTTGGATCATGGGATTGTTAACTTGCGACCACATTTCTCAACGGAAATTGTATCAACCTTTGTAAAGATATGTAATGTCGAAAAGCAAGAAAGTGTAAAAACAGGCTTGCCTTGAAAACATTGAGTATCGGTGTAATCGGTGTACGTAGGGCGGATGAGCGCAGCGTTATCCGCCGTTTTAGATGCATCGAACGTAGGTGGCGCATCCAACGGCGGAAGGCGCTGCGCTTTTCCGCCCTACTTCTTGCGCGCTTTCTCTTCCTCTTCAAATCGCGCGCGCATCACATCGAACAGGTTGTGCCTGTCGTCGGCCAGGTCGATGATCGCCTGCACCAAGTCATGCGTCATCGCGTTGTCCTTGTTGATCTCGCGCAGCGGTCGCAGCAGACGCAGCACTTCTTCCAGGCAGAACATGCCGAGACGGGCGCATTCGGCGGCTTCGTGGAGGTGGTCGGATGGGGGAAAAATCAGTTTGTTGTCAGGCGTGATAGCGAAGGTCATACGGGCTCCTTTGGTGGTTGAGCCGCACTTCCAGAATGGGAGATCGAGTCGCCCAAAGGAACCTCCCCTTCAGGCTCTCACAGAACCGGACGTGAACCTCTCGATTCATCCGGCTCTTGTCGTTCAGCCCCAACCCGGTAGCCACGTCGGCAGTAGATTCGGCTGGCGAGTACGCAACTTGCTCACCCATCTCCACCCCTTTATGTAGCTCTCCCGTAGTCTTTTGTATTTCCGCATCGCCCAGCGCATCAAGTACAGATCTACTGTCCTGATCGCCTTAATCAGCAAGCCGCGATTGAAGCGTCCATAGTATTGAATCCACCCTTTGAGGATCGGACCAATTCGCTGGACCAGCTCTTCCAGACTCAACGTCGTCCGCAGAT